>CAMHUU010000005.1 GCA_946188395.1 uncultured Prevotellaceae bacterium | reverse complement strand
AGGAGGCCGCCACTTTTTCAAGAGAATAGTCCTGTAGTCGTAAGATTATGGGACTATTTTTGTTTTTCCCTCTTTTTTTCTTTGCACTTCCCTCGTTTTTTCGTAATTTTGCAGCTATGAATCAGTTGCAGCGTGGACTCGTTTGGTTAAGCCGTATTCACCGGTGTCGCGGCTTTGGGATTCAGTCGCCTACGGATTACGCGTTCGTTCGCTATGTGGTGAACGAGCATTGGCCTTATTATGCTTATGATTTGTTGCCTAACGATGCCTGGCTGACCAGGAAGTTAGGAAAGCTCTATTTCCGTTTGGCTAACTGGCGTCAGCCCGTAACGATGCTGACAGACTGCTATCAGGCTTACTGGCAGTCAGGATGCAGGAAGACGCGTTTTGCTGAAAAGATTCAGCATGTGGAACTGGCTCGCATAGATGTTGATGACCGCGACGGCTATGAGTCGTTGCTGGCGCAATGTGACGAACGCTCGGTCGTTGTGGTGGAAGGCATCTGGCGCAATTGGAACCGCTGGCACGAAATGGAACGTGACGTACGAAACGGTACGACGTTCGATCTCTATTATTGTGGGATTATTTTTTACGATATTAAACGCTTTAAACATAACTATCAAATCAATTTCTAAAGACTATGGTAAAGAAAATCACGAAGGTATATACCCGTGGCGGCGACAAGGGGCTGACATCGTTGGTGGGTGGTCAGCGGGTGTCGAAGGCCAGTGCCCGTTTGGAGTCGTATGGTACGGTGGACGAGCTAAGTTCCCATATCGGTCTGTTGGCCGCTATGCTTCCCGATGGGGAGGATAAGGAACTGGTGCAGCGTATCCAGAACTGTCTGTTTAATGTCTGTACGAATCTGGCTACCGATCAGGACCAGACACCGCTCTATCCCTCTGCACACCTGCCTGCAGGTGAAATAGAACGAATGGAACAAGAGGTGGACCGCATCATGGCTATGTTGCCCGAACGACAGGGCTTCATCCTGCCCGGAGGAACACTTGCCGCAGCCCAGACGCATGTCTGCCGCACGGTCTGCCGACGTGCTGAACGCCGGATTGTTGCACTCTCGGAAGAGGCCACTATTAGTCCTGAAGTGCTGCAATATATCAACCGATTGAGCGATTATTTCTTCGTTTTGGCCAAAAAGTTGAATTTTATTGCGGGTCAGAGCGAAAAAGTATGGAATAATGTTTGTGATTAGAAAAAAAAATATTACTTTTGCGGGCAAATTTCAAAGAGACAATATAAAACGTAAATTGTAAATCTTAAATAGTAAATATTATTATGTATTGGACACTTGAATTAGCTTCGAAATTGGAAGACGCACCTTGGCCCGCAACTAAGGACGAATTGATAGATTATGCCATCCGCTCCGGTGCCCCCCTCGAGGTGTTGGAGAACTTACAGGAGATAGAGGACGAGGGCGATGTCTACGAAAGTATTGAGGACATCTGGCCAGACTATCCGACGAAAGAAGACTTCCTATTCAACGAGGATGAGTATTAAAAAAAGAAGAAGTGGCGCATGCGTCACTTCTTTCTTTTTGTGTCGACACTTGGACTCGAACCAAGGACCCCCACCATGTCAAGGTGATACTCTAACCAGCTGAGCTATGCCGACTTCAACGATGTTTTGTGCGCCTGACAGGACTCGAACCTGCACGCCGTGAAACATTAGATCCTAAGTCTAACGCGTCTACCAATTCCGCCACAGGCGCCTTTCCTGGCATTTGCGGGTGCAAAGGTACACAATTTAAATGAGAAATGAGAAATGAGAAATGAGAAATTGATTTCTTATTCTGTTTTTTTCATTTAATTAACAATTCGCGGGCGGTCTCTATGATGAGGTCGCGGCCTTGTGCTGTTGCTTCGTCAGTGAGGGCTACGTTGACATCGGGGTCGATTCCGAATTCCGTCTGCTGCTTTTGGGCATCGAACATAGGACAGGCTGAGAAACGCACGGTCCATCCGTTGGGCAGCGAGCTGCTCATCGGCATACCGCTGCCTCCTCCTGTGTGGTCGCCCACCAGTTTGACCATCGGCAGTGCGTGCATGATAACAGCAAAGTCGTTGGCAGCGCTGAATACGGAACGGTTGGTAAGCACGCAAACCGGTTTGTGCCAACGGATGTTGCTGGACGGCTCCAAGTAGCGAGGCTCCATGGACGAGAAGTCGTTGTGCCCCTTTCCTGTCTTATGTTGCATATATCCTACGAGCGTTTTCTCGTGTACGAAGCGCCCAGCCAGTTTCTCGGCATTTGTCAGGTCGCCTCCGCCATTGTTACGGATGTCGATGATGAGTCCGCGACAGAGTGCCAGGTAGGAGAGGCACTCGTCCAAGTTTCCTTCTCCCACGCCTTGCAGGAATGACTCGTAGCGTATGTAGCCGATATTGTCGTCGAGCACGCGGTATTTCAGTCCTGCGGCAATCTTGTAGTCCGTGCCCAGATAGCGCCGCTGCAGGCTGTCGCTGAAGTTTTGCGGATAAGCCTCATGCCACGTCCAGTAGCGTCCGTAGTCCATCGAACTGTTCAGGTTGACGTGTCCGTCGCGCAATTCAGCGAGCATGTCGGTCAGTACCTCGAAAAGCTGTACGGTTGTCATGTGGTTGCTGACGCGTACCTTGTATTTATTGTATACGGCATTCCAGTCGAGTCCGTATTCGTGTTGCTTGTAGTCGAAGAAGCAGTAGTGCTCGTCGATGATTTGCCAGAGCGATTCGAAATTGCCCTCGGGGGTATTGTCGTGCTCGACTTCGTCAACGCACGAAATGGGGAAAAGGCAGAAGCAGAGTAGGTAGAGTAGGTGACGTAGGTCGGGTAGGGGATGTAGCAGATTTTTCATAGGGCGTGGGGGGTGATGGAGAAACGCTTGGTAATACCGACGAGGATGCGGTGGGTGTAGATGTGCTGGCGCAGGTTGTTGACCTTGGCCTGTTGCATATTACCTAAGTAGCCTATGCGAATGTTGAATGACGAATGACGATTGTTGACTGGGATGTCGATGGTCAGCATGTGGCGCCACTCGGGTGCGGATACGAAGGTGGTGGGTACGACATTGTGGTCGTAGTTGCCCCGCGAGAAAATCTCGTAGTACGACTGTCCGTAGTTGGGTGAGAACATGATACCCGCCAGGGGCAGGCTGAGTTCGTAACGTGCTACAAGGGTTCGATTGAAGAGCTGGAAGCGGTAAGCAGCCGTTCCCGTTGGCATGAGGTTCAGATGTGCCCGGGCCTGTGCAGGATTGTTTGAGTTGGAGGTGTTGTAGATGACGCCCAATGAGGCGTTCAGCAGTCCTCCGGCTTGTAATCGCAGCCTGTTGTCCATGAACTGCCAGCTGTATAGCTTGCCCCAATAGAAGTTGTAGGCTCCCTCGAGTTCGTGTTTCGACTTAGGGCGGTCCTTGACGCTGGAGATGTTGGCTTCGTGCTCCATGAGTGTAGACCAGCGATTGCCTGTACGCTGCCGCTCGATGGTGGAGAGGAACGAGAACCCTGGCCCCTTGAAGTGTTCCTGCGAGAGATAGGTGTCGAGGACATTGGAGACTCCTGCGCCAATCATCGTGCTGCGGGTGACGACCTTTTGCGCCCCTATGGGGCTAAATAAAAAATAAAAAATAAAAAATAAATAACAGCGGCACCCTTTGAGCGTCAGCGTTCTTTTATTTTTCAATCTACTCATTATTTTATATTTCATATTTTGTATTTAGGCCGAAGGCCGCTATTCTTCGGGGAATAGGCTGAGTTGTCCGGTCAGTTCGTCGAGAACCTGCTGCTGGCTTTTGCCGGCATCAGGGTCGAGGTCTTCTTCTTCCGATTCTTCAGTAGGGTCGGTAGGGGTGTCAGGTTCTGGGAAGCGGGTAGGCTCGAGTTCGATGATGCTCTCAATTTGCCAGGTAGTCAGTCGCTTGCCCTTTGCCTTGAAGCCCTTGACAGCGATGAACTGTTCGACATCGATTTCCTCCGATCCGCGGAAGGCATCGTTGCCACCGTAGGTTACCAGCAGGCGTGGATAATAGGTATCCGTCAGCAGGATTTGCTGTGAGTTCTCATTCTCGCCCAGATAGTTCTGTTTGCGCTTGGAAGCCTCCATGACAAAACGCTTGATATAGGGATAGCCCTGATTATCGGCATCGTAGAGCACACAACTCCACACCTTTTCCGGCTCGTATTTCTCCAGACGGTCGATGTTGTCCTCGAAGTGTACGTTGGCATCGAAGCCCGCCAGATAGTAGTCTGCATTCTTGAGGATAACCAGAATCTGGTCGCCATCGTTGAATTCGCCCAGCAGTTGTCCGTGTTCATCGTAGTTCAGACGGTTGACATCGGGGTCGTACCACACCTTGCGGCCTCCCAGCGTGGAGTGTCCGTGACTCTTCAGTCCGATGCGGTGTACCTGGAACTTGGTAAGCAGGTTACCCTTGGCGGCACGTCCCTTGATGAGCACCTCCGAGAAGTCTTTATCGAAGAAGATGCGCTTCAGCTTGGGTGCTGGGTCGAGGGTTACCTTGATGACTTCTGCCTCACCATTGGGATTGGCCGTGAAGTACAGGACACGTGAGCCCTCGGTGCCTGCCGTGATGTCGTATTCGCGATCGCGTGTGATGGCCGAGACATTGAAACGCTTGATATAGTAGAATCCCTTGCGTCCGTCGCGATAGACAGCATTATAGATGGTGCGCTGGTCGTTCTTCTTGAAGACTCCCAGCCACATGACGTTCTTGCCTACAAACAGCTTGTCAGCCACACGGACCACCTTGAACTTACCATCCTTATAGAAGATGATGATGTCGTCGATGTCCGAGCAGTTGCACACAAACTCGTCCTTCTTCAGACCTGTGCCGATGAAGCCGTCCTGACGATTGATGTAGAGTTTCTGGTTGGCCTCGACCACCTTCGTAGCCTCGATGGTGTCGAAGTTGCGGATTTCCGTCAGTCGCGGATGGTCGTTGCCATACTTGTCTTTGAGGAACTGGAACCACTCGGCCGTCACCTCTACGAGGTTGTTCAGGTCGCGGTCAATCTCCTCGATTTCCGCCTTGATGCGAGCCATGAGCTCCTCGGCCTTGTCCTTGTTGAATTTCAGGATGCGCTGCATCTTGATTTCCAGCAGTTTCAGGATGTCGTCCTTGGTGACCTCGCGCACCATCTGCGGATAATAAGGCGTCAGTCGGTCGTCAATATGTTCGCAGACACTGTCGATGTCAGGAGCCTGTTCGAATTTTTTGTCCTTATAGATGCGCTCCTCGATGAAAATCTTCTCCAGCGAATAGAAGTGCAGCTGCTCGAGCAGTTCGCCCTTACGGATTTCCAGTTCCTGACGGATGAGATCTTTCGTGCGGTCTACCGAATGGCGCAGCACATCGCTGATGGTGAGGAACTGCGGTTTGTTGTCCTCGATGACGCAGCAGTTGGGCGAGATGTTGATTTCGCAGTCCGAGAAGGCATAGAGGGCATCGAGCGTCTTATCTGAAGATACACCGGGTGCCAGCTGTACCTGTATCTCGACTTTGGCCGCTGTCAGGTCCTCCACATGGCGTGCCTTGATTTTACCTTTGTCGATGGCTTTCAGTATGGAGTCGATAAGCGTTTCGGTTGTCTTCGAGAATGGAATCTCGCGGATGACCAGCGTCTTCGGGTCGAGTTTCTCGATCTTGGCACGCACCTTCAGCACACCGCCGCGCTGTCCGTCGTTGTATTTCGATACGTCTATCGAGCCTCCAGTGGGGAAATCAGGGTAGAGGTGGAACTCCTCGTCGTGCAGGTAGGCTATGGCCGCATCGCAAATTTCCACAAAGTTGTGGGGTAGCACCTTAGTCGACAGTCCTACGGCGATACCTTCGGCGCCCTGAGCCAGCAGGAGCGGATACTTGACGGGCAGGGTGATGGGCTCCTTGTTGCGTCCGTCGTATGACATCTGCCATTCGGTGGTCTTGGGATTGAACACGGTGTCCAAGGCAAACTTGGACAGGCGGGCCTCGATGTAACGAGGCGCTGCTGCCTTGTTGCCTGTGAGGATGTTGCCCCAATTGCCCTGGGTGTCGATGAGCAGGTCCTTCTGACCCATCTGCACCAGAGCGTCGCCTATCGAGGCATCGCCATGGGGGTGGAACTGCATCGTGTGTCCCACAATGTTCGCCACCTTGTTGTATCGCCCGTCGTCCATGCGCTTCATGGAGTGCAGGATGCGTCGCTGCACGGGTTTCAGGCCATCTTCGATATGTGGCACGGCACGATCGAGAATGGTATAGCTGGCATAGTCGAGGAACCAGTTCTGATACATACCGCTCAGATGATGCACGGCGGCAGCATCGAAGCGGTTTACGGGTTTATAGTCAGAGTGCCCTTCTGCAGAATCGGTAAATTCTGCATTCTCGGAACCCTCTATGTCTGTCATGTCGTCTCTTGTTTCGTCGTCCATTGATAGTGGTTATTGGAATTTTGTTATTATTTCTTGCTTCTGTAGAATTTCTCGAGTGTGCGGAAGGCATTCTCGCGCTCGGGGGAAGCCACCTCCTTCGACTCGACATCAATCTTCATGACGGGAGCGTTGTCGAGGTTATCCTTGGTAATGACGGTCCACTCGGGAAGGCCTTCGCCATTAGGATTGCCCGTCTTACAGAAGTTGGCATAGTAGGTGAGGAACAGTTTGGAAATGTCGTAGTCCTCCTGCTGCCAGTCGTAGTATTCGTTGGTGTCAAGCGTACCCATGGCATATTCGATGTCTGCAGAGTGTACGGCACCAGGAGCGATGGCTGGCTGCGTGGCTGCGGCCTTCTTCTCTTCCTCGGTCTTTTCGCGGACACCACCGGCCAGAGCACCGGTCTTGTCACCCATCTTGGCTGACACTTGGGGGCGCGGATGCATGTAGTGATAGCGGTAGACGGGCAGCCCCGATTTAGCATGATAGTCGCACACCTTCCATGTGGGGAAGCCTGTGAAGAGGTCTGAGACGAGGTCGAAACCTTTTTGGTTCAAGACGTCTTCATCGGTGGTGATGCCATAGGCTGTGAAAATATCGTCAGTCATATCGCCAAACTGAGACTTCATGGCGTTCTTGAAGTTTGCAAGCGTGGGAGCCTGCCCCTGCAGAGCCTGGGCGGGATGACCCTCTAACGAGTTCCAACCTGCCAGCAAGGGCACCTGAGCCTGTTCGTTCTTCTCAAACACATTGTCGGCACTCTCTTTCATAAAGTAGCCGTCGATGACAACCCTTGACATGCCTCTTGGAGGGAGTACTTTTTGCAGTGAGTCGGCACTAAGGGCCATTGCATCGGCCAGGCTGGCAATGCCTGCTCCCTTCAGTGCGTCGATACCTGCCGCTTCGGCCTCAGCCAATGTGGCAGGCTTATTTGGCATTACCTCAGCACCTGATGAGAGCATCGCTCCTGCGATAAGGTCCTTTGAGAGCGGTGAACACATCAGTAGCGACACCGAGAACGAGCCAGCCGATTCGCCCACGATGGTAATACGGTTAGGATCGCCGCCAAAGGCTGCAATATTTTCCTTCACCCACTTGATGGCAGCTACCTGGTCGAGGAAACCGTAGTTGCCGCTGCCCTTATAGTCGGAAGCTGCTGTGAGCTCCGGGTGTGCAAAGTATCCGAACACACCTTCACGGTAGTTCGCCGTCACACCGATGACACCCTGTTTGGCCATCGCAGAACCGTCGTAGCGTGGTTCGCTACCCGAGCCAGCCATGAGTCCACCGCCATTGAAATAGATCAGTACAGGCAGGTTGTCGGCCGTAGTGGCTGCTGTGGTCCAGATATTCAGATAGAGGCAGTCCTCGCTGCGTCCGGCACCTCGGAACGCCATATCGCCGAAGATGTCGAGTTGCATGGGGTCGGCACCAAAGGCCTTAGCCTCGCGCACGCCCTCCCATGGCTGCAGGGTTTGGGGAGCCTTCCAGCGGAGTTCGCCGACAGGAGCCTGGGCAAACGGTACGCCTAAGAATTTCTTCACTCCGTCCTCCTCGAAACCTTCGAGGATTCCATACTGGGTATTTACCTGAAGCGTGACATCGTCACCCTTCTTCTGCGTGCAAGCACTTAGGATTGCAAGTCCAGCGACGGCCAGCATCGCCATTGTTTTAATTGCTTTAGCCATATGAATTGATAGTATTAAGTCCAATCTGCGGGACAAAGATACGAATAAGTGAGGAGAAAACCAAATTTTTTGTAATTTTTCTCTAGCGCTTTTTTTTCGATTGAGGTATTATTGACAACATCAAGTAATGCCCCAAAATAATAAAAAATGATAATTCTGCCGTTTTCTCTTTTGAATTTCGTACCTTTGCACCCAAAATCAATTTTTTGTTTAGAGTTTAAAGTTTAGAGTTTAGAGATTAAAGTTTATAAATATGGCACAAGAAGATGTTTTTAAGAAAATCGTGAGCCACTGTAAGGAGTATGGTTTTGTGTTCCCCAGCAGTGAGATTTACGATGGTTTAGGCGCTGTTTACGACTATGGTCAGAACGGTGTTGAGTTGAAGAATAATATTAAGCAGTACTGGTGGAAAGCCATGACGATGCTCCACGAGAATATCGTGGGTATCGATAGCGCCATCTTTATGCACCCGACGATATGGAAGGCTTCAGGACACGTAGATGCCTTCAACGATCCCCTCATCGACAACCGCGACTCGAAGAAGCGTTATCGTGCTGACGTGCTGATCGAGGATCAGATTGCCAAGTACGACGAGAAGATCCAAAAGGAAGTAGAGAAGGCTCGCAAGCGTTTTGGCGACTCGTTCGACGAGGCTAAGTATCTGGAGACTTCTGAGCGCGTGAAGGAGACCAAGGAGAAGCGCGACGCACTGCATGCCCGCTACGCTGCTGCCATGCAGGGCCCAGATCTCGAGGAACTCAAGCAGATTATCCTCGACGAGGAGATTGTCTGCCCCATTAGTGGTACTCGCAACTGGACCGACGTTCGTCAGTTCAACCTGATGTTCTCTACCGAGATGGGTGCCAGCGCAGATGCTTCTATGAAGATTTACCTGCGTCCGGAGACCGCTCAGGGTATCTTCGTGAACTACCTGAACGTGCAGAAGACTGGTCGTATGAAGATTCCTTTCGGTATTGCCCAGATTGGTAAGGCGTTCCGTAACGAGATTGTGGCTCGTCAGTTTATCTTCCGTATGCGCGAGTTTGAGCAGATGGAGATGCAGTTCTTCGTACAGCCAGGAACAGAGCTGGAGTGGTTCCCCAAGTGGAAGGAGACCCGTATGAAGTGGCACCAGGCACTGGGCTTTGGTGCTGAGAACTATCGTTTCCACGACCACGACAAACTGGCTCACTATGCTAATGCAGCTACAGATATCGAGTTCAAGATGCCGTTCGGCTTCAAGGAGGTGGAGGGTATCCACTCTCGTACGAACTTCGACCTTTCGCAGCACGAGAAGTATTCTGGCAAGTCGATTAAGTACTTCGATCCTCAGACCAACGAGAGCTATACTCCGTATGTGATTGAGACCTCTATTGGTGTTGACCGTATGTTCTTGAGCATTATGTGTCACGCTTACGAGGAGGAGAAACTGGAGAACGGTGAGACTCGCGTAGTGCTGAAGTTGCCCGCAGCCCTGGCTCCAGTGAAGTGTGCTGTGATGCCGCTGGTAAAGAAGGACGGTCTGCCCGAGAAGGCTCGCGAGATCATCGACCAGCTGAAGTTCCACTTCAATTGCCAGTATGACGAGAAGGACAGTATCGGTAAGCGTTATCGTCGTCAGGACGCCATTGGTACGCCATATTGCGTAACCGTTGACCACGATACCCTGACGGATGGTTGCGTCACCCTGCGTTTCCGTGACACCATGGAGCAGGAGCGTGTGAAGATCAGCGATCTCAACTCAATCATCGAGGACAAGGTAAGCATTGCATCCTTACTGAAGAAACTGCAGTAAATCATCAAAATGAACATCAAGCAATATCTATTCATTGGTCTCTCACTGTTCGGCATGGTGTCGTGCAGTGAGAGCGATGAAACCAGTGCGGAGTTCGAAAACTGGCAAAACAAGAACGAGAGCTATTTTCTGGAGAAATATAATAGCTACTTGCTGGAATATCAGACTAAGGGAGAGACTTCCTCTAAGGTGGTTATTCCTGCTTGGTCGATGCCCAGTGAAACTCTTCTTGAATTGATAGCTCCGACCAATTGCATCTTGGTTGAGAAAGTCGCGAAGACCGAATTACTGTGGACTGACAATACTCCGGCGTATACAGACTCTGTGGCCGTTCACTATCGCGGTCGACTGATTCCTTCGCCTCATTATCCGGAGGGCTACGAATTTGACCGAAGTTATATGTCTACGGACAATTTTAATCTTGCTGTCGACGTTCCTTCCCGTTTCAAGGTCAGTGGAAGCATCCTTCCCGGTTTCTCTACGGCCTTGCAGCACATGCACCGCGGAGAGGGGTGGATTGTGACGATACCATACCAGTTGGGCTATGGTACCACCGAATCGGGTGTGATTCCTGCTTATAGTACACTGGTCTTCGAGATATTCCTAATGGATTTTTGGAATAAAGAAGAAGGTGACCGATATTAATCGGTCACCTTTTCTTTTTCTGCCTCCATATCGCGTCTGGACTTTGACTTTGTCACCAGCCAGACACCGCTGAACACCAGCACTACAGCTAAAGCGTGTGTTGGCTTCAGAATGCCGATACCCATCAGCAGTGATGCCGCCACTGAGACGATGGGCTGCACGTAGTTATAGACGCTGACTACCGTAGGCCGTAGCGTGCGCTGGCCAATCATTGTCAGAATATAGCCGAAGAAGGTCCCGATGCCCACTACATAGGCCACTTCCCACCATGTTGTTGTAGGTATTGGTCTGGCCAACACCCCACTGACGTGACTGAACGTAAAGGGCAGCAGCATGAGTGTGGCCCACGAGAACATATACTTATTGATGGTGAACACGTTATAGCGGCGGATTAGTGGATTGAACAGCGACAGATACAGGGCAAACGAGAACTGTGCAAACAGGCAAAGCAGGTCGCCACGGATGTCGCCCACCTTGTCGCTGCTGTGCGCCGCACTTGTCAGAATCAGTATCAGTGCTCCCGAGCACCCCATCAACACACCCAATGCTTTCTTGCCTGTGATAGGCTCTTTCAGGATAAGAGCAGCCAACAGCATGGCGAAGATAGGCATCGAGGTGGTGACTATCGATGCATTGATGGGCGACGTGATGCTCAGTCCGATGGTGTAGCAGCACTGGTTGCACAGCAGTCCGAACAGACCTGCTCCGATAAACATCAGTTTGTCTCTCATTGGGACGTGTTCCTTGGGAGCAAACAGCGATGCTATCCAAAACAGCAGGCAGGCACCCACCACGCGGAAGGTTACCATCGTGATGCCGTCGAAGCCATGTGTCATGGCATCTTTGCCCACGGGAGCCATCAGCCCCCATCCGGCACAGGCTCCGAACATACTTAAGTGCGCAATGAGCGCTTTATTATCTTTCATGGGTGCAAAAATAAAAAATAATTATGAATTATGCATTATGAATTATGAATTATTTTGTATCTTTGCACCAAAACTTACGACTATGAAGTATGCAGACTACATTAAACAGATAGAAATCGACTCGTTGTGGAGCGGCAAAAAGCATATTCTGTGGCAGCTGGACCCTCATGTAAATATTCTAAGCGGTATCAATGGCGTGGGTAAGAGTACGATATTAAATAAGGTGTTTAAAAGCATCTGTACGAATGGTGACTTGGTGAACCACCTGCTGAAAGGCGTGCATATCACTGCGGAGCCGGAAGATGCTACCCACGTGCGTTTTGACATCATCCGTTCGCTGGACTCTCCCATGCTGGACAACGAGACGCTGAATATGGTGGACACACGCATCCGGTCTGCATTGGACTTTCAGCTTTACCATCTACAACGAAAGTATCTGGACTATCAGGTGAACATCGGCAACCGCATCATTGCTGAACTGCAGCAGGGTAATACTGATGCGGCTCAGCAACTGTCACAATCGAAGGCACGTTTTCAAGACATGGTAGATGACTTGTTTTCAGAGACGGGCAAGAAGATTGTCCGCACGGAGAACGAAATCCGTTTCTCGCAGATTGGCGAAACACTGGTGCCCTACCAGTTGTCGAGTGGTGAAAAACAGATGCTGGCCATCTTGCTGACGGTATTGGTAGAGGACGCACAGCCGTATGTGCTCTTCATGGACGAACCCGAGGTAAGCCTACATATCGAGTGGCAGAAACGACTCATTGATCTCATCGTGGAGCTGAATCCCAACGTACAGATTATTCTGACGACACATTCGCCAGCAGTGATTATGAACGGCTGGGTGGACAGCGTGACGGAGGTGAGCGATATTACAGTTTAATTATTAATTAGTAATGAGTAATTAGTAATTATGATTTCTTTGCATGCCTAGTAGACTGAAAGATAATCTCAATAGCCGGTATTTTGAGGCGGCGAACGGACTGACCTCGAAGTCGGCCCGTCGTAGGATAGTTGCCTACGTCGAGAGCTATGACGATATATACTTTTGGCGGACGGTATTGACGCGCTTCGAGAACGAACGGCGCTACTTCGAGGTCATGTTGCCCTCGCATAAGAAGCTGGAGCGAGGAAAGAAGTCGGTGCTGATGAATTTCGTAGGCGAACGAATTGGTCCGGACATGATAGCTTGTGTAGATGCCGACTACGACTATATGTTGCAGGGTGTTACGGCTCAGTCGCAGAAGGTGCTCGAGAGTCCTTATGTGTTCCATACCTATGCCTATGCCATCGAGAACCTGCAGTGCTATGCTCCATCGTTGCATGACGTTTGTGTGGCTGTGACGCTAAACGACCATCGCCTGTTCGACTTCGTGGACTTCATGCAGCAGTATTCTGAAGCTATCTTCCCGTTGTTTGTCTGGTCGGTGTGGGCCTACCGCACGGGGAATCACAACCGCTTTTCGCTACAGGATTTCAACCGCGTGGCCGATCCGGGACACGTTAACGTGATGGATCCTCAGAAGTCTATAGACCATCTGCGAAGGAAGGTAAATAGCAAGGTGCACCAGTTGCAGCAAGAATATCCTGACAATAAGGAAGCATATCTGGAAACCAAAGATAGCATCAAGGAATTGGGCGTCACACCGCAAACGACTTACCTCTACATACAGGGCCATCACCTATTTGATAATGTCGTTGTACCTATATTAAATAAGGTATGTAACCGTCTGCGCCAGGAACGTCAGGACGAGATAAATAGTACTGCCCGACACCATATGCAACGACAAAACGAGATGTCGTGCTACGAACACTCGTTGCCTGACATCAAGCAGACATTGAAAAAGAACGCGGGTTACCAGCTGTCGCCCCATTTCCAGCATATACAGCAGGATGTGGAGCAGTATTTTACGACAGCACGTAAGTCTCCAGAAACTTCATAGTACCCTCTGTACGTACCTCTTTTGCTGTGGCGGGAATCAAGATGCTCTCGCCAGCATGGAAGGTGACTTCCTCACCATCGATGGTCAGCGTGCATTCTCCCTTCAGACCAATCAGCACAACGAACGAGTCGAGCTCGGAGTAGTCTATCTCCATAGGCTCGGTCAAATCGTATACGGCGGTATTAAAATAGGGACACTCGACAAGCGATACACTCTCATTCAGTCGTGGCGTATAATGTGTCTGATAGTCGGAAAGCACCGTGTAGTCAATCGATTCGGCGGCTTCCTTGATGTGCAGCTGGCGGGGTTTGCCGTCCTTGTCAAGACGATCGTAGTCGTAGATGCGGTAGGTGACATCAGAGGTCTGTTGGATTTCCACCAGATAGCAGCCGTTGAGAATGGCATGGATGCGTCCGGCAGGAATGAAGAAACAGTCGCCGTCCTTGACAGCGTATTTGGCTAAAGCATCGCAAATGGTCTTGTTTTCAACCATCGCCTTGTATTGTTCGGGGGTAATCTGTTGCTTCAGACCGTTGTAGAGACTGGCACAGGGTTCAGAGTCGAGGACGTACCACATCTCTGTTTTTCCGCGAGGCTTGCCCTGACGACGGGCAATCTCGTCTGTTGGGTGTACCTGGATGCTCAGATCGCGGTGGGCGTCAATGAACTTGATGAGTAGCGGAAACTCGTTGCCAAAGCGCTGGTAGTTGGCTTCGCCCAGCAGGGCAGCTTTTTGTTCGCTTACCAGGTCGTTGATGGTTTTTGTAGTGTTAGCATCACCACTTACTGAACATAATGTCTCGCTGCCGGCAACTCCAGAGATTTGCCAGCTTTCTGTGCCCCAAATGAGTGTCTTGGGCAGGGGTGTAAACTTATAATAATTCATAGTAGTTGTTAATTTTCTTTCCAGAAAGCACGTGTGAAGAGCACGAGGACTGACATGATTTCGAGACGTCCTACGAGCATGAGAAACGAACATGTCCACTTGATGTAGTCCGGCATTTCGCTCCATGTCATGGAAGGACCGACCTCCGTGCTTAGCGAGGGGCCCACATTACTCATACAGCTCAGAGCAATGGCAATGGCGTTGGTGTTGTCGATGCCAGAGACAATCATGATAGTGGCTGAAATGAGTACCATGATGCTGAAGATGGCAAAAAATGCCAATAGGGTAGACAGCTTCTGCTGGGATACAGTCTGGCCGTTAATCTTCACGGGCAATACGGCGTTAGGATGCAGAATCTTACGGAACTCGTTGCGCAGCACCTTGAACACCATCACGCCACGAATGCATTTGAAACCACCCGTCGTAGAGCCGGAACAAGCTCCGATGAACATTAGACAGCCCAAGATGACCCATGTGATGTGAGGCCATTGCGCCACGTCGTCGTTGAAAAGTCCTGTGGTCGTCATGAAGGATACCACTTGGAATAATGCCGAACGGAAGGCGAGCTCCAATTCGTATCCATTGCGCGATACCAACAGGTAGCAGATAAATAATGTGGCTACCGTAACGAGGAAGAGATAGAGTTTGAATTCGGAACTCTTGAATAGTTCGACGATTTTCAGCTTGAAGATAGCCATGTAGAGCATGGCGAAGTTGATACCTGCCAGGAACTGGTAGAGCACACAGACATAGTCGATGGCTGGCGATTGGAAATAAGCCGTGCTGTCGTTATGGGTAGAGAAACCTCCTGTGGCAGTGGTTGTCATGGCGTAGTTGATACTGTCGAACCAATCCATGCCACAAAGATAGAATGAAATGATACATGCCAGTGTCAGTCCCAGATAGACGGTCCATATCCATTTGGCCATCGTTGACAGTCGTGGGTGCATCTTCGAACGCATAGGTCCCGTAGCCTCGGCAGAGAACACCTTCACGCTTCCGCTGCCCACCATAGATGGCAGAATGGCAATGGTAAAGAAGACGATTCCCAAACCACCTATCCACTGAGTCTGTGTTCGCCAGTAAAGGATGCCATGGGGCAGGCGTTCCACGTTATCAAGGATAGTAGCTCCCGTGGTGGTGAATCCCGACATGGTTTCGAAGAAAGCATCGGTCACGTTAGGAATGAATCCTCCAATGAGGAAGGGTAGCATGCCAAACAGCGAGAAGACAATCCATGCCGAGGTGACGAGGAAATAGCTGTCGCGTCGACTCAGATTGTTGTTGGCGTTTCTTCCCAGGTATTTGAAGATGAAGCCTGCGCTGATGGTGAGGATAGCTGCAATGAGAAACGACAACAGGTCGTCCTCCTGATAGTAGGCCGATACTCCTACGCAGATGCCCAGCATAGTCCCCAGCAGGAAAAGCAGCGAGCCGATAATCTTATATACCAACGAGAAGTTTACCATAGAGTGTCCTTGCGGAAGTATTTCTCAATTTTCTTCAGATTCTGTTCGTGGCAGAACACCATGACGGTATCGCCAGCCGCGATGCGTGTGTTACCATTGACGAGGATGCCTTGTCCGTCGTGTACCAGTCCACCAATGGTAGCTCCTGTCGGCAGACCTAAGTCCTTCACAGGTTTCTTAGTGACCTTCGAACCCTCGGCAGCTGTGAACTCGGCAACATCGGCATCGACGAGCATCAGCGAACGAACATTCGATACGTCAGCATCGAGCATCATCTGGTAGATATGGCTGGCTGCCAAGGTTTTCTTGTTGATAATGGTTCCTATGTCGAGACTTTCGGCCATCTCCACATAATCGAGATTCTCGACCATCGCCACTGTCTTACGTACGCCCAGTCGCTTGGCCGTCAGACAGGCCAGGATATTGGTTTCGGCATTACCCGTCAGCGCCACGAAGGCCTGCGTGTTCTGGATGCCTTCCTCCTGCAGCAGTCCTATATCGCGTGCATCGCCGTGAATCACCATGACATCGAGGTCAGCGAGTTTTGCATTGAGGCGTTCGCAACGGTTTTCGTCTATCTCGATAATCTTCAAGTCCATGTAGTCGGGAGCCACCTTTGCCAGACGGACAGCCGTTCGCCCGCCTCCCATGATGATGACGTTCTTAACATCGGCATAGTGTTCCTTGCCAGAAATCTGGCGGATGTAGGGAATATACTCGCGGGTGGTCATGAAGTAGGCCAGATCGTTGACCTCAAGAACATCGTTACCACCAGGGATGAGCGTCTCGCCCTTGCGCTTGATGGCTACAATGTGGTAGGGATCGTCTGGTCCGCAGAGCTCGCGTAAGGGTTGGTTCAGTATTTCGCAGGTTTCGCGTAACTTGATGCCCAGCATGACGAGGTCGCCGCCATGAACGTCCCAGCGCTGACGTACCCACGACATCTTGAGTCCGTTGGTGATATCGGCTGCTGCCAAGACTTCCGGGAAGATAAGCGAATCGATGCCCATTTGGTTGAAAAACTCCTTGCGTGCTGGGTCGAGGTATTCGAAGTTGTCGATGCGAGCTACCGTTTTCTTGGCACCCAAAGCATGGGCAATCATACAGGCAGTCATGTTGCGGCTCTCATCGGGCGTGACACCAACGAAAAGGTCGGCATGTTCCACTCCGGCATCCTTCATGGTGTTGATGCTGGTGGTGCGCCCTTGCAGGGTCATGATATCGTAGCGGTTGTCGAGGTCGCCCAGTCTGGAGGCGTCCTCGTCAATCAATACGCAGTTCTGATGGTCGCGTGAAAACAGCTTAGCCAAGTGTGTACCTACGGCTCCTGCCCCTGCAATGATAATCTTCATATGCTTTCTATCTCTTTCTTGATACTTTCCTTGTCGATGCCCACAATAGCCTGTAACTCAGAGACTTTTCCGTGTTCAACGAAATGGTCGGGCAGTCCGAGGCGACGAACGACGGGTTGATAGCCGTGATCGCTCATCCACTCTAAAACGGCAGAGCCCATGCCGCCATTGCGTACGCCGTCCTCGACGGTGATAATCTTTGTGAATTTCTTGCCGATTTCGTGCAGGAGGTCTTCATCGAGGGGTTTCAGGAAGCGCAGGTCATAGTGGGCGATGGTCTTGTTTGTTGCGACTGAGTCGCCGCAAACGGAACATTCTTCGATGGCTGCGGCTGCCTGAGTGCCAATGGGACCGAGGGTAATGATAGCCAAATCATTGCCGTCGCGCAGACGACGTCCCTTGCCGACAGGAATTTCTTCTAACGGGCAACGCCAATCGACCAGTGAGCCACAGCCTCGTGGATAGCGAATGACGAAGGGGCCCTTGTCGGGAAGTTGTGCTGTGTACATCATGCGGCGCAACTCGTGCTCGTCCATTGGAGCAGCGATGGTAAGATTGGGAATGGGGCGCAGAGCTGCCAGATCGAAAGCTCCATGATGAGTGGGGCCGTCTTCGCCCACGAGTCCAGCTCGGTCCAAGCACAATACCACGTTGAGTTTCAGGATGGCCAGGTCGTGAATGATGTTGTCGAAAGCACGCTGGGCAAAAGCACTGTAGATGTTGCAGAATGGCAACAATCCCTCTTTGGCCATACCTCCGGAGAAGGTGACGGCATGTCCTTCGGCAATGCCTACGTCGAAGGTGCGCTCAGGCATTTCGTGCATCATGATGTTCATCGAACAGCCAGTAGGCATGGCAGGTGTGACACCGATAATCTTCTCGTTCTGTTTGGCCAATTCCAGTAGTGTCTCGCCAAAGACGTCCTGGAACCGAGGAGGCTTATTGGATTCGTCCTTCACCTGTCGTTCGCCTGTTTCGACATTGAACTTACCAGGGGCATGCCAGATGGTGACATCCTTCTCGGCAGGGGCATAGCCATGCCCTTTCTGAGTGTGCAGATGGAGCAATTTGGGACCTTTCATACCCTTCAGCTGTCGTAAGATGCGTACCAACTCCTTTACATCGTGGCCGTTGAAGGGCCCGAAGTAGCGGATGTCCATTCCTTCGAACACGTTCTGCTGGTGCGAGATGGCCGATTTGAAGGCATTCATCAGACGGATAAAACCTCTGCGGCGGTCGTCTTCAAACAAGCCCCGTTTGTGCAGCCAACTGGTCACCTTGAAACGCACTGCGTTATAGGTCTCGTTGGTGCTGAGCGACAGCAGATATTCCTGCATACCTCCGACAGCACGGTCGATGGACATGTTGTTGTCGTTGAGGATAATCAGGATATCATTGTCCGTTGTTGATACGTTGTTAAGGCCCTCGTAGGCCAGTCCGCCCGACATGGCTCCATCGCCAATGACAGCAACGACTTTCCGGTCTGTGCCCTTGGCGGCAATGGCCATTCCTAAGGCTGCCGAGATGCTGTTCGAGGCATGGCCGCACATGAAGGTGTCGTACTCGCTCTCTTCCGGTGAGGGGAAAGGACGGATGCCGCCCAGTTTGCGGTTGGTGTTGAACTGCTCACGGCGACCTGTCAATATTTTGTGTCCGTAGGCCTGGTGGCCCACATCCCAGACGATGCGGTCATAGGGCGTATTGTAGACGTAGTGTAAGGCTACCGTAATCTCGGTGGCGCCCAAGCTTGAAGCCAGGTGTCCGGGATTGACGGAAAGTTCCTTGACAATGTCTTCGCGAAGCTCCCGACAGATTTCGGGCAGTTCGTCGACCGTTAGTTTCCGCAGGTCCTCAGGGTATTTAATTTCCTTTAATAGTTCCACGTTAGTTCGTATTTTATGTGCAAAGGTACGAATAAGCGAGCAAAGTACAAAATAAAAATACTTTTTTTTTGCACTTTCGAGCGAAAGTACATTCACCATGGGTGAAAGGTACGAATAAGCGAGCAAAGTACAAAATAAAAAGCGGTCTTTTTTATTTTTACAAAATAATTATGGCTTTTTCTTGGTTTTTGCATATTTTCTTTATATCTTTGCAGGGAAATAACTAAAATCGCAATGATTTACGTCTCATTACCCGACAACGAAGTTCGAAGGCTTTCGTTTTATCTGGCTCTGGAAGAGTATGTGGCGCGCCAAATGGCTCCTGCAGACTATTTCTTTATGTGGCAGGTAGAGCCTAGCGTTATCTTTGGGCGTAACCAGCTGATAGAGAATGAAGTAAACCAGGATTTCTGTCGTTCGCACCACATTCAGATGTACCGCAGGAAGAGTGGGGGAGGGTGTGTCTATGCTGATATGGATAATGTAATGTTGTCGTATATCAGCGATGGTTATCAAGTGGGTTTAACGTTTAACAGGTTCGTGCAAATGATTTTGCTGGTGTTGCGTAAGATGGGTATCGAGGCAACGGGCACGAGTCGTAACGACATTCTGATTGGTGACCGGAAAGTGTGTGGTACGGCATTCTATCAGTTGCCGGGTCGAAGCATCGTCCACAGCACCATGCTCTACGATACGAATATGGATTACATGCTCCACGCCATCACCCCAAGTGCTGAAAAACTGCAGGAGAAAGGTATTCAGAGTGTTCGTCAGCGCATCACTTTGCTGAAAGATTATACATCACTAAGCTTAGAGGAGGTGAAAGCCTTGATTCGTGATACGCTCTGCGATGATGAGCTCATGCTGACGCTTGCGCAAGTGGCGGAAATAGAGAAGATAGAACAGACATACTTAAAAGAAGAATTTATCAATTTATTATAATAAACAGATCATGGAACAAAACAATAACAAACGTACCTGTCTCTATGACAAACACGTGGCGCTGGGAGCGCTGATGTCGCCCTTCGGAGGGTTCGACATGCCTATTCAGTATAGTGGTATCGTAGACGAACACCAAGCTGTGCGCCAGGCCTGTGGTGTGTTCGACGTCAGCCACATGGGCGAGGTGCTCATCAGTGGCAGTGATGCAGAGCGCTATGTCAACCACATCTTTACGAATAATGTGGTTGGAATGCCCAATGGGAAAATCCTGTATGGCATGATGTGCTACGAGGATGGCGGCGTAGTCGACGACTTGTTGGTCTATAAGATGGCTGACGACCGTTTCTTCCTCGTTATCAATGCTGCCAATATCGATAAGGACTGGGCATGGATACAGGAACAGGCTAAGGGTTATGATGTCGTGCTCGAGCACCAAAGCGATGCGTATGGCGAGCTGGCTGTGCAAGGTCCTGATGCTGAGGCTGTCATGCAGGAAGTACTTGGAATCCCTTGTGCAGAACTGACGTTCTACACTTTCAAGCAGATTGGCGACGTCATTGTAAGTCGTACTGGTTATACGGGCGAGGATGGCTTCGAGATTTACGCTTCACCTATTTATATTAATGAATGCTGGGACAAACTGGTTGCCTCCGGACGCTGCAAGCCCTGCGGACTGGGTTGCCGCGATACGCTGCGCTTTGAGGTGGGACTGCCTCTCTATGGCGATGAACTGTCGGCAGACATTACGCCTATCATGGCTGGCTTGGGCATTTTCGTCAAACTCGACAAAGACGAGTTCATTGGCAAGGAAGCACTTGCCAAGCAGAAAGCCGAGGGTCCTGCCAAGAAGCTGGTTGGTGTTGAACTGAAGGACAAGGCCATTCCCCGTCATGGCTATGCAGTACTGAAGGACGGACAGACGATTGGTGAGGTGACTACGGGCTATCACACCATCTCGACGGACAAGAGCGTCTGTATGGCTCTGATTGATGCGCAGTATGCTGCCCTCGATACGGAGGTGGAGATTCAGATTCGCAAGAAGACTTTCCCGGGAGTCGTCTGCAAGAAGCGTTTCTATGACAAACATTACAAGAAATAAACAATAAAAAACAAAAAGAATTATGGCAAAAGTATTAGAAGGACTCTATTACAGTGAGTCGCATGAGTATGTACGTGTTGAAGGTGACTTCGGTTACATTGGTATTACGGATTATGCCCAGAATGCATTGGGTAATGTGGTATATGTCGATATGCCCGACGTGGACGATGAAGTCAGTGCTGGTGAGGAGTTTGGTGCCGTTGAGAGCGTAAAGGCTGCCAGCGACTTGATGTCGCCTGTTACGGGTGTTGTCGTCGAGGTGAACGAGGCTTTGGAAGATCAGCCTGAACTCATCAACAGCGATGCTTACGAGAATTGGATTATCAAGGTGTCCATCGCTGACAAGGCTGAACTGAACGACCTGATGGATGCCAAGGCTTATGCCGCTTTCTGCGAAAAATAAGGTTATAATGACGTTATAACGGTATAACGTTATATCGAAATAGCAAAATATCGAAATATCGAAAAATCGTAAGAAATGTATAAGTATTTTCCCCATACTCAGGAGGATCTGAAGGCCATGATGGAGAAGGCTGGGGTGAAAGACCTCGATGGCCTCTATGCCCAGATTCCTGAGAATATCCGTTTCCGGGGTGATTATCAGATTCCCTCGGAGATGAGCGAGATGGAGGTTCGTCAGTTGTTCGAGAAACTGGGCTCGCAGAACAGTCAGCTGACTTGTTTCGCAGGCTATGGCGTTTATGACCATTATACGCCATCTGTGATTCCCAATCTGCTTTCCCGTTCCGAATTCCTGACTTCCTATACTCCGTATCAGGCGGAAATCTCGCAAGGTACGCTGCACTATATCTTCGAGTACCAGTCGATGATGACTGAACTGACGGGTATGGACATCTCGAATGCCTCGATGTACGATGGTACCACTGCTGCTGCTGAGGCCATGATGATGGCTGTTGCAGCAGGCAAAAAGCAGAACAAGGTGCTTGTCTCCGAGACGCTGAATCCCAGAACCCGTGAGGTGCTCGACACTTATGCGCTGCATCAGGACATCGAACTGGTGACGATTCCCATGAAGGATGGTGTCACCGACCTCTCAACTCTCAACTCTCAACTCTCAACCCTCGATGGTGTGGCTGGCGTGATGGTGCAGCAACCGAATGTCTTTGGCATCATTGAAGACTATACTGGTTTTGCTGAAGCCTGTCACGAGCAGAAGGCTCTCTTCATCATGGACAGTGTTGCTGCCGACCTTGCCCTGCTGAAGACGCCAGGCGAGTGGGGTGCCGATATTGCTGTGGGCGATGGCCAGTCGTTGGGCATTCCCATGCTGTTTGGCGGACCTTATGTGGGTTATATGTGCTGCACGGAGAAACTCATCCGCAAGATGCCGGGTCGTATCGTTGGTATGACGAAGGATAATCGCGATCAGCGTGCCTTCGTGCTGACGCTGCAGGCCCGTGAACAGCATATCCGTCGTCAGAAGGCTACGTCGAACATCTGTTCGAACCAGTCGCTGATGGCACTCTTCGTGACCATCTATTGTTCGCTGATGGGTAAGCAGGGCTTGAAGGAGGCTGCACAGCTTTCTTATGCCGGTGCTCATTATATGTGTGAAGAACTGACGAAGACGGGACGTTTCCATCTGACTTTCGACCAGCCTTTCTTCAATGAGTTCTATGTGAAGTACGATGGTGATGCCGATACCCTTTATCAGCGCTTTATTGAGGCTGGTATCCTGGGTGGTGTCCGTTTCGAGGATGGCTTCCTCTTTGCCGTTACCGAGAAGCGTACGAAGGAAGAAATTGATAACCTCGTAAAGATTGCAGCCCTATGAATAATCGATTGTACGGAAACCTGATTTTCGAGCTCTCCAAGGAGGGTCGTAAGGGCTATAGTCTGCCCAAGAATAACTTTGGTGACTACCAGATTCCTGCATCGATGCAGCGTGCTGAAGACGCACAGTTGCCCGAGTGCGACGAGCTGACGGTGGTGCGTCACTACACGAACCTGTCGAACAATAACTTTGGTGTCGATACGGGCTTCTATCCCTTGGGTTCGTGTACGATGAAGTACAATCCGAAGATCAACGAGGAGATGGCTGCCCTGCCCCAGTTCCAGAATCTGCACCCCGAGCAGCCTGCTGAGACTGTAAAGGGCGCGTTGGCAATGGTGACGCTCTTGGAAAAGTCGCTCTGCGAACTCACGGGTCTTGCTCACTTCACCTTTAAGCCCTATGCTGGTGCTCATGGTGAACTGACGGGTCTGATGACCATCGACAACTATCATCGTTCGCGTGGCGACATGCAGCGCAAGAAGGTCATCGTGCCCGACTCGGCTCATGGCACGAACCCGGCTTCTGCTGCCGTTTGTGGCTTGGAGATTGTCGAGGTGAAGTCTTTGGCCAACGGACAAGTAGACCTGGCAGACTTAGAGCGTCTCGTCCAATTGGAAGGCGGTTCCATCGCCGCCATGATGATGACCAACCCCAATACGCTGGGACTTTTCGAGACGCAGATTCCTGCTATTGCGAAGCTCATCCACGATGCTGGTGGCTTGATGTATTACGATGGCGCCAACCTGAATCCCATGCTGGGTGCCTGTCGCCCAGGCGATATGGGCTTTGACGTGATGCACATCAACCTGCACAAGACGTTCTCGACGCCTCATGGCGGTGGAGGTCCTGGAGCAGGTCCTGTGGGCGTTCGCGAAGGCTTGCAGGCATTCTTCCCCGTCGTTTCGCCCTATCATGGCAACTTCGGCGTGATGATGCGTGCCTATGCCTACATCCTCTCGCTGGGTCGTGAGCAGGTGAAGCTAGTGGGTCCGCTGGCTGTGCTCAACGCCAACTACATCAAGGAGTCGTTGAAGGACGTTTATGAGTTGCCCATCGACACCATTTGCTGTCATGAGTTCGTGTTCGACGGACTGAAGGACAAGTCGTCGGGTGTGACGACGATGGATGTTGCCAAGCGACTGCTCGACTACGGCTATCATGCTCCAACGATCTACTTCCCGCTGCTCTTCCACGAGTCGTTGATGATTGAGCCTACGGAGAACGAGTCGAAGGAGACGCTCGACGGATTTATTGCTGTGATGCGGAAGATTGCCGAGGAGGCCAAGAACGATCCTGATTTGGTGAAGACGGCTCCTCACACGACACCCATCGGACGTGTCGATGACGTGCTGGCTGCCAAGCACCCCATAGTGACGTTCCGTCAAATGAGAAATGAGGAATGAGAAGTGAGAAATGTCTAAATGACAAATGAGAAATGGTTAGCACAGACATAATTATCATTGGCGCGGGGCCTGGGGGCTACCGCGCCGCTGAATATGCCGCCAAGCACGGCTTGAAGGTCACAATCTTCGAAGGTGACAACGTGGGAGGAACCTGTCTGAATGTGGGTTGTATACCTACGAAGACCTACGTTCACTCAGCTTCCTTCGCTGAGGCTCGCGAACGTATGGCTCAGGTTGTTCCTCAGTTGCGCAGTGGGGTAGAGGGCATTCTCTCGCATCCCAACATTACCCTTGTTCGCGAGAAGGCCTCGTTTGTGAATCATGGGGACTGTCCCAGTGATAGTAGCGAAGCGAAGATCAAGGGGACTGTCCCCGTGATTCTCGCAGGTAACGAAACTTACACCGCCAAGAACATCATCATCGCCACCGGTTCCGAGACCAAATGGCTTCCCATAGAAGGTGCCAACGATCCTTGTGTGGTTGATTCTACAGGCCTGCTGAACCTCGACACGCTGCCCAAGCGTCTCTGCATCATCGGAGCAGGCGTCATCGGCATGGAGTTCGCCAGCGTGTTCCGTCGTTTTGGTTCCGAGGTGACTGTGATTGAGTTTCTGAAGGAGTGTCTGCCTGCCCTCGATAGCGACATTGCCAAGCGATTGCGCAAGCAGATGGAGAAGGAGGGGATTACCTTCCATATGCAATGCGGTGTGAAGCAGATTGCTGATGGCGAAGTGTTCTTTGAAAACAAAAAAGGCCAGACGGAAAGCGTTGAGGCCGATGTGGTCTTGATGGCTACAGGCCGTAAGCCCCGTACGGAGGGGCTGAACCTCGAAGCCCTTGGCATCACCCTCGCTCGCAATGGTGCCATCCCTGTTGACGACAATTTCCGTGTCGCCACCGTTCCCGCTGGTTATCCAGCGGGTCTCTACGCTATCGGCGACGTCAACGGACGCCAGATGCTGGCCCACGCTGCCGAAATGCAGGCTGTTCGTGCTGTCAATCACATTCTTGGACAGCAGGATGGCATTCGTTTCGACATCATGCCTGCAGCTATCTTTACCGAACCCGAGGCAGCATGCGTAGGTCCTACGGAAGACCAACTGAAGGAGCAGGGCATCGCCTACGAGTGTCGCAAGTCGTTCTGGCGTGCCAACGGAAAGGCCCTTGCGATGGGCGAGGCGGAAGGCATGCTGAAACTCTTTGTGGCTACAGACGATGAACACCTTCTTGGTTGCCATGCTTATGGCGCTCATAGTGCTGACATCGTTCAAGAGGTGGCGGCGCTGATGTGTCGCGATACGACAGTCACTCAGCTACGCGACATCATCCACATCCACCCTACGCTGGGTGAAATATTAAAGGCGGCTACTGAATAGCCGCCTTTTTTTAATCTTCGAAGGCCCCTGCTAAAAGGTTGTTTGCACCGTCCTAAAACATCGTTAGGTACGGGCGAAAGTTAAAACTGCGTCGATGGATGATAAAACGACGCCAATGGATGATAATACTGCGTCAATGGATGATAATACTGCGTCAATGATATATATTTAAAAAAGGTCTCACTAGCTGTGAGACTTTTCTAACAAAAGGTCTCGGACTCTCACGAGCCCGAGACTTTCACATGTAAAGTTCTAAAAATTACCCATGGGGTAATGCCTTATTTACTTGGCAAGTAATATTCTTTACTTAACCACAGCCTTCTTGCCATCCTTAATCACGAGGCCCTTGTAATCCTTAGATACACGCTGGCCAGCGATGTTGTAGATGACAGCAGAACGTGTAGCCTTATTCACTACGTTGTTGATGCCTGTGGGATCATCTTCGGGAACTTCCATCTGATAAGGATCAGTGCCAGCACCTTCCTTAATCCAGAAGTTACGTCCGTCCTTCATGTTGATCAGCGTCTCTGAGCCGTCCTTAAGTGCCCAAACAACGTCGGTGATGTAGTAATCGCAAGCTTCCTTGATCTCAGCCATGTTGAATGCGATACACTGCATGTCGTTAGCCTCACCGGGAACGGTGAAGTCCTTGCTGAACTCCTGCCAATCACCAGGCTCGAAGTTTACGTCGCCAATAGCACCCCAATGGAGGTATGCGCCAGGCTCACCGTGACACTGTGTAGAAGTCTTGGCAGAAACAGTACTTCTGTACTTGAACGAAAGGACAGTTGCTTCGCCAGAAGCCAGCTTACGCTCGGCCTTGATGAAGAACTGGTTGTCCCAAGGCTGACCAGTACCACCTTCTTGTTCACCGCTTGTAAAGTCTCTCTCCTTACCGTGAATAACAATCTCTGTTGGGTTAGGAGTGATTTCCAGAGGCTCTTCGAGAGTACCCTCGAGCAACTGGAATGCCATTGCCTTGTAAGCGTCGTCGAGGTAAATCTTCCAGATACCAGTACCCGGGAGGTTCAGCTTAGCAAGACTTGCGGGAGCATAGTCGAGCCATTCATCAGGATCGCTCTTGATAATGCCAGAAGGCTTCAAGGTGTTGCTCTTGAATGCACCGTCGTTACCGCGAACGGTAGAAATCATCACCTGGTTGATATAAGCTTCAGCCTCACCTACAACAGCAGTGTAGCAGCCGTCGTCAGCAGAGTACTCGAACTGGATAGCATTGTCGTAATCGTACTCAATACCTTCCTTTGCGTTAGAACCTGCTACGAAGTAACCCTCGTCGAGTACCATAGTTTCCCAAGAGAGGTCGTCGAAATAGAATACATTAGCAGGCTGAGGAGCATCAACCGTTGATTCTGCACACAGGTTGAATGCGAGAGACCAACCTGTAGCCTGACTTCCATCGAATGTGATGGTCTTATCAAAATCCTGCCATTCAGTGGTGAAGTTCACGTCACCAACAGCTTGCCAGTGGAGGTAGTCTGACGGGTGATCCTTGTGAATCTGGGTTCCTGTCTTAGCGGCAATCTTTGCCTTATAACGGAACTTAATTCTGATCTGAGTACCTTCCTTCCATCCCTGTGGAGACTGGATCCAGAACTGGTTAGACCACTGGATAGAGTTGTCGTCATCAATTTTTGCAATCTGATCTGCATGAATAGCAAATACGTGGTTGCTCTCATTTCCTTCTTCAGCTTCGATATCAGCAGGATAAGGACGGGCACGGCCATCTAACGAGCCATCTGCACCTGTGTCACCAGCATTGCGGCCCATGGTCAGAGCCCATGCGCAAATCTCACCAGTGCGGTCGCCTCTCCAGTTGATGTTGATACCTTCAGCGTTCTTCTCAAGAGACCAGTCAGGCCATGCACCAAACTCGGCATTACCCATATAGGTGGGAATGTCTGAAGGCTTCGTGTCAATTACGACAGGCTGGCCGTCCTTTGTGAGCCACTCTTGCCATACTGTGGGCTTCTTGGGCTTCTCGTTGTGAGAAACGGTCAGCGACTTCCACTCGATAGTTGCCTGACAGGTACCAGGCTGAGCAACGAGGTTACAAGAAGTACCTGCGATGTCAGTGTAGCTCCATTCTACCTCTGTGAATTCAGAGCTTGCAGGAATCTTAACGGATGCGCCAGTCTGCTGGCCGTCACCCCAACCCCAACCCATGTTGACGTTGATGGTGCAGTCTTCAGAAGCCTTGACCAATGCTTTCACCGTGTAAGATCCGCCAACCTCAGTAGGGATACCATCGGCAATGAAATACTGGTGCCATCCGGGTTCGCTCAGAACGATTTTGTAGTACTCAACGCCATTGTTCGTCTTGACAGTCACGTCGCTGGTCTCAGTAGCATCGTCCGTTACCTGTACGTACTTGTACAGAGCACCGAAGTCTGTCATGATGCCATCATACCACTCAGGAACATAGCCCATTACGTAGAATGGGAATCCATTGTAAGCGGAGTAGTCGACAGAGTAATCTTCTACCCACTCAGCCTTTGCTCCCATGAAACATGCCAAGAGAGCAACAAGTGTAAACAATTTCTTCATAATAGAAATAATTTAGATTAATAATAAAAATGAATTAAATAATAAATTATGTTAGTTTATTTACTTTCCACTCAGTGCATCGCAGAATGCCTTGTAAGTAGCGTTGCGCACCCAGTCTTGAGTCTTACTGTCCTTAGACCAGAGACCTACAGGATCGCCCGTGTCAACCATGTTGCCCTTACAGATGCCAGCCTGCTTGTCGTTAGGAATAATGGCCACATATTGCTTGATGACAAAGCCATAGTAATCGGCCAGCTTCTGACGCTGGGCTTCTGTGATGTTAGCTGCTGTAACGCTTTTGCCTTCTGCATCCTGATACTTGATGTCGAAATTAGAGAGACGAACCATTTTGCCTGTAGTAGCAAGGTTGTTAAGGAGGGTTTTCACAGTGGCCTCGTTGGCAGCCTGCGTGGCAGCATCCTCGCTATAGCTGAGGTTCAGCTTGGCATTGATACCGTCAATCTTTGCACCATTGTTGTCCCAGATGGTAATCCAGTACTTGAGACTCTCGAATTTCTTGGCGTCGTCAAGGCCAGACTCGCTGATGAAGAACTTCAGCTCTGAAGCTTCGCCGCCAAACTCTGCGAATGCTCTGCTTGCTGCTTTTGCAACTGCCGGAGCATAGTTCTCGCTGCCAAGGTAGTCTTGCCAGAATATCTTGTCGGTAGAGTGCTTGAGGTCTAGCATGCCATTCTCCAACTCTGCATTGGGGTCCAAAGCCTCGTCAATCAGGTCGAAGGACTTGATGCGGCCCTCGTTGATCTTCATCACACCATCGCACCAGGCATTGACAGCATAGTTAACAGTGTCGTTCAGCTCCTGTGCGGTCTGCGGACGGTGGTTGTCGGGGTAATAACCGACCTGTACCTTCTGGATATAGAGGACGCCGTTAAGACCGTTCTCAATTCTCAGGTAACCATTGGTTTCGTCCGCTGCACTTTGGCTCTCTATGACAAACTTAGTCCATTTGCCTTGCTTGATAGTCCACTTTCCTTCAGAAGCGGGACCATCGACCTTTTGGCCAGAGAAGGTTATGGTGAAAGATATGTCCTTATCGGCTCTTGCCCAGAAAGTAGTGGTGTACTTGGCAAGAGGGTCAGCTTCGAAACCTTCGATGATGCGAACATCTGATTTCGTATTGATTCGAAGTACATTCTGATTGTCGTATTTCACGATAGAAGCCTTACCTTTTTCTACTGTACCGTCATAGGCACCTACACTCTTGGTATTGAAGTCAACAGTCTTTCCTTCAACGAAGTCCACAGGAATCTCGATAGGAGCAGTCAGCGTTGCCAGCCACTCGTCAGCCTGATTGGCATTCGCAAAGAGCGGACTGCCGAATACCTCGCCACCGATTTCCTCTACATGGTCCAGAAGGTCCTTCATGTCGAGGAAGTTCATCACGCCTCTGGCGTTGACAATGGCTCCTGACATCAGCGTGGTTCCGAAAGCAACATTGTCGAAATTGGTTACTGCTGCAGCATGGGCCAATTCCTGCTTGTTGAATTCTGATACCTTGAGCAGGGCGCCAAGCGTCATGTTAGGATACTGGATTCTGTCGATGTAGGTCTTGACAGGAGCCAGGTCCTGATAAGGAATGACTACTGAAGGATCGGGCTCGGCATAGAAATTATTCGTCTCGTTATAGTCTGCACAGGAAACGGCCATTGCACCTGCTGCCAACATCAGAGATATGTTTCTAAATAATGTATTCATATTCTTAGCCTCCTATGATTATTTAACGTATTTTGGTGAGAAGAATATTTTCTGGTTTGACTCACGCGTCTGAACAACCATCGTATCTGTGGTCGAAATAGTAATATCGTCCTCAAGGATCCAGTCCTTTTCTACTTCTTTATTACCTTCTTTCACAGTATATTTACCGATGACTCTACCTTTCTTGAAGGTCACATTGTAAGACAAACGGAGAATGTCGCGCTGAACAGGCTGTCCGTTCATGCTGCCCCACTGGTAGTCCTTATATTCGGGCTTCTCAGTTCCCTTGACGATAAATTCTCCAGAACCGGTAGAAGGCACATCCTCGTCTTCGCTGGTAATGACACAATTGTCACCACTGAATGTGAGCAAAAGACTACATTTTTGAGATGGTCTGTTTCCATGTGCATCCTTACCGATATTGAACGATACCGGGAAGATGGCCTGCGTCATGTTCTTAGTGGTGATACCGCATACCTCGTCGTTGGCGTTGACAGGGTTCTCCTTGTAATGCTCGAGGTCGGTGTTGACCAATGAGAAGTCCTTGCGAACCACAGTAGTGGTATTACCCTTTTCTGTCACGTTGTCCACACCACGACGGATGTATTTTCCCTGCCAAGGGTTCATGTACTTCACGCAGTAAAGCACGTAGTCCTTTGCCAGAATATCCCAATCCTCCGTGTTGGTGCGAGCGGGAGAGAGACCTTCACGAGGCGTGCCCGTCAGAATGCGGTCGATGCCTGATACGGTCGTCATGACCAAAGGAATGACATAGGTGTTCTCCACCGATTTGGGATCTTTGAAGAAGTCATCAGTAAACTGTACCTCTACATAGCCGCGAGAATCACCATTATAAGGAATGGAATTAGACAGCAGATTGTAGTATGACTGTGGCATAGGACGCACAGGCTCTGCCGGGTTTCCGCCTTCGTCTACAAAGTAGAGATTGTTGCAGAGTGTATCTGCGACAACGATGCCCACAACAGCATCGCGTCCGCCATAGGCACCGCCCATGGTAGACCAGATGCGGCATTTGTGCTCGTTATCCAGTGTGTTGTCGTATATGTCGTTACCAAGTACAAGGGTACGAACAGGGAACTGATAAGCGAAGTAGGCTGTAGTTCCATTTTCGTAGTCTGGAAATTCTTTATCTGCATTGTAGCACGATGCAAAGGCGAGAGAGAAAACTCCCAAGGCTACTCCGTATATATAATTCTTAAGTTTCATCATCATTAATTTTTTAAACTTTACATTTTAAACTTTAATTCCAACCCTTGTTTTGCTTGAGATTGCTCCATTTAAGTACTTCACTCTTGGGAATGGGACCGTACCACTGATAAGAGCTGTCGAAATTGCGATCCTCGACATTGATGATGGTATAGGTGAGTTCGCCTGTCGTTTCGTTGCGGTCAATCTGCATACCCTTTACACTCTCGTTGATGGGCATCTGCCAACGGCGGAGATCCCAGAAACGCTTGTTCTCGAAGCAAAGCTCAATACGGCGCTCGTTACGGATCAGGTTGGTCATCTTCGTCTTGTCGGCAGCACACTCTTCAAGATAAGTGTCACCTTCGGGAAGTGGCATGCCAATCTCGTCAGTAGCAAGTCCGGCACGCTGACGGATAGCCTTGATGACATCGTAAGCTGAGAAGCCTACACCAGCACCGTCGACCTTCGGTCCCCAGGCATCGTTAGCTGCTTCAGCATATGCCAGGTAGATTTCCGTATAACGGATACGCGGATAGATGTGCTGCTGTTCGATGAGAGAACTTGTCAGAGGATTGACATCATCGCGGAGAAGCTTCTTCAGGTAATAACCTGTACGAGTAGAATAACTGTTGTCGTTAATGTTGTCGATCGATTCGTTATTATTGTTCGGATATCTTCCCGTAATGATTTCAGTCTTCCTTAATGTCATACCATTATAGAGGACGGTTTCAGCAAGACGTGGATCACGGCCTGTATAAGGATCCTGTGGGTTATAGCCGGATTTGGCATCAGTGATAGGAAGACCACTTCGCATGGGGAAGGCATCGACGAGATTCTGCGAAGGATTGACGCGACCGTTTCCATACACCGTTGGCGGGAAGTTATCGGTTTCCTGAGAAGCATTCTTTCGACGGTCCTCGCGCCATAGAATCTCAGGATTCTCCGTAGTCTCAATCATAGTCTTATAGGCAGACATGAACCAGTCCTTGTTACCTGTGGGGTCGAATCCTTCTAATCCACCATTGTGCTTGAGAACATTGCCGCAAAGTCTTGCTGCTTCCTCAGAAGATACACCGCTCTGGTCGCGGAAGGCGGGACTTGCAGCGAGCAGGGCAACCTGAGCCTTGATGGCCTCGGCGACCTTACCGGACAAGAGACCTTTGGCCTTGTCACCAAACACAAGGTTGTAGTTGGTCAGATAAGCACCCAATTCCTTGTATTTTGCGGGAATCTCACTATCGGTCTTGATGTTTTCATACTCTGCAGGGAGCAGTGCCATAGCGCTGTCGCAGTCGGCATAACATTGCTGTACACACTCGGCAAAAGTGGCGCGTGTCTGGTTGAAGTCGGAACTACCGTCCTCGGCAACAGTCAGCAGGGGTACACCATAGAGTATGCCATCGTCTGCATAACCACCATGAGCCATCAGCAGATAGTAATAGAACAGAGCACGAAGTCCGAATGCTTCACCCTTCAGACGGTCTATGAACATTTGCTGCTTGGATTTTGCACTAGGAGCCCACTTCACCTTCTCAACTTTAGAGAGGAAAAGATTGATATACTGGATACCGTCTTTGCAGTTGTTCCATTGAGACATCGGGTCGTTGTCTGCAGCCCATGTGCCCGTTGCCATGTTCAGATAGCTGCTGTTCTTTTGGTTGGTGACAGCATCGTCTGTGGCAATGTCGGTCTGGGTAGTCGTAAGATATGGAAGACGACCATAGCCGTACATCAACAGTCCGTCTGCATACTTTGACTCCTCATACATGGCATCCTCCTGTCGGTTGTTTTCGTCTGCAGGTTCGAACATATCGTCGCACGAGCAGAAAACGAGGAGACCAATTAAATAGAATATAATATTTCTTGTCTTCATATTCTTCTAACTTCTTTAACTTCTTAACTTCTTTAACTCCTTATTAGAGAGTTACCTTAACACCGAGATTGTAGAAACGAGTCTGAGGTGCCCAGCCAACGCTTGTCTCCATCATCTTGCGATACTTCGAGAAAGTGAGGAGGTCATTTCCGTTTACATAAACTGAGAGCGCTTTTACAATCTTGCCTTCGAACATTTCCTTCGGGAAGTCGTAGGTTAGCTGTACCTTGCGAAGATTGAAACGATCCGTGCTGTAGAGCCAGAAAGAAGAGGATGCAGCATTGTGAGCGTGACTCATCGTTGTCAGACGAGGATGAGTAGCTACATCAGCTGTCTGAGGAGTCCAACGGCCACGGGCATTGACTGAGTACTTGGCATCTCCACTCATATAGTAGTAACTGCCGTTCATCAGTCCCTTACCGCCGAACTGACCATTACCAAGCACGAACAATGTCCAGTTCTTATACTTGAGCGTGAGGTTCACGCCGAGAGTCCAGGGAGTACCGATGTTACCCAATCCCGTGTTGGTAGGATTACCATTGTTGTCCAAAATAACAACGCTACCTGACTTGCCAAGAACAACCATGTCTTGGTTGTTGATGATACCGTCACCGTTCACATCCTCATACTTCAAGTCACCAGGCATGATGTTACCGCCAAGTCTTGAAGAGGGGACACCTTTCTTCAATGTGTACTTGTCAGTCTCTGCATTGTAGTCAAAGTCATCGTACGTATAGAAACCTATACAGTTGTAACCCCAGAGTGCATCAAGGGCTTGACCCTCCGTGTACTTGTTGGGAGCTTTGGGATCGATGGTTTCGTCAAATGTCTTCCATTTTGTCGTGAAATAAGTTCCTACGACACCGAGCTTAGCGTGAACCTGACCAAACTTCTTCTGAGCAGTGATGCTGAAGTCAAGACCCTTTCGGTTCTGAATGTTGTTGTTGATGGCGGGCTTGAATGAACCACCAGAAAGACCACCTGCCAAGTGTGATGGGAATGAAGATGGATTCTGGATAATAAAGCCGTCCAAATCGGTATTGAAGAAGGTAAGCTCAGTGGAGATCAACTTATTGAAGAATGAACCACGGAGACTTACTGAGAATTCCTTACGATGGATGAAGTCAAGTTCCGGATTGCTACCCGTTGTCGAATAGGTCAGGTTTGTTGTTGTACCTTCATTCCAAGAGAAACCGCTACCGGCTGTTGACCACAAAGCATCGTAAAGGTAGAAGTATTTCTCACCCATATAGACATCGATGTCTTCGTTCAGATTGCTGTAAGAAGCACTGATCATCAAATCGTCAACGAAGCTATCCTTCAGGAAATTCTCCTTGGCAATGTTCCAACCAATGGTGAATGAAGGTGAGATTGCTTCGCGGTGACCTTGAGCAAGGCGGGCAGAATGAACACCTGCCAGCGAGATGTCTGCAAAGTAGCGGCCCATGTAGTCGTAACCAGCCTGTAAGCCCAAGTTGGCATTGGCATAGCGGTGGTAAGTTCCACTGGCTGTCGTCGTATACATGTTTGCGAGCAACATACCCGTTACGTGATGCTTGCCAGCAAAGGTGTGGTCGTAGTCGAAATGACCATTCCAGCTGATAGTCTGGCGGTACTTACTATCCGACTGTGACATATGACCAGTCACAATCTCGTCGTTCTGCTGGGTAAGAGCCACAATGGCATCCTCCGAGTTGTAGTTACTCCAGGTGGGGATGAACACAGCGTACTTATTGTTGTACGACAGGTTGTAGCTGGCAGCATAGTCAATCGAGAACAAGGTCTTGAAAGACAAACCCTTTACGAACTTGTTCATGTCGTAGATGATACCGGCATCGAACTGGAACTGACGGCTTACACCTGTTGTCTTACCGCCAAAATAGCAGTCTGCAATGGCATTGGTCTGAGTAGCTTTCGTACCACCGGGGAAATACTTTCCGTCGAGCAGGTTCAGCGACTTGCCAAGGATGGCAAGAGCCTTGCTGGCATTCGGGTCAATCATGTCAATGGGAATCAATGGAGCTGCGTTCTCCGGGAAGTTCGGACGCATGCTGGAAGCATCGCCCCAGAAATTACCCTTGTTCTTGTTCTCATTATAGAATGTAGCACTGGCGTTGGCAAAACCCTTGATGAGCTTGTTGACAACGAGGTCTACATTACCACGTACACTGAAACGGTCGGTATAGTTATCCTTTGCCGGTCCGAAGTTGATCAGGTCTTCGCTGCGATAGTAGTTGATGTTCGTATAGAAGTGAGCACGCGTACCACCACCCTGAATCTCCAACGTTCCTTCAGAACGGTTGTAGGCCTTGCGGACATATTCGTCTGAATAGTAGTTGACGTTGGGATAACGATAGGGATTCAAACCAGAAGCATGGTTATAGATATCCTGCTGGGAATACTTGACTCCGGTGGGAAGCTGGTCATTTAAGCAAGCTTCGTTGTAGAGCGTCATATATTCTGCAGACCCCAGATACTCAGGGAATTCCTTGGCGAAGTGGAAACCCGTGTTGACGTTGGCCTGGATCTGAAGACCGTCAACCTTGCCTCGCTTGGTGGTAATCAGGATGGCACCCTTGGCACCCTTGGAACCATAGAGCACAACTGCCTGTGCACCCTTGAGGAAGGTGATCTGCTCGATTTCAGAAGGAAGCACGTTGTTCGACGGGCGCTTCACACCATCGATAATCACGAGCGGCAGGTTGCTGTTGTCGTTATTGTCGAGGCGCTCATTATCCATACCCCAGAGGTTGTTGCCATTCCATCCGCCAATCAGCGCATTCATGTCTTCAAGACTACTCATCGTGTAGTCCTTCTTCTGTAGCTCTTCCATGTCAACATAGGAAATACCTCCGAGAAGCTGGTCGGCATCTTTGTCGCGGAAAGCAACGTGGACTTTCTTTTTTACCACGGTAGAATCTGCGCCGTCAGCGGTCTGAGCATTGACCGTCAGAGGCGATGCAGCCAGCATGGCAAAGAGAAATATATTTGTTTTCAGATTTTTCATATAATTGTCTTATTAATCATTAATTGTTAATCATTAATCATTAATCATTGCTTTACCATCCCGGATTCTGTTTAAATCCTTCGTAAAGATAAGTATCGTTGTCAGGAAGCGGGAACCAGTAGTGCTTTGATTCCAGACGACGTGTGATGAGGTCTGCCTTGTGGAAGTTACCTACCTTAGCGTCTTTGGGATCATGCTGCGGTTCGAAGGTCTTTGCGTCGTAGAACCAGTCGTCTGTTTCCAAACGCTCGAATTCGTGAGAGTATTTCACTGTGTAAGGAGGCTCTGTCAGGAGAAGCCAGCGCTGAAGGTCGCACCAGCGGAAGCCTTCGAAAGAAAGCTCTACGGCGCGCTCGCGGCGTACTTCATCCATGAAGTGCTCCTTGGTATCCATGAGGTTAGCCTGTACATGTTCCATGGGATAGTCACTGGTGTTGACGCGGTCGCGGAGTGCGTTGATTGCTTCAACAGCCGACATTGACGGACAATAGGTCGGTCTTTCCTTGATGTCAGATACTGTTGTTGCAATAGCAGTTCTTGCCTCTGCATACATCAGATAGATATCAGCCAGACGCATGTAAGGAACGTAGGTCTGAAGGGCGTAATCCCACTCATACCATTTGTCGCCCTTATTACACTGGTGAGGTACAAGCTTCTGAATGAAATAGCCCGTGCTGCTACCATGGTCGAGTTCACGCATGGCACCACCGGTGTACAGAGAGCAATAGTCGAGCATATGTGACTTCTGAGCGTCGGTCATACCCTCTCTGTTAATCACATAGTGGAAACCGTCGAACACGATATCGTGATAGAAACGGGGATCGCGATTCTGGAAGGGATGCTCAGGATCCCAGCCTGATTCGGGATTCAGCACATACTGGCCGTTTCTGACAAGATAGATGGGCTGTCCGTTAGCCATTCCGTACTGGTCGACGAGGTTGGCTGTGGGGTGGTGGATGATGTTGTCATGCTCCACGAGACCATCAACCTTGGGGCCAAAAATCTTGGCACAGTTCCAGTTGGCAGAGTTGGCGCCGGGGAATGCACCACGGAAGATGGCTTCCGTAGAACCTGGCATTTTCCAGTTCTGCTTGGTGGTGTAGAAGATGTCTGAGTAACAGTTCTCAGCATTTTCGTCCATCGTATGGTTGTAGATGTCAGAGTATTTGAAGTCTACCAGCTTGTATTTGATAGTTCCCTTGACTACCATGTCAAGTGCCTTGCCGAGGGTCTCAGCGGCCTTCTTGCAATAAGCAATATCGTAATCATAGGTCTTACCATTGGAACTTGCACCTAACAGTTGAGCAACACCACCGTCCTTGGTCTTCTCAAACTCCTTCATGAGCGGAGAACCTGCCCAGAGGTAGCATTTGCCCAGATAGCAGAGAGCCATGAACTTGTTGACACGCAGGTCGTTCTTTCCTTCAGTCTGCATACCAGCCAGTGTCTCATCCCAATCCCAAGGAAGGAAGTCGTAGGCTCTTAAGAAATCTTCTGCACAGCGGTCTGCGCATTCCTGGAACGACAGACGAGGCAACTCCGGAATAGCATCAGAAGCAAATGCTTCGTCGATATAGGGGAGACCTCCGAAGTAGCACATCAGCTCGAAATGCCACCACGCACGGAAGAAATACATTTGTCCGAGTAACAGGTTACGCTCCTCGTCAGTACCTACGAGTGATTTGATATTCTCAATACCCATGTTGCACTTGCGGATGCAGTACCACGCGCCCTTCCATAGTGAATACTTGGGTGCCCACGATCCATTGCTTCCTGCACCATTCAGCCATTGCTGGCCATTGTTCCATACATTACGGTAGTTGCCCAGGTCCACCTGGTGGTCCATGTGTGCATAGCCTTCAGGGTTGTGAACTGCATCATCGCCCCAATTCCATGAGGTGCAATAGTTGACCTTCTCTTTATCGGGAATACAGTCATAGATTTCCTCGATATATCCCTGGAAATTACGGAAGTTTTTGAATGCCTCATCCTCAGCCACGATAGATTCCGGATCCTTGTCGAGCCAGTCTTTACAGGAAGTGAAGGATGCATTACCTGCCAGAAGGAGCAGCGAGCCGCACAAGAGGGATTTGATGTTATTATAATATTTCATAATATATATGCCATTAAATGTTAAGCTTGAATCCGAAATTATAACGTCTGACAGTGGGGTATGCACCGCCGCCACCGCTATATCCGTAGTTACTTTCACGGTCGTCAGGCATCTTGGTAATCAGGAAGAGGTTGTTGCCGTTGACGTAAATCTTCAGACTTGAGAAACCAAGTTTCTTAATCCAACCTTTCGTCCAAGTGTAGGCGAGCTCCACGTTCTTTACACGGAAATAAGAACCGTCGAAGAGGAACTGCGTACCATCGTTATAGGCAACCTGAGTGGTAAAGCGTGGTACGACGACTTCGCCGTTTCCTTCTGCAGGATTCCACCAAGTACCATTGTCATATACTGTCAGCAGCTTATTATTAAAAGAGGTGAGACCTACGTCACGGGTGACGCCTGTTACACCATAGAGCTGTGCAAACATGCTGAAGCCCTTCCATTCCCAACCGATGGTGGCATTGTAGGTGTGTTCCGGGTTTCCGGTATAGCCGTAAGGCGCAACATCGTTGGTCTCGTCAACGACACCGTCACCATTGAAGTCAATGATGTAATGGTCACCGATGAGAACCTGTCCGTCGTTACTCTGACGTTCAGGCGAGCTGTAAAGCTCATCGTAGGTACGGATGAAACCATTGTCGATGAACGAGGTGTACTGTCCCTGTGAATAGCCTTCCTTCTTGCGGTAGCTAGGAATCAGTTTCGGGTCGTCCTTGATGATAATCTCGTTGTGTGCATAGGTGTAGTTGGCATTTGCCCAGAAGCGCATGCCGTTCTTTAATACCTTATTAAAACGAAGCTCGACCTCGAAACCGTGGTTCTTCATCTTACCCTTGTTGATATCAGGAGTCTTTGCTGCGCCGTAGAATGAAGGTACGGAACGCTCACCACCGGAGATAAAGATGTCGTAACGGTCATCGCGGAAGTAGTCGAAGCTACCTGCGAACATACCATGAAGGAATGCATAGTCGAAACCGATGTTCTTCTTTAATACGGTAGCCCAGCGGAGGTCGGGAACAGCAACAGCTGCCTCTTTGTATCCGACGAACGGGCTGGCAGAACCGTCAACAGTGAGGTTGTAGCCATTACCATTATTCGTTACTTCCCATCTGGTCAGGTATGCCCAGCGCTCACCGGCGTTATCGTCACCGATCTCACCGAGAGAACCACGAATCTTGAACATGTCGACAATACCTTTGTCCTTCAGTTTCTTCATGAATTTCTCTTCAGAAACCATCCATCCGATAGCTCCCGAACAGAAGAATGCGAAGCGGTTGTCTGGCGAGAACTTCTGTGAACCATTGTAAGCACCGTTGAACTCGGCGAAATAACGGCTCTTGTAGTCGTATGTGGTACGGAATACCCAGTCCTCACGGCGGTTCTCAAGGTCGGAACCGTATTGGGTGATACGGCGCTTCCAGTTACCCATCGCTGAAATGTTGTGGTCGCCGAACTGACGAGCCCAGAAGAGCTGGAGCGACATTTCGGTAGCGCGGCTGGTTGAACTTACACTGCCTGCCTCCTGTCTCCAGTCGCGGCTCTCATAGAAATCAAAACCTGTGGTGTTGTCAATATCGTTCTCACGGATGAGTGCACCATCCTCAGGAAGTATGTATGCCTTCTTAACAGTATGCTGGTCGGAGATACCACGTGAACCCTCGGTAAAATTATTGTCCCAAGAGATGGTTCCACGAGCAACAAGACCCTTCGTGATGAAGTCGAGTTTCTGCTCGAGCGCAAAGTCGGTGAAGATACGGGTAATGGTTTGCAACTCGTAACCAGACGTTGCTACGCTCTGCGGAGAGTTCTCAATGTTGGAAACCAACGGATAGTAACCCCACGCACCGTCAGAGAACTGAACAGGGAAGAGGTTGGGCGCCATACCATAGGCACCAGCCCATTTCTGCTGCTGGAAGAACATGCCGTCATTACCATAATAGAAACGAGGAGACTTCTTTTGTGCATTAGAACCTGCGAGGTTGACCTTGAACTGGGTAGTCTTCGTGATCTGGAAGTCCAGATTTGAACGTACGTTCAGACGATTGTAGGTGTAACCACCTTCATAGCCCTGATGGTTGTCCCAGATCTTCGTCATATCACCTTCGTTCTGGAAGTCGAATGCTACGAAATATTTGACGAATGAGGTACCGCCGGAAATGTTAAGGTTCGTATTATAAGATAAAGCGGTACTTTTGAACATTTCGTCCTGCCAGTCAATGTTTGCATAGCGCTCTGCCTGGCTGTAGTCACCGAGATAGGTGCCGTCAGCAGCAAAGTTTGGCTTGACAGTATAGTCCTGATTGCGGAAAAGGTTGATGAAGGTCTGGGGACGATAGAATTCCCAAGAAGCGGAGCCTCCCAGGGCAAGCTCGTGCTCAATGGCCTCGTTACGGAGCATATAGCCGTCGTAAGAGTCATATTTGCGGGGGAGCTTTGATACGGCCTTCAACGTAGCGTTGAAACCGACATCGATTCTTGCCTTACCTTCCTGACCACGCTTGGTGGTAATCAGGATAACACCATTAGCACCTTCCACACCGTAGACGGCAGTTGCAGATGCGTCTTTCAATACTGATACGGTAGCCACAGACGTAATATCAACGGACTGAATGTCACGCTTGACACCATCGACGAGGATCAGAGGCTGAGCGTCCACGCCGCCCCAGGCTGCTGCACCACGAATGTAGATGCGCGGATCTTCTTCACCAGGTCGTCCGGTGGAAGCGATGGTGGCAACACCAGGAAGGTTACCCGTGAGGGCTGCACCGACACTACCGATACCTGCGGCACGCTCCAGCACCTCACCGGTGGTCTGGGTAATAGCACCCACCACAGAGGCTTTCTTCTGCTGGCCGTAACCTACTACTACGACTTCTTCCAACTGGGTGTCCTCAGCGAGCGATACCTTGAAATCACGCTGCTTGCCGACTCTGATTTCCTTTGTGGTCATACCCACATAGGAAACTACCAGCACTGACTGCTCCGATGGTACCTTCAACTGGAAGTTACCGTCGATATCCGTCACCGTACCCATGGAAGTTTGTCCTTTCACTACTACCGAAGCACCAATCAATGGCTCTGCGGTATTGTCTGTGACTGAACCCTTTACCGTGATGCCGTTCTGGGCATGCAGCATCGTGCTGCAAGTGAACAGCATCAAAATCGCGGGAATGGTCTGTCTAATCAGTTGCTTTAGATTCTTCATTTTGACAGATTTTGATTCATAGATTTTTTTATTGTTTTATTTTGTTGTTCTCGTCAATTGTGATGCAAAGGTACGCGTATTATTATAAATAGCGTTAATTATTTGTAACAAGCATTTTGTTTTTTGTAACATTCTTTAGCTAATCTTGCTTTTTTGCTAGTTTGTGTTACTCTAACAAAAATATTGTCAGGCTACGGAATGGTTGGTTTCGTACCATTCGGAGTCTTTCTCTGGATCCTCGCGTACCTATATATTATTATGGGTGTGAGGGTCGGTTCTTCCAGTCGTTCGTACATGTTATTCCTATTTTTAGTCTTTACAATGTTTCTTGAATAAAAAAGGGGGGTGATTCACATCGGCCCCCTGTCGATAATTTTACATACCAAAACTACTAACTCTTAGTAACTATTATAAGTCTTAACTTAAAAAATAAAGCGATTTGAAAAAGAATTTCTATTTTCTGGTGCAAAGATATACATAAAATTGGTAGAATACTTTATCGTTTGTAACATGGATTTTGCCTTTTGTAAACAGTCTACTATTTTTTACAGTTTATAAGAATTTTGTAACTTGACAAAAAACGTTTCTGTTGCAAGGAAGTGAAATATTGCTTAACTTTGCATCCGAAACGTAAAACCAATATGATATAGTTATGAAAAAGTTGTTTTCCCTTATTTTTTGTCTGTGTGCCTTATGTGCGCACGCGCAGGATCCTAATTTTTATATCTTCCTGTGTTTCGGCCAGTCGAACATGGAAGGTAATGCCCGTCCAGAGGCCCAGGACCTCGTGAGCCCAGGCCCGCGCTTCCTGTTGATGCCTGCAGTCGATTTCCCTGAAAAGGGCCGTAAGATGGGAGAATGGTGTGAGGCTGTTGCTCCCTTGTGTCGTCCCAATACCGGTCTGACTCCTGCCGATTGGTTTGGTCGCACCTTGGTAGCTTCGCTGCCCGAGAACATCAAGATTGGTGTCATTCATGTCGCCATTGGTGGTATCGACATCAAGGGATTCCTTCCCGATAGCATTCCCAGCTATGTCGAGAAGAAAGCACCGGGATGGATGAAAGGTATGCTTGCCGCCTACGACAACAATCCTTATAAGCGTCTGGTCACATTGGCCAAGAAAGCCCAGAAGGACGGTGTTATCAAGGGAATCTTGATGCACCAGGGTGAAACGAATACCGGTGACCCGCAGTGGGCTGGTATGGTGAAGCAAGTTTACGACAACCTCTGCAGCGACCTGCAGCTGAAGCCCGAGGAGGTAAATCTCTATGCCGGTAATATCGTTCAGGCCAATGGTCAGGGGGTATGTATTGGTTGTAAGAAACAGATTGACGAACTGCCCAACACGCTGCACACTGCCCAGATTATCTCGTCCGATGGTTGTACCAATGGCCCCGACCGTCTGCACTTCGATGCTGCCGGCTATCGCGAGCTGGGTTGCCGCTATGGTGAGGCTGTTGCCCGTCACTTAGGCTTTGAGCCCAAGCGTCCCTATATTGAGATGCCGAAGAAGATCGAGGTCCCTGCCGATGCTGTAACCGTCGAGAACGCTATTCCCGGCAATCAGTTCCCGAAGATCGACAAGGAGCGCCGTGCCTATTTCCGCATCGAGGCTCCCCAGGCCCGCAAGGTTGTTGTCGACATTTGCAGTAAGAAGTACGATATGGAGCCCGACGGAAAGGGTGGCTTTATGGCCGTTACCGATCCTCTGCCCGTAGGTTTCCACTATTACTTCATGAATATCGATGGTGTGAACTTCATCGATCCCGCCTCTGAGACCTATTTCGGCTGCAACCGCGAGGCTGGTGGTCTCGAGGTTCCCGAAGGTCCCGAGGGCGACTACTATCGTCCCCAGCAGGGCATTCCTCATGGTCAGGTGCGCAGCATCTGCTATTGGAGCGAGCACTCAACAAAGAACGGCCATCAGCCAACGGCTAACAGTCAACAGTCTGGTGAGTGGCGTCACGCTTTGGTCTATACGCCTGCCGAGTACGAGAAGGGCAAGAAGAAGTACCCCGTGCTCTACCTGCAGCATGGTATGGGCGAGGGCGAGACCAGCTGGATGTTACAAGGTAAGATGCAGCACATTATGGACAATGCCATTGCCAAGGGCGAGGCAGTGCCTATGATTGTAGTCATGGAGAGCGGCGACATCAAGGCTCCGTTCAACTTCGCAGGCGGTGGTTCCAACCAGCAGGGCCGCAGCGAGTATGGCGCTTCGTTCTATCCTGTGCTGATTAACGACCTGATTCCTTATATCGACAAGAACTTCCGTACGAAGAGCGACCGCGAGCACCGTGCTATGGCCGGACTCTCTTGGGGTGGCCACCAGACCTTCGACATCGTGCTCAACAACCTCGACAAGTTTGCCTGGATGGGTACTTTCAGTGGTGCCATCTTCGGTCTCGACGTGAAGACGGCCTACAACGGTGTCTTTGCCAATGCCGACGAGTTTAACAAGAAGATTCACTACATGTATATGAACTGGGGCTCTGAGGATTTCATCAAGAGTCAGCCCATCGTCGACGGCCTTCGCGAGTTGGGTATCAAGGTCGACAGCTCTGTTTCCGAGGGGACCGGCCACGAGTTCCTTACTTGGCGTCGCGGACTCCACGAGTTCATCCCACACATCTTTAAATAAAAAAAAGCCTCCCAGCGGGAGGCCTTTTTTTGTTTCCTTTAGTCATCCGGGTTGCCCTTGTAGTGGAAGGGTTGGATGTTGGGGTTGTCTCCCGTATACATATCGGGAACCACTTGGTCCTTAATCAGCTTCTTGTTGTAGTCGCCGCGTACGGCTCCCGTATTCATCAGCAGGTCGGAATACTTGACAGTAGGAATGACGATGCCGAAGATGCCGATACCCACGCGAACACCCTCGGGATGGATGTTGTTGATGACGCGAGCCGTCTTCAGGAACGTGTGCGGATAGATTTCCACTTTGTTCAGCTTCTTGTAGGTTTCCCACAGCTCTTTGTTCACCTCTGTGCTGTCGGCATGGGTGAAGATGCGTCCGAGGTTGCCCACATAGTCGTCGATGATGTCGCTCTCAATGCTGTCGCTGGCCGCAATGCATTCCATGATGTTGTCTTCCGTCTGCCAGTTCATGTAGCTGTCAGTAGGCCGTGTGAGGGCTGCAACAATCATTAGGATAATGAAAATGGCTGCAAGGATAATGATTTTTCCGAGGCAGCTTCCTGTAAACTCCTGTGCAGTACTCTGCTTTTTGTAGGTGTTGGGGTTAAACTGTTCCATAATATGCTTTTGTTTATTGATGATGCAATAGATTCATAAACTCCTGGCGCGTTTTGGCCTGATTGAAGGCACCACTGAACTCACTGGTCGTCGTGATGCTGTTCTGTTTCTCTACGCCCCGCATCTGCATGCACATGTGGCGTGCTTCGACGACTACCATGACGCCAAGAGGGTGTAGTGTGTCCTGGATGCACTGTTTGATTTGCAGCGTCAGTCGCTCCTGCACCTGCAGACGGTGGGCAAAGATGTCCACCACGCGTGCTATTTTCGATAGTCCTGTGATGTAGCCGTTGGGTATGTATGCCACATGAGCCTTGCCGTAGAAGGGCAGCATGTGGTGTTCGCAGAGTGAGAAGAAGTCGATGTCCTTCACAATGACCATCTGCGAGTAGTCTTCGCGGAAGAGGGCCTGTCGCAGCACCTCGTGGGCGTCCTGCGTATATCCCTGGGTGAGAAACTGCATGGCTTTGGCCACGCGCATGGGGGTCTTCTGCAGACCCTCACGCTCGGGATCTTCACCCAGCAGCTGCAGGATGCGGCGGTAGTCGCCCGCCAACTCGTCCAATCCCTCTCTGTATTCTATCTGTTCAGCCATTTAGTCGTATACTGTTATTTTTCCTTTCACCACCACTGCTTCCGTGAAGCCCATCTTGCGCAGGCTGAGCAGCATCTGGTGTGCCTCCTCGTACGTGCGGTAGTTGCCTACGCGGCATATCCATCGCGGGGAGTAGAAGTGTACATAGACGGGTACTCCCGGGTAGCTTCCCTTAATCTGGTTGCCCACGTGTTCTGCCTGTTGGCGGTCCTTGCGCGAGTTTCCTCCGGCAAAGGCCTGTACGCGGTAGCCGTTGATTTTGTATCCGCCCGTCATGATTTTCTTGGTCGGCTCGACTACGGTTTCTTCAGTCGTCTCGTCCTGAGCCGTCTGGTTGTTTGCCGTCGACGTATTGTTAGCCGCCGTATTTGTTGTGGTATTCGCCGGTTTCGTGGTTGCCGGTTTCGTGGTTGCCGGCTTCGTGGTGGCCGGTTTGGTGGTGTTCGTCGGCGCTGCTACGTTGCCGAGCTTGGCGTCGTTCACCAGTTGGTCTATCTCAGCGCTCTCGTGGATGGTAATGGTTCCCTGTCCGGCTTTCTGTTGCTGGATGCGCTGGGTGAAAGATTGCGCCCCTACGGGGCTAAATAAAAAATAAAAAATAAAAAATAATACACATTTGCGCAGGCTATTCCTGCTTCTGTATAACTTTTCCATGAAACTTGAATTTCCTAACACATCCATATATATTCCTTATTTCTTATTTTTTATTTAGGACGTAGTCCGCTTTTATTTCCAGGCGTCGATGATGCCCTTGAAGTCTGCGCACTTCAGCGATGCACCTCCGATGAGACCACCGTCGATGTCAGCCTTGGCGAACAGCTCTGGGGCGTTAGAGGCCTTGCACGAGCCACCATACAGGATGCTGGTGTCGTCGGCAACAGCCTGACCATACTTCTCAGCAATGATGGAGCGGATGTAGGCGTGGATCTCCTCAGCCTGCTCAGCAGTAGCGGTCTTGCCGGTACCGATGGCCCAGATGGGCTCGTAGGCGATGATAATCTTGCGGAAATCCTCCTCAGCGAGGTTGAATACGCTACCCTCCAGCTCAGCCTTCACGACTTCGTTCTGCTTGTTGGCCTCGCGCTCTGCCAGGCTCTCACCGATGCAGAAGATGACCTTCAGACCGTTCTTCTGTGCCAGCAGCACCTTCTCCTTCAGGATCTCGGGAGTCTCCTTATAGTATTCGCGACGCTCTGAGTGGCCCAGAATGACATACTGAGCACCCGTCGACTTAATCATCTCGGCGCTAACCTCACCGGTGAACGCACCCTTCTCCTTGTCGGCACAGTTCTCGGCGCCCAGACCAACCAGTGCGGGGTCGAGCTCCTTGGCTACTGATGCCAGGTGGATAAACGGAGTACAGATGACCACGTCGCAGTTGGGCTTGTCAGCCTTCAGTGCGTCGTTCAGTTCCTTTGCCAGGGCGATGCCCTCCTGCAGGTTCAGGTTCATTTTCCAGTTGCCTGCTACGATTTTCTTTCTCATTGTTGTGTTACTTTTTAATTGTTGATTGATATCTTTGTCTGATACTTTTTTCTTTTTTATCCAGCGCGTCCACGTCCACAGTCTGTCGGCAATGACGAGCACCACCAGGGGCAGCACGTACCACAGAATGATGACCAGCACCTTGCCCGGTATGGAGTCGGCGGGTTTCTGTCCCAGCTCCGAGGTTTCCAGTCGTTCGTCCAGCGCCGTCTCGTCCGGTAGCCGGTTGTGGCTCCATTTGCGGATAATCTCTCCGTCCTTCAGCAGCACGACGCCCGGATTGCTGCGTATGATAGTCTTCAGCGTCGTCTCGTCCGTCTGGCAGTACGGATATTCCGCTCCTGTTATCTCGCGCCACTCGTTGATGCCCTTTGCTCCGCTGGCCGTCAGGCAGTAGAACGGGTAGCCGTTCTCTACTGCATAGTCGTACAGCTGGTTGATGCGGTCCAGCTGGCTGTCGTCGGCCTGCTCCAGGTGCGGTGCCACCATCAGCAGCGTGTAGCCCTTGTAGAGCAGCATGGGTTCCGTGATGTCGTCACCCTCGTCGATGCGCTCCACGAAGAAGTCCACGTAGGGCGATTCCTCGCCGTCCATCATCTTCTGCCAGCCCTCGCGCAGGTTCGTTCCCACGTGGTAGGGGCGGAAGTCGAAGTAGGGCAGGTCGTACAGCGACCATCCCGACACGGCCAGAATGAATATCACCGTGTAGTTGATGACAATCCACTGGTTGCTCTTCGACACGAAGCGCACCATGTCCAATGGCCAGCGGGCGACGATGACTGCCATTGCCAGCAGCACGACGTTTTTCCAGAACGTCTGCCAGTTGGTCAGCACCACCGCATCGCCGAAGCACCCACAGTCGCTCACCGGGTTGGCCACCGCCAGCCACAGCGTCAGTGGGGTCATTACGAGCATGACCAACAGCACCAGCCTTGACACCAGTCGTCTGCGAATGGCGAACATCAGGCAGATGCCCAGTACAAATTCCATGGCCGACAGCAGCACGCTTGCTCCCAGCGTCATGAGGTCGGGCAACGCGTGCCCCAAGTGCATGGCCGTCAGGTAGTCGGCTATCTTGTATTGTGTGCCCAGCGGGTCTACGGCCTTGACGAATCCCGACAGGATCAGTACGATGGCCAGTACGAACCGGGCGATGTTTACCGTTATGCTCCTCACTCCTCACTCAACTTAATCGCACCAAACACGGCATAGTTGATGATGTCCATGTAGTTGGCGTCGATACCCTCCGAAACCAGCGTCTCGCCACCCAGGTTCTCGATTTCCTTGATGCGCTCGATTTTCGTCAGGATGAAGTCGGTATACGAGCTGACACGCATCCCGCGCCACGCCTCGTCGTAGTCGTGGTTCTTGCGTTTCATCAGCTCCAAGGCCTCTTTGGCGTACTTGTCGTACAGCTTCATGGCCTCCTCGACGGTGATGTCCACCGTGTCGCTGAACCCGTGGTAAATCTGGATGAGTCCCACGATGCCGTAGTTGATGAGTGCGATGAATTCGGGCCGTATGCCTTCGCCCACCAGCGACTCCTTCTTGATTTCCAGCGAGCGGATGCGCTTGGCCTTGATAAACAGCTGGTCGGTCAGCGACGAGGGTCGCAGAATACGCCACGAAGCCCCGTAGTCGTGGAGCTTCTTCTCAAACAGCGCGCGGCATTCGCCGACGACCTGTTCAAACTGGCGGTTAGTCTTTTCTTCTTGCGTTGTCAATATTATTTTTTATTTGAATATTTTTTATTTAGGGCGTAGCCCGCTTACAGGTTCACCATGAACGACAGACCCAGTGTCCAGTAGTTCATCTTCTTGTCCTTCTTATACACATACGGATCCATGTCGTAGGCCACGTTCGACACTTCTCTGTTGGCGACCAGCGTGTACGCATCCTGCGTCAGTCCTTGTTTCAGGAAGTTGAGCGGATTGTAGGTCAGCGTGTAGGTCTTCTTCGAGTAGTCGTAGTCGCAGAATATTTTCCATGCGAAGTTCGACTTATAGCGGTAGGTCAGCGAGATGCCCGTGCCCCACGATGTAGCGCTGGCGGCACCCAGTGTCAAGTAGTCCCAGTCGGCAGTATATTTCTCACCTGTGCTGACAGGATACTCCAGACCCAGATAAGTCACATTGCCTTTCTCGATAATCATACCATAGTCGATATCCTTGACGTTACCCTCAGCATGGCCGTCGATATCCATTTCCTGCATGAACGAACGTCCGATGAGGGCCTTGGTGCCCAATGCCAGACGCTGGGTCAGCGGAATGTTGAAATACAGACCTACACTGGCAGTCAGTTCTGTCAGGTGGTCGCTCTTGACGATACCGCTCAGTTCGGTAATCGGAGCACCGCCCTCGTTGATGATAGGCGCTGTCAATGCCTGTCCGGGATAGTCGGATCTCGCATAGATTTCGCTAATCGAATAGTCGGGGTCGTTCCATATGTAGTTGGCATCCTCGGCACTGATGTCGGCATATTTACCGAACGACTTGGCCGACATGGCTCTTACGCGGAAGCGTCCGCCGACGCCGATGTACTTATTGAAGAAGTAGGCACCCTCGGCGTCTACCACCGTAGCAGCGCGGAAGTCAATGGTCTCATTGAACTCGGAGTTACCTTTCAGTAACGCGGCATCTGCTTCTGAAATGCCGTGCAGTTCCTTGTCCTGCAGGTCGTCCAGCGTGTTGATGTCTAAGTCCTTGCCACCCAGGCCGAGACCCATCGAGATGCTGAAGAACGAAGGATTGTCCAAGTCCACCTCCAGGTCGTTGCGCAGCAGACCCTTGCCCTTGAACATCAGGTCGCACAGGGCATAGCCCAGCTCCGTCGACATGATACCGATACCGGCTCCCGACATGATGTCGCTCACCCAGTGGCGGTTGTTCAGCACGCGCATCACACCCGTAGCCGTTGCCACACCGTAGCCGGCTATCGAGAACCAGGGCGAGCGTGTCAGACCGTACTCCTTGTGCAGCAAGGTAGCACCGACGAACGACGTTGCCGTGTGTCCCGAGGGCCACGAGTTGGCTGACGAACCGTCCGGGCGCATCTCCTTGGCGGTATACTTGATACCGTTTACCAAGGCAGCCATGATGGCATACGACATACCGGCGCTGGCCAGCAGTCGGGGCCAGTCGCTGCGGCCCTCATAGCCACCCAGCTTCAGACCGACCGTCAGAGCCGGACCGAAATACTGCGTATAGTCGTCAATGCTGGTCTTGAAGTCGGTCAGCAGCTGTGTATTCTTTTTACCGTTCTTATTGTTCTGTGCAAACATGGCCTTGTCGCCCTTGATGGCAATACCTGCCACAAACAGGGGTACACCCACGAACGTCAGCTCGTCCATGAACTTGTGAGGCTTCACGCCGGGATTGGTCTTCGACTTGAAGAAATCGAAGTCGGGCTTCCATCCGCCCGTTTCCATGCGCAGCGTGCTCCTCATCTCCATGCGGCCATAGGGGTTGGCCTTGTGGTTGGCGACGGGCACCAGTTCAGCCTTCATTTCGGGCGTCGAGAGTGTCAGCGACTCCATGTCCTTGTAGTTGTCGGCGCTGGCAGTCACTGCCATGCAGACAAGAGCAATAGTTAGTAAAAGTTTCGTTTTCATTGTGTACATTATTAATAATTATTAGTATTTTGGGTGCAAAGATAGTGAAAAAAATTAAAAAATACTCATGAAACGCTATTTTTTTTGTACTTTTGTGCCCATAAATCTTGATACATCGCAAATGAAACTATATTCCGACGCAGCATTAGCGAAGATATTAGACCAAGATATTTTCCACCAGATCAGTCGTGTGGCCGACCGTCTGGGGGTGGAATGCTACGTCGTGGGAGGCTACGTGCGCGACATTTTCCTCGAGCGCCCCTCCGACGATATCGACGTCGTCGTCGTGGGCAGCGGCATCGAGGTCGCCAAGGCCCTCAAGCAGCAGCTCGGCCGTCGTGCTCACCTTTCTGTCTTCAAGAACTTCGGCACAGCACAGGTGAAGATGGGCGATATGGAAGTCGAGTTCGTCGGAGCCCGTCGCGAAAGCTACAGCCACGACTCGCGCAAACCCATCGTCGAGGACGGCACGCTCGAGGACGACCAGAACCGCCGCGACTTCACCATCAATGCGATGGCTATCTGTCTGAACAGCAGCCGCTTCGGACAGCTCGTCGACCCCTTCAACGGCATTGCCGACCTCGAGGACGGCATCATCGCCACGCCCCTCGACCCCGAGGTGACATTCTCCGACGATCCCCTGCGCATGATGCGCTGCATCCGCTTTGCCACCCAGCTCAATTTCCAGATTGAGGACGAGACCTTCGAGGGTCTGCAGCGCATGGCCGACCGCATCCGCATCGTCAGTGGCGAGCGCATCGCCGTCGAGCTCAACAAAATCATGCTCGCGCCGCACCCCAGCATTGGTTTCGAATACCTCCAGCGCTCAGGCCTCCTGCAGATCATCCTGCCCGAAGTCGCCGCCCTCGACATCGTCGAACGCCGCGACGGCCGCGCCCATAAGAACAACTTTTATCATTCCCTCGAAGTCCTCGAGAACGTTTGTAAAAATGTGGAATGTGGAATGTGGAATGTTGAATTGTCGCCTACGGCGATGAAAAATGATGAATGTGGAATTAATTCTTCATTGGAAAATTCTTCATCGCAGCGAAGCGAAAATCATTCAACACTCAACATTCCACATTCAACACTCTGGCTCCGCTGGGCCGCTCTGTTGCACGACGTGGGCAAGACCAAGTCGAAGCGCTGGGAACCCGGGGTGGGGTGGACCTTCCACAACCATAACATCATCGGGGCCAAGATGGTGCCCCAGATCTTCCGCCGCCTCAAGCTCCCCATGGGTGCCGAGATGCGACAGGTACAGCTCCTCGTCGACCTCCACATGCGACCGCAGGTCATTGCCGACAGCGAAGTCACCGACTCCGCCGTGCGCCGACTGCTCAACGATGCCGGCGACTACATCGACGACCTCATGCTGCTCTGCGAGGCCGACATCACGTCGAAGAACGAAGTCAAGAAACGCATGTTCCTCGAGAATTTCCGCATGGTACGCGAAAAACTCGCCGACCTGAAGGAGAAAGACTACAAGCGACTCCTGCAGCCCGTCATCGACGGCAACGAGATTATGCAGATGTTCCACCTGCAGCCCTCGCGCGAAGTCGGCGTGCTGAAACAATACCTCAAGGATGCCGTCCTCGACAACCGCGTCGACAACGAACGCGAAGCCCTCATGGCACTCCTCATCGACAAAGCCCGCCAGATGGGCCTCCCCATTCCCGAACACCCATAAAATATGAATATACTCGAACAGACACCTCTACATATTATATTGTTTTTCATCCTCTACGGCATCACCGGCGCGGTATCACTCATAGCGGCAGTCTACCTGCTGCTGCGCCGAGGCAATGCCTTCGCGCCCGACGTCACCCCGCCGCTGCGGCTGCGCCGCTGGGCAGCGTCGTTCTTTGCCGTATCAGCATTGGGTCATGTATGGTGGATGTTTTTCTATATCTACTCCCGCGACATCCATTCTGCGGCCTATGTGGCCGTTGTCGTGCTCGACTGCGTGACGCAGATGACCACCGTTGCCGGCACCCTGCTGGCCATGCTCCAGGACCGCCGCCGCCCTGTCTGGCCCGCCATAGCTGCCATGCTGCCATTCATCGCCCTGGGACTGTTGCATATATGCTATCCCGACGGCCCCTTCGTGTCCATAGCCGCCTTCTACATTCTGGCGCTCTATGTGCTGTTCTCGGTGTATATGGCGTTTGCCGTCCGCCGATACGGCCGGTGGCTCAACGACAACTATGCCGACCTGGAAAACAAAAAGGTGTGGCTGACCCAAGTGGTGTCGCTCGTCTGTCTGTTGCTGTTCCTCCTCTATTGTCTCGTCGACAACGACTCCATCCTGATCTATATCTTGCATGTCGTGGCAATGGTACTCTATGTGCTCCTGTTGTGGCGCGTCGAGACACTGTCGCAGCTGGCGATTGCGTCCAAGTCGCAGGACGACCATGAACCCGACTCGGAGGCCGACCAGGAGTCTGGCCAACAGTCGCAAAAATCGGTGACCATTCCGTCCAATATCGGACAACTGCTGACCGAGCACTGCGTCGACTCGCAGCTCTACCTGCAGCACGACCTGTCGCTGGCCCAGCTCTCGGCAGCCGTGGGCATCAACCGCTTCTATCTCAGCCAGTATTTCTCCAGTCAGGGCATGAACTACAACACCTACATCAACGCCCTGCGCATCCAGCATTTCGTCACGCTCTATCGCCAGACCGTCGCCGACCGTCGTTCCGTCACCGCCCAGCAGCTGGCCCAGGAAAGCGGCTTCCGCAGCTACAGCACCTTCAGCAGCGCCTTCAAACAGCGCATGGGACAAAGCGTCACCGTCTGGATGCGCGATATGTCCGAGTGACATCCCAAGGAATGTAGTCCTTACTCTTCAGCCTCCACACTCTTAATTAAGTCAACATTCAATTGCTCGACCAGCGAGAGCTTGACGCTGGCATTCGACGCTGCAGGCTTATACCAAGGCTGTTTGTCGAAATACTCCTGCAGGTCCTTCGACTGGAAACGGTAGCCATGACGAGCCATGATTTCGTTTCGCATAATACGGAGCGTCTTTTTGTCGAGCTTGCCGAACTGCTTGTCATTCAGCAGCACCTTACTGGTATAGGCAAAACGCCCTTGGTCCAGATCTGTCTTCTTGAAAGTGTATTTGACACCCGTCGGTTGCCAGTCCCATGGCATCGTTCCTTTCGAGGTGTCCAGTGCGATGAGGTCCAGGCCGCCCAGTGTGGCAACCACCCCCCAGGTACCCTCTAACTCGTTGGTACTGCCTGGCACCGCGTTTATCATGATGATACCTGTGTCGATGATCAGCCCGTTGAAAGTCAAGAGCTCATACTTCAGCACGATGCCACCGAGACTGAGACTATGCTGATCCCAGCGGAGCACTTTCTCCACATCGTTTTCCTCATCGCTGGCATATTCGCCATAAACCTGAGCCAGCCAACGCTCCTTACTGATTTTTTCGGCATCCCAATCCGTTTCGTTCGTCATCACCTTCTCCAACTGGTTCTTGTCGTTATAGAAGCAGAGTGCGTCCACACCATTGTCTTTCAGATGCCGGACGTGCGGAGTCGCATGAAACTCATCGACATAGCCGTTAGGGCCGTCAGTGACGCGATAGGCATTTTTTTTGCCAGCCACAGGCACAAGCATGAATTCATGCTCCTCGCCCTCCGCCATCCCATTCATCAGGATGTTTCCGTTATTCTGCAGATTGGCCGAATACACCAGCCAGCCGTTATACCAGTTGCCGCCAGCAATCTGGGCCTGTACACCCCATGTGGCACACAACCCAAGGATAATGGTTGATAATACTTTTTTCATTATGCAATTCCCTAAGTGTTAATTCTGCCGCAAAAATACGATAAAATTGTGACACTCACAAATTATCCGCCGCTTTTTTTGTCAAAACCTATATAACACCAAAGAATCCGAGCAACTTCATCGTTGTTCGGATTCTTTCATTTTGATAGATTTTTCTTCGTTTTTTTGGTCGCACATGGGGATAGGCACCGTGTGAGGCGATTCAAGAGTGTCAGAATCGCCACCCGTTATTTTTTTTGTCCATACCTTTGCTGTCGAGATCTCACAAAAGTAACTTTATGTCAAACGAATTAAAAGCAAAAAAAGTATGAGTAAAAAGGTAAAAAGCCCCAGGGGGAAGTCGATTGCGGACGGCGCGGAGAAATTCTCTGAACGGCGCAGAGAAATTCTCCGGACGGCTCGGAGAAATTCTCCGCCTGGCTCGGAATGCAGGCGATGGAATAGGAGGGTGAAACCCCGACACTGCTGCGGACTGTGGAGCGACAGATGATGTTTATTAAGGAAATGCTCCCGATGGAGGAGATTCCGACTACGAACCAGAATGGGCAGTCCGACAAGCTGAAGGTGCAGACCTACGTGCTGAGCGACGGCGCCAACACCATTGCCGCTGAAACGGTGGGTAACTATGCCGAGGCTGCGCAGCAGCTGAAGCTGAAAGTTGGCGGCTGGGTACATGTGTCGCTGGAATTTACGGTGAATGACCGTAAGACCCAGGACGGCCGCAAATTCAAGGCTCAACGAGTAAGAATCCTTAACATTTCGCCCCTCTGGGGACATGAGGAACCTGACGATAAGGCCTTCTAAACTTACGAATATACTATATACGAATATACTTTAAGTGCCATTTTGAAGAAAAGACTCTAGAAACTTATATTTATATATAAATATAAAATTTTATTTTGATTTTTCTGAGAATAAAAACACGGTTAAAGTCATAAAGTCATAAAGTCATAAAGTCAGATTCAAAAAATATCTAAAAAATTAACAAATTGAATATGGAAGAAAAGATTATTCGCCCTAGTACGAAGCCTGAGGCTATCAAGGGCAAGTTGCTGAAGTACCAAGGTACTGACTATTGTGAATTTGTGCCGCAGGCGCAAGGCGAGCCCCAAGAAGATGAGGAAGAGGGTGATACCGACACGACGCTGTAATTTATTGACTATCAGTTAATTGCGTGTGTAAAGTCGTTTTTTGTTCTTTATTTGGGCTGTTTTTTTGGAAGCAGCCCATTTATTTTGTAATCATCAAGAAGCTGGGTGAGTGTATCCCCGAACTCGTGGCACAGGGCCAGCCCGTGATTAACCTGGTGTGCCGCGCCAAGGCCGTAGACCTGACGCCCGAGGTCACCGACAGCGGTTTTGTTAATAGGTTACCTTCATGAATACCGGCAGGTGGTCGGAGGTGGTGAGGTCTTCCTTGTAGTAGGTGAGACCTTTAAAGAAGGTGTCGTGGAAGATGTAGTCGATGCGGACGGCTTTCTTGCCTCGGTAGGTGTGCATCCATCCGCCGCCACACTCTTTGAATCCGTCAACCATATTGCCCAGCATGGTGTTGTAGACGAAGGAGTAGGGGACGTCGTTGAAGTCGCCGCATAGGATGCAGGGCTTCTCGGTGGAGCGCTTCTCGTTGGCAATGGTGATGGCCTGTCCGGCACGGAACATCATTCCCAGGGTGTAGTTGCCGAAGATGGCGTTCAGCACGCGGCTGTTGGTCATGCTATAGTCTTCGTAGGGGTTGGCAGCCTGCAGCTTTCCGGCTTGATGCATGGTGCGGTTGAGTCCGGTGGTCTCGAGGTGGACATTGAAGAAGCGGATTACCTGTCCCTTGACATCGACGTCGGCCCACATGGCACTCTGGTTGGAATCGTCGAAGAGTAGTGTCTTGCTGTCCTTGATGGGATAGCGGCTGAAGACTACCATGTCGCCGCGACCGACTGCCATATAGGGGAAGTACTCCTTGTAACTCTCGGAATTTTTCTTGTCACCGCTGTTTTCGCTATACTCTTGCAGGCAGAGCACATCTACCTTGTGGCGACGAATCTGGGCAAGGATGTCCTGAGCCAGGAAACCGGAAGTCTCGCGCCCGAACATGGCCACGTTATAGGTGGCGATCTTCAGGCCTTTCTCGGCTTCGGCTTTCTTGTCGACGGAACGAAACTGGATGATGGTGCCGATATAGGGGATGCAGCATGCAATGGTGATGACTGGAATGAGTGCGTAAAACCATTTCCGGCGAACGAGCCAGATAAGAAGTAACACGATGTTCAGGGCGATAAGCACGGGAAGGATGTATACCAACATGGCCCGTGCGGAATGGCCCACAGGACTTACGTCGCCTCCGAAAAGTGCCACAATGGTAAATGCGGACACAACACATTGGAGTACGAGGAACATCAGGGAAAGATACTTGTAGACTGCTAACTTACCCATAGGTTATATTTTGCTTTGTGGTTATTGTTTGACGTATTTTTCGACCATATCCAAGAGATCCTCCACGCGGAAGGGCTTGGCCATGAAGTCGTCGCAACCTGCTGCTTTGGCCTCGCGTATGTTTTCGTCGAAGGCATAGGCTGAAAGTGCCACGACGGGGATGTCGTGATTGACCTCCTTGATGATTCGCGTGGCGTCGAGTCCGTTCATTCCCGGCATGCGGATATCCATGAGAATCATGTCGGGATGCTCGTCTTCGCACAGGGTGACGGCTTCGATACCATTCACGGCACGCATGAGGCGATAGCGCTTGGAAAGAACGATGCGGACGAGTTCGTAGTTGCTGTCCTCGTCCTCGGCAACCAAGATGACAGGAGCATTCTGCATATTGGTCATCGTAGTAGAGCGTATGGTGCGTGAATTCGTCGTCGTACGGCCGTTCTTGGTCATGCCGCCTATGGTTCCTTCGAAGGGGAGCACGAACCGGAAGGTAGAACCTTCGCCCAGGCGGGATTGTACGCTGATGCGACCGTCCATTTTCTCGACGATGGTTTTGCAGAGCGCGAGTCCCAATCCGTAGCCGTTCTGTGTGTCGGCATCTCTGGAAACATAGGTGCCGAAGATGTTTTCGATGTCGTTAGGATCGATGCCGGACCCGGTATCGGTGACAAAGAACTCCACTTCGGTGCCGTCGTTGATGAGTCGGTAACCGTAGGTGATGCTTCCCTTGGTGGTGTGCTTCAGGGCATTACCAATGAGATTGGAGAACACCTGGGTTACACGATTGGCATCGGTGTTGAGGGTGACCTTCATATTGGGCTTGTTCCACACCAGCTGCACAGTGTCAGGGCAGCGGAACTTGAAAATGTTTTGCAGGCTATGACAAAGGTCATTCAAGTCGGTCATTCCCTTCTTGATCGATATTTCTCCTGCCTCGACACGCGAAAAGTCCAGAATGTCGTCGATGAGTGCGAGCAGTCGACCGTTGTTGCTTTCAATGATTTCCATGTACTTCATACGGTCCTCTGGGGAGTCGGTCTCGGCCATCACGCGCGAAAAGCCCTCGATGGCATTCAAGGGAGTACGAATTTCATGACTCATGTTGGCGAGGAAAAGGGACTTCATGCGGCTTGCCTGCTCCGCATTCTTGGCCTTCTCTTCGTATTCGTTGAGCTTCTTGTTGGCAGCTTCTAATTGCAGCTCTGTGGAATGGAGCTTGGAATTGGTTTCAGCCAGTTTCTGCAACAGTTCCTCACGTTCGTCTTGATTCATCCTTTTCTTTTATGTGTATAGTCGTGGGCAAAATTACTAAAAATCTCTGAACTACGAAAGAAAAAAAAGGAAAAAATCTTTAAAAATTTGATTTTTATCCTCTTTTTGCTTTTTCCCATGCACCACTGCTCTGGTGGGAACATAGGTATTTCATGCCCTTGAAAACGTTCAGATTCATGAATAGGAAATAATATGGCACATAGAGCAGTTTGTTCTTACGCCCCTGGCGCTCCATGACCCAGGCAATGAATGCAGCGAGATAGAAAAGCAGTTGCAATGCCCAGATGATGTTGTAGACGGTGCCTGCTTTCATCAAGACCAAAGCGACGTTGAGGGGTATGAGGGCGAGTAGGGCGACGGGTGTGATGCTCCATCGCAACACGCGGTGGCTGACGAACTGGAAAGCGACCATGGGGTTGCGCAGCGGGTTCATCATGCTGCGGAGCCACCAGATGCTCTGCAGTCCTCCTGCTGCGATGCGGCGCTTGCGCTTCGATTCTTCGTTGAGGTCGGCAGAGCCGTACTCCATGGCATAGGCGTCGGGAGAATAGGCTATGCGATAGCCTTGGCCGACCATGCGCATGGACATGACGAAGTCGTCGAGCAGTGCATTCTCCTGCATCGGCTGATAGAGGCGGGTGCGGATGGCATTCAGTTCGCCTGCGGCACCCATGGCGGAGTAGAGTTCGCTGTCCATTTTCTTCAGCGCACTCTCGTATTTCCAATACAGTCCTTCGCCCTCGGCGGCAGCTTGTCCTTCGTGTCGTGCCATGACGCGTTTCTCGCCAGCGACACAGGCCACCTGCGGATCTTGGAAACAGTGTACAATCTCGCGGACGGCTTCCGGATTCACCATGGTGTTGGCGTCGGTCATGATGGTGAGGTCGGTCTTCACCATGCTAATGCCATGATTCAGGGCGGCCGTTTTTCCCTTACGTTCCGGACTGAACACGATTTCCACTCCGGGGTAACGGCTCAGACGGTCGTTTGTGGCGTCGGTGGAACCGTCGGTGACCCACATGATGTGCAGCTTGTCGTGAGGATAATCGAATTGTAGTGTGTTTTCCATCTTCATGTCTACCACGTCTTGTTCGTTGTAGGCACAAACCATGAAGGTTACGTCGGGCAGGTCCTCGTCCGCAGGTAAGGCTGCTTTCACAGCCTTACCCTTGACGAAGCGTTTCATTTTTACTAACACCCATAGCAGCATTCCGTATCCGATGTATGTGTAAAATACGAGAAACACACCCATCCAGAAAAAGATTTTCAGTGCCACCATAGTATGTCGGTAAAAAAGTTAGGAATTTGTCTCGATCTCTTCCTGCATATCGATGAACTGACGGTCCTTGTCGTAGAATTCGTATTGCAGGAAAGCCAATTTTTGCGAGGGTACAATGCGTAGTCCCATACCGTATTTCATCTGCCATTGGCGCTTGATGGACCAAATGCCCTGGTTGATGTAGGCGGCTACGTAAGGATGTACGTGCAAATAGATTTTACGGATGCCTATTTTGTTGACTAGGCGGTCAATTTTGCTCTCAAGCTGGTCTGTAAACAGGATTGACGACTTGATTTTTCCCTTACCGAAGCAGGTAGGGCAGGTTTCTTCTACGTTTACGTCCATAGCGGGACGGACACGCTGACGTGTAATTTGCATCAGTCCGAACTTACTGAGTGGCAGAATGTTGTGGCGGGCCCTGTCCTTCTGCATGTTCTTGCACATGCGCTCGTAGAGCATTTGCCGGTCTTCTGCCAGGTTCATGTCGATAAAGTCGACGACAATGATACCTCCCATGTCGCGTAAGCGCAGCTGGCGTGCCAGTTCGTCGGCAGCACCCAGGTTCACTTCCAGTGCATTGGCCTCCTGACCGTTTTCTGCACGCGTTCGGTTGCCTGAGTTCACGTCAACGACGTGCATAGCCTCGGTGTGTTGAATGATGAGGTATGCGCCGCGTTTGTAGTTCACGGTTCGTCCGAAGCTGGACTTGAGTTGTTTGGTGACATTAAAGTTGTCGAAGATGGGTACCGTTCCTGTGTACTTCTTGACAATGTCCTGTTTTTCCGGGGCGATGAGTGACACGTAGTCCTTGACCTGGTTGAAGATGTCCTCGTCGTTGATGTAGATGCCATCGTAGGAGGTGTCGAACACGTCGCGCAGCATGGCTACCGCACGGCCTGTCTCCTCAAAACACAACTGTGGCGCCTTGGTGGCTTTCTGAGCCTTGGCGATGGTGTCTTCCCAGCGTTTGACGAGTGTTTTCATTTCCTTGTCCAGCTCAGCCACGCGCTTTCCTTCGGCCGATGTACGTACGATGACGCCGAAGTTCTTGGGGCGTATGCTTTGGACAAGCTGTTTCAGGCGGGCCCGTTCTTCGCCTTTTTTGATTTTTGAAGAAACCGAAACCTTATCGTAGAAAGGCATGAGAACCATGTAGCGTCCGGCAAAACTCAGTTCGCAGGTCAGACGCGGACCTTTGGTGTTAATAGGTTCTTTCACCACTTGCACCAACACCTCCTGGCCCTGTTTCAGCGTCGTCTGTACGCTGCCTTCCTTGGGAAGGTCCGGCTGGTGAGTGGCTTTCGCAATGGGATAAAGTTTCTTCTTGTCGCTTTGTACCTGTTTCAGGTATTTCTCGTAAGAGCTAAATTGAGTACCTAAGTCAAGATAATGCAGAAAGGCATCGCGCTCAGAGCCTACGTCTACGAAGCAGGCATTGAGCCCGGGCATGAGCTTGCGCACACGGCCCAGATAGATGTTGCCGACAGAGTAGTTGGCTTCCTCGCGTTTCTCGTTCTGGTATTCTACCAGGTTCTTGTCTTCGAGAAGGGCGATGGAAATCTCTTTCGGCTGAACATCGATGATGAGTTCACTGGTCATTTCTCTTTACTTATTATTACTCTTTTTGTACTTTAAAGGAGCGTACCGTCGAAGCCTGGAAACTTCTTTAGTACACTCCTTCCATTTTTTTCTGTGTCCGTCAGAGCTTACTTGCTCTTATGACGATTCTTGCGCAGTCTCTTCTTGCGCTTGTGAGTAGCCATCTTGTGGCCCTTCTTTTTCTTTCCGTTTGGCATAATTTATAAACTAATTAAATGGTGAATTATTTCATTTTCTCAACAAAACTCCTTGCTGGCTTAAAGGAGGGAATGTCGTGCGCATCGATGACCAAAGTGGTGTTCTTTGAGATGTTGCGTGCAGTCTTCTTGGCACGGTGCTTGATGGAAAAAGTACCGAAACCTCTCAGGAAAACAGGTTCTTTCTTCTCAGCCATGCATGTGCGTATCTCAGCCATAAAAGCTTCCACGGTAGTGGAGATATCTTTTTTGGGAAGACCCGTCCTCTCCGAGATACTGTTGATGATATCTGCTTTTGTCATTTCTGTATAATATTTTTATTTAATTCGTATTTTGGACTGCAAAGTTACTAATTTTCAGCGTGATATGAAAATATTCTTGGCTTTTTTTTTGGAAAATGTTTATTTTTAGTATCTTTGCAGTAGAATTTTAAAGGTTATTTAGATGAAACCGACCAAAAATACTACTTTTGTGGCTCTGCGGCGATTCATTTCCGGGATGTCAGTGAGGGCAGTATAAATATATTAAGGAACGTGCGCGCGAATGAAAAATAGAGTATGTATCTTTACGGGAGCCCGTCCGAATTTTGTGAAGGTGGCTCCGATTATCCGTACCATAGAACGTACGGAGGATATCACCTACGAGCTGGTTTATGCCGGACGTGACGACGACCCTACGTTGGAGTTTTCGCTGTTCAGTGACCTGCAGATGCCCCGGCCCGATGTTTTTCTGGGTGTCGATTGTGAAAACCTGAACGAACTGACGGGCAGGGTAATGGCTGAGTTTGAGCGTTATCTGGACAGTCATCCTACCGATACGGTGATTGTTGTCGATGATTTGGCCTCGACGATGGCGGCAGCTATCGTGGCCAAGAAACATGGTCTTCGACTGGCTCATATCGTTGCCGGAACCCGTTCGTTCGATATCAATATGCCTAAGGAAATCAATAGGTTAGTTATCGATGGCTTAAGTGATTTATTGTTTACGGCAGGCGTTGGTTCCAGCAGTATAGCGACTCGTGAGGGAGCTGAGATGCACAAGATTTATCTGGTAGGAAATATCCTCATGGACTCCTTGCGTTTCAACCATCAGCGCTGGCAGCGTCCGACCTGTCTGGAGGGCATCGACGACGGACGGTATCTGGTGTTTACCGTCAATCGGAAAGTGCTGATTTCCGACCATGAAAAAATGCAACAGATGATGGCGGCCATCAGTCGTGATGCAGGCGACATTCCCGTGATAGCTCCTCTGCGCGGCGAAGCCTATACGCTGGCTTCTGAGTGTTCCTCGTTCCGTGTACTGCAACCGTTGTCGTATCTGGAATTTGGTTATTTGACATTACATGCGATGGGCATCATCACCGATTCGGGCAATGTGGCCGAGGAGGCTACTTTCAACCATGTGCCCTGCATCACGTTGAATTCCTATACGGAGCACATAGAGACTGTAAAACAAGGTACGAACGTCTTGGTGGGCGAGAATGTGGAACGCCTCCAGGAGGCTTTGGCGCAGCTCGTCAAGGGCGAATGGAAGCATGGCACACTGCCTGACCGTTGGGACGGACGCACTGCAGAACGAATCGTACAAACACTATTAGCATGAAGGCATTCCTCGTTTTACTCATTGGCTGGCTAGCTGATCGCCTGTTGGGCGACCCGTCGTGGTTACCCCATCCTATAGTGGGTTTTGGAAAAATCATCGCACTTTTCGAACGACTGTTGAATCGTGGCCGCTGGCGCAAGTTCAAGGGTGCAGTGGTGGCTCTCGTGCTCATTGCCGCTACGTTTGTCGGTTTCTGGTTCCTGCTGCGCTGGATTGACGCTCGCTCCGTTTATATTGGCATGGCGGTAAAGGCTGTTTTCGTCTTTTACTGTCTGGCGGGTACCACCCTCATTCGCGAGGTCCGCGAAGTGTTCCATGCGGTAGACCGTTCGTTAGAGGAAGGTCGTCGGCAGGTGGCCCGTATCGTAGGTCGCGATACCTCCCAGTTGTCTGCCCAGGAGGTGCGTACGGCAGCCCTGGAAACGCTTGCCGAGAATCTGAGCGACGGCGTGGTGGCCCCTCTGTTCTGGTACGCCTTGCTGGGTGTTCCAGGCATGATGACCTATAAGATGATTAATACCCTCGACTCGATGATAGGCTATAAAACCGAACGCTACCGTGAGTTCGGTTGTTGGGCAGCCCGCATCGACGATATTGCCAATTATGTGCCGGCACGACTGACGGCCCTGATGATGCTGCTAGTAGCCGGAAGGCTGCGCGTTCTGCCTTTCGTCACCTGGTTCGGACGTCAGAACGCCAGTCCTAACAGCGGTTATCCCGAGGCAGCGCTGGCAGGCATCCTCGATTGCCGCTTCGGTGGTCCACACACGTATTTCGGCGAATATTTCGAGAAGCCGTACATTGGCACGAAGGCCCGTGAACTGACTACTGCCGACATGGAATTGTCCGTCAGAATCAACCGTCGTGTCGAGAATCTGTCAGTTGTCATTATTCTTATTGTCCGTTTGGTGCGTTTTGCTATTCTTTACGTATTTTTTTGGTAGTATTAAAAAAAATGCGTACCTTTGCAAACAATTTTGCGAGAACGGGCTTCACCTCAGCATAAAACATGTTTTTTTGCGTTCGGTTTGCGCCGTCCTTGCAAACCATTTAAAGATAATAAGAATTTAACTGATATTTTATGAGCAAGAGATTTGCCGAACACAACGGCTTGAACTTGACGCAGACGAACAACGACGTGCTGCAGATGTGGAAGGAGCAAGATATCTTTTGGCGCTCTGTGAAAGAGCGTGAAGGCTGTCCGCAATTTGTATTCTATGAGGGCCCTCCCTCGGCTAACGGACACCCTGGTATTCACCACGTGCTGGGCCGTGCGCTGAAGGATACTTTCAACCGCTATAAGACCATGCAGGGCTTCCAGGTGAAGCGCAAGGCAGGCTGGGACACCCATGGACTGCCCGTCGAGTTGGGCGTTGAGAAGCAGCTGGGCATTACCAAGGCTGATATCGACAATAAGGAGAGCGACAAGTATATTTCTACCGAAGACTACAACAAGAAGTGTCGTGAGAACGTCATGATGTTCACTGCCGAGTGGCGTGAACTGACTGAACGCATGGGATACTTCGTAGACCTTGACGATCCTTACATCACCTACGACAACAAATACATCGAGACCCTGTGGTACCTGTTGAAGCAGTTCTACAACAAGGGCCTGCTTTATAAGGGCTACACCATTCAGCCCTATAGCCCTGCTGCCGGTACGGGCCTGTCGTCTCACGAGCTGAACCAGCCTGGTTGCTATCGTGACGTGAAGGACACCACCTGTACCGCACAGTTCAAGATGAAGAATCCGAAGCCCGAGATGGCAGAGTGGGGTACACCGTATTTCCTTGCCTGGACGACGACACCTTGGACGCTGGCTGCTAATTCGGCACTCTGCGTAGGTCCCAAAATCGACTATGTCGCTGTGCAGACCTATAATCCGTATACTGCCGACAAGGTAACACTGGTGCTCGCCGAGGCTCGTCTGAATGCCTATCTGCCCGCAGAGGGTGCCATTACCGATGGTGGCGATATGCCCGAATATACGCGTGGCGAAAAGCTGATTCCCTATCGCATCGTGGCCCGTTATAAGGGTACCGACCTCGTGGGTATGGAGTACGAGCAGCTGATGCCCGCCATCAAGCCCATGGGCAATGCCTTCAAGGTGATTCCTGGCGACTATGTTACTACCGATGACGGTGCCGGTATCGTCCACATCGCCCCCAATTTCGGTGCTGACGACGCCTTTGTAGCCAAGAAGGCTGGCATCTGTCCCATCGTGCTCATCGATAAGAAGGGTGCCGAGCGCCCTGTGGTCGACCTGCAGGGTAAGTACTTCGTCATCGACGACCTCGACCCCGAGTTTGTCAAGAACTACGTGAATGTCGACGAGTGGAACAAGTTTGCAGGACGTTATGTGAAGAACGCCTACGACGAGACGCTGACTGATAAGGACGAGACACTCGATATCTCGATCTGCATGGACCTGAAGGCCCAGAACAAGGTGTTCAAAATCGAGAAGCACGTCCACAACTATCCCCACTGCTGGCGTACCGATAAGCCAGTGCTCTACTATCCGCTCGACTCTTGGTTTATCAAGAGCTCGGCTTGCAAGGAGCGCATGAGCGAGTTGAATACCACCATTGGCTGGCATCCCGAGTCTACGGGTACAGGCCGTTTTGGTAATTGGCTCGACAACCTGAACGACTGGAACCTCTCGCGTTCGCGCTTCTGGGGTACACCGCTGCCCATCTGGCGCAGTGAGGACGGCGAGGAGAAGTGCATCGGAAGCCTCGAAGAGCTCTACAGTGAAATCGAGAAGGCTGTTGCTGCCGGTGTTATGCAGAGCAACCCGCTGAAAGACAAAGGCTTCGTTCCTGGCGATATGTCGCAGGAGAACTACGACAAGATTGACATGCACCGTCCTTATGTCGACTACATCCTGCTGGTCAGCGATAGCGGCAAACCGATGAAGCGTGAGAGCGACCTCATCGACGTGTGGTTCGACTCGGGCTCTATGCCTTACGCCCAGGTGCATTATCCGTTCGAGAACCGCGAGCTCATTGACGATAACAAGGCATTCCCCGCTGATTTCATCAACGAGGGTGTCGACCAGACGCGTGGCTGGTTCTTCACGCTGCACGCCATTGCTACGATGATTTTCGACTCAGTGGCCTTCAAGAACGTCATATCCACAGGTCTTGTGCTGGATGCCAAGGGCAACAAGATGTCGAAGCACGTGGGTAATGTCGTGAATCCTTTCGAAATGATCGACAAGTACGGCTCCGACGCTGTGCGTTTCTATATGATGACCAACAGCGAACCTTGGGACAACCTGAAGTTCGACCCCGAGGGTGTGGCAGAAATCAGCCGCAAATTCTTCGGTACCTTATATAATACGTATTCGCTCTTTGCGATGTATGCTAACGTCGACGACTTTGACCCTGCCACGCCGCAGATTCCTGTGGAGCAGCGTCCTGAGTTTGATCGTTGGATCCTGTCGTGCCTGAACTCTCTGGTCAAGGGCGTCGAGGAAGAGATGAATGGTTTCGACCCCACACGTGCTGGACGACTCATCGACAAGTTCGTAGACGAAGACCTCTCCAACTGGTATGTCCGTCTGAATAAGAAACGCTTCTGGGGCAAGGAGATGGACGACGACAAGCTGGCTGCCTATCAGACGCTGTACGAGTGTCTGATGACCGTATCGAAGTTGCTGGCACCGTTTGCACCGTTCTTTGCCGATCGCATCTACTGCGATATGGGTGGTCAGATGGATAGTGTACACCTTGAGAAGTTCCCCGTGGCTAACCTGTCGCTGGTCGACACCGACCTCGAGCAGCGCATGGAGATTGCCCAGCGCATCACCACCATTGTGCTTGCCCTGCGTCGTAAGGAAAGTCTGAAGGTGAAGCAGCCTCTGCAGACGTTGATGATTCCTCCCGTCGACGACGTCCAGCGTCAGGCTATCGAGAGCGTCAAGAAAATATTCCTTCAGGAAGTGAACGTTAAGGACGTGAAATTCGTTGAGGGTCAGGGTATTCTGGTCAAAAAGGTGAAGTGTAACTTCCGCACGATGGGTAAGAAATTCGGTAAGCTCATGAAGGGTGTTGCCGCACAGATGGATGGCCTCACACAGGAGCAGATTGCCCTGCTCGAGAAGGACGGTACCATCGCCATCAATGTTGAAGGACAGGAACTTACCGTCGAGGCTGCCGATGTCGACATCATCAGCGAGGATATCCCTGGCTGGCTGGTGGGTAACGAGGGTAACCTCACTGTGGCTCTTGACATCACGCTGACCGACGAGCTGCGCAACGAGGGTATGGCCCGCGAACTGGTGAACCGCATCCAGAACATCCGCAAGAAGAGTGGACTGGAAATCACCGACCGCATTCACGTATCCATTGAACCCAACGAGGCATCTACGAATGCCGTCAAGGACTTTGGCGACTATATTGCCCGTCAGGTGCTGGCCGACGACCTGAAGCTTGAGGCCAACGATGGGCAGATTGTAGAATTCGACGACTTTACATTAAATATTAAAATAACAAAAATCTAAATTGATATGGCTGAGAAAACACGTTACACGGACGAAGAATTAGAAGAGTTCCGTGAGATTATCAACGAGAAACTGGCGTTAGCCAAGCGCGACTACGACCAGATGATGAGTGCACTGATGAACAAGGATTCTAACGATGTCGACGACACGTCGCCCACCTACAAAGCACTGGAGGAGGGTAGTGCTACCCAGTCGAAGGAAGAACTCATCCAGATGGCCTCGCGTCAGCAGAAGTTCATCCAGGGTCTGAAGGGTGCCTTGGTACGCATCGAGAACAAGACCTATGGCATCGACCGTATTACGGGTAAACTCATTCCCAAGGAGCGTTTGAAGGCCGTTCCCCATGCTACCCTGAGTGTGGAGTCGAAACTGGCTGGTAAGAAGTAAATGAGCGTTTCGAAGTCTGTCAAACGGGGCTGGGTGGCCCTGCTGATTGTGGTGGCCATCCTCGTTATCGACCAGGTCATCAAGATTTGGGTGAAAACCCATATGACGCTTCACGAACAGATCGAGATTCTGTCGTGGTTCAAAATCGTGTTTATCGAGAACAACGGTATGGCCTACGGCATGGAGATAGGCTCGAAGCTCGTCCTCAGCATCTTCCGCATCATTGCGGTGGCTGCTTTGGGATATTACATTGCCCTCCAGGCACGGAAACAGGCACGTTGGGGCTACATCGTATGCCTCTCGATGATACTGGCCGGAGCTGCGGGCAACATCTTCGACTCGATGTTCTATGGGCTCATATTCAATGGCAGCTCCGAGCACTACGTCAGCTACTTCGTTCCCTTCGGAACGGGCTATGCGCCATTCCTCATGGGCAAGGTTGTCGACATGTTCTACTTCCCGCTCATTGTCACCACGTGGCCCGAATGGGTTCCCTGGGTGGGTGGCGAACCCTACGTCTTCTTTTCGCCCATCTTCAATTTTGCCGATTCGGCTATCTCGGTGGGCGTCGTCTTGCTGTTGCTGTTCTATCGCAAGGAGATTGGCGACATGACAATCAAGAAAGAAAACTCTGAGCCTGCTGATGAAACGTAGCCTGTATGTCCTCATGGTACTGTTCGCTTTTGTCACGCTCATAGGCTGTAAGCCAAGCGTGCCCAGCGATATCATCCAGCCTGGAGACTTGGAGGATATTCTCTACGACTACCATGTGGCACAGGCAATGGCATCCGACGACCAGAAGGGCGACTACAATTTCGAGCGCACCAAGTATTTCCTCGCTGTACTCCAGAAACACGGTGTCACGCAGGCTGAGTTCGATTCGGCTATGGTTTACTATTATGGTCATCTCGACCGCTTGAAGCCCATCTATCTGGAAGTTAACGAACGCCTGTCCGACGAGGCTAAGTCGCTGGGTGCTACCGTAGGGGCCATCGGACGTTATTCTGGCTACAGTGCCACGGGCGACACTGCCAACATCTGGCAGAACCGCACCAGTCTGCTTCTTGTGCCGCGTCCCACGATGAACCGCTTTGACTTCACCGTCGATGTTGATACCTCGTTCTATAAGGGCGACTCGTTCACGTTCCAGTTCATGTCCGACTATATCTGGCAGTCGGGTTCCAAGGACGCTGTGGTGTGCATCGTCACGAAATACGAAGGTGACAGCATCATTCAGACTACGAACCACGTATCCGTCTCGGGCATTGCCCAGATTCACGTCCCTGCCAATCACGAGAAGAAACTCAAGCAGTTGTCAGGTTTTATTTATCTGTCGTCTGCCGGTAACGAGGAAACAACACGTAAGATGATGTTTATCAATCAGATACAACTCATCAGGTTCCATAACAAGCAGATCAGCAATGAAGCAAAAACAGACAGTATTTCGTCGGATAGCATCCAACGAGGTGGTGACGCCCGAGGGGCAGATTCTCAGGCAGCAGGTGGTAGAACTGGCGGACGGGGTAGTCTCGAGTCTCTATCCGCTGGAGGCGGAACTGGCCAGCACCGAGTGGTTCCGAGGCCGGATGGTGTTGTTAAAAGGTGACGACGGATTGGTACGTGCGTATTACAACAACAAACCAATAACTTAACAATAACTTAAATAGATAAGACTATGAACATGAAATTTCGTTTGTCGGTAATGAACTTCTTGGAGTTCGCCGTGTGGGGAGCTTACCTCACGTGTATGGGAAACTATCTGGGTATCGCTGGATTGGGCGACAAGATTTCCTGGTTCTATGCCATTCAGGGCATTGTGAGCATCTTCATGCCTACCTTGATGGGTATTGTGGCCGATAAGTACATCCAGCCACAGCGTCTGTTAGGCCTCTGCCATTTGTTTGCCGGCGCTTTTATGATTAGCTGTTGGTGGATGGGCGAACAGGCTGGCTTTGGCAACGAACTGGCCGACAAGTCGCTGTTCATCGCACTCTACACCCTCAGTGTAGCGTTCTATATGCCAACAATCGCATTGACCAATACGGCGGCATTTACCATCCTCAAGAATAATGGTATGGATACCGTCCGCGACTTCCCGCCCATCCGTGTGTTGGGAACGGTAGGTTTCATTACTACCATGTGGTTCGTCAACTGCGCCTTCATCGACGACAGTGGCTTTGGACTCACACTGGGCGATAACCCCCATAAGTTCCAGTACACTTACTTGCAGTTCCTGGTATCAGGTGTGCTGAGCCTGGTGCTCTTCCTGTATTGCTTTACACTGCCCGAGTGCAAGCTCGAGAAGAAGGAAGGCAAGGTGTCGCTGGTCGAAACGCTTGGACTCAATGCCTTCAAGCTCTTCAAGCGTCGTCAGATGGCTTTGTTCTTTATCTTCTCGGCATTGCTGGGTATGTGTCTGCAGGTTACCAACGGCTTTGCAGGTCCGTTCCTCACCAGTTTTAATGCAAGCCCTGATCCCGCTATAGCTGACTCGTTTGCAGCCGACAACGCTACATTGCTTACCAGCATCTCGCAAATCAGTGAGGCACTGTGCATTTTGATGATACCGTTCTTCCTGAAGCGTTTTGGCATCAAGGTGGTGATGATGATGTCGCTCTTTGCATGGGTATTCCGTTTCGGATTCTTCGGCATTGGCCATCCCACTATGCCTGGCGTTATCTTCTTCATTCTCTCGTGCGTTGTTTATGGTGTAGCTTTTGACTTCTTCAATGTCTCTGGCGGTATCTTCGTTGATCAGGAGTGCGCCCCCGACATCAAGGCTTCGGCACAGGGTCTGTTCATGATGATGACTAACGGCTTGGGAGCTACCATTGGTACCCTGGCAGCTGGCGAGATAGTAAATGCCTATTGTGGTTGGGAGGGAGGATATCTGGTAGGTGACTGGCAGACCTGTTGGTATATCTTTGCTTCCTTTGCATTGGTTATCGGCATTACCTTCGCCATCGTCTTCAAGCCTGAAAAGAAACCCATTACTGATATTAAACACTAAACGATACAGATGAAAGAGGTCCGGTTCTTTTATGCTCCCGATGCAGCCACCAGTAACGAACTGCCGTCTGAAGAGGCCATGCATGCCCTGCGTGTACTCCGCTTGCAGACGGGCGACGAACTGATGCTTATGGATGGCGTAGGCAATTTCTATCGTGCAGAAGTTACCTTGGCGCATATCAAGCACTGCCTCTACGACATCATCGAGACCATGCCCCAGCAGCCTCAATGGCTGGGGCATGTGCATCTCGCCATAGCTCCCACCAAGCACATGGAGCGCATGGAGTGGCTCGTGGAGAAAGCCGTTGAGATTGGCGTCGATGAGATCTCTTTCCTCAATTGTCAGTTTTCCGAACGGCGTATCGTCAAACTGCCCCGACTTGAGAAAATCGTTGTCGCTGCCACCAAACAGAGCCATAAGGCTTGGAAGACCGTACTCAACGAGATTGCATCCTTCCACGATTTCATCGCCCAACCCCGCGAGGGCGGCAAATACATCGCTCATTGCTACGACGAGATACCCCGTGAGAGCCTTTTCGACCTCCTGCGCCAGACTAGTCCTTCTGAGGAGTCTACCGTGCTCGTCGGTCCCGAGGGCGATTTCTCCATCGACGAAGTACGCCAGGCCATTGCTAACGGCTATCAGTCCGTACATCTCGGTGAGAGCCGTCTGCGCACCGAAACGGCAGGTCTTTCGGCAGTCATGATGATGCAACTCAGTAAAATGTAAATTCCTTATGCGAAAAACAGCGTTTCTCTTTCTCCTGCTTAGTCTGCTCAGTATCAATTCGCTAATGGCGCAGACCACTATCCGCGACGTACTACGCACCATGCCTGACAGTCTTGTGCCCTATCTCAGCGAAAACAACCGCCTCGACATGATTGACTTCATGGCCTCCAACATGGATGCCGTCGTTGCCAATGCTCTTGGCGGAAAGAGTCAGATGCTCACGCTTACCGACCATTACACCTCCATCCGACTCAGCGACGCGTCATCACTCGACATGCGCCTCCTCGACGTTCCTGCACCCGTCGACAGCGTCAGTCAGATTCTTTGTCTCGTGCGCACCTATGGCACCGATGTACGCCAGAGCACCGTTCGCTTCTATTCGCTTTCTTGGCGACAGTTGCCCACAGCCGACTATTTCTCACAACCTGATGATCTCTTCACCGCCACGCTGTCTGATCAGGAACCCACCATCACCCTGCGAATTGAAACTCCTTTCGATGCATGGCTCAAAGACGAGAAAGAAGAAATCATAAAAACGTCAACAACTCTTAAATGGGATGGGCGTTTTGTTAAAAAGCTTTAAGTATATTGATTTTTAAGCATAAAATCTTGTTGAGAAACATAATAATGCGTATATTTGCATGTGTGTTTTTCATGGTATTAGATTATTAAGGTTAATTAGGATTGGTTGTCGTGAGACAACCAATCTTATTTTTTCTTTGCTCGAAAACGAAAATAAATCTTTATTTATTGTGCATTTTGCTCACTTTTTTGTACCTTCGCAGGCGGAAACATATAAAACAAAGAAAAGAATGACGATGGAATTTAAGGATTTGGTTCAGATGCGGCGGTCGCACCGTAAATTCACGGACGAGGAGATCGACGGTGAAGATGTGAAACTGATTTTGCGTGCGGCACTGATGTCGCCGACGTCGAAAGGACAGCGTGGCTGGGAGTTTGTGGTGGTCGATGACAAGATGGACCTGGAAAAACTGTCGGACGCGAAAGACTTGGGAGGGCAGTTTCTGAAGAATGCCCCGCTGGCTATTGTGGTGCTGGGCGACCCGATGCAGAACGATTGTTGGGTGGAGGACGGCTCTATAGCAGCCATCTCGATGCAGTATCAGGCAGAGGCGCTGGGATTGGGATCGTGCTGGATTCAGATGCGTGGACGCGGACTGACGGATGGCACCAGTGCTGACACAGTGATTCAGGGAGTGCTGGGCATTCCCGAGAACCTGTCGTGTCTGTGTATCCTGGCGTTAGGTCACAAGGCTGACGAGCGCAAGCCGCAGAACGAGGACAAGCTGAAATGGGAGAACGTGCACTTGGATAAATACTAATCGTTATAACATTATCCCGTAATAACGTAATATCGTTTTTTCGAATTAGCGAAACAATGAAAATCGTACTTATCGGCCGGGGACGGCTTGCAACGAATCTTGACAGGGCGCTGAGGCAGGCTGGCCACAAGGTGACGAGCATCAACAGCCGTACGCTGGAGGGGTTGCCGTGTGAGGCGGACGTCTTTATCATTGCTGTGAAGGACTCAGCACTGCTGGACGTCATCCGTGAAGCCACGAAGGGTAGGGAGGACCAGCTGTTTGTGCATACGGCAGGGTCGATGTCGCTGAAGTTGTTCGAGGACCACACTACGCGCTATGGGGTGTTCTACCCCATGCAGACGTTCTCGAAGGAGCGCCAGGCGGACTTCAGCGTGATACCCTTGTTCCTAGAAGCCGACGGCCCGGAGACGATGGCTACGCTGCAGGTGCTGGCCGGGAGTATAAGCCAGAGAATATATGAGCTGACCACCGACGAACGCAAGTATTTGCACTTGGCAGCGGTTTTCGCCTGCAACTTTGCCAACCACTGCTACGACATGGCCGCATCGGTGTTGGAACAACATGGACTGCCATTCAACGTAATGCTGCCCTTGATTGACGAGACGGCACGCAAGGTGCACGAACTTCACCCGCGTCAGGCCCAAACGGGACCTGCCGTGCGCTACGACGAAAATGTCATCGGCATGCAAAGCAACCTGTTGGCTGAGCAACCCGACCTGCAACGCATCTACCAGCTGATGTCGCAGCATATCCACGAGTATGCTACGCAACCATCCATCAACAAAGAATAAAACAAAGCATCATGATTGATTACAATCTGAAGAAAATACGAACCATCATCTTCGATATAGATGGTGTGCTGTCGTCGGAGACTATCCCCCTGGGACTGGACGGCGTGCCCTGTCGGACGGTAAACATCAAGGATGGCTATGCCATCCAGTTAGCTATGAAACTTGGACTGCGCATTGCCATCATCACCGGCTGCAAGGTTGAGTCGGTGGGGTTGCGCTACGAGGGTCTCGGCGTGGAGGATATCTATCTGGGAGCAGCAGTGAAGATTAAGACCTACGAGGAATACGTGACGAAGTATGGCTACAAGGACGACGAGGTGATGTATATGGGCGACGACATTCCCGACTTGGAAATTATGCATCGTGTAGGCTGTCCTGTATGTCCGAAGGATGCTTGTCCGGAAATCAAGCAGGCAAGCATCTATGTAAGCGACTACTATGGTGGCAGGGGCTGTGGTCGTGATGTGATAGAGCAGACGCTGAAGGCTCAGGGTAAGTGGTTGCAACAAGAAAACGCATTCGGATGGTGATGACGTTTGAAATTGGAAGTTTATGATTACCTATAAGATCATATTGGCATCGAATTCGCCGAGGCGGAAGGAGTTGTTGGCTGGTATCGACGTGCCTTTCGAGGTGCGCGTCATGGATGGTATTGACGAGAGCTATCCTGACACACTGCCAATTCAGGACATTGCCGAATATATAGCAAAGAAGAAGGCTACGGCCTATCGCGAGACGATGGCTGGTGACGAGTTGGTAATTACGGCAGATACCATCGTGGTCTTGGGCTCGAAGGTAATGGGTAAACCCCATGATGCCAATGAGGCTTCTAGCATGCTTCGACAGTTGAGTGGACAGACGCATCAAGTGATAACGGGTGTCACATTGACTACCAAGGAACGCCAGATGAGTTTCTCGGTAGAGACCGATGTGACATTCAAAAATCTCAGCGACGAGGAGATAGACTATTACGTGACTCATTATCGCCCCTTCGATAAGGCCGGCGCCTATGGTATTCAGGAATGGATAGGCCACATTGGAGTGACGGGTATGAGCGGCAGTTATTTTAATGTCATGGGACTGCCCGTGCAACGCATCTATGAAGCACTGAAAACATTCGCGAAATGAAGACACCCTACTATATGATTGAGGAGCAGCTGCTGCGCCGGAATCTGGCGCTGATCAGCGACGTGGCACGCCGTACTGATTCCGAGTGGATACTGGCCTTCAAGGCTTTTGCCCTATGGAAGACGTTCCCCATTTTCAAAGAATACATCCACTCAACGACGGCCAGCTCGCTGTCGGAAGCCCGTCTGGCTTTTGAGGAGTTTGGAGCGAAGGCGCACACCTATTCGCCAGCTTACAAGGACGACGAGTTTGACGAGATAGTGAGTTGTTCGAGTCATCTGACGTTTAATTCGCTGAGTCAGTATGAACGCTTCCACCAGCGTGCAACGGCTTGTTCCATTGGACTGCGCGTGAATCCTGAATACTCGGAGGTGGGTACGATGCTGTATAACCCCTGTGCTCCGGGAACGCGCTTCGGAGTGACAGCCGACAAGTTGCCCGAGCAATTGCCCGGCGACATTCGCGGATTCCACTGTCATTGCCATTGCGAGAGTGGGGCAGATGTGTTTCAGCGTTCCCTGAAGCATATCGAGGATAAGTTTTCACGGTGGTTTCCGCAATTGGAGTGGATTAACTTCGGAGGCGGACACTTGGTGACGCGTAGCGACTACGATATCGAACTATTGGTCAGTATGATGCAGGCGTTCCATGCTCGCTGGCCACACCTGAAGGTCATCTTCGAACCCGGAAGCGCCTTTGCTTGGCAGACGGGTCCGTTGGTAGCACAGGTGGTCGACGTGGTTGAGGATAAGGGCATCCGTACGGCTATTCTTGACGTCAGCTTCACCTGCCACATGCCTGACTGCCTGGAAATGCCTTATTTTCCCGAGGTGCGTGGTGCCGTGCACGTGGATGAGGGAGGGTATAGATTAGGCGGTAACAGCTGCCTATCGGGTGACTTTATGGGCTATTGGCAGTTCGACCATGAGTTGAAGGTTGGCGAAGAAATTGTATTCGAGGACATGATTCACTATACCACTGTGAAGACCAATACCTTTAACGGCATCAGCCATCCTGCCATCTGTATGCTTCGTGCAGACGGCAGACTGGAAGTGCTTCGCAGTTTCAGTTACGAAGACTATCGCGATAGGATGGATTAAGCAGTATCGTATTTTGCTATTCCATAGCAAAAGACCTTCATTTGCATAACTCCCAGAATGCAACAGCAGCTGCGGCAGCGACATTCAGGGAATCGACCCCGTGGGCCATGGGGATGCGGACGGTATAGTCGGCATCGCTGATGGTCTGCTGGGGTAGACCATCGCCCTCGGTACCCATGATGATGGCCAGCCGAGGCTCTGCTTTCAGACGGGCATCGTCCAATGGGATGCTTTGGTCGGAAAGGGCCATGGCTGCTGTGCGGAAGTCATATTCATGGAGTGTAGAAATGGGGGCGTCGAGCCACGTCCAAGGCACGAGGAACACACTGCCCATCGATACACGTACGGCTCGGCGGTTCAGCGGGTCGCAGGTGTCGCGGGTGAGCAATACGGCATCGATGCCCAGTGCTGCTGCAGAACGGAAGATAGCCCCGATGTTGGTGGTATCCGTGACGGCTTCGATGACCACGACACGGCGGGTATTGCGGAGCACATCGGCAAGGTTGGGGAACGGTCGACGGTGCATGGCACACAGTACGCCTCGAGTCAGGGTGTAGCCCGTCAGTTGAGCGAGCAGTTCGCGACTACCAGTAAAAATAGGTACGCGCGAGGATAATCGTTCGATGATATCACGGGCATCGCCCTCGATATGTTTCTTTTCACAAAGCAGGGACATGGGTTCCCACCCGGCGTCGAGCGCCACACGGATGACTTTGGGGCTCTCGGCAATGAACAAGCCTTTGTCGGGCTCCAGTTCCATGCGCAATTGTGCCTCGGTGAGTCGGCTGTATGGACTGACGCGAGGGTCGTCTAGTGAGGTGATTTCTGTCATTATAGAAATAGCGCTACCAGATAGTCAATGATATCGCGGGCAACGTCCTGCTTGGACTTGCGTTCGAAATCCCGCAGACCTGAAGACGAGATGATGCTAATCTGGTTCTCGTCAGATTGGAAGCAGGTGCCTTCGTTGCGCAGAGAATTCAGCACAATGAAGTCAAGGTTCTTCTTCTGTAGCTTTTTTTGTGCGTTGGCCTGCTCGTCGTTGGTTTCCAGGGCAAAGCCCACCAACACTTGCCCCTCGCGCTTCATGTGTCCCAGTTCTGCGGCAATGTCGGGGTTAGGCGTCAGACGAAGCACCAGTTCGTCGCCCTCGCGCTTGATCTTCTGTGTAGCCATCTGTTCAGGACGGAAGTCAGCTACAGCAGCACAGAGTATAGCACCATCACATTGGGGGAATACCTTGGTGGCAGCGTCATACATATCCTGACAACTCTCCACGTTAATGCGGTCGATTTGTTGTGAGGCGATAGGAGACAATTGTGCGCTGACGGGTCCTGCGATGAGGGTGACCTTGGCTCCGCGCCGTACACACTCCTCGGCCAGGGCAAACCCCATCTTGCCACTGGAGTAGTTGCCGATGAAACGAACTGGGTCTATCTTCTCATGCGTAGGGCCTGCTGTAATCATAATATGCTTTCCCTGCAAATTCTTCTGCTCAAAGAAATGGTCGAGACAGGCCACAATCTGCTCAGGTTCCTCCATGCGGCCCTTGCCTTCTAGTCCGGAAGCGAGGAAACCACTCTGAGGTTCTATGATATGATTGCCGAAACTCTTCAGGCGCTGCATATTCTGTTGTGTGGTGGGATGCTGATACATGTCGAGGTCCATAGCGGGAGCGATGAACACAGGAGCCTTCATGGAAAGGTAGGTGGTAATCAGCATATTGTCGGCAATGCCATTGGCCATCTTTCCCAATGTTGATGCCGTACAGGGAGCGATAAGCATGGCGTCGGCCCACAGACCCAGCGACACATGCGAGTGCCACGTGCCGTCGCGCTGCGAGAAAAAGTCGCTGATGACGGGTTTTTGTGTGAGTGCCGAGAGCGTTATCGGAGTGATAAACTCCTTACCGGCAGGTGTGATGACTACCTGTACCTCGGCTCCTGCCTTGACAAGGGCGCGGATGATGAGACAAGCCTTATAGGCGGCAATGGAACCTGTAATGCCTAATACGATTTTCTTTCCTTTGAGCATGGTTGTTATTTGATGAAGAAACGGGGCCGAAACCCCGTTTCACATTTATTTGTTGGCTTCGCGTAGGCGAATGCGGGTCAGCACCTGTTTGGTATTATAGGTGAAATCACCAGCAAGAATCCAGCTGTAGTAGCCAGGATCCATCTGCAGTACTTTTGCAACGGGGAGTCCCTTGTGTTTGCCGAAGTTGAACACCTCGGTGCGTACACCATCGACCTCGCCCCAGACGATGCGGCCTGCAAAGTCGACATTGTCATTCTGCTTCGAGAATTCTGCAAGCTTGTCCATATCGTTCTCGAGCACCTTCTCGGGATCCTCGTTGGCACCCGGGGCATACTTGTCGAGCTCGCCCATCAGCACGCGATAGGTGGCTTCGGTATCCTGGTCGGCACGATGAGCTTCGAAGTCGTCCTCCATCTTGCGGCCACAGTAGAATTTGTAGGCCGAGGCCAGATTGCGGCGTTCCATCTTCTTGAAGATGGTGCATGCGTCGATGAGGCGGCTCTTGGAGAAGTCGAAGTCTATGCCTGCACGCAGGAACTCTTCAGCCAGCAGGGGGACGTCGAAGAAATTGGAGTTGAAGCCGGCGATGTCGCTGCCCTTAAAGATTTCTTCCAGTTTCTTAGCCAGCTGTTTGAAGGTGGGTTTGTCCTTCAAATCGTCGTCGGTAAATCCGGTGAGTTGGGTGATAAACGGATCAAGGGGTTTCTCGGGATTGATAAGTTCGTTACCCCTTTCCTCACGTCCGTCGGGATATACCTTAATATATGATATCTGGATGATACGGTCTTTGACAAGGTCAAGACCAGTAGTCTCGACATCGAAAACGACGAGTGGTTTCTGTAAGTTCAGTTTCATAATGTCTCCTTACTTCTTCGCTTCTTAATCATTGATCAGCATGGGCATCATCAGCATCAGGATATCCTGATTCTCAGGCTGTTCGCTGGGCAGTACGAGTCCGGCACGGCTGGGATCTGCCAGCTGAATGAGTACGTCGGTGCAATCGAAATTGTTGAGAATCTCAATGAATGAAGACCCCTTGAAACCAATGCTCATGGGCTGGCCGTCATACTGGCAGGCCATTCGCTCGGTAGCGGTCTTGGAGAAGTCGTAGTCCTCGGCATCCAACTGCAGCGTGCCACCCTCAACATGGAAACGGATCAGGTTGGAAGAGTCGTTGGCAAAAGGCTGTACGCGGCGCAGGGCTGCCAACAGTCCGAGACGGTCGACGGTGAGCTGGTTGGGGTTGCTCTGTGGAATGACAGAGTTGTAGTTGGGATAGCGGCCTTCGATGAGACGGCAGGTAATCTCGCCATCGCCAAAGTCAATCTGGGCATTGCGCTCGTCGAAACGGATGATGACATCCTCACCGTCCTTACCCAGCAGATTCTTCAACAGCGAAGCGGGCTTCTTAGGCAGGATGAACGAGGCGGGCTGCTCGCTGCGGATATTGAGCACCTTGTTGCGAACCAGCTTGTGACCATCGGAGGCTACTACAGCCAGATAGTCGGGGGTAAGGTCGAAATAGATGCCGTTCATGACGGGACGCAGCTCGTCCTGGGCAGTAGCAAACAGCGAGCGGTTGATGTTCTCAGCCAACAGGGCATTGGCGATGACAATCTCGGTGGCATTGTCGCTGATGCTCTGGGTGGCGGGATATTCGTCAGCACTCTCGACGGGCAGTGAGAACATACCGTTCTGATAACTGATCTTGGCGATGTTAACCTGCAGGTCGACGTCGAAGGTGATGGGCTGCTCGGAGAATCCCTTGACAGCTTCGAGTAAATCGTGATTGCCAACGGCAAAGCGTCCGTTACCATCGCTTTCGGTCAGAACAACCTCTGTTTTCATGACGTTCTCGCTGTCGGATGCCGTCAGTCGGAGTACGTTGTCCTGAATGTCGAACACGAAGTCTGCCAAGATAGGCAGAGAATTCTTGCTGTTGATGACTCTTGAAAGAGCGTTAAGCTTGCTGCTAAGTGCAGTACTGGATACTGTAAATCTCATTTGTATTTCTGTTTTTAGTTTAAATTCTTCTAATTGAGCACAAAAATACAAAAACTATTGCTCAATTGCAAAAATATTTGGCGAAAAATGCTCTTTTTTAATTTATTTTCCGTAATTTCGCAATCTGAAAGCAAAAAACAACAAATAAAACAACAATTATTATTATGGAATTAACAGGAAGAATCATTGCCGTATTACCGGCTAATAGTGGTGTCTCGCAGCGCACGGGTAACTCGTGGATGTCGCAGGAGTATGTTATCGAAGTTCCTGGACAGTATCCTCGCAAGTGTCTGTTCCGCATCTTTGGCGAAGACCGTATCAAGCAGTTTAACATTCAGATGAACGAAGATGTTACCATCCAGTTCGATATTGATGCCCACGAGTATAATGGACGTTGGTTCAACGAAATCCGCGCCTATAATGTTGTTCGTGGTGCTGCTCCCGTTGCTGTAGCTCCCGAGGCTGGTGTTGCTCCCTTTGCTCCGCAGCAGTCTGCTCCTGCAGCAAATGCCAATGTTGCTCCGTTCCCGCCGGCACAGGAGCCTGCTGAAGGTTCTACCGACGATCTGCCCTTCTAAGAAGGACCGTGTTGGTTGACAGAAAAGAATAAGTCCAAGACGCGAGTTGTTGCTCCAGTCTTGGACTTTTTCTATGATTATATCTTTATATTCTATTGATGCTACGAAGTATTGTCTTAACTTCTTTAACTTTTTTAACTCCAATAATTATTATTTCAGTTGTTCGGCCACGAATGTCTCCAATTGTTCGCCACGCAGACCGCGACGCAGGATGGTGCCGTTTTGGTCGACAACGATGGTGTGAGGAATGCTGGTCACCTGGAAATGCTGGGCAATCTCGTTGTCCCAACCCTTCAGGTCGCTCATCTGCGGCCAGGTGAATCCCAGGGCCTCGGTACCTTTCTTCCAGGCATCAGCATCGTTGTCCAGCGAGATGCCCACAATGCCCAGACCTTTTGACTGGTACTTGTCGTACATCTGCATCATGAAAGGCATCTCCTGACGGCAGGGGCCGCACCACGATGCCCAGAAGTCGATGACAGTAATCTTGTTTTTCTTGACTTCTTCCATCAGACTGATTTCCGTACCATCGAGAGCCCGTTGCGTGAAGTCCTGGATGCTAGAACCCTCAGCGGTGCTGGCTGCTGCGGAGATGGCTTGCTCCAACTGCATGATAGCCGGACGTACTCGCATCTCGGCAGGTAGTTCCTTGATGAGTCGTGCACGGTCCTCGTTGCTGATGAGTTCCTCGGGATAGTAGGTCAAGAGGAAATAGCCGAATTCGTTGTCGATATTCTTCTCGGCCGTTTTGACGACGATGTCAGCAAAACGCTGATTCAGGCGGTCAATCTGCTCCATGCCTTTCTGCTGCTCTTCCTCAGGCATGCTGTTGGCATAGATGTGCTCGGCGATGCGGTTAATCTCTTTGCCGATGGACATCACGCTGTCGTTCAGCGTCTGCCACTGGTTGTTGCAGTATGTACCGCTAACCCGCGAACCGCCAGGCTGTTCCGTCAGCTGGATAGTAATCGTGCCGGGCTCCAGGAAGAATGCAGCATTGATTTCGTTTCTGGCAGCACTATATACCATGCAAAGAGCTGTAGAGTCGACCTCGCCTTTGAGTTCAAACTTTCCGTCTTTGATGATGAGTGTGTCGCTAGGGATACCTGTCAGCAAATCGCTGGTGACAAAGAGCGTGTCTCCGTCAGCCAGGCCCTCTGCAGAACCACTGATCTTATAGCTGTTCGACTGGCAGGAGGCCAGCAGGACAGCACTAAATAATATACTGACTAGAGATACTTTCATTATTAATAACTCTACGGATTGTTTCTGCAAACAGGTCGGCCACGCTGAGCTGCTTAACCTTTGCACAACGCTGGGAGTAGGGGATGGAGTCGGTAAAGACAATCTCCTCGAGTGCCGAGTTCTGTACGCGCTCGCTGGCAGGACCACTCATCACGCAGTGTGAGGCGCATGCACGAACAGTCTTGGCACCAGCTTCCTTCATGATGTCGGCAGCTTTGGTAATGGTACCGGCAGTGTCGACCATATCGTCGATGATGACCACGTTCTTCCCTTCGACATCGCCGATAATCTGCATCGAGGCGACGACATTGGCACGGGCACGCGTCTTGTTGCAAAGCACCAGCGGACAGCCTAGGAACTTGGCGTAAGTGTTGGCGCGCTTCGAACCACCTACATCAGGCGAAGCAATGACGAGGTCCTCCAAGTGCAGGCTCTGCAGATAGGGAAGGATGACGTTCGATGCATAGAGATGGTCGACGGGAACATCGAAGAATCCCTGAATCTGGTCGGCATGCAGGTCCATCGTAATGACGCGGTTCACTCCTGCAGCACTCAGCAGGTCGGCCACCAGTTTGGCACCAATGCTGACACGGGGCTTGTCCTTTCTGTCCTGACGGGCCCATCCGAAGTAGGGGATGACTGCATTGATGGTACGGGCAGAAGCACGTTTCGCCGCATCAATCATCAGCAACAGCTCCATCAGATTGTCTGAATTGGGGAATGTGCTTTGTACGAGGAAGATGTCGCGGCCGCGAATGCTTTCTTCGTATGATACGGCAAACTCGCCGTCAGAAAACTTTGTGATGAGCAGTTCTCCGAGCGGACAACCAAGGCTTTGGCAGATCTTCTCTGCGAGGTACTTCGTAGCAGTACCAGAAAACACCATGTAGTTTTTGTTGTTCATAGTTTATCCTATCGCTTTACGTAGTTTCGAAAAATGGTCAATCAGGGCCTGATAGTCCAGTTCCTGATGAATGTTGAACCGATTCCAGAGGTCGCCGCTGATGACGATGCCTCCGAAGCCTAATTCCTTGGCCAGTTTGACATTGTCCAGATTCATACCTCCCAAGGCATAAACGTGACGGTCGATGAGTCCACGACGCGATGCCTCCTTGAGTTGCTCGATGGTGAACGAACTCTTCTGGTCTGGCTCCGTCTGACTATCGAAAATATACTTCAGCAGTACATAGTCGGCATTCTTCTTAGCCTCTTTCAGCAGGTCCAGATGGGTGCATGTGCGGCTGATGTGCCCGCGGTAGCCTTTAGGAGCCGGTGTGGACTCGTCGTCAATATGGATGCCATGCAACTTGTATTCTTCTTTGAGGTAGAAATTGTCGTGAACGGTAATCTTCGAGTAATAATTGTCAGGGAGCAGTGTCAGCAACCGCTCTGAATAGACGGGTTCTGACCCCGGCTTATACAGATGCAGATTGTCCAATCCCTCCTCGAAGAGCGACGTCAGAATCTTATCTTCCTCCACGAAGAACGTGGGTTGTGTCATGAGAACGAGTTTCATGCCTCTTAGTTTGCTGATTCGAATTCTTTCAGGAAACGGACATCGTTCTCAGAGAACATGCGGAGGTCTGAAACACGATATTTCAGGTTGGTGATACGCTCGACACCCATACCGAAGGCATAGCCGCTGTACTCCTTGGAGTCAATGCCGCACTCTTCCAGCACATTCGGGTCAACCATGCCACAGCCCAGAATCTCTACCCAGCCGGTATGCTTGCAGAAGCCGCATCCCTCGCCACCGCAGATGAAACACGAAATGTCCATCTCGGCACTGGGTTCTGTGAACGGGAAGTAGCTGGGGCGCAGACGAATCTGCGTGTCAGGACCGAACATCTCACGGGCGAACGACAGCAGCACCTGCTTCAGGTCTGTGAACGACACGTTCTTGTCGATATACAATCCCTCTACCTGGTGGAAGAAACAGTGTGCACGGGCGGTAATGGCCTCGTTACGATACACGCGGCCTGGGCAGATCACGCGGATGGGTGCCGTCAGCTTGCCGTCTTCGGTGTGCATGTTTTCCATTACACGGGCCTGAACGCTCGATGTGTGCGAGCGCAACAGGATGTTCTTGGTGACATCGTTGGGATGCTGCGATACGAAGAAGGTGTCCTGCATGTCGCGGGCAGGGTGATCGGCCGCAAAGTTCATCTTCGTGAACACGTGCAAATCGTCCTCCACCTCGGGACCGTCAGCCAGCACAAAGCCCATGCGCGAGAAGATATCGATAATCTCGTTGGTCACAATGGTCAGCGGGTGACGGGTACCTAATTGAATAGGATAGGGGGTGCGCGTCAGGTCTATGCCGTCGTTGTCACCTTCCTGAGTCTCAGTCTGTTCCTTCAGTTGGTTAATCTTTTCCATCGTCAACTGCTTCAGCTCGTTGATCTTCATGCCCACCGTCTTTTTCTCGTCGGCAGCAACCGTGCGGAAGTCATTCATTAACTCGGAAATCAGTCCTTTACGACTGAGGTATTTCAAGCGCAGCTGTTCTACTTCTTCTGCGTTTTGTGCACTGAGTGTCTGTACTTCTTTCAGAAGTTCGTCAATCTTATCAAGTATCATACTTTTATGTATAGAATTCTATTTCGACTGCAAAAGTACTAAAAAAAATGAAGAATGAAGAATGAAGAATGAAAAAATTCTACCGCTAGAAATTATTTTGCATTATTTTCGCCATTTGCTCCTGCAACTCTTTGGCTTTCTGTGCTGCCACATCGGCAAAGTCCGCACCGTTGCTGGCATAGATAATGCCACGCGACGAGTTGACTAGCAGGCCCACGTCACCAGGTATCATGCCGTATTTGCATACCTCCTCAAGCGAACCGCCCTGTGCTCCGACGCCGGGGACGAGCAGGAAGTGGTTGGGCACAATCTTACGAATGTCCTCGAACATCCTGCCCTGTGTGGCGCCCACCACATACATCATATTTTCGTCGTTGCCCCATTCCTGACTTTTCTTCAGCACCTTCTCAAACAGGCGTTCGCCTTGTGCATCTTCTGTCAGCTGGAAATCGTGGCTGCCCTTGTTGCTTGTCAATGCCAGCAGAATCACCCACTTGCCTTCGTAGCCGAGGAAGGGCGTCACCGAGTCCTCACCCATATAGGGAGCTACGGTCAGGGCGTCCACCTGAGTGTCGCCTTCAAAGAAACTACGGGCATACATGGCCGAAGTGTTACCGATGTCTCCACGCTTGGCATCAGCAATGATGAGATGGTGGGGATGCTCCTTGTTGAGATGCTTGATCAGTGCATCGTAAGCCTGCAAGCCAGGAATGCCGTAGGCCTCAAAGAAAGCCAGATTGGGCTTATAGGCCACGCAATAGGGGGCTGTCTTGTCAGCGATGATAGCACAGAATGATAGTAAGGTGCTGCTGATATACGAATTGTCATCAGCCATCTTCGACCTGACGTAGTCGCGGCATGCTTGGGGAATCTTGTTTAAATCGGGGTCTAAACCCACGCAGAGAAACGATTGCTTCTCCTTTATCTGTTTTATTAATTCCTGTCTTGTCATACTTTCCTAATTCTTAACTCTTAATTCTTAATTTCTAAAGTTCACTTTCTTTCATTCTTTCTGCATTCTCAGCTACGGTCAGCGCATCAATCATCGCCTGGATGTCACCGCCCAGAAAACCCTGCAGGTCATGAGTGGTATAGCCGATACGGTGGTCCGTCACGCGGCCCTGCGGGAAGTTGTAGGTGCGGATTTTCGCACTTCGGTCACCCGTAGAGACGAGCGTCTTACGACGAGAGGCAATATCATCCATGTATTTCTGGTGCTCCTTGTCATATATAAAGGTATACAGGCGCGAGAGGGCACGCTCCTTGTTCTTAGGCTGGTCGCGCGTCTCCGTACATTCAATGAGGATTTCCTCCGTCTCGCCCGTATTGGGGTTCTTCCACATATAGCGCAGGCGCACGCCCGATTCCACCTTGTTCACGTTCTGACCGCCGGCACCCGAGCTTCGGAAGGTGTCCCACTTGATTTCGCCCTCGTTCACATGCACCTCGAACTTGTCAGCCTCGGGCAGCACGGCAACGGTAGCTGCCGAGGTATGCATGCGGCCCTGGGTCTCGGTGGCGGGCACACGCTGCACGCGGTGCACACCGCTTTCATATTTCAGCGTGCCATACACATCGGCACCTGAGACGGCGAAGTCTATCTCCTTGAAACCGCCTACGGCACCCTCCGAGACGCTGGTGATGCTCAGCGTCCAACCCTTCGAGTCACAATAGTTCTTGTACATCTTGAACAGGTCACCGGCAAACAGCGCAGCCTCGTCGCCGCCCGTTCCTGCACGGATTTCCATCTGCACGTTCTTCGCGTCCTCAGGATCCTTAGGAATCAGCGCAATCTTGATCTCCTCCTCCAGCTTGGGCTGCAGCTCCTCGTTCATGGCCAGCTCCTCGCGAGCCATCTCCTTCATGTCCGGGTCACTCTCGTTGGCCAGAATGTCCTTGGCCTCCTTGATGCCGTTCAGACAGGCTATGTAGCGCTTGCGGGCATCCATAATGTCGCCCAAGTCCTTGTATTCCTTTGTCAGTTTCACGAAACGCTGCTGGTCGGCTATCACGTCCGGGTCGGTAATCAGCGTCGACACCTCCTCGAACCTGGCCTCCAGTCCGTCCAGTTTCTGCAAAATGCTGTTGCTTGTTTCTGCCATTTTTCTTAGTTGCTTTGTAATTTGCGTGCAAAGTTAGTGAAAATCGAGCGAAATACAAAGAAAAACTTTTTTTTTCTTTTATTTCCGAGATGCATCCTAACTTCACCAAGGGTGAAAGGTACGAATAAGTGAGCAAAATGCAAAAGGAAAACTTGTTTTTCTTTTCATTTTCGAACGAGAGTACACACAATATTCATTTCCAACAAATCTTTCATTAAAATATCCATATTCATTTATATTTTGAAGTTTAACGTATTCCTTAATACGAAAAGCAAACCATAGTGAAGCCCCAAAATGGCCTTTTTAGTGAGATTTATAGGTAGATTTAACGATGATTAACACACGAAACCTACACAATACAAGAAACCCGAGCAATTTTTTACGTCACTCGGATTTCTTCTTTTAACTCTTTTATAATACATATCCTCTGCGCATCACTCCGCGCACTCTGCGACCCATTGTTCTTTCATTGAAAATCATAAATAGTATTAAAAAGAATACTTTTTGGGCGAAATTTTTGGAAAAGAGTATTATTTTTACTACCTTTGCGACGTTAAACGAAATGCTATCATGAGAGCGTATAAAGTCATAGAGGTCATTAGACTGCTTGAAGCCGATGGATGGATTCTAGTGGCAACTAAGGGTGACCATCGACAATATAAGCACCCTACGAAGAAAGGGAAAGTAACTATCAGAGGACATAAGAATGAGGTGTTAAGCCAATTTCTTTTGAATAGTATTTGGAAACAGGCAGGTTGGAAATAAAAGAAAGAGTATGGAAAAAATAGAAGTAAATGTATCTTGGTGCGACAAGAATTTTGGCGCTTCATTAGGCGAGAATGTTCCAGGCGCTGTTGTAATTACAGCCAAATCGTATGACGAACTGTTAGACGCAGTTCGCGAAACTCTTAAATTTCATGTTGAAGGTATGGTTGCCGATGGCGATGATGTCCCTCAGTGGCTTCGCGATGGAGATTACGAATTTGAGTTTCATCTGGATGCTGCAGCATTGTTGCAGATGTGCTCTCCTTACGCCTCTATTGCAGCTATCAGTAGGGCTTCAGGCATTAATCAGCACCTACTAAGTCATTATGCTAACGGGATCAAAAAGCCCCGCCAAGCACAACGTAAACGCATTATTGAAGGAATCCACCGAATCGGCCGCGAATTGATTGCTGTGGAATAAAGTCTCAAACTAACCCCTATAAACCCCAAGAATCCGAGCAACTTCATCGTTGCCCGGATTCTTTTTCTGTTCTAACTCTTTTATAATACATATCCTCTGCGCCCAACTCCGTGTCCTCTGCGGCTCTGCGCGAGGGGATAAAAACTGTTCTCTGTGCATCACTCCGTGTCCTCTGTGACTCCGTGTGAGGATAAAACCTGCCCCCCGGCGTGAGGATTAAAATTTCCGTGGGAAAGTTTTTGAGGTTTCGGTTTTATTTTGTATCTTTGCCATCAGATTTACTACAACCAAAAAGATGAAGTTACGAAACGCAATATATAACTCAATAAATAAGATGATGACAAAAAAACTATTTGTACTATTGTTAATCGCCTTGCTGCCCATGGCAGGAATGGCTCAGAAAAAATATGAGTATCTGGATAAGCAATTCCAGAAAGCAATCAGAAGAGGCAAGCAACCTAATGGCTATTATTTGGCAGAGAAAATATCCAGGCCAGGACTTCCTTCACAATGTAATTATAGAAGAGACGTAGAATCTGGTAGTGCTATCACTCTTGGCGACCTGAAGCAGTGGGCTGCCTCAAAAGGTTACACCCTTGATAAACCTAAATTTGTTGCAAGAAGTGCCTATGCATATGAATATGGTGATGATAGAGTCGTGGAAAGTGCCTATTTCCTTCCAAGAGCTGAGCAGCAACTTACAGATGGATCTTGGACAAAACTGACTGATAATGGTGGAAAGAAAGAAGGTTCAGAATATAATGGTACAACGCAAATGTTTAGGAAAGGCGTGTGGGATAACGACAAGTTCACGGGTTGGCAGTTTAATACCAAAACACATAAACGCATTCGTGTTGAAAACAATGTGCTAAAAGGGGATTGGGAATGGCCTGGTTGCGACGAGACTGCAGATATCTATAATGACTACCTTGATATGACTTTGTCTGATAAAGATAAGGCAGAAAAACTTGCTGTGGGTAAGTCCTTTTTTACAAGTAGAGGCAAATTTTATATTATATTAGAGAATGAGGTTAAATTTGAAAACTATGACAATAGAAATGCCGTAGATATTGTTATACCATCGACAGTTTCATATTTGGGAAAAAACTTTGTTGTTACAGAACTCAAGGTTCATGCTTTTGAATTTTGTAACAATCTGAAATCAGTTGTCATTCCCAGTACCGTCAGGAAAATCGGTGTTAGCGCGTTCTCTGGGTGCAAGAGTTTGGAGTCTGTTGTCATACCCAATTCAGTTGAAATTATTGAATCCAATGCTTTTCATTATTGCGAATCGCTGAAGTCTGTAATATTGCCTAACTCTTTAAAGAAAATCGGAAATGGTGCTTTTTCTTGGTGTACATCGTTAATACCTTTTGCTTTGCCGCCTTCTTGCACAGAGGTGGGAGATCGTCTTTTTGATCATTGCCTCGAATCGTATGACGTTGATTGCGATAACATTAATCAGTATTGTAATAAACTTAAGAATAATAAAGAACTTACAGATTATGAGGTATCCGTGCTTGATAGGTTTGTTAAGTCTTATTCATCAAATCCTGCAAAAGATGTAAAGAAGAAATTACCATTGGCCAAAGAGTTGGTTAATGTAAACAAGGTAGTAACTGCTATGAATTTGGAATTCGAGAAACTAAATTATTATCATCGACCAGAAAATCCTACAACAAAAGCTTGGAGTGTATATGTAAATGTGCAAAAGACTACTGCTGCCGAATACAGTCGAAAGATATTACAAGAAGGATTAAACGTTGTAAAAACTACTAAAAGTCAATTCGGTTTCTCCCAGCTGTATCAGAAAGCTCTTCAAAGGCTTCCTCAGAGATTCAAGGAGTTTCAAGAGTTTGAAAGAATTAAAATGGCTGAATTCGAAAGAGAAGCTGGAAAGGATAGGGCAAAACAAGCGGACGAACAGTATAGATATGATATGGCCGCAGCCATTGATAAAGGTAAGGTGCAGTGTCCGAAATATGTGGTTAAGCGAAAGGGAGATAGTTACCATGTCATAAGATGGGAAGATGGAACAGAAGGCCGGGTAGTGTATGATAGTAAAGAAGGATGGTACGTCTGGTTTGGAGGAAGGATTTATTATAAGACTTATGCTCATGCCGTCAAGGCTCTTTATGTAGTGGAGAAGTATCATGTCAAGGCCCATGATGGACTAAAGTAATGTCTGAGGAGCTTAGGAGTAGGGGAGTATTATTTCTCCCGCTCTCCTTCTCTCCTTAGAATAAGTCTCACGTAGTAGTCCAGTCCGAAGATGCTGCCCACCAGCAGGAACGCCTGCGCCACATACACCAGCAGTCCGTTCGACACATCGTCAATCACCACTACCTGATAAGCCACGAGTGCAATGCTGCTCACAATCAGCAGCACTGCACAAGTGTATTGAGAGATCAGAAAGCCCTGTTTCATTAAAGCATCGTTACTGCGGCTCCGCCAGCAGCACCAACAATGAGACTCAGCAAGTACTCCAGCACCTTAAGCAAGATTTTGACCTTTGGATTCATAAGCTAAAACTTTCGAAGTTCAACTTTCACTTAAAAGGAAAGCGCCCGAAGGCGCTAACCTTTTAAGAGCCGGTTTCGAAGCCGCCGCTGCCGCCGGTGCCCTTAGTGAACACCTTCGTAGTCACCTGGCTGCTCACACCGTCCTTGATGGCGATGGCCTTGATGGTCGTAGTCTCATCGATGGTGAAGGGCTGGGTGTACAGCGTGTCGTTCGCGTCAGGATCGTCACCGTTCTCCGAATAGTAGATGGTTGCGCCGTCAGGACCGCTGATGCTTACCTGGCTGGTCTCCTCGAACGGATTCACACCGCTAATCGTAGGAGCCGCTACGCTGTTCTGCTGACTCTGCGAACCACTGTTCTCGCTGCCACTATTCGTGCCATTCGTGTTCGACCCACTGCCGCTCTGGCTCCCCTCGCCCGTTGGAGAGGGGTCGGGGGTGAGGCTTCCTTTCCACTCGGCCACTGCGGTGGCGATGGGCTTCAGCGTCTGCACCTTCTTCTTCTTGCCATCGATGGTGACCTCCTGGGTGTCGATGATGTTACGCAGCTCCAGCGAGCAACGGTTCTTGAACTGCGGACCGCACAGGTTGTCCAGCTTGGTCGAATCGGGCAGGAAACGGATGTGAATGGCCTTCACGATGTCGTTCGGGTTCAGTCCGTCCATTGCTGCGATGTTCAACACTGCGGCATCCTTGGCCACCTCGGCGGTGGGGTAGAAGGTACCCAGCGAACCCAGCTGTACAGGCACACCCTGCGCCACCAGTTCGGGCAGACAGTCGGTAATCTGGAGCAGCACGCCCTCGACGATCGAACGTCCGTAGATCGAGCCGTGATCCACCATGTGCTGTGCGAAACCACGCAGACTCAGCGTCTTCTGCGTGTCCACTTCGGGGTAGTACTTACCGTACCCGGCGCTGCCCGAAATCTTGTTCTTTCTCAGGTTAATACCCAATGCAATCTTCTCTACTGCCATAGTTTTTCATAGATGTTTGTCTAAATGGTTTGTAAAGTTGTGTGTGTTAGCTTCGCCCTTCCAACATTGCAAGCAATCTTTTCCGGTTGAAGGTGCAAATTGTTCCCAATTGCACTGCAAAGTTACGAAGTATTTTCCATCCCTCAAAATTTTCGCGCCCTATTCGCCCGGAAATCGCCACCAACCTCTCGTAGTCCCTTTATTTATAGGCCTTCCGAGAGATGTAGTATGTGATGCATGATTATGTGAATCATGGGAACTAAAAGATAAAAAGTAGTGATAATCGAGTACAACATCAAGAAAAGATTCAATTTTTCTTTGTATTTTACTCACTTATTTGTAACTTTGTACCCAAATCTTTCAATAAATCATTTAAACTACATGAAAAAAACAATCCTTTTGGTACTGTGTTTGACGCTGGCAGTTGTCGTCAACGCAGGCGATGTGACACCAAAGCAGGCCCTGCAACAAGCTCAAAGCTTTTTGCAGCAGCGTGTAACATCTGGTAAAAACAGGAGTCAGTCAGCGTCTGAGCTCAAAATGGCAGGGCGCATCAGCGGACTCTACGTGTTTAACGCCACAGGTGACAACGGCTACGTCATTGTGTCGAACGACGACCGAACGGAGTCCGTCCTCGCCTACAGCGACAGCGGCTGTCTCGATGTGGACAATATGCCCGACAACATGCGTGCATGGCTTCAGGGCTACGCCGACGAGATTGCGTGGCTCGATGCCAACGGCTATCAGCCCACAGCCAGTAACACTCCCCGTCGTGCCTCAGCAGTCAAACCCTCCATTGCGCCGTTGATGAAGACGCATTGGAATCAGGATGCTCCTTATTACAATTTGTGCCCATATTACAAAGGTAATAGTTATAACACCACCGGAGGCGACGGTTATGCGCATTGCGCTACCGGCTGCGTGGCCACCGCAATGGCACAGGCCATGTACTACACCCAGTGGCCTACTGCAGCAACTGCAGCCATTCCCGCCTATCCGTGGTCTAGAGGTGGTGTGGATCTTGCTGAGCTTCCCGCTACGACCTTCGACTGGGCCAACATGCAACTATCGTATGCTGGCACAGAGACTTACGAGCAGAATACGGCTGTTGCCACCCTGATGCGCTATTGCGGTCAGTCGTTACAGATGAATTATGGCCCCTCGTCATCGGCCAGTACGCCAGATATGCCCAATGCACTTAAGACGTGTTTCGACTATGCGTCGACGACACAGTATCTTGAGCGCAATCTGTACACCTATGCCAACTGGATTGACCTGATTTACCACGAACTGGCTGAAAATCGCGTCGTGGTCTATCGTGGTTCGTCGTCGGGAGGCGGACATGCCTTCATCTGCGACGGCTATGACGGCGAGGACTATTTCCACTTCAACTGGGGCTGGGGAGGAACCAGTGACGATTACTACAGGCTGTCGGTGACGAATCCTTACGATCAGGGCATTGGCGGCAGCAGCACAAAGGATGGTTTTTGGATTGGCCAGGGTGCTGTCGTCGGTATTCAGAAGAATGGCGGAACGGGCACTGTGTTGGGTGTTGCAACGGGCAATTTCAATCTGTCTGCAACCATCGATGCTGTCAGCGCCAGTCCTACACAAAACCAGAATGTGAACGTGACAGTGACAGCCAGCAACGCAGGTTCAGATCCGTACGATGGCGAAATCGGACTTGATGTTTATTACAAAAATGGTGAATCGTGGGAATGTGAATCGTCAGTATATAAGCACCTTTCCATTCCTGCCGGTGGTAATGCCAGTGGAACATTCACATTTGTACCTGAGCATGCAGGTCAATACTATGTCCAGCCCTATCAGGTCTTTACATCTATGAATTATTTGTGCAATGAACTCGAATTCGCCGTTGCTGCAGGCTCGCCAGCAGCCCCCACTACCGACGACATTGCATTGACCAGTGTGCTTACTTCTGTCGATAACTCGTATGTCGAAGGTGGTGATCATGTGTTCTATGTCTCAGCCGGTAACGCTACCCTCAAAGCAACGATTACAGTTACCAATCCTGATAACACCTATGCCTATAAGGGCGTTTATGAATGGCTGCTTTATCGTGTAAGTTCGGGGACGGTTACTTATTCGGCAGACGAATACACAATAGCTCCCAATGGTAATCTCGTGATTCCTGTTCAGGTGACTGGCCTGACAGCCGATGCGACCTACGGGTTACAAGTTGTTCACACCAAGAACGGCGGGTGGTCAGAATGGACTAAATTTGATAATTATCTTGCCAAAGCAGGCTTGGTCAGCTATGCCGCTAACGGCACGCAGACCGTCATCAAGCCCGAAGGAGCCTCTTACGACGTGCCAGCTTCAGCCGCTGCAGTCGACCTGTCAGGCACAGGCGTTACCACCGTCAACAAGAACAGCAACCCCAACTGTCTGTATATCCTGAAGTCAACAGATGCCGTTCCTGCCGGTCTGACGAATGTCATAACAAACAACGGATCTGCCAACACCGCTGCCAGCATCGCGTTGACCGACGGCAATGATTTCTACTCGCCAGTTAATTTCACGGCTACGAACATCGAGTTCACCTATGCCAACGACCGTTGGGCCGACGGTACCAATGGCTGGAACACCATCATGCTGCCCTTCGACGTATCCAGCGTGACGGCTAGCGGCACTGCTATCGACTGGTTCCACAACAGCACCGACTATGGCAAGAATTTCTGGCTGAAGGAGTTCGTCAGCGACGATACCGTTAATCCCAAGGTCAATTTCGACTACGCGTCGGCCTTGAAGGCCAACACTCCTTATATTATTGCCCTGCCCGGCAACCATTGGGGAGCAGCCAACGACCTGAGCGGCAAGACCATCAAGTTCATCGGAACTAATGCGGAGGTGAAGAAGAGCAAGCAGTCCGTAACGACAGGCAGCAACTATCGCTTCGTGGGCGACACCCATGCCGTCACCACCGAAAACATCTACTGCATCAATGGCGCAGGCAACAAGTTCGAACTGAAGGCTACAGGCGGCAGTCCTGCCTTCCGACCCTACTTCAAGTCCGACATCTTCGACCGCAGTGTCGACGCACTTAGCATAGGCACCGGCACCAACGGAACAACGGGCATCAGCGAAGTAAGTGGTAAGACAGAAGATGTAAGAGGCGACTTCTACGACCTCAGCGGTCGCCGCCTCGGCCAGCAGCCCACCGCCAAAGGCATCTACATCGTCAATGGCAAAAAGGTCGTCGTGAAATAATTCCTATATTCCTAAATTCCTTAGAAAAAAAATGAAAAAGCAATATATCAAACCCGCGATGGAGGTTGTCCTCTTCAATCCATCAGCACTCCTGGCAGGCAGTATGGACCCCAACGGACAGCAAGATCCCAGCATGGCACCCGCGTTCGACGACATGTTTGCTCCGTCGGCAGACGAAACAGACGTGATCTTCTAGCCGTAGAATCATGAATCATAGAGGGGACTGGAACAATGAAATCTGCGTAGCAGGAAATCAGAGTTCCAGTCCCCTGTGATTTGTATCTGGCGCAGCCGAAAACGTCCTCAATAATTAATTCTTGACCTAATTATTTTGTGCTTTGCAAAAAGTTTCGTACCTTCGCAGCCGAAAGTAAACATTAATCATCAATAAACAAAATGAAACCCAACCCAAAACGATTGTACGAGCGACCTCAGATGCAGGTTGTCGAGTTGAGGCAACAGGCCCCGCTGATTTGCACCAGTGGTAACGTGCAGGACTACACCGTAAATCCCTATTATGAAGAGTAACGAACCCACAAAATCGAAGAAGCAATGAAAAAGAGATTTTTACTTTTAAGCATGGCTGCCCTCGCATTGGTGGGTGTCATGACGACTGGCTGTTCTAGCGAGAACGATTTGACTGCTGAAAGCCAGGAAACGAAATTGGTTACGCTGACTACGACCATCAATCTGGATGGGGGCGCACAGACACGTTCATTGGATGCTGCAGGGCACAAGACCTTTGCTAATGGTGACCAGATATCCGTTATTTATAAGAACACGAGTGGCCAGACAAAGCCGGCAGGTGTTCAACTCGACGCAAGCGACATCAGCAACGATGGCAAGACGGCTACCATCAGCGTAACGATGAACGACCCTGCAGAGAATAGTCAGCTGCGACTGATTTATCCTGCCATCATGACAAAAACACCCATCGCAACTGATGCAACTATCAACGATGCCAACACCATCGACTATTACTACTTGCAACATAGCCAGAACGGCTATTTGGGTACACTTGGCGACGGTTTCGACCTCGCTGTGTATGACGGCACGATGAACGGCGACCAATTGCCTGCATCCATCACGCTGGAAAACAAGCTGGCTATCTGTGCCTTCACACTGAAGGATGACAAAGGTACTCCAGAAACTACTGACGACGAGGATATCACCTCACATATTACGAACCTGACAGTCAACGACGGAACAGATACCTACACCATCAACCGCTCTGCAGGTGTAGGCCCCCTTTATGTAGCGATGAAGCCTGTAACTGCAGCACTCACGTTTACTGCAACAGATGAGGACGGGCAACACTATACCAAGACATTGAGCAGCAAGTCTTTTGCAGCAAACAATATCTACCCAATCGGTATGAAAATGGTCAAGTCGTACAAGACCTATAGCACCCTGCCCGTAGGAACGCTGCTTAAGTTGGGCGACCAGATTGACTTGAGTACCAATGTACATATCAACAGCGTGCAATGGGTGGAAACAAGCAAGGCTCCCTTCACGCTGGTAAGGGCGAATGTTGTGGGCGAAACAGTGACTGAAGCAGCTGACGGCACACATTATGTGCTCAAGGATAAAGACGGCGGATTCCACCTGCAGGAGAATAACTTCCTGGTATCAGAAGCCTCCGACGGTCTCTTTGTGGCCAGCTATAACCAACCTAACAACAGTTATGTCTGCTGTACGCACGTCAACCTGGCGGCAATTGATATCAGCAACTTGCCAACAGAAGGTTCTTATCCAGATAAGAAATACTACACAGCCCACACCTACGACTTTCTGTACGGCACATTGAACGGGGACGTGAAACTCATACTCCCCTCAGGCGCAGCTGTCTGGCTGGGTGGTATGACGCACCATGCAGGGGAATATGTCAGCGGCATCGAGTGCCAAGGCTCGGCCACCATCAATCTGGTGGAAGGTACCACCAACGACCTGACCCGTGGCAATAAATATGCTTATAACGGCATAGATATAAAACCAGGAACCCTCACCATTGACGGTACTGGCACACTTTTGGCCTCTGGAGGTGGAAATTATGCTGGTATCGGGGGTTATGGCAGCTACGCTCACATCGTTATCGACGGCGGAAACATCACAGCAACGGGTGGATATAATGCTGCTGGTATAGGATCAGACCACGATTCTGGTTTTGGCAACATCACAATCAACGGCGGTAACGTCACTACGACAGGCGGCGAGAACGCTGCCGGCATCGGCTGCGGATTCTGTGGGGGTGGTAATAGTTCCTGCGGCGAGATCACCTTCAATGGCGGCACAGTGGTTGTGAATGCCGGTGCGAATTTCGGCTGGGGCGTGGGTCTACAGATGGGGTCTATGGATAATTATTCCTGCGGCGATATCAAGTTTGTCGGCGGCAACGTGACCGTCAATGGAGACATCACAACAAAAAGTCCCCAACAAATATACGTCAACGGTGTGAGTCAAGGATATTATATCACCGCCTCCGCCCAGTCGCCCTTCGTATATCCCATACCAGTTACGCCATAACCGCACCACACAAAAACTCACCCCTATAAACCCAAAGAATCCGAGCAACTTCATCGTTGCCCGGATTCTTTCAT
>CAMHUU010000004.1 GCA_946188395.1 uncultured Prevotellaceae bacterium | reverse complement strand
ACAACGAGAGTATGACCTATCACCTCAACGACGTCATCACTTGGTGGGATTGGCATCAGTTGGCACAGAACGAACAGAAGTACTTCGTCAAGGAGACGTACGTCAATACCGACACCTGCTACGTGGGTGGAACGAAATATGCGCCGGGAACCTACGTGCTCGAAAACGACCCGTCAGTCCATGATGGCGTGATGAACAATACGGCTTACCAGCAGTTCCTGAAGAGTCATCCTACAGTCCTCGACTATAACAAGAACGAGGTCACCGACGTCACCAAGCTGTTCCATCCGTCGAACAACATCGGCCACAACACGGGCTATGCACTGACACTCGACATGAACAGCCCGAAGGATTGGGACGATTGGTACAGTCCCGTCAACCGCAATAACGGCGAGAAGATCCGCAAGGAAATTTACGAGAATCTGGATGCTACGGCTAAGGAGCAGTACCGCGAAGGTCCTACCTACACGCTGACAGGAGCTTCCGGACTCTACGGACAGCGCGAATATGGTGTCGGCGAAATCATCACCAAGGAGGTCTACGACGACTATACCTCGACCGTCGGTAAGATGGCTCAGCAGCCTGAGGGTCAGGCTACCGTCGAACCGGCCTATGTGGCATTGGCCGACTTCGGCAATACCCAGGCGGGTAATGCTATCTCTGAGAGTGACTACAACGCACTGACCGACAAGTCGAACTTCGACCCTGCCATGATCTGCGTCAACACCATCCAGCTGGGCGACGAGACCTACGTGCTCCTCGGCGAACTGGTGTCGGGAACGGATGCTAAGCTTAACGCCCTGGCTCAGCAGTACATGGACTACAACAACAGCAAGATCAATGCCGACAAGATCGACCTCGCCGAGGCACTCGAATACGTACAGTCGCATCTGTCGAAGGCCTATTATATCAAGAAGGAAGGTCTCTATGGCGGACAGTACTTCGAGTCTGGCGTGAACTACGGTGCCATCAAGTCGTGGTGCCAGCTGACCGATGCTCGCAGCAACTTCGACTACAACTACGACGCACTCGACCTCCTAGTCGATCCGGAGTTCCATGGCGAGGGCTATATCGATACTTATTACAAGAGTCCTTACAGCGACGTCAAGGCGGTGGCATACGATGCGGTCAATACCACGAAGGGTAGCTTGACCTACTTCGATAACGACAACACGATGCATACCATTGCCAGCGGTGGCTCTATCAGCAGCGAGGACTACGAAAAGGTCCGCAACGACCAGGTTCACTATACCCGCGTTCAGATCGAACAGGGCTCCGACGAGCAGACGGTATACATCGTCAACGAGACGCTCGTCGACAACGGCACACCGTATGCCAAGGGTCAGGACATCAGCGAGAAGGACTATAAGTCGCTGTCGGATGTCAACAAGGCGAAGGTCGATGTGGTGACCTTCCAGAAGGGAACGACCGCTGAAGTCAAGTACTACTGCTTCGAGAACTATTCACCTGCCGAGACATTCAACACCATAAGTGGTACGGCGGGTCAGAAGGGCTCTGTCATCACGGCGGCAGTATTTAACAGCGACATCCCCAACTATCAGAAGAACTTCACCATCCAGGGCTCTGAACCCACCGAGACCACGACGCTCTATGTCTCGCGTGAGTCGAATGCCAAGGATGTGACCTCCGAAAAGGTCATCAGCGCCGTCTATCAGTACACCTACTACGAGGCCGATGACGAGGGCGAGGGTGTCAGCCTCGTCAACGAGCTGCACGTGCTGAACATCCGTCTGCAGATGGAGAGTGGCGCACCGGAAATCGGTCCGCTCAACGCACCGCCTGCAGTGCTGCCGGGTAACTCACTCGGACTGAAGGCTCCGACGGTAAATCCGGGCCTCTATGAGGTACTGACCAGCGGTTGGGAACTGTTCAACAGCGAAGAGGATGCCATGCTCCACCGCAACGGCATACCGTTCACCAACAACGGCACACCGCTCTACTGGTATCAGAACCAGAAGGTATTCCTGGCCTTCTACTCGAAGACGTATCTGGGTAAGACGTATTCGAACTACGTACCTGTCACCGTGGCTAACTACCACGACCTCGACGCCATCATGAAGGATAAGGAACACCACCTCTATGTCGACCATCCGAATGTCATGCGCAACTCGAAGATATACATCGACAACCGCGACTGCGAGAGCGATCCTTCAAAGAGCGAACTCGACCTGCTGAAGGACTTCTTCGACCTCTCAATGCTTGCATCGCCCGCTCCCGAGGGTTCATCCCTTGCCGGCCACGCCACGCTTAATAGCCATGTGGCAGGTGGTGCCGACCTGGAATTCATCCTCAACAGCAACGTCAGCCCGAAGAAGTACACCGATTGGAAGCCCATCGGCGACGCTTCGAGCTGCTTCGCAGGTAACCTGCACGGCGACGGCTATACCATCACAGGTCTGAACAACTCGCTGTTCGGCAACCTCTGCGGCAGTGTCTTCAACCTCGGTGTCACCGGTTCGTTCACATCGGCTGGTGTGGCCGACACAGGCGATGGCTATGTCGAAAACTGCTGGATCAACACCAGTGCGACCAGCGGTTTCCCCGCTGGTGTCAAGGCCGTCTTCGGCAATCCGACACGTGGCAGCGGTATGCAGCTGGTCAACAGCTACTATCCCGAGACGAAGGCTTACAGCACTTCGAACAATGGTCGCGGCGTGGCCCATGCAGTGCCCGAAGGCGACTTCTACAATGGTACGGTGGCTTACAACCTCAACGGCTTCTATCTGAACAAGCGCTACTACGACCAGAAGCAGACTAGCGGTACGGAGTATAACTACCTCAAGGAAGAATCCGACGGCAAACTGTCGGAGCAGATGCTCACGGGCTACTATCCTGCAGAGGCCGACGCCCAGTACGGCTATCTGGGCTATGTCGAGGACCGCTATAACGATGGCGACTTCGTCTATGCCGGCGGCACCGTGCCCGATGCTTACGACGACCGCATGAGAGTGACGCACGACGGCACACAGACCATCATCAACTATGCGCCCATCTGGCCCGACGACTACATCTACTTCGGACAGACGCTGACCTACGACTACAACTCGACACGTCCGCACGACTTACTGCCGTCGCACATCGTGAAGAGCAGTGGACGTCTGCCTGCCAACAACACGAGCAACCGCGTCTACCGTGCACCGGCTTACTACCGCAGCAATGCCAAGGATGTGGCTCACTTCAACCTCTGGGCTTATCTGGCCGCCTACTCGAAGCCTAAGTCTATCACCGACACCGACGTGAAGGAGGCTTACCCGAACATGACGGCCATCGACTTCGCCGGCCATAACGACACCAAGTGGAGCTTAGGTTCGGTGTCCGATGGTTTTGCCATCGGAAAGCCCGCCTTCTACCCGCCGCTGCTCGACTGCAGCGATGGCCTGCTGGGCATCGCCAACGAGGGCGAGACGTCGAACCTCCTCGTCTATGCACCGTCACCCGAGGTCAACGGTCAGACGTACACGACGCTGGCTAACTACTTCATCGATCCGGACTATACCGATTATTATACGGACGACAACTATCGCGGTGTGGCCATCGCTCCGTCGGCATCGATTCACGGACACCTCGTAGAGAGCGACCTGACGGCCGCCTGCGACCATCTGCTCACCGACAAGCAGGACTTCAATGCTCCTATCGCCTATACCTTCGACGACAACCACCGCATGTGGTACCAGCGTACGCCCGACAGCTACGTCGACCTCAAGAAGGGCTGGGAGTCTGTCTCGCTGCCGTTCACGGCCGAACTTGTGACGACGCACCAGAAGGGTGAGATTACTCACTTCTACAGCGGCAGTAAGTCCATTGACGGCGATTCTGAGACGAAGATAGGTCACGAGTACTGGCTCCGCGAGATGAAGGGTCTGACCACTAAGGGCGATGAGGCTGTCGCATTCTTCAACTATCCCGATGCTACGGGCACTGAGACCAAGACAGCCACCAACACCTTCCTCTGGGACTACTATTACCAGGATAAGACCATCAAGGCCGACCGCAACGATGCCAACAGTGACAAGTACCAGCAGTTCTACAGCACGGCACGTGCCTACACGCACTATCCGAACGTGCAGAAGGCTACACCATACCTCGTCGGATTCCCAGGCACGACCTACTACGAGTTCGACCTCAGTGGTAACTTCGTGGCTCAGAACACGGCATCGCCCACACCCGACCGCCTCGACCGTCAGGTCATCACCTTCGCTTCACGCACCGGTGAGACCGTTGCCGTCAGCGACACAGAACTCGAGGAGGGTGCTGTAGGACCCGAGAACGGCTACTACTTCAAGCCGAACTACCTGAACATCGAGGCACCTGCCGGAGGCTATATCATGGCTGCCGAGGGCGACAAGTACCTGAAGGTCGACGAGACGACCGCCGACAAGCGCCTGTCGGCATTCCGCAGCTACTTCCAGGCTAATAAGCCTGTCACACGTAGCATCCGCTTCAGCAACATCGGTTCTCAGATGGGCGACAGCGACGACGACCTCGTCCAAAGCATGGAGTTCTCTACGAAGAAGAATGCCATCGTCGTTACGTCGCACATGCGCTCTGTGGCCGACGTCGGCATCTACAGCGTCAGCGGCGTCTGCCTGGCCAGCTTCGACATCCAGCCCGAGGAGACCATCGAGACCCCGATCAACACCAGCGGTGTCTACATCGTCCGTGCCGCCCGCGGCCACTACACTAAAAAGGTGACGATTAAGTGAGAGGAATGAAAATGCTGGCATTCTCATTCCCGAGCGTGAGTCAGCTCGACGCTAAGTGTCAAGGTGACGATTAAGTGAGAGGAATGAAAATGCTGGCATTCTCATTCCCGAGCGTGAGTCAGCTCGACGCTAAGTGTCAAGGTGACGATTAAGTGAGATGAGACTGCAAAATATTTAACAAATGTTTTGCAGTCTCATCTTTTTTTTGTACCTTTGTAGTCGAATATATGATTCGGTAAATACCGAAGTTTTCTTTATATAAACTATTTTTTTATTTTATAAATAAAAATATATATGTATATAGAGGCCTACAAAGGCCTCTTGAAATTATAAGGAATTACGTGCCTGGGGGCACGGTGGTAAATAATAATAAATAAATATCGATGGTAAAAAAAGAAGACATTGCATTGGCCGCGACAGCGGCTAGAAGTTATAATCGCCATTGGCGCGCTAAGCGGCTGTCGTGGAACACGATTGGTAAGATCCGATACCTCTTCGACGGGGCCATAGAATATATGGACCCCGTCACACTGGCCTATCCGCAAGAACGCTTCAACAAGTTGCGTACGGCATTGGGCTTTAAGCAAGACTCGGAACTGATTGAATTAATCGAACAATCGGATGCTTTCCGCATCGTACGCAACAAAGAAACAGGACAGATGGTGGCATTTATGTCGCCATTGGTGCCCGACAGGTTCCAGCCGACACCCAATCAGGAGATTATTGAGCCGGGGGTGGAGAGCAGGGTGTTCAGCTGCAAGGCCAATGCGGTAGCCAACGCCAACGACCATGACAAGATTTCTGAGAACCTGCGCATCCACAAGAACGGCATTAACATGAAGGTGCTGTTGGCAGGCAATGTGCCTAAGTTCCATGTGCGTCCCAATAAAGAAGCCCTGAAACGAATAGGCGACGGACTTCGGAAAGCCTTTATGGATCCTGAACTACGCCGATGCTATTTTGGTGAGTTCCTTTATCACTACCAGCGGAAATACAAAGTGGATGAGTATACGGCCATGGAGGTGCTGCACATTTATATTGAGAAACACCTGATTAATCACATGGCTTGTCGTGTGGGTGTCGAGAATTGGCCGGACAAGGATATCACCACTTGGCTCCGGAATATCTTCGGTGCCAAGAAATTGGAATACGAGCTGACAAAGGCCCAACAGACATGGTATGACTATTTAAATAACCTGCACGCGCGAAATTTGTCTTAAAAAATTTGGCTGTTTCATAGAAAAGCCGTACCTTTGCAAAGTATTATGTATCTAAATTAAGAAGACAGAACGTGAAATAACCCCGAAGAAAGGCAGTATGGGAACATCTGTTAACATAGAAACCACGTTCGCAACGCCACACTCTGCTTGCAGAGAATTGAACGGATTATTCGGATGAATATGCCACAAGATATGATCAATAAGATAATGACACGAAATTAAGGAAATAAGAACCAGATTACACAAATAATTACTAAACATAAATAAGTATGTGCCAGACACAAATAATATCAAGACATATTGGTCGGATTGGAAGAAGATCTTTTGATCGGAGAATGAGGATTGTATCGCCTGCTTTCGTAGAAAAACGGGGTGAGCTGGCTCGTCTTCTTAATGAAGTAGACAAACTAAGCGAACGTCTGCGTGAAGAGTTTTCCACAATCACCGAAAACGATTATCGTATGTTCGGTCCTGAGTTGAAGATAGTCATTGGTACGCTAAAAGCCTTGAGACAGGACAGTCTTACTCGTAAGGATTTGAAACCGTATAATGATAGACTGCGCCAACAGATTTCAGACCTTGAGGAACTTGATCATGACATTAAGACCTTTAGGGTAGATGCTCCCAAAAACAAAGAGTTGCAGGCCACAATGGCCTTGTTGGATAGTTTGGATTTCTCAAAATTTCCGAAGTAGTCTATGATACAGTTTGTAAGCATCACATCTATCCCAAACGCGGTCCCTCCCAACAGCTCGATATTGAAAACAACGAAATCAACAGGCTTGTAACGGAGTTTATTACCGAACTAAATGCTGGTCAACTTGTATTGCATGACATTATAGATGGTCTGAAAGAGATTAAGTCAGAGAATAATTCTCAAGAAGATTGATATTATAACGGATGAATATGCCACAAGATATGATTAATAAGATAATGACACGGAATATGGTGAACCTCACACGGGGACAGGCACCCTGTGCGGTGGATACGTTAATAAATACAAAGAGTTACCTTTGGGTAAGTTACCTTTGGGTAATATTTTGTATCTTTGCGGTCGAGAACCAATGATGTAGGAAATGATGAATGCGCCTTTTCAATACGGGACACTTGCCACTAAGGACAATTTCGTCGACAGGGTGGAGGATAGGGCTCAGCTGAAGAGCTTCCTTTCATCGCATATCAATGTGATGTTGATTTCGCCACGTCGTTGGGGTAAGTCTTCCTTGGTGAAGGTTGCAATGGAAGAACTGCAAAACGAAGATAAAGACATCCGAGTTTGCTTTATTGATGCTTTTAGCATAGGATCCGAAGCCGAATTCTACAGGACTTTTGCCAGCCAGGTGATAGCCTGTGCTTCGAGCAAATTGGAAAGACGTATTCAAGATGCAAAGAAATTCCTGACAGGCGTAGTGCCGCAGGTGGTCATCAAAGACGATGTCACTAATTTCATGGCTTTCGATGTGAAGTTCATGCCTCAGGAACAGGATAAGATGGATATCCTGCGACTGCCTGAGACTCTTGCCGAAGCCAAGAACATCAAAATCATTGTATGTATTGACGAATTCCAACAACTGGCCAACTTGCCCGGCTATAAGAACATGGAAGGCAAGATGCGATCGGCCTGGCAACAACAACAGCATGTCACGTATTGCCTGTATGGCAGCAAGCGTCACATGATGATGGATATCTTCAACAACGCTAATTCGCCATTCTACCGTTTCGGGCAGATGCTTTTCCTTGGCAAGATACCCAAGACGGAGTGGATGCCGTTTATCAGGGAGTCGTTCGAGAAGACGGGCAAGCATATTTCAGAGGCTTTTGCCAGTCAAGTATGCGATACGGTGGAATGCCACTCATGGTATCTTCAGCAGTTGTGCTATTTCATTTGGAATGCCACTACGGAGGAGGTGACAGAACAGACCTTCCAGTATGGGTTGAGCCAGCTTGTCAACACCAATTCGCCGATGTTCCTAAGTGATACAGAGTCGCTGGCACCGAGCCAGATAGAGATGCTTCGGGCCATCAAAGACGGTGTGCAGCAGTTGTCGTCGATGGAAGCAAAGAGGTTATACGCTCTGGGGAATCCCAACACCATCAGCAAAAACAAAAAGGTGTTAAAGGAGAAAGATATTATTGAAGAGGCGAAGGGAAAACTGGTGTTTGTAGATCCTGTTTACCATATCTGGTTCTCACGGAATTATTAGGATATTTCAGAAGTAAAAGGAATAAACGATATGCCACAAGATATGACCAATAAGATAATGACACGGAATATGGAAAGCTTGGAGAATTCTTGCATAATTCAAGGCGAATTCTTGCATAATTCAAGGCGAATTCAAGCTGAATTCTCGACAGTACGTCTCGTCGTAACCCTGCTCCTGATGATGGTGCTGATGGTGGCCTTCGGCACCACCGTGTCGTGGGGACAGACGACGGACCGTTCGGGGGTGTACTATATAGCTAATAAGGCTGATAATACATTCTATCTGTATAAGTCTACTGATCTGTATACGGCCAATCAGCCGTATCTGACTACTTTGGCGACAATTAGTGATGATGATGAGAAGGCTTGGAGACTGCAATTCGTCAAGACGGAGAATGAGAAAGATTATTATTATATCATCCACGACAAAGATGCCCAATACCTGACCCTCAACGATTCCAAGACCACAAACGCTGCCAGTCTGAGGGTTCATTTGCAGTCGAAGCCAGGGAGTGACGATAATTCTCTGTTCTATATCACAGGTACCGACCCTTATTGTATTTGCCCCAAGAATGATACGGAAAACCGTTCTCTTGCTCCAGCAGGAGCCAACTATGACCAAGCAAATGCAAACGATGCTGAAGGCAACCAAGAACCCCTTGCTGCCGATGCAACAACAATCATTAATACAGCAGGTCTTATCGGTTTAGGGGCGACGGATGCAGCTCTCTCCCAATGGAAGATGACAAAAGCTGACCAATGCTCTACAGCACCGGTCATCAAATTCAACTATCCGGACGGGACGGTGACTATCACTGTTGCTGCAGCGGATGTAACCATCTACTATACTATGGACGGAACGAATCCGGCTATATCGAATACCAGGAAGATGTATGACCCCAACTATTTGCCACAAGTAAGTTCGGGTAAAAAAACGGTGTTCAAAGCATGTGCCATTCAGAAATGCAAGGATAATTCCGATGTTACGACCCAGCAGATTGTTTATAACCCCACGATTACTATTACGGGCGTTCCGGAGGGAGGCATTACTTACGACGCTGCGGTTCATAATCCGACTATCAGTGTTTCTGTCACTGTAGGTGAAACACCAACAGTGATTGATGATACTGAATATACCGTCAGTTACATTAAGGACGGAAAGGAATATACGAATTGTAAGGATGCAGGAATTTATACGGTTGCTTTGAAGGATGTGGATGGTGGTACTTACGTCGTGTATGGCACAAGTACAACAACCCATACCATCAATAAAGCCGCACTGACTATTACAGCAGAGGGTAAGACAGTTAATTATGGAGACGATATTAATAATAGCGTAACATATTCTGGTTTCGTTGGAGGAGAGACCCAGAATACTGCTGGCGTTTTAAGTGGCACGCTGACTTATAGCTATAATTCTGAGGATGATGGCTCGGGAACTGCTTACACACCTCCGATTCCTGTAACTAGTTGCTATATCATTCCTGGCGGTCTGACGGCACAAAACTATGATATTACTTTTGTTGCTGGTACCTTAACAGTAACCCCTCAAGATCTTAATAACGGAACAAACCTTGCCGACGGATATACTGTCAGTGTGGATGGTGAGGGTAAAATTGTTTTGAAATATAAGGGGGCTATTGTTGACACCGAACGCTATACCGTTACTTACGGAGATTCATATGATAATGGTAAATATACCAAAAACAATAAAATTACTGGCAAAGGTAATCTTTCGGGCTCTGTTGATAATATAACGATTGCCAATGTTAACTTCGTGACAGACGATAATCGGAGGGATTGGTCAGCAACTTTCGTGGCTGGAGATGCGACAGGTGACGTTGGTCACGCCTTACCGGAAGGTATGAGTGCTTATATTATTACGAGCATCAACACCCAAGAGCATGTGGCAAACACAGAAGCTCTTACTTACATCCCCAAGGGCGTGCCAGTATTGCTGTTGTACGGAGCTCCTGCTACTGGCTTTGTGGTGAATGCGCCAGTCACCGATACATATACGCCAATTACTACTACAGGTGATGGAAACCAGAAGGATAAAAATATGTTGGAATTAAACGCCACTGATCGGACTTTGACTTCAGAAGCATCCATCTATGTGCTTTACAAGAATGAGTTTGTCCTCAATACAACAGGAACCCTGCCAGCAGGAAAGGTTTATCTTAATCCTGCTCATATCTCTAGTGGTAGCAGTGGAGCTCCTGCCCGTCTTAGCATCGCTTGGGGTAGTACGACGGGAATTGAATTAATTGACAATTCACAATTCTCTCAGAGAGAGTGTGGCGATGCGAGGACAATTGACAATTCGGTTGACTATTGGTACACGCTGGATGGTCGCCGCCTCAGTGGCAAGCCCACGAAAAAGGGATTATATATCAATAATGGACATCTGGTCGTGATTAAGTGAGAGAAAAGATTAAACGGATATAATGGGAACATATATCAACATAGGCAATGCAGGTTTTCAGTCTGCTCGCAATAGTGAGTACGTGGATAAGTCGGGACTGATTGCTGTTGTGAATAGCACGCTGTATACTAAGCGTCGATTCAGTTGCGTGACTCGTTGCCGTCGCTTTGGTAAGTCGATGGCTGCGGAGATGCTGTGTGCCTATTACGATCAGTCTTGCGATTCGCGTAGCCTTTTCTCTGACTTAGAGATAGCCAATGACCCGTTGTTCGAGAAGCATTTGAATAAATATCCAGTTATCTATCTTGATATGAGCGACTTCGTGACGCGTTTCAAGGACGAAACCATCGTAAGGAAGATGGATAAGGAGTTGGTGGAAGATATTCACAAGACATATTCGGATGTTCCCATTGATGAGAATGATGATCTGATGAAATATACCGGCCATTGTGTTGGAATTGAAATACAATCAGGATGCCGATACGGCTATCAGTCAGATTCTCAGGAAGCAATATCCTGCGAAGGTGGCAGAGTACACTGGAGAGTTGTTATTAGTTGGAATCAACTATGACAAGCAGCAAAAGACACATCAGTGTCGGATAGTAAAGACAAATAAATAGATCATAATATGAAACAAGATATGAAACAAATGATACGAATCTTTTTGTTGTTAACGGCTCTGTGGTTTGGGGCTGCAAGTGAGATGTTAGCTCAAAGTTTCTCGTTTAGTGCTGACGACATTACTGTAACGCCAACGGAAGAAAGTGCAGGTACTGTTGTCTTGAAGACAATAGATCCAAGTGATAATGACATCACTAAGGCCCATACGATAGCACTGACCATTAAGCCAGGTAAGGGTTATTATATTAGTACGTCGGACATCGTGGTGGAGAAATTGGTGGACCCCTCACAAGCCAATGCCCCACGACGTGCAGTGGAGTTAGGTGTTATTGAAGGAACATTGACTGTAGAAGCCGAGGATGAAGAACATCAAAAGTATGACAAGCCCGTCAATTCTGTATCCACTAAAGCTGATGCTGAAAATCTTACGGAAGCAAAATATACCTTTGTTGTGCCCGCAAACTATGGTCGTGTCAAGGTGACAGCAGAATTCCATAGTCTGACGAATAGCATAATTACGAGTAGTACAACAAGTGTCACATATTCTACAAATGGCGTATATCAACTTTTAGACGATGTAAATGCGTCTGTTTTGGAAAATCTTTATACTGGTAGTACAACAGATGAAACTGCATTTACAGGAACCTTCGAAGGTGTAGCAAAGGAAGACGGAAGCTTGCCTAAGATTATAGGATCAAGTACGCCTCTTTTCAGTAAGATTAGCGGAGGTAAGGTAAAGAATGTTATATTCGAGGGAGTCAATATCGGTAGTGGTGATAATGATGGAGATGCGGGTGCTGTTTGTTGTAAGGCAGACGGTGCTGCCCGTATCTATAACTGTGGTATTTTGCCGACAGGAGTCGTTAGGAATGACCCTAAGGATGAGAAAAAGATAACAGGTTTCAGTGGTAGTTCTGTTAGTGGCAATCGCTATGTTGGTGGCCTTGTGGGTTTTCTTGGCGGTACAGCGCGAGTCATCAACTGTTTCAGCTATGCTGAAATCAAAGGTGGAACTAAGGTTGGCGGTATCGTAGGGTATAACAATGTGACCACCAATTCTACTGCTGATAATCAAAAGACAATGGTGATGAACTGTATGTTTTATGGTGACATTACTGGTGGTACGAACAAGTCCCCTATCTATAATAGTGGTGGCAATGATGGCACAAGCATCTCCAACGCAGGTGAAAATGGTGTTGGCAATTACAACTATTTCTGGGGAGGTGCCTCTTATGTAACTGGTACAAATAATAATCCAGACATACAGACCTATAACTGTGCTTTGCTGGCCGAGACGCGCTTTCTGCAGCGCTTCGAGTTCTTCCGCCATTTGCAAAACAGCCATCTGCAATTGGCTGAATGGTGGGCTACTGGTACTTATCCGAAGAATAAGACAAAAGATGAGATGAAGGAAATGATGAAATGGGTGCTGGAGCCTTCGCAGTTGGATGAGAAGAGTACATGCCCGTTCCCTATTCTGAAAGCTCCTGGCTACTATCCTTCAGTCGTGAATATTGATGCAGAGAATGCTCCCTCAACGGCTGAACGAAATAAGGGTGGTCGGCTTGGAACACTTTCTGTCAGTATTCGTATGGGTTCTGGTGCTGTATATGGTCCTCCAACAGGAGCCACTATTACAAGATCATCAATTACATTGAATATTACGGATAAAGACCCTGACCACTATAACTTTAACTACTATAAGGTGCAGCTGCCCTACTACAACGACGTGGGCACGAAAAACTACAACGGCAACCGTGTGGTGGCTGGTTGGAAGATAGTGAGCATTACGGGCGGCACGGCAGGCAGCTACAGCACTGGCGAAGATGTAACCTATACTGACGGAGAGTTGACAGCAACCCCATACAATTTTGCCGACCGCAACTGCACCAACAAAGACCTCTATTCAGTTAGTAAACGCGTCTTCAACCAGGGTGCCTACTGGGATGTGCCTTATGGTGTTACCGCCATCACTATCGAGCCCTACTGGGCCAAATGCGTCTATCTGGCTGACCCTAACGCCGACAAGGTGTACAACAAGGATATGAATACCGGATACGATGTCCCCAACGTGGGTGGTGGACAGATATACAACGGCGGCCATAGCTATTCCATCGCCGGAGAGGAGCAAAAGGTTTTCACCTCCAAGGACAACGCTACCTCATCTTCGAACTCGGGACTTTATCAGGGGACAAGTGGTGCGAAAAATCATACCGTATATGATTATGCCGTGGTGCTTGTGGGTAATTATCATAATTACAATAACATGGAAGCATCAATGGACAAGCCCTATACGGTTACCTCTGTTGACCTTGATGGCGACAATGAGCCCGACTATTCCTATATTCTGCGTTTTGATAGCCGTAAATTTTTACACCCCGTGAGGGTTGACTTTATCAATATTCCTGGCCTCGGCATGGCGCAGAAATCCACAGGAGGTACTGGTACCTACAATTTCGGCATCATGCTGCCTAAAGGCTGGTTCGAGAGTACCAACACCTCGCTCTTCCGCGTCACCCAGTTCGAATACGACTGCAATAATAATAGTGGTAAACGAGGTGATGCTCCCTATATTCTGCAGGGGGGTGTCATGGAGCAGTGGGTGAATGGACAGAGCCAAGGACATGCCAATTTGACCACCTATTTCCATGTGGGAGGCAATGTTTGGTTCAAGGAGTTCCACCGCGGAACGCACCAAGACCAGGACTACGACGCAAACCATTCCCCTGTGTCGGTAACGGGTGGCGACTTCGACCTGTTCCACCTCACGGGTCTCTACAAAGCTGATGCAAACATCTGCGATGACAACGCTGAGTGCTACATTACCGGCGGGCGTTTCGGCGTAGTGGCAGGCACCGGCATGGACGGCATAGGCGATCCCACCAACCATACCAATGGCAATATCACCTGGATTATCGACAATGCCGACATCAAGGAGTTTTACGCTGGCAGTTTCAACGCCGACAAACCTGCACAAGGCAACCTCCATACCATCGTCAACGGCGGACATATCGACTTATTCTGTGGTGGCCCCAAGTTCGGCGATATGAACTCCGGACGCACTGTCACCACCACGGCCACCGACTGTACCTTCGGCACCTTCTTCGGAGCTGGCTACGGCGGCAATTCTTACAGCCGTGAGGCCCCGAGAAACCATAATAGTATTACAAACTTCCCCCACAACGATGGCCAAGCAGGCAACGACGCTTCATGGAACGCATGGTTGTCTCGATTCTACAAGCAGGAATATAAAAGCACCTACGGAGGCGTCTCAACCCAGTTCAGCTATCAGTTCCTGCCCATGTCGGGCAACACTACCAATGTGGCGCGTATATTTATTGAATACGTGAAATTCTCGTTGGCTAAAACCCGAAATGTTACTTCTAAATTGACGGGATGTACTATTGGTGATTTCTACGGTGGTGGTAGTTTGGGTAAAGTTGACGGTGACGTGACATCTACCCTTACAGACTGTACGGTAACAGGAAGTGTTTATGGCGCAGGATATTCGGCTACAATTCCAACTGTCGAAGTAATGCCAATGTATGATAGTAGTACGAATACAGGTGGTTTTATTAGAGAGCCCTATTATAATAAAAATACAGGTACTTACATTGATGGTGTTCTTCCTGACGAAACCACTTCGTCTCGGACAACAACCTACACATGGCAGCATAGCAGTACAACAGTCAGCAGCACAGAAACAGGCATTAATAAGACTGACCATATTTTGTATACCAACGAAGACCTGACAACTCTTGGTGCAGTGACAGGTCAGGTGACACTGAATATCGAGGGAACCACCACTGTTGGAGGAAGTGTCTATGGTGGTGGTGCGAAAAGCGATGTACAATATAAAGACGATGATGAAGTTAAGATAGCAAATACGCGAGTTAACATCAAGGGTGGCAGGATAACCAACGACGTTTATGGTGGCGGTATGGGTGAAACGACCGTTGTGGCTAATGATGTTGAGGTGAATATTGGTAAGGCACCAGAGGGAACTGAAACGGAATATACGGGTAGTGCCACAGTGAATGGCAGCGTCTATGGTGGTAGTGCCTTTGGTGCGGTAAATGCCAAGAAAACGAAATCAGGTACTACTACAACTTATACGTATCAAGAAGGCAAAACGACCAAGGTTAACGTTTTGAAAGGTACCGTCAATGGCAGTGTGTTCGGTGGAGGATTAGGTCAGAAGAACGGTGTTTTAGGAGCCACGTCGGATATTGCTGCAGAGATTTATGGTAATGCAACGGTAACTATTGGTGCTGCAGCAGAATCGGCTGCTCCCACGATTGCCGGTAGCGTCTTTGGCGGTAGTAACGTCAATGGTATTTCGGAGAGGAATGCCACAGTAACTGTGGTTCGTGGTAGTATTACCGGAACAGGAAGCGGCGCAAACTTTAAGGACGGCAACGTTCATGGTGGCGGCTTGGGTCAGTACACATTGGTGAAGGGTGACGTTGAGGTAAATATCGGCGAAAGAACCGAAGCAGCAGGCACCTATAGCTATGCAGGCGGTGCCACAGTCTATGGTGATGTTTATGGTGGTTCGGCTCTTGGCAATATCAATGTTGCCGATAGGACATCGTATGATATAGCAGGCATTACGTTTGATGCGACTAAAACGACGAAAATCAACCTGTATAAGGGTACGGTTATGCATAATGTCTATGGCGGTGCATTAGGACAGCGAGGTGCTCCGGCTCAGCCTGCCCAGGGAACGGAAGGCGAACCCGGCTATGTGCCTGCTGTGGCGGCAGTTGACGACATTCCGGCGTATGTTGGTGGTGACGTGACGGTAGAGCTGAATCATGGTATTGCAGCCAACGAAAAGGGCTGCGCGGTAATTGGAAATATCTTTGGCGGAAATAATGCCAATGGCTCGCCAAAGGGTAACGTGACGGTACATGTATATGGTACGCAGCACAATGGTAATGCAGACATGGCAACTAAGCTTAAGAATGCCAATGCAGACTTGGAAAACCTGACGGTTCCACAGCTGAAGGCTATTCTTACAGACTTGATACCCAAGGGTACGGCTCTGAGCCTTCCCACGGGAACAGGAACACCAATGGCTACCGCTACGAGTGTCAATGGCAAAAGTGATGCGACTGAAGCCGAAGCTAAAGCTGCTGTCGAGGGCCTGAATAAAGCCATCAATGACAAGCTTGCGGATGAAAACACTTCAGCTGCGGCTATCACGGCATATAATGCCCTAACATACGATGTGAACGCAGTGTATGGTGGTGGTAACGAGGCTCCGTATGTGCCAGTTCATGATGCGACATCTGGCGCAACAACGTTTAAGACACAGGTCATCATTGAGGGTTGCGATGTGACAAGTATCGGAACCGTCTATGGTGGTGGTAATGCTGCCGCTGTGCCCGAGACGAATGTGCACGTTAATGAGGCCTACGAGATTGGGTGCGTCTTCGGCGGTGGTAATGGTAAGGATGCGACGAGCTATGGAGAGAATCCCGGTGCCGATGTTGGTGTATATAAAGAAAAGACAGGAGAAACAGTTACAGAACATCCTTATGGTACAGGAGATGCCAATACCTTATTGAGAGGTGGTTACATCCACGAAGCCTACGGAGGTAGTAATCAGAAGGGTGACATCAAGGGACAAGTAAACATTAATACTAATCCTGGTGATGTTTGTAACCTGAATGTTGAGAAGTTGGTCGGTGCCGGTAAGAATGCAGATATCGAAGGTGACCTGGTTATGATCTTAGGCTGTAAGCCTACGACGAAGACTCCGTTGGTGTTTGGTGGTGCTGATAACGCAGACGTCAATGGTAATGTGGAGCTGACCATTACCAGTGGAACGTTTGGTCAGGTGTTTGGCGGTAACAACTTAGGTGGTGTTATCAAGGGACACATTAAGTTGAATATCGAAGAGACGGGATGTACGCCAATCAATATTGATGAGCTCTATCTTGGTGGTAACCAGGCTGCGTATTCCGTATTTGGATACAAGAACGAAGGAGACAAACTGGTAGCAAGAAGTTCGTTGTCAGATGGTGATTTAGCTTACACTGCTCCGACACCACCTCATTCAACATCACAACTTTATGCAAACCCCGTGCTGAATGTCATTTCTTGTACCAGCATTGGCAAGGTGTTCGGTGGAGGCTTGGGTGAAGGTGCAAAGATGTATGCCGACCCGACTGTGAACTTCAATATGATTCCTGGTGCGTATGCCAGCAGTGCTCATGCTCTTGGTGCTATTGGTGATGTCTATGGTGGCGGAAATGCTGCCGAGGTAGTAGGTAATACGACGGTTAACATTGGTACGGAAAATACGGTGGCAGTGAAGTCGTGGAATTTTGATCCAGACCAACCCAAAGTCATTCCTGCTCCAGTAGATCAAGAAGTGGAAGGTGCCAATATCACGGGCAATGTCTATGGTGGTGGTAAAGAAGCTGCAGTCAGTGGTAATACGCAGGTGAATATCTGTGCTAAATATTCGACAACGGAAGAGAAATATAATAAGGTAGAGTTTACAGGTGACGGCTATAATGGTGTTATAATTGCCGGTGACGTCTTTGGCGCAGGTCAGGGCTTGAGTGAAAGTCCTACAGGTGTTACTCCCGCTTTAACAGCTGAGCAAATTGTTAAGTCTGCCTTGGTAAAGGGTAATAGTAACGTCTATATGGGCGGTGGAACAGTGAAACGCAACATCTATGGTGGCGGACAGTTGGCTAGCGTAGGCGACTATAATTACGGTACAGACGGTATAACCATTAGCAGCATCAAAGATGAAACGACGAACGAAACAACAGGCGAGAAAACTGCTCCTACCGGAACTGCTACTGTGAACATCTTTGGTGGTACCATTGGCCCCGATGCCATGCCTGCAACGTTGCTGACGGATTACACAGGCGGTGACCTTGAGAACGACTTGTTTATTGGTCACGTCTTTGGCGCTGGTAAGGGTATTACGGGCGACAAAGCAACAAATGCGAATATTCCCAAACTGAATTATGTAAACAAGACGGTTGTTACCATCAGTGGAACTGTTGACGCTACTTCAAAAAAGACCTCAACCTTTATCAAGGGTTCTGTTTATGGTGGTAGCCAGAATGGTCATGTGCTGGGTAATACCAATGTGACTGTCAGCGGTGGTCAGATTGGTTGTGGTGCTGGAGAGACGACTCCTTATACTGAAGCCCAGTTCCTGACGTGGGAGAATGTGATTACCAATAAAGCAGGTGTTACTACCGAAACTTCACTGAAAGAATGTCCAAGTTGGACTTTTGGACAGGCGACAGATGCAACAAAATATCAGCCATACGATAAGTTTACCAACCCGAAGGGTGATGATGGTCATACGTTCTATGGTAACGTATTCGGTGGCGGTTCTGGTTATTTCCCCTATGCTTCTGGCAAGTGGGAATGGGATGCTGGTGCCGTGTATGGTAATACCAATGTGACCATTAATGGCGGTCATATCCTTACTAATATATATGGTGGTAACGAGTTGACGAACGTCGGTAAGGAAAAAGATGGCACTACGGGTAAGTGTACTATTACCTTTGGTGGTACGGCAACACTGGGCGTACCACGTACGTTGGACCAGATTGTCGCACATCCTTTGACATGTTACCTCTTTGGTGCGGGTAAGGGTGACCAGCGTGTGCTCTTCAATAAGCAGACAAATGTCAATGATGTTGACATTACGATTAATGGTGGCTGGATTTACGGCTCCGTATTCGGAGGTGGTGAGGATGGTCACGTGATGCGTGACGTGAAAATGACCATCGGTGATGGTGCCAAGATTGGTACTTGGGGAACGTCATACGTAGAAGGCAACGTGTTCGGTGGCGGTCGTGGTTTTGGTGCCGATGCCTATACGGCCGGAAATATTGCAGGTAGTGTTGACATGGACATCACGGGAGGTTCGATTCTGGGTTCTGTCTATGGTGGCGGACGTCTGGGCTCCGTGGGTTATGGATTGTACGATAAGGACACTAGCGGATATGGCGAAATGCGTGATGATGACAAGTATGATGACGGCACTGATGGCTCTACTTTCTTTACCAACAAACGTGGTCATGTCGATATCGAAATCAGTGGTGGTACGATTGGTAACGACTTGGAGTATAAGTATCCGAAGGACGATGAAAAAGCAGCTACTGGTGTATTGAGAAACACTTCATTCGATGCAAATAACAGGTTGACACATACTAAGGGTGGTAATGTGTTTGCCGGAGGTATGGGCCGTCGCTTTAAATTGGATGGCACGACCGAAATTAGTGAGACAACTGATGGTATCGACTGGAAGAAGCTGGGTAATGCGAAGAGTACAAAGCTGACCATCAGCGGTGCTGCTCGTATTAAGAGTAATGTCTATGGCGGTGGTGAGCTTGGTGCAGTGACTGGAAGTCATACGAATACTACTGACAACAAAGATTGGGGTACGGAGATTATCATTAGTGGCGGTACTATCGGTACGCAGATACCAGGTGTGGCGGCTACGGAAACCACAAGTGCAAAACCGGCTTACTACTTCGGTAGCGTCTTTGGTGGCGGTATGGGTGAAATTTATGGCACCCCCAAAGTCTTAGGCGGTGGTGATGTGACTAGCAATACCAAGGTTAGCATGAGTGGCGATGTTACAACGACACAAGTTGAGGCCAGCGTCTATGGCGGTGGTGAATTGGCTCAGGTGTACGGAAGCACGGATGTACAAGTCAGTGGCGGTACCATCGGTGAATCAGGCTTTGGCGGTGTTGAATATGGTAATATCTATGGTGGTGGTAAGGGTAGCCTTGATGTTGTGGATGCAGGTCTTGTCAAGACGAACACCAAGGTTACTGTTACTGGTTCGCCACAGATATGGCATAATATATATGGTGGTGGTGCTTATGGATCTGTGGGTACCTTCACTCGTGGCGCAGTGACCTATGTTCCTGGTAAAGAATCTGTCTCTAACATGCCAACAACTACTGGCTGGACAGCAAATACAGGTAAGGCTGAAGTCTATGTAAGAAGTGGTGTTATTGGCCGGAATGGCCAAGAGAATGGTATGATATTTGGTTCGTCACGTGGTGATGTGGCAAAACCGAGTACGGCAGACAACGTAGACCCCAACGACCGTTTGGCCTGGGTGAAAGAGACGATAGTTGAGATTGGTACTTCTGGTAGTACTACGGGACCTGACATCAAAGGCTCTATCTATGGAAGTGGTGAAAATGGTCATGTGTTTACGAAAACAGATGTTAAAATCTATGGTGGTACTATTGGTATTCATGACGGCACCGATTATGACAAGACTCGTGGTAATGTCTATGGTGGTGGTTGTGGCGAAGACCAGTATGACGCAGATGGCGATGATGTAGATGACACTTTCAATCCATTGGCAGGTATCGTGCTAGGTAATGCTAATGTGACCATTGATGGTAGTAACAGCCATGTCCTCCACAATGTCTATGGCGCAGGAGCTTTGGGTTCTGTGGTCGGCAAGACTACTGTAGAGATAAAAGGTGGTCGCATCGGTTACGATGGTGATGAAAATGGTAATGTGTATGGTGCTGCCCGTGGTAAGTTAGGTGCCACACAGACCAACATTGGCCAGGCTGGTGAAACAGAAGTAAAAATCAACTACACAACGACGCCAACTGCTGATAATGAAGGTAAAACAGAAAAACTGATTTCTGGAACCGTATATGGTGGCGGTGAGGCTGGTACTGTGAAAGGCAGCGTGAAAGTTGAAATGTCAGGCGGTCTGGTATTGCATGATGTCTATGGAGGTGGTGCTTTGGCTGATACGCAAACGGATAACTGGAATGCTACAGGCGACACGTGGGCAACAGGCAAGAATTCGACGTCAGCAACTACTACCGTCAACCTTTATGGAGGTTTGATAAGGGGTGATGCCTATGGTGGTGGTCTTGGACAACTTGGTACTAATCCTATAGAGGCTAAGGTCTATGGCGATGTGACGGTGAACCTGGGTAAGGCCAGTGAGGCAGAACAGGAAGGCAAGCTATCGACCGCCTTTGAGCAAACTACAACTACGGGTACCATTGGTACTACGTCATATCCCGGCATTCCGAGCTCAGGACGTATCTTCGGTTGTAACAACTTGAATGGCACGCCCAAGGGTGGGGTAACGGTCAATATCTATAGAACAACGGCACTCAACGCAGATGGTTCGCTGAAGACCAAGCCCACAAAACTTGGTATTAAAGATGCAACAGATGAGGCACCAGGCACTTATGAACTGGCAGCAGTCTATGGTGGTGGTAACTTGGCAACGTATGACCCTGCGAGTGCGGAAACGCCAGCCAAGGTGAACATCTATGGTTGCGGACTGACCAGCATCAAGCAGGTGTATGGTGGTGGTAATGCTGCCCCTGTGCCCGGATCGGAAGTGATGGTCGAGGGAACACATGAGATTTATCAGGTGTTCGGTGGTGGTAACGGTAAGGATATTATCAAGAAAAATGGCGTCTGGATGGAGAACCCAGGTGCTGATGTGGGTATCAAGTCGTATAGCGGAACCACACCGCAGTATTATGGAACAGCAACGACAAACCCGAAGGATGTGACCAATACAAAGATCGGTGTTGCGAAGGTATCTATTCTGGGTGGTACTATTCATAAGGTCTTTGGCGGTAGTAACACCAAGGGTGACGTGGCAAAAAATACTAATCTGGTGTTGGGCAGCGACAACATCCAGACTTGTGAATACTGTGTAGGCGATGTTTATGGTGGTGCTAACGATGCCCATATGTCGGGTGACATTGTCATTGAGATGGGTTGTACCGAAGGTATGGACGTTATCTATGGTGGTGCCCGCAATGCAGATGTCGATGGTAATGTGGTGCTGAACATCACCGGCGGCCATTATAATAAGGTGTTCGGCGGTAATGATAATGGTGGTGCCATCAATGGTTCTATCACTGTCAATATTGAAGAGCGCAGCTGTCTGCCTATTGAGATTGAAGAACTTTATGGCGGCGGTAACAATGCTCCCTATTCCGTTTATGGATATGCGAAGGATTCGAACGATGAGATTATTAAAGATGCCAATTCACGTCCTACTGTGCTTAAGAAGGGCGATACTGGTGCATTGACAACACCTTATAATAATCCTCAAGTAAACATCATCTCTGCCACCAGAATTGGAACAGTCTTTGGTGGTGGATATGGTGCAACAGCTACCATGGTGGGTAATCCGCAAGTCAATATAAACATGACGAACGGTACTGTCGACGGAAAATACCAGTATAATTCAACGAAGTCTGATGCCCGTTATAATGTCAATGCAACTGACTACTATTTTAAGGATGCAGACGGTAACAAACTGGTGCTTACCTCTACTACGGAGGCTCCCTTTACAAGCAAGACCATCATGCTCGGTAATATCGGTACAGTGTTCGGTGGTGGTAATCAGGCTAACGTCATTGGTAGTACCTATCTTAATATAGGTACAGGAAAAGACAATGCCGGTACGGCTTTAAGTCCAGCCCGTAAGGCTGCGCAAATTACCGGTAACGTATTTGGTGGCGGTAATGGTCTTGCAACGGATATAACGCTGGGAAGTGTGAGTGGCAATACCAATGTGACCATCGGTGACGGAACAGCCAATAATAACCTCTATATACAAGGCTCTGTCTATGGTGGTGGTAACCTGGGTACGGTGGGCCTTTATACTACTGATGCTGACGGCAATAATATTTTCCCAGAAGGTACGGGTGTTTGTAATGTGGCTATCGCAGGAGGTACGATAGGCCCCGAGACCGCGGATCCGACAAAGACTAAGGGCAATGTGTTCGGTGCGGGCAAGGGTGACGAAAATACCTTCAAGTGTGAGCATGCGATGGTGTACAGCACGAATGTCAATATTAGTAATGGCACAGTAAAAGGTACAGTCTATGGCGGCGGTCAGATAGGCCGTGTAGAACATAACACGGATGTGACGATTGGACTCGTGTCAGGAACAAGTGCACCCATCATTGAAGGTGACGTGTTTGGTGCCGGAAAGGGTTTAAGTACACATGGATATGCAGCATTGGTTCGTGGCAGTAGTTCTGTTATTGTACAGGGCGACGCCAAAGTAAAAGAGAGCGTCTATGGTGGCGGTGAGATTGCTTCGGTGGGAAAATATAAGATTGCCGACGCCGCTTACCATACAGCACATCCTGAAGTAGAAATTGGTCTTCCGTATTCATTGGCGAATCCAGATAATCCTGAAAGTGGAAGATGTGCCGTCATCATCCGAGGCAATGCCGTCATAGGTCCTGACTACAAGATGCAGATGACGAAGGATGGTGGCCCCGATGATACAGGACACGTCTTTGGTGCTGGTAAGGGCGTTTTGCCATATGAAGGTTATGAGGCTTCTGAAAAAGCTTGGCGTATGTCGCCTCCAGATGAAACTCATCCTGCCGATTGGAAGGAATATTATTTGTCATTGGATGAAGCAACCGATACAAATGAGGACGATTATCTTAAGTTCATTGAATCGATGGCCTTGGCTACCGAGACTTATGTGACCATCGGCGGAAACGCTCTTGTCAAGGGTTCTGTTTACGGTGGTAGTATGAACGGTCACGTGCAGTTCAGCACGAATGTCTCTATTGAAGAGAATTGCCAAATAGGTTGCGGTAAGAACACAACGGAGAGTCATCCTGCTGAGGTGTGGGCTGCTGACTATGAGGTTCCAGCAGGAACAGACTTGCAATGCGCCAGCTGGACCTATGCTGTTGAGACCGATGCTCCTTATGATATGTTTGCTGATAAATATGATTCCAAAGGTGGTGCATTGATTGCTACTGATGGTCACACCTACTACGGCAACGTGTTTGGTGGTGGCAGTGGCGTTATTCCGTATCGCCCAGGGAAATGGCACCGTGAGTCGGGTTCTGTAGGACGTAACTCAAGGGTGAATATAACTGGCGGACACATTCTTACAAGCGTCTATGGCGGTAATGAGCAGACAGATGTGGGTGCATATACGCTGGACACTAGTAACTATCCAACTATACCTGCACATGATGGAAAGTGTACCATCAATATGACAGGTGGTACAGTCGGTGTGCCGCGTACTGAAGCGCAGAGATTAGCTCATCCCGTCATATGTAACGTCTTTGGAGCCGGAAAGGGTGATAAGCGTATTCTCTTTAATACTTGGACGAATGTCATTGAAACCGAGGTTAATATCACCGGCAATGCTCGTGTATATGGATCGGTGTTTGGTGGTGGAGAAGATGGTCACGTGATGGGTAATGCCATAACAAATATTGCTGGTTCTGTCACCATTGGTGAAACAACCTATTCGCATCCTGCTAAGCTGACAACTGAGAATCCTGGCGTAATCATCGATGAGGATGTCTTCGGCGGTGGTCGAGGATCTGTAACAGCACTGACGGCAGGTGTAGTTGGCGGTAATGTCAACCTGAACATCAATGGTGGAACTGTGAAGGGTTCTGTCTATGGTGGCGGACGACTGGCTTCGGTGGGAACCTTCTTTGCAACGGCATCAGATCCGAACTACGGAAGATTGCAGGCTGATGACAGCAATGAAACGCATGGCCATATTAAGGTCAACCTGATAGGTGGCACCATTCACCAAAACGTCTTCGGCGGCTGTATGGGCTCAACAACAAACGATGCACTGGGTGTGTCGAAAAATGTCATTGTGAACCTGAACGGCTATGAGACGACGACCGGTGAAACCACCACGACCACGATAGTGGCTGACAACGAGAAGGGTTGTGTCGTGAAGGGTAGTGTCTTTGGCTGTAACAACTTGAACAGTTCGCCGCTTGGAAGTGTGTTGGTACACGTCTATGGTACACAGAAAGATGGGGCTACGCAAATAGCCAACACGGGCGAAGTGACAACAGCTAAGGTATCTGCTACGAAGAAGGAAGATGGTGACTATGACCTTAGCTCTTTCGATGTGAAGGCGGTATATGGTGGTGGTAACCTGGCGGCCTATAAGCCACAGGGTCCCAACGTAACGGCTACTGACTATGACTATGCACACACCACGCATGTTGCCCGGGTGATTATCGATGGCTGCGGACGTACCAGCATCGGACAGGTGTATGGCGGTGGTAATGCAGCATCAACTCCGGCTACAGAGGTGACGGTTAACGGTACTTACGAAATCGGTGAACTGTTCGGTGGTGGTAATGGTAAGGATGACATTACAATAAATGGTGTCACGAAACCTAACCCAGGTGCGAATGTCGGATACTACAATTATTCTCAATACGTGGAAAAGGATGGCAAGACGATAGTCGAGGATATGCCCGCTTATGACACGAAAGCAAAACGAATCGGTAGCGATATTCAATATGGTACTGGTAAGGCTGCTGTGAATATCTTCGGTGGTACGATTCACCGCGTATTTGGTGGTTCGAACACGAAGGGTAATGTGTGTCAGAGTGCTATCACCCTGCTGGAGGAAGCCGGAGGTTGTGCGTTCTGCGTCGACGAGGCATACGGCGGTGGTAAGAGCGCTCCGATGGATGCGGAGGCTAAGTTGCTGATGGCTTGTATCCCTGGTCTGAAGGAGGTCTATGGCGGTGCTCAGGCTGCCGACGTCTATGATGACGTGACAGTGACGGTGACCAATGGTAACTTCGATCGCGTATTCGGCGGTAACAACCTGAGCGGTACGATTCGTGGTAAGATTACCGTGAATGTCGAAGAGACAGGCTGTCGTCCAGTGATTATCGGTGAGTTGTATGGCGGCGGTAACCAGGCTGGATACTCAGTCTATGGCTACAACGACGATGGAACCATCATAGAGTCTGGTGAAAAGCCGCTTTACGCTGATCCGCAGGTCAACGTCCGCTCGTTCACCAGTATCGGTACTATCTATGGCGGTGGCTATGGTGCTGGTGCTACGATGGTTGCTAATCCCACGGTCAACATCAATGAGTCGGTAGGTTCGCCAACGACTTATCCAAGCACAGGCGATTATGATGATAATGGCTTCAAGGGTAAGACAATAACCGTTGACGGTCACGATGTAACTCTCCCGTCGCATACCAAGGGTAAGATTGGTGCTATCAACAATGTCTTCGGTGGTGGTAACGCCGCAAAGGTCATTGGTAACACCAATGTGAATATCGGTACGGAGGATACGCAGACTTATGTCTCGATTGACGACGACCCGGCAACGACGGAGGCCAAGGAGAATGTCAAGACCGTCGTCGGTGCCGACATCCGAGGCAACGTCTACGGCGGCGGTAACAACGCTGAAGTGACGGGTAACACGAATGTCCAGATTGGTCAGAAAAAGTAATAACCAACAAGAAAGAAGGAGGGCGAGCAACCCTCCTTCTTTTTTAGTATTCTTCTCGTCTTGCTATCGTCTTGCTACCCTAACGCTACTGTCTTGCTACCCTAACGCTACTGTCTCGCTACCCTAACGCTATCGTCTTCCTACCTCAACCTACTTTTACCTACTTTAACCTACTCAAACCTACCTTTCCCTACTTACCCTACTTCCCCTTCTTAAAAACCAGAAGATTCAGCAACAGCCCAAACACTGCCCCTAAGGTGACACCTACGGAGTTGGCGGCGAAGTCGAGCCAGTCGCCATTGCGATGACCACCGGTACAATAGGCCTGTAGCAGTTCCAACAGTCCGCTCATCAGAATGGGCATCAGGAAAGCCCAGAAGAACAGCTTCTCGTAATCGAGACGGGTGTGGCTGCGCAAGTATTCTATCCAGATGACGCTGCACGTGCCGCCATACATCACCAGGTGGGTCCACTTGTCGATAAACGCCACATCGTCGAACGGCGTCTCAGGGAATATGGGGGTCAGCGACAGAATCCAGATAAGGACGATACAGCAGATAGAAAGTGGGTACTTTCTAAATGTGGAATGAGGAATGAGGAATGAGAAATGAGTTTTTTGCGTCATATTATCTGATTTTGGGTGCAAAGGTAAGAAAAAGTTTAGAGTTTAGTATCTAGAGTTTAGAGTTTTTTGTATCTTTGCAAGCGATTATGAGCAAAAATGAGATGTCAAAACTGAAAAGGGCCAAGTTCGGAAGCCAGCTGGGTGTCATCCTGGCAACGGCGGGTTCGGCAGTGGGCCTGGGGAACGTATGGCGCTTTCCATATATGACGGGACAGAATGGCGGCGCCGTGTTCATCATCATCTATGTGGTGTGTGTGCTGCTGCTGGGCATTCCCTGTATGATCAGCGAATTCATCGTGGGACGTCACGGACGGGCCAATACGGCCCGGGCCTATCGCAAGATGGCAGGTGGCACGCCATGGGCCATCATTGGCTATATGGGCGTGCTGACGGGATTCCTCATCACGGGCTACTATGCCGTGGTGGCAGGATGGTGCGGACAGTATATCTGGGCATCGCTCATTGGTCACATGACGGGCTCGCCGGAGTACTTTAAGGAGTATTTTGTCAGCCTGAGCAGCGACCCCGTGAAACCGGTGCTATGGACGGTCATCATGCTGGGACTGACGTACCTGATCATCGAAAAGGGCGTGCGCGACGGCATCGAACGGGCCTCGAAGGTGATGATGCCTACTTTATTTATATTGTTACTGGTCATCGTGGTGGCGTCGTGCATGCTCCCCGGGGCCGAGAAGGGCATCGACTTCCTCTTCAAACCGGACTTCTCGAAAATCAATAGTGATGTGTTCCTGGGCGCCCTGGGACAGGCGTTCTACTCGCTGAGCATCGCCATGGGGTGCCTGTGTACGTATGCTAGCTACTTCGCAAGGGAAACGAACCTGACAAAATCGGCATCGCAGATTGCCATCATCGACTGTCTGGTGGCTATCCTCGCTGGCCTGATGATATTCCCTGCAGCCTTCTCCGTAGGGGTGAACCCCGACTCGGGGGCCTCGCTGGTATTTATCACGCTGCCAAACGTGTTCCAACAGGCCTTTGCAGGTGTTCCGGCATTGGGGTACATCATCTCGCTGGTGTTCTTCGCCCTGCTGACGCTGGCAGCACTGACCTCGCTGATCTCGCTGCACGAGGTGTCGACGGCTTTCCTGCATGAGGAACTGGTCATCACCCGTAAAAAGGCGGCATTCATCGTGACGGTAACTACCATCATCATCGGGACATTCTGCTCGCTGTCGCTGGGCGCTGTCGACGGACTGACGGCATGGGGCAAGACGCTGTTCGACTGCTTCGACTTCGTCACAGGACAGATATTCCTGCCCATCGTGGGATTCCTGACATGTATCTTTATAGGCTGGTCGGTGCCGCATCAGGTGGTACGCGACGAGTTTACCAACTGGGGAACACTGCGCGGACGCTTCTTCCACCTCTACATCTTCCTCGTGAAGTACATCTGCCCCCTGGCCATCCTGTTCATCTTCCTACATCAGTTGGGACTGCTGAATTAAATGAGCAATGAACAGGAACGACCGTAGGATAGCATTGGGAGCAGTGTGTGTCGGACTGCTGGCACTGCTGGGCCTCTGGCTTGGCGGCGAGACAGCCCCAGACACCACGAACGCCATTGCCCCCAGCGACTCTGGTCTCTCTATACCTACCACACCTACCTCCCCTACTGACCCTACCAAAAACTCCTCTCCTTACTACGCAGTCCCCTCGCAAGCCGTCGAACGCTTCCCCTTCGACCCTAACACGGCCGACAGCACGCAGCTGCTGCGCTTGGGCCTGCAACCCTGGCAGGTAAGGAACATCTACAAATACCGTGCCCATGGCGGCATCTATCGCAAAAAAGAGGACTTCGCCCAAATCTACGGACTGACCGTCAAGCAATACCGCGAGCTGGAACCCTATATCCGAATCTCGAAAGACTATCTGCCCGCATCCACTCTGGTAGGAAACAGAGGGAATGCGAACGAAGCGGTTGACAGAAAAACCGTCAGTGAGGGAAGAGATTCTACACTGCAATATCCCGTTAAAATCGGCGAAAATGAACATGTCGCCCTCAATACCGCCGATACGATGGAACTGCGGCGAGTGCCTGGCATCGGACCATACTACGCCAAAGAGATTGTGCGCCGCGGAAAGTGGCTGGGGGGCTATGTCAGCGTCGACCAGCTGGACGAGATCGAGAACTTCCCACAAGAGGCGAAGAAGTATTTCGTGATACAACACGCCTCGCCCAAGAAGTTGAACGTCAACCGTCTCAGTCTGCAGGAGCTGCGCAAGCACCCGTACATCAACTATTACATGGCCAAGACCATCGTGGACTATCGCCGCTTGCACGGACCTATCAAAAGCTTGGAGGACTTGCGCCTCTCGAAGGACTTCCCGCCAGAGGTCATAAAGAAATTGACACCATACGTTGAATATTGAATGCTAAAGAGGTAATCATAATTACTCATTACTAATTACTCATTGCTAATTAAAAGAACGATATATGATGGATTGGAAAAAACTGATATCGAACAAGCGGTTGGGACAGGAGTCTCGTCATATAGAGCGACACGACGACCGCACGGAGTTTAAACGCGACTACGACCGCATGATTTTCTCGGCTCCGTTCCGCCGACTGCAGAACAAGACGCAGGTGTTCCCGTTGCCGGGCAGCGTTTTTGTGCACAACCGACTGACGCACTCGCTCGAGGTGGCCAGCGTGGGTATGTCATTAGGTAATGATGTGGCACGACGACTGATGAAGGAACGTCATCCAGAACTGCGTGGTACGCTGTTCGAGGAAATCGGACAAATCGTGTCTACGGCCTGTCTGGCCCACGATCTGGGCAATCCGCCCTTCGGGCACTCAGGCGAAAAGGCCATTCAGACATTCTTTACCGAGGGGGCTGGGCGCTTCCTGCAAGAAAAGGTGTCACCGGCATTCTGGTCGGACATCACGCACTTCGAGGGTAATGCCAATGCCTTCCGTCTGTTGACGCACCAGTTCCGAGGACGCCGCCCTGGGGGCTTCGTGATGACGTATTCTACCATCGCCAGCATCGTGAAGTACCCCTATTCGTCGATGGCGCCCAGCAAGAAGGGGAAGTTCGGTTTCTTCATCAGTGAACAGGAGAACTACCAGCGTATTGCCGATGAATTGGGCATTATTTGCACGTCGAAACCTGGTGAGCCCTTGCGCTATGTGCGTCATCCGCTGGTGTATCTCGTCGAGGCTGCAGATGATATCTGCTATGAGATTATGGACCTGGAGGATGCTCATAAACTGAAGATCCTGTCGTACGAAACGGTGTCGCGACTGTTCCTCGACTTCTTCGATGAGGAGACGCAGCAACGTATCCAACAGCGTATCATCGACGAGCAGCTGACGGACGAGAACGAACAGGTGGTCTATCTGCGGGCCTGTGTCATCGGTAAACTGGAGAATGAGTGTGCCAACACTTTCGTGGAGCATGAGGAGGAAATCCTGAACGGAACCTTCGAGGGCAGTCTTATTGACCATATCAGTCCCATGCAGCGCGATGCCTACAAGCGGTGTGCGAAACTCTCGGTGGAGAAGATCTACAAGAGCCGTCCCGTATTGGATGTGGAACTCTCGGGTTACCAGATTATGGCGACGCTGATGGACAAGATGACGGAGGCGGTGATGAATCCGGAACGCTACTATTCGCAGCAGCTCATAGGCCGCGTGTCGTCGCAATACGACATCAATGCCGACGACCTCGAGACACGCCTCATGGCGGTCATCGACTATATCTCGGGCATGACGGACGTCTATGCCCTCGACGTATATCAGAAGATCAACGGCATCTCACTGCCCATCATCTAATCGTATTTGAATCTATTCCCACTCCACTTTCAGGTGGTGGAGCATGGTAGTGCTTTCACCACCTGATGAGCCTGTATGCTGGATGTGGATACCACCAAAGGTATTGGGAGCGACATCAGCTGAAAGCGACACCTCATGGGGCAGGGTAGAACCTGCTGGTTGCGGGGTCTTCGTCGTGACGTGCGCGGTCATCCGATTTCCGATGAAATCGATGGAAATGGTGCATCCGGTACGATAACAGGTCGATGAAACAGGTTCTGTTAGTGGGGTAATATTTCCATGCTCATACTTTACCAACAAGAAGTCGACGGCCTTGGCATGTTTCGTGGTTCGGATGATGCGGAGACCATAGCCGGTGAGTGTCCGGGTGTCGAACTTCAAACAGACGTCCATATACTGTCCTGTGGCAGAACCGAAACCCTGACCAGCGGTCTTGGTGGGGTCTACCAATAGCGTCAGGTGCATGTCACCATATCGTTTCTCCGTTGGTGTGTACATGATGCGGGCACCACGTTGGGCTTGCAGGAGCCCCATTCCAACGGCACCGTTGAAGCCTTCCTTGTATTCCCACATGGGCTTTTTAGAATCGAACGTCCATGGGAATTCTACCGTATCCTGAGGCTTATAGCCATCAACGGTCCAATAGCCAGGCAATACCCGTGACTGCCACTGACAGGGAAAATCATGAAAATCGGTCTCTAAACGTTTTGTTTTCTTTTGGCGCTTGATCATCTTTGACGCATCCACCCGGATGGTGTCACCCGCCAGACTGCCATGCAACTTGGGTATGATTAGTGCACTGAGTCTGTGGCCGTTATCGGCATCGGACAGCTTGTACTCAGGGTAGCACATTGCCAGTGGATTGGCTTCGACTACGCTGACGGGAATATCGTCGCGTAGCCAGATAATCACAGACTCGTCATAGCGGTCTTGCAGGTCGAGGTCGTAGCTAAGTTGTGCTGAGTTTTTCTTGAGTTGAAGCGTTGGCTGGCGCAGAAAAGTCGGTGCCGGCAAAAGTCGCGGATGAACCGTCAGATGACATGCTGCTTCTCGACCATCTGAAGTGCTGGCCATCACGCAGAAATCGACCGTTTTACCACTTTGGTTCGTGGGAATGACCTGTACGGAATCTCTGCCTATAGGTATCAGCGTGACATAACGCTCATGATAGTCTGTTACACGCCATTTCACCGGTTTGGTGTCACTGCAAACGAGTGTCAAAGAATTATCGCCTGTTCGCAACTCTGCTTCGTGTTGACTGATGTTCAGATAGGGGATGCCCTGTGAAATGAGCTGGGAAGTGTCGGGTAGGACGATGGTGTTCTGAGGTCGGCGGATACCAATCTGATAAGGCTTTCCATTCAGCGTGAAGTTCTTTTGATAACAGCGTAGCCAGGGTTGCGGATAGGCTGTCCAACTGAGATAAATACTGTCAGAAGGTGTGTGGTAGCGACAGTCGATGACGGTGACGGGACCGCCCTGTTTGCAGAAATACATCTCGCGATTCTCGCCCTTCACATTGAAATCGCAGTCGATGAACATTGCCCCCTTACCAAAGGTGCTCCAGAATGGCTTTTGTCCGTAGAGATCGAAATCGCAATGGCGGTAGGTGGCACTTCCATTTAGAGCGTCATCCGTACATTCGAAATGGCAATCCTCATAGTATGAGTTCCTGGCACCATTCAATGGATTCAAGTTGAGACGGCTGATGAAACGTACCCGCTTGGCGACAAGACTCTTTCCATGAACGTACCCCACATGGGCCTGGGTAATGGCATCACTGCGTTTGGGCCGATTGAGGGCGGGGTTCAAAGGATAGACGAGATCGACATTACAGTAGTTTCCCATGGTGACGTTCTCGACACGGAGGGTGTCGCACCAGAAGTCGAACATAGTGAAATTGCCAATGGCTCCCTGCGTCTGTCCACGTTGGGAAGCGAGTACGACGTCGTGAGGTTTTTCGCCCATTCCAACGATGGTTAAGCGGGGACAGCGAACGACTAAGCCAAAGGGCTCTCGGCCGTTCTTGCCTACTTTAACTGTGGGGTCGTTGGGATCGTCAATCCAGTAGACACCAGGCCGGATGTATACGGTGGTGCCGTCGATGAAATGGGTACTAGCCTCTTGGAAGGTACGGAACGTGAAGGGGGTATTGTCTGAAGTCTCTGCATCAACCATGAGATGGAGACTATCAAGGCGCTGGGCATGCACCAATAAGGGCGTAAGAGCCCCTAACAGGATAAGTCGTAGCATGTTTTGACGGGTTTAGTCTTTGTCCTTGTAAATCAGCTTGTTAGCGCCGGAAGTCAACTCTAGCTCTTCGCGATGTGCTTGGATGAACGAGTCGATATGGCGCTTACGCTTGCTCTCAAAAATCTCGTCGATAGCAATCAGAATGCCCGTCTCCTCGACATCACCGAAACCATAGTTGATGGCTGTGCCGAAAAGTTTCATCGTGGGCGAGAGCCCCATGTAGGCATTTACTAACGGTGGGATGTTATAACCTAACTTACGGATTTCGCGGTTCAGAATCATGTAGTCTTCCTTGAAGGTTGTACCGCTGAAGAGCGCTTCCAATTCAGCTGGGTCGGTTTCTAATTCCAGCGGTTTCATCGGGATTATCAGTCGTTCCTTGTCGTCGAAATGTTTCTTGAGGAAGAAGAGAATCATATCGCGTCCCTTACGAATGTAAGAGGGATACATGGTCATCTTGCCAAAATAATATTTCACGGAAGGACGGATAACGGTCAGTGCACCCAAACCATCCCACAGGTTGTCGAGAGCAAACAAACTCTTAGCACCCATCCTGGATGACTGGTAAGGAATGGAAACGAACGAACGTCCCAGTTCTACGGTCCAGGGGGCATAGTCCTTCAGGAACTTCTCTGAGAAATGGAACATGTGGCTCGTGGCCAAGATGGGTTGCCCTTGTGCGTCGTACTGCCAATCGGATCCTAACAGATAGCGATAACCTCCGATAATCTCCTCCTCTTCCGGGTTCCAGACGATGAGCTGCTTATAACAGTTCTCGCAGGTGTCGAACTCGTCAAGATCCAAAGGTTTGCCCGTTCCACCACCGGCTTCGCGGAAAACAATTTCACGCAATCGACCAATCTCCTGCATCACATTGGGCGCATTATGCGCCGTGATGATGTAGATCTCGTTGTTGCTTTTGTTGGTCATTCGCAACTGCTTGTCAGGCGTCAACTCACTCTTGAGGACTTCCTTGCTGATGGGGGCGATGATGGGCTGTTCCATTGAATGTTTAGCGTTTAGATATTATAGTTTAGACAGATGCTAAAGAATATACTTGGTCTTGGACGTATTGGGCCCATTCCAAAGGTGTTTTGCTTTTGTCGAAGGTCTGCCAGGGGATGGGTTTGCCAATGGTGATATGGAAAGTTTTTCCTACGTTCTTATACATTTCGTCGACGAGGAAGAGCATGGCGAGGTTGAAAGGCAGGAAACGGTCGGAGAAATTAGCCAACCGATAGAAGAATTTGGAGTTGTGTCCGCTGAAATGGATGGGTACCACGTCACGCTCGTATTCTACGCTTTTGGAAATAAACGTCTTCGACCAGGGAATGTCCCTGATGACCTTATGATGGCGTCGTGAACAAATGCCCGCAGGGAACATCAGCATGTGGTTGTCGCTTTCGAATCCGGCCTTCACCATCGCAGGGAAGTTGCGCCCTTGGTGTCCTGTCTTGTTGATAGGGATGCAGAGTGGAGCCAATCCTGGCAGATACATGAGCAGGTCGTTAACCAGATAGCGGAACCGTGAATCGAAATGACGACCAATGACGGCTCCTAGAGCTACACCATCGATACCTCCCAAGGGGTGATTGGACACAATGGTATAGAGACGACCATCGTCTTTAGAGGGCAGATTCTCCATTCCCTCCACTTGAAGTGTCATCTGCAGATACTCTACGCAGGCTTCCAACCAAGGAGTGCCGACTTTGTCGCGTGCCTCCCACAGAAAACCGTTCACCTGATCCTGGTGTGCGATGCGCTTAAGCCACGAAACGAGGGGACTGGGAATCCATTTTGCTTTGGAGCCCATCTTGTTCTTAAGTATCTGATCAATGTCAATGGTCTTTGCTGTAATCTCTGCCATTTCTCTATGATTGTCCCTAAAACGATGCAAAGATAATGCTTTTTCTTCAGAAATGATTGCACTTTTTCGGAAAAATGTGCAAGAAAGTAACTTTTTATAAAATATTCACTAAAAAAAGTGGAGAAAAGTGGGGGATTGTGGGGGAAAATAATTATCTTTGCACCCAAATTCTTAAAATATAAGATGTACATATGCGTTTTTTAGGTAACATAGAGGCCAAATTAGACGTGAAGGGACGTGCTTTCCTTCCCGCTATCTTCCGCAAGGTTTTGCAGGCGGGAGGTGAGGAACGCCTTGTGTTGCGCAAGGATGTGTTCCAGTCTTGTCTGGTGCTTTATCCTGAAAGCGTATGGAACGAACAAATGGATATGCTGAGAGCCCGTCTGAACCGCTGGAACCGTCAGGAGCAACAGGTGTTCCGACAGTTTGTGTCGGAAGTGGAATTGTTGACCCTCGATGGTAACGGGCGTTTTCTGATTCCCAAGCGCTACCTGCGTATGGCAGAAATCGATCAGGACGTGAAGTTCGTTGGCATGGATGATACCATAGAGATCTGGAGCAGCCGCAAGGTTGAAGAACAGCAGATGAAGCCGGAAGATTTCGGCAATGCCCTCGAACAGCTCATGATGGTGGAGCAAGAGTGAACTTTTCAATAACGCCGAACAATGATAACGACCGCTGAAACATACCACGTTCCTGTTCTCCTGAAAGAGAGCGTCGACGGGCTGGATATCCAGCCCGACGGCATTTATGTGGATGTAACTTTTGGCGGTGGTGGTCATTCAAAGGAAATTCTGTCGCGATTGGGGAAGAATGGTCATCTGTATAGCTTTGACCAAGATGCCGATGCGGAGAAAAATATCGTCGATGATGATAGATTTACCTTCGTTCGCAGCAACTTTAGATATATCAGCCAGTGGATGCGCTACTATGGCGTGGAGCAGATAGATGGTCTTTTAGGCGATCTGGGTGTCTCGAGTCACCATTTCGACGACGAGACACGCGGGTTCTCCTTTCGTTTTGATGCCCCGCTGGATATGAGAATGAATAAGCGTGCAGGACAGACTGCGGCAGATATCCTCAACAACTATAGTGAGGAGCAGTTGGCCGATGTGTTCTATCTCTACGGAGAGTTGAAGAATGCCCGTCGCATTGCCAAGGCCATTGTAGGTTACAGGAATAGACAATGTATAGAAACTACAAGTGAGTTTCTGACGGCACTGGGTGTTGACGTGCAGCAGGAAAATTCTCAGTTGTCAATTGTCAATACTCAATTGAAGAAAGACATGGCTCGGTTGTATCAGGCGCTGCGCATAGAGGTGAATCACGAGATGGACGCCTTGCGTGACATGCTGAAAGGGGCTACCGACCTGCTTCGCGAAGGTGGACGGCTGAGCATCATCACCTACCATTCGCTAGAGGATCGTATCGTGAAGAATGTGATGAAGGCGGGCAATGCCGAGGGGAAGGTGGAGCAGGATTTCTTCGGACGCATCTCGTCGCCCTATCGGCTGGTCAATAAGGTCACGACGCCCACAGAGGAAGAGCAGCAGCGCAATCCCCGCAGTCGTAGTGCGAAATTGAGAATAGCAGAAAAAGTATAGTATGGAAGAAGACAAGATAAAAGAAGAAAAGAAACAAGAAGAGAGTTCGCTCAAAGAGACGATTCAACTGATTAAAGAGTCGGCCAGCGAGGAAGATCCGAAACCCTCCGGTCAGTTGAACCTGCGCACCATCTTGGGTGGCGATCTGCTGACAACAGAGGTGGTTCGCTCGCAAATATGGCTGTTTGTACTGATTGTCCTCTTTTCCATTGTCTATGTTGCCTTCCGTTATCAGTGTCAGCAGGACATGATAGCCATCGATAAGTTGGAGAAAACGCTGACCGGTGCCAAGTACAAGGCTCTCTCCTCGTCGAGCACACTGACGGAGAAGTGTCGCGAAAGCCATGTGCTGGACATTTTGAAACAAAATCAGGACTCGCTGTTGCATCAGGCCGACCAGCCGCCCTATATCATTCAGATCCCTGAATGAAATGAGAAATGAGTAATGAGAAATAAGAGATGAGTAGTTTTAACAATGACAAGGTGATGCCTCGCTATATGATGATTGCCGTGCTGCTGACAATCATCGGAATTGCTGTTATCGGCAAGGCCCTCTATATCATGACTGCCAAGAAGCAGTATTGGACGGAGGTCGCCGACCGTCTGAAGCGCGACAGTGTCAGCGTGAAGCCCAACCGAGGTAACATCCTCAGCTGTGACGGACAGTTGATGGCCACCTCCATTCCGGAATATAAAATTTTCATTGATTTCCAAGCTGCTGCTTTTGCGAAGGATGACTCGTTGTGGTTAGACAAGGTCGATTCGCTATGCGACGGTCTGCATAGGATTTTTCCCAAGAAGAGTGCGGCAGAATTTAAACATGATTTGGAGGAAGGTCGCCATAAGGTGAACAAAGACGGCAGCAAGGGTTCGCGTTGGTGGAATATCTGGCCCCGTCGTATCGACTACAACACCTTTGTGGAGGTCAGTGAACTGCCTTTCTTAAATATGCCTCGCTACAAGAGCGGCTTTACCTATGAGACCTATAATTCCCGCCGCCGTCCGTTCGGTTCGCTGGCCTTACGTACCATTGGCGGTCTGTATGGTGCCAAGGATTCGGCTTACTATGGTCTGGAACTCTCGAACGACTCCATCCTTCGTGGCATTCCCGGTATTACCGGTCGCCGTAAGGTGCTGAACAAATATATGAATATCCCCGTGACGCTGCCTGTCGATGGTTGTGATATTGTGACCACCATTGATGTTAATATGCAAGACCTGGCAGAGCGTTCGTTGTTGGACATGCTGAGAAGGCCAGAGGTTCATGGCGAGATGGGTGTGGCTATCCTGATGGAAGTAGAGACGGGAGACATCAAAGCCATAGTTAATATGATGCGTACGGAGAACGACCAATATATTGAAGCCGTCAACTCAGCCATCAGCTATCGTTGTGAGCCTGGTTCTGTGTTTAAGACCGCTTCTATTCTGGTGGCCCTTGACGATGGTGTGTTGGGCAAGAATCCTCAAGACACCAGCTATATCATCCATACGGGTGGAGGCGTCATGCCGATGTATGGCCGTGAGATGAAAGACCATAACTGGCGCCGTGGGGGCTATGGAGATATCAATGTAGCCCGTACGCTGGAGGTTAGCTCGAATATCGGTGTCAGTCATGTCATCGATAAGTTCTACCATAACGAGGCCGAGCGTTATGTCAAGGGACTCTACCGTGTGGGTATTGGCGAAGACTTGAAGTTACAGGACATCCTTCCCGGTTACCGTCCTCCCCTTATCCGTATGCCAAAACGTAAGAAGAACGGACACTATGATGATAACTGGTATGCCACCACGTTGCCTTGGATGTCGATAGGCTATGAAACTCAGATAGCCCCCATTAATACGGTAACTTTCTATAATGCCATTGCCAATAATGGTAAGATGATGCGTCCACGTTTTGTCAAGAAGGTGGTGAAAAATGGTGAGACCATCAAGGAGTTTGAACCACAGGTTATTAAGGAACGCATTGCCCGTCCGGAGGCCCTCAAGACCTTGCAGACCATTTTGGAACACGTGGTGAGCCAGGGCTTGGGTCGTAAGGCTGGTTCCCAGTTGTTCAAGGTTGCCGGAAAGACAGGTACTGCCCAGGTGTCACAGGGTAAGTCGGGATATAAGAGCGGTGTGGTACAATACTGGCTTTCGTTTGCGGGCTATTTCCCAGCAGACAATCCCCGTTATTCCTGTATCGTATGTATCAAGAAGTCCGGACTGCCTGCTTCGGGTGGTGGTATGAGTGGTGTCGTGTTCCACCATATTGCCGAAGGCGTGATGGCCCGTCATCTGAAGTTGAGTGTGGATGACGCCCATGATGAGAATTCCCTCGTGATTCCCGATGTAAAGAATGGCGATGCAACAACTGCCAACTACATTCTCGGTGAGTTGGGGGTAGACAAACGCGTGAACCATTCTTCCAAGGTGTATGGCGAGAACGTTGCTCCAGATGTAATAGGTATGGGTGCTAAAGATGCCGTCTACCAGTTGGAAAGTCGAGGACTGAAAGTTCGTGTGCAAGGTCGCGGCAAGGTGAAATCGCAGAGCTATCCTGCAGGCAAAGCTATTGTCAAGGGTAGTGAGTGTGTATTGGTTATGCATTAATAATATAAGGTATATATGAAGCTGACAGAACTATTGAAGAATGTGACTCCTCAGACCATTATCGGTAATGAGGCGGTAGACATCACGGGTGTAAATATTGACTCCCGTAAGATAGAGAAAGGCCACCTTTTCGTGGCTATCAAGGGTACGCAAACCGATGGTCACCGCTTTATTTCCAAGGCTTTGGAGTTGGGGGCTGTTGCCGTGTTGTGTGAAGATCTTCCTGAAGAGCAGCAAGCCGGAGTGACCTATGTGCAGGTCGCGTCGACAGAGGCAACTGTGGGTCCTGTCGCCACCGTATTTTATGGCGAACCTTCGAAGCAGCTGAAACTGGTGGGTGTGACGGGAACCAACGGCAAGACTACCATCGCCACCTTATTATATAATATGTTCCGTAAGTTCGGGCACAAATGTGGCCTTTTGTCTACTGTCAGCAATTATATCGAAGACGAGGTGATTCCTGCAGACCATACCACACCAGACCCCATTGAACTCAACAAGTTGTTGGCCCGAATGGTGGAGGCTGGTTGTGAGTATGCCTTTATGGAGTGCTCCAGTCATGCCATTGCCCAACAGCGTATTGGCGGTCTGACATTTGCTGGAGGACTGTTTACCAATCTGACGCGCGACCACTTGGACTATCACAAGACCTTCGAGAACTACCGCGACGCCAAGAAAGCCTTCTTTGATGGGTTGTCGAAGGAAGCCTTTGCCATTACGAATGCTGATGACAAGAATGGTGCGGTGATGGTTCAGAACTGTAAGGCTCAGGTGAAGACCTATAGCACGCGGACGATGGCCGATTTCCGTGCCCGAATCATAGAATGCCATTTTGAAGGCATGTATCTGGAGATTGACGGTCGCGAGGTTGGAGTGCAGTTTATCGGCAAGTTCAATGTCAGCAACCTGTTAGCAGTCTATGGTGCTGCCGTGATGCTGGGTAAGAGCCCCGAGGACATTCTCTTGGTACTCAGTACGTTAAAGAGTGTCGCAGGCCGTTTGGAACCCATCCGTTCCCAAGAAGGTGTGACGGCCATCGTAGACTATGCCCACACCCCCGATGCCTTGGAGAATGTGCTTAACGCCATTCATGAGGTGCTGGACGGCAAGGGTGGTCAGATTATCACTGTTTGTGGAGCTGGCGGCAACCGTGACAAGGGCAAGCGTCCGCTGATGGCTCAGGAAGCCGTGAAGCAGAGTGACCGCGTCATTATTACTTCCGACAATCCCCGTTTCGAGGAACCTCAGGACATCATCAATGATATGTTGGCAGGGCTCAATCCTCAGCAGATGAAGAAGGTGCTTAGCATTGTAGACCGCAAGGAGGCCATCCGTGCGGCCTGTATGATGGCTCAGAAGGGTGATGTCATCCTCATCGCCGGAAAGGGTCATGAGGACTATCAGGAAATCAAGGGTGTGAAACACCATTTTGATGACCGTGAGATTGTAAGAGAGGTTTTTAGCCTTTCGTAATACCGTAATAACGAAATATCGTAATAACGAAACAATATGCTATACTATATTTTCCGATTTTTAGAACAGTATAATATCCCTGGTGCACACCTCTGGTCGTACATCTCGTTCCGTTCGCTGTTGGCGTTGATTTTGTCGCTGATTATCTCTGCATGGTTTGGCGAATATTTTATTAAGTGGATGAAGCGCCGTAACATTTCCGAGACCGCCCGCGACCCCAGTATTGACCCGTTTGGCGTAGAGAAGAAAGGTGTTCCCACGATGGGCGGTATTATCATTATTGTTGCTATTCTAGTACCTGTACTGCTGTTGGGACGTATGCGTAACATCTACTTGCTGTTGATGATTGTAACTACCATCTGGCTTGGGTTCCTTGGTTTTATGGACGATTATATCAAGATTTTCCGTAAGAACAAGGATGGACTGAAAGGCATCTATAAGATAATAGGACAGGTTTCTATTGGTTTTATAGTAGGCTTGACTCTTTGGCTTAGTCCCGATGCAGTTGTCCGTGAGAATATTTCGGAATCTCAGCAGAATCAGGAGATTGTCGTAAAGCACAAGGCTGAGGCGGTCAAATCGCTACAAACTACTATACCTTTTATCAAGAACCACACGCTGAATTATTCAAACATTATGTCCTTCTTGGGCGAGTATAAGGTTGCTGCAGGATGGGTTTTGTTTGTCATTATGACCATTTTCGTGGTAACAGCCTTGTCGAATGGAGCTAATTTGAATGATGGTATGGATGGCATGTGTGCGGGAAATTCGGCTATTATAGGTGCCGCGTTGCTGATATTCTGCTATATCTCGTCGCACATCGTGTATGCTGCCTATTTTGATATCATGTATATTCCCGGTTCCCAGGAGTTGGTAGTATTCCTCTCTGCCTTCATTGGGGCGATGATTGGTTTCCTTTGGTATAATGCCTTCCCTGCCCAGATTTTTATGGGTGATACCGGTTCGCTGACCATTGGTGGTATCATTGGTGTTTGCGCTGTCATTATCCATAAGGAACTGATGCTGATCATCCTTTGTGGCATCTTCTTTGTAGAAAGCCTGAGTGTGATTATCCAGACACAGTGGTTCAAGATACAGAAGCGCAAAGGCAAGCGAGTGCGTGTGTTCCGTGCAACACCTATCCATGATACCTTCCGTAAGCTTGATTCGCAACTTGACGCCACCAGTACCTATATATTGAAGGGCTGGCCCCATCGCCCGTTCCACGAGTCGAAGATTACCATTCGTTTTTGGATTACCTCCATCATATTAGCCGCATTAACAATTATCACGTTGAAGATTAGATAGTTTAGGGTTTAGAGATTAGAGTTTAAAGATTAGAGTGTAATGAGTAAGATAGCAATATTAGGAGCCGGTGAGAGCGGAGCTGGAGCTGCCGTCTTGGCCAAGAAGCAAGGTTTCGATGTGTTTGTCAGTGACATGTCGAAGATTAACGACAAATATAAGAAACTGATGGACGACCACCAGATTAGCTGGGAGGAAGGGCATCATACGGAAGAAAAGATTCTGGATGCCGATGAGGTCATTAAGAGTCCTGGCATTCCTGATACCGCTCCGATGATTGTCAAGATCAAGGAGAAAGGTATCCACATCGTCAGTGAGATAGAGTTTGCTGGTCGTTACACGCGTTCGAAGATGATATGTATTACGGGTTCGAATGGTAAGACTACAACGACCAGTCTTATCTACCATATTTTCAAGGAGGCAGGCTATGATGCCGGTCTGGCCGGAAATATCGGAAATTCCTTGGCACTGCAAGTTGCCGAGGATCCGCACGACTACTACATCATCGAGCTGTCGTCTTTCCAATTGGACAATATGTATGACTTCCGTGCCAACGTGGCCATCCTGCTAAACATCACTCCTGACCATCTGGACCGCTATGACTTCAAGATGCAGAACTATGTCGATGCCAAGATGCGTATCATCCAGAATCAGACGCCTCAGGATGCCTTTATCTATTGGAACGATGATCCCATCATCAAGAAGGAGTTGGAGAAGTATGATATCAAAGCCATCCAGTATCCTTTTTCAGAACTAAAAGAGAAAGGCAGTATCGGTTATATTGAGGAAGGGCAGTATAAGATTGAGCAGCCGGAGCCGTTTAATATGGAACAGGAGGCCTTGAGCTTGACAGGGAAGCATAATATCTATAACTCTCTGGCGGCTGGTATCGCCTCAGATGTGGCAGGTATCAAGAATGAGGTCATTCGCAAGTCGCTCAGCGATTTTCCCGGTGTAGAACACCGTTTGGAGAAGGTCTGCGTAGTTCGTGGTGTACAGTATATCAACGACTCGAAAGCCACCAATGTCGATGCCTGCTGGTATGCTTTGGAATCGATGAAGACCAAGACCATTCTCATCATTGGCGGCAAGGACAAAGGCAACGACTACGACCCCATCAAGCCGCTTGTCCGTGAGAAATGTGCCGGATTGGTGTATCTTGGGGCCGATAACCAGAAGCTGCATGACAATTTCGACTCATTAGGCATTCCTTTCCGTGATACGCACTCCATGAAGGAGTGTATCGAGGCCTGTTATGAGATGGCCGAGCCCGGTATGACCGTCCTGTTGTCACCCTGTTGTGCCTCGTTCGACTTGTTCAAGAACATGGAAGACCGTGGCGAGCAGTTTAAGGAATTAGCAAGGAATCTGTAAATGAACAAGAAAATAGGCAATATCTTCAAGGGCGACAAGGTCATCTGGATGGTGTTCTTCTTCCTCTGCATGATCAGTATCGTGGAAGTGTTCTCTGCTTCCAGCGGACTAACCTATAAGAGTCAGAATTACGTAGGTCCTATCGCTTATCACGCCTTTACCATTTTGGCAGGCGTGGTGGTAGCCATCATTACGTTGAATATTCCCTGTCGGTATTTCAAGTTAATGACTCCATTCCTGATATTGATATCTGTAGTGACGCTGCTATGGGTGCTCTTGGCAGGAACGAAAGTGGGCGATGCCGGTCGATGGATTAACCTGTTTGGCTTTACTTTCCAACCATCAGAGATTGCCAAGGGAACCATTGTGTTGGCGGTGGCACAGATTCTTGCCGCTATGCAGCGGGAGAATGGTGCTGACAAGAACGCCTTCAAATGGATTCTCTGGATATTGTTGCCAGCCTGTTTGTTGATTGGTTTGGAGAACCTCTCTACAGCAGCGATGCTCTTTGCTGTGGTTTTCTTGATGATGTTTATCGGACTGGTCCCGATGAAACAATTGGTCAAGTTGGCGGTTGTCATTATCGTGATAGGCGTTTTCGCTTTGTCGATGGTGATGTTAGTCGGTCACGATATCAGCGACGAAGAGAAACAGCTGACCAAGACGGAACAGTTGGATCAGCCCAGGGCTAAAAAGAACTTCGTTGAAAAGATGTTCCACCGTGCTGACACTTGGAAGAGCCGTATTATGAAGTTTGGTAAGCCTAAGCCAACGCCTCAGGAGTATGACCTTGACAAGGATGCCCAGGTGGCTCATGCCAATATCGCCATCGTTTCGAGCGGTGTCATCGGCAAGGGGCCTGGCCAGAGTACTGAACGCGACTTCCTGTCGCAGGCCTTTTCGGACTTTATCTATGCTATCATCATCGAGGAGTTAGGCATCGTAGGTGCCTTTGCGGTGATGTTCCTCTATATTGTGCTGCTCTATCGCTGTGCCCGCATTGCCAGTCGTTGCGAGAATAACTTCCCTGCTTTCCTGGCTATGGGTCTCGGCTTGCTGTTGGTCATCCAAGCCACTTTTAATATGATGGTAGCTGTTGGATTGGCGCCTGTTACCGGACAGCCTCTGCCGCTGATTTCCAAGGGAGGTACGTCGACAATTATCAATTGTGCTTATATTGGAGCCATTTTGAGTGTCAGCAGATCAGCAAAAATGAAGAAAGCGAAAGAAAATGAGGTAAAGATAGCATGATTTGACGGAAAATTTGTACTTTTGCACGGTATTCAAGATACAACGCTTATGAACGACGAATTAAGAGTAATAATCAGTGGTGGCGGTACGGGAGGCCATATTTTCCCTGCCGTGTCTATTGCCAATGCCATCAAGGCTATGCACCCTGATGCCAAGATATTGTTTGTAGGAGCTCTGGGACGCATGGAAATGCAGCGTGTACCTGCGGCAGGCTATGAAATCAAAGGCCTGCCTATTCAGGGTTTCGACCGTAAGAACCTGTTGAAGAATGTAAAGGTGCTCTATAAGATTTGGAAGAGCCAGCGAATGGCTAAGAACATCATTAAGGAGTTCCGTCCGCAGGTGGCTGTCGGTGTGGGTGGCTATGCCAGTGGTCCTACGCTGAATAAAGCTGCAGCAATGGGTATTCCCTGTCTTATTCAGGAGCAGAACTCTTATGCCGGAGTTACCAATAAGTTGTTGGCAAAGAAAGCCGCCAAGATTTGTGTGGCTTACGAGGGTATGGAGCGTTTCTTTCCGGCAGAAAAAATTCTGTTGACAGGTAATCCCGTCCGTCAGCAGTTGTTGGAAACGACCCAGACGAAGGCTGAGGCTCTTCGCTCATTTGGTTTGGATGCCACGAAGAAGACCATTCTGATTGTGGGAGGCAGCCTAGGAGCACGTACCGTTAACGAGAGTGTATTGAAAAACCTTGATGCTATCCGTCAGGGCGATGTACAGTTTATCTGGCAGACCGGTAAGTACTATCACGCCCAGATTTTGGAGCAATTGGCCAGAGAACCGAAAGTAGAGAACCTGATGGTTACTGATTTCATCAGTGACATGGGCGCAGCTTATAAGGCTGCCGATTTGGTCGTCAGTCGTGCTGGAGCCGGTTCTATCAGCGAGTTCTGCCTGTTGGGCAAACCCGTTATCCTTGTTCCTTCGCCGAATGTGGCCGAAGACCACCAGACGAAGAATGCCCTTGCTTTGGTCAACAAAGATGCTGCCCTTTATGTGAAGGATGTGGAGGCTCCGGCACTGCTTATCCCCTTGGCCATCGATACTGTTCAAGACAATGCTAAGTTGCAGAGTCTCAGTGAGAACATTCTGAAAATGGCATTACCAGCTTCAGCAGAGATTATTGCCAAGGAAGTGGTAGCCCTTGCCAGTCAAAAACGTTAAATAGAGAATATGGAATTAAAAGATATCAAATCAGTATACTTTGTTGGGGCCGGCGGCATTGGTATGAGTGCCCTCGTACGCTACTTCATTCATCGTGGAGTGGTCGTAGGAGGCTATGACAAGACGCCAAGTATCCTGACTCGTCAGTTGGAAAAGGAAGGAGCACTCATCCATTATGAGGAAAATGTCGACGAAATACCTCATGCCTGTCGCAGGCCCGATTCGTGTCTTGTAGTCTATACGCCAGCTATTCCTGAAGACCATCAGGAAATGAAATATTTCCGCGGAAATGGTTTTGAGATCCAAAAGCGAGCTCAGGTACTGGGTACACTGACCCGCCAGCATAAGGGACTCTGTGTGGCAGGCACCCACGGCAAGACGACGACGTCGACCATGTGTGCCCATATCATGCACCAGAGCCATTTGGATTGTAATGCTTTTTTGGGAGGCATTTCGAAGAACTATGGTACCAACTACATCTTGTCTGATTCCGACTATGTCGTCATCGAGGCTGATGAGTTCGACCGCTCGTTCCATTGGTTGTCGCCCTATATGACTGTTATTACCTCGACAGACCCCGATCACTTGGACATCTATGGCACCAAGGAGGCTTATTTGGAGAGTTTCCGTCACTATACGGAGTTGATTCAGCCGAGAGGAGCCTTGATTATTCATCGTGGTTTGGAGATGCAGGAAAATCTGCCTGATGGGGTGCACCGCTATGACTATTCGCTGAACGAGGGTGATTTCCATGCCGAGAACATCCGCATTGCCAATGGTGAAATTACGTTCGACTTTGTGTCGCCCATTGAGCCGGTAAAGAATGTTCAGTTGGGGCAGCCTGTTCCCATTAATATTGAGAATGGTGTGGCCGCTATGGCGATGGCTCAGTTGGCAGGCTGTACGGCAGAAGAGCTACGCATCGGCATAAAGACATATGGAGGTGTGGACCGTCGTTTCGATTTCAAGATCAAGAACGACCGCCATGTGTTTCTTTCGGACTATGCCCACCATCCGAAGGAGATTTACCAGAGTGCCCGTAGCATCCGTGAACTCTATCAAGACCGGAAAATTACTGCTATTTTCCAGCCTCACCTCTATACTCGTACTCGCGATTTCTATAAGGACTTCGCTGAGGCACTGAGTTTGCTCGACGAGGTCATCCTCACCGAGATTTACCCTGCTCGTGAACTACCTATTGAGGGTGTCACTTCGCAGCTCATCTACGACAACTTACGTCCAGGCATTGAGAAGCAAATCATTCGCAAGGACGACGTATTATCGCTTGTCAAGTCACGCGACTTCGACGTACTGATTGTGCTTGGAGCCGGTGATCTCGACAACATGGTGCCCGAGATAACCAGAATATTGAACAGTAAGAAATAGCACTCCGACATGAGCGTCAATTGGAAGAAATCATTCATCATCTTGATAGACATCGCTTTGACTGTCTATCTTGTCTTCGCCATTACGGCTTTCAACCGTCCTGACGAACTCTCGAACGTATGTTCCGAGGTCAAGATAGATATCAAGGAAGGCGTGGTGAAAGGATTTCTGAATCCAAACGACATCAAGTCACAACTCCAGCATGCCCGTGTCTATCCGTTGGGCGATCCGATGAGTCAGGTGTCAGGACGGAAAATAGAGGAGGCCCTGCTCCAGAATCCTCTTGTAGAGAGCGCTCAGTGTTACAAGACACAAACGGGCCGTGTATTCATTGCCTTGTCGCAGCGTCTGCCGGTAGTTCGCGTGAAGGCTGATAACGGAGAAGACTATTATGTCGACACCCATGGTAATATCATGCCTAACACACAGTATGCCAGCGACTTGGTTGTCGTGACTGGACATGTCTCACGCAAGTATGCCAAGAGTGTGTTGTCTGTTGTGGGTAATTACCTGATTCAGAATAAGATGTGGCGTGCCGAAACGGAACAGCTGAATGTGTTGGCTGATGGCTCGATAGAACTGATACCCCGTGTGGGCGACCATATCGTCTTTCTCGGACAGCCAACGGATATCGAAAAGAAGCTGAGCCGTTTGGAGAAATTCTATAAATACGGACTCTCCAAGGCTGGCTGGAACAAATATTCCTATATTAGTCTGGAGTTTGACAACCAGATTATCTGTAAGAAAAACAAGAAAATAAATCAAATATAAAGAGAGATGCCAAAGGAATTTATCGTAGCTATTGAACTGGGATCATCAAAGATGACCGGTATTGCGGGAAAGAAGAATCTTGACGGCAGCATACAGGTGTTGGCCTGTGTCAAGGAGGATTCCTCTTCATGCATCCGCAAAGGTGTGGTTTACAACATTGACAAGACTGCCCAGTGCCTGACCAGCATCATCAGCCGTCTGGAGAAACAGCTCAAGACGGGGATTACTCAGGTGTATGTGGGTGTTGGCGGACAGTCTATCCGCTCTATTCGCAATCTCATTTCCAAGGACCTGCCTGCAGGAACGCAGGTTACTCAGGACATGGTGATTGAACTGATGGATTCAAACCGTAACATGAAGTATCCCGACCAGGAGATTCTCGATGCAGCTGTACAGGAATATAAAGTCGACTCTCAATATCAGCTCGATCCCGTTGGCATTCAGTGTTCGCGTATTGAGGGTAATTTCCTGAACATCTTGCAGCGCAAGGCATTCTACAAGAACCTGAACAAGTGTTTCGAGACTGCCGAAATCAATGTGGCAGAGATGTATCTCGCTCCGTTGGCATTGGCTGACAGTGTGCTCACTGAGGCTGAGCGTCGTTCAGGATGTGCCTTGGTAGATCTCGGCGCCGATACGACAACAGTCAGTGTCTATTCTAAGAACGTGTTACGCCATCTGGCTGTCATTCCGTTGGGTGCTAACAATATCACCAAGGATATTGCTTCGCTGCAGATGGAGGAGAGCGATGCTGAGAAGATGAAGTTGAAGTATGCTTCGGCCTTTACCGACAACAACGATATCGACAACAACATGAAGTACTCTATCGACCAGGATCGTCAGGTAGAAGTTCGTAAGTTCATCGAGATTGTCGAGGGTCGCTTGGAGGAGATTATCGCTAATGTGTGGTGTCAGATTCCTGAAGAATACTGCGACAAGCTCCTTGGCGGTGTGATTCTCACGGGTGGCGGTTCTAATCTGAAGGACATCGAGAAAGCCTTCCAGAACTACACGCATATCGACAAGATTCGTGTTGCCAAGTTTGTTACCCAGACCATTACCTCGTCTATTGCCGACATCAATGCTCACGATGGCATGATGAACACGGTGTTAGGTTTGCTGGCCAAGGGCGACATCAACTGTGCTGGCAGCGATTTGGACTACAACAACGACCTCTTTGCCAGCCAGCGCCCGCAGATCACTCCTGAAACTTTGGAGCAGCGTCGTGCTCGTCAGGCCTCAGAAACTCCTGCTGGCGTAGTTCGTACGGCTGACGAGATTCGTCGTGCTGAGGAAGAAGCGCGCCAGAAAAAGGAAGAGGAAGAGCGTGTGGCCCGCGAGCAGGCCGAGGAGGAAGCCCGCGAGCAAGAGCGTATCCGTAAGGAGAACAGCACTTGGAACAAGTTAGGCCGCTGGCTGAAGAAAGCAGCTAACGAGATTGTCAAGGAAGAAGATGAGTAATCTCTTCGAAATGTCGAAATAACGAAATGTCGAAATAACGAAAAAAAGAAATATATGGATAACAACATATTGCTCGATTTTGGCGAGCCGGAAAAAGAGAATAGCATCATCAAGGTGATTGGTGTTGGTGGTGGTGGCGGTAATGCCGTCAATCACATGTATCGCGAGGGCATCCACGATGTCACTTTCGTGCTTTGTAACACCGATAATCAGGCCCTGAACGACTCACCCGTTCCTGTTCACCTGCAGTTGGGTAAGGAAGGACTTGGTGCAGGAAACCGTCCAGAAAAGGCCCGTGCCGCTGCCGAGGAGAGTCTGGAAGATATCAAGAACGTGCTCAGCGACGGCACACGCATGGCCTTCATCACTGCCGGCATGGGTGGTGGAACAGGTACTGGTGCTGCTCCTGTCATTGCCCGTGTCTCGAAGGAGATGGGTATTCTGACGGTGGGTATTGTGACCATTCCTTTCCGTTTCGAGGGCGACCGAAAGATTGACCAGGCTCTGGATGGCGTTGAAGAGATGTCGAAGCATGTCGATGCCCTGTTGGTCATCAACAACGAGCGTCTGCGTGAGATATATCCGGAACTGACCGTACTTGACGCCTTTGGTAAGGCCGATGATACCCTCAGTGTGGCTGCTAAGTCTATTGCCGAGATTATCACCGTTCACGGATTAATCAACCTCGACTTCAACGATGTGAAGACCGTCCTGAAGGATGGTGGTGTGGCTATCATGTCCACAGGTTTTGGCGAGGGCGAAGGCCGTGTCAAGAAAGCCATCGACGACGCGTTGAATTCTCCGTTGCTCAACGAGAATGACGTCTTCAATTCCAAGAAGATTCTGCTCAGCATCTCGTTTGCCGGCAACAAGGACGGCAGCGGTTCGCTGATGATGGAGGAGATGAACGATGTCAACGACTTCATGGGTAAGTTCGGCAACGACTTCGAAATCAAGTGGGGACTGGCTACTGATCCCGAGTTGGGTAAGAAGGTCAAGGTCACCATTCTGGCCACGGGCTTCGGCATCGACCGTGTCGATGGTATGTCAAGCCACCGTCAGCATCGTAACACCCAGGAGGAGGCCACCCGTATTGCTGCCGAGCAGGAGAAGGAGGCCCAGCGTCAGGACCGTCGAAACCGCTATTATGGCGGCGACGGCCAGAGCAAGCGCTACAAGCGTCGTCCGCATATCTATCTGTTCCGTCCTGAGGACCTCGACAACGACGATGTCATCTCAGCCGTCGAGCAGACGCCCACCTATAAGCGTACCCGCGAGATTCTGGATAGCATTTATTCGCAGGCCAGTGGCGAGGAACCCCCTCAGCAGCAGGAGGCTCCCCAGCAGGATAATCCCGTGCAGGGAACGATAAAGTTTGGTTAAAATACCGCTTTCACAATCTGGCGCACATTGTCCGTCTTAGCCATCGTGTAATAGTGGATGGCAGGCGCTCCGTTAGCCAGCAGTTCCCGGCTTTGCTCTATAGCCCATTCGATGCCGACTTGATAGGCGTCGAGTGGGTTCTTTGTTTTGTTCAGTTCGCTGACCAGTGCCTGTGGAATGTCGATGTGGAACGAGCGGGGCAACAGGTCTATCTGTCGTTGGCTGGAGATGGGTTTCAGTCCCGGAATGACGGGCACGGTGATTCCTGCCTCACGTAGTTGCTCAACGAAACGGAAATACTGTTTGTTGTCGAAGAACATCTGTGTCACAATATAATCGGCACCAGCCTCCACCTTTTCCTTCAAATGCTGGATGTCTATGGCCAGGTTAGCAGCCTCGTAGTGCTTCTCCGGATAGGCTGCCACACCTACGCAGTAGTCTGTCGACAGGCCGTTCTTCACCGTGGGGTCGAGGTATTCTCCTTGGTTCAGATTGTGAATCATCTCTACCAGTTCCGAGCTATGGCTGAATCCGTCAGTCTCAGGAATGAAGAAACGCTGTCCGGGTATGGCATCGCCACGCAGGGCTACGACGTTCTGAATACCCAGGAAGTGCAGGTCAAGCAGTTCACTTTCTACTTTCGAGCGCGATGCTCCGCCACAGATGACGTGGGGCACAATTTCCAGTTGCGGATAGCGGCGCATAATCGCTGCTACGATGGCTACCGTTCCGGGGCGTTTGGCCAGCGTCATCTTGGTGTACGTACCATCGCTGTTGGGCACGTATTCCACCTCGTCGCGGTGGCAGGTGACATTGATAAACGGTGGCTCGAACTCCATCAACGGGTCGATGCTGTCATAGAGTCGGGTGACGTCGCTGCCTTTCAGGGGTGGCACCAGCTCGAAGCTGGCAAACGGATGTTGTGAACTATTCAGAATGTCGATAACTTTCATATTTCTTTTTTTTCTTTTGTCGTTATGTCGAAAAATCGTTATATCGATATATCGAATTAATGGGCAATATATTTTGATAATAATTGTTCTCCTTCTGCCACACTGATGCCGCGACGCTGGCAATAGTCTGCCAGCTGCTCCTCGTCGATGCGTCCTACAGAGAAATAGCGGGCGTCAGGATGACAGATGAAGAGTCCGCAAATCGACGTCGACGGCTGTATCGAGTAGTGGTCGGTCAGTGTCACGTCTAATTGGCGTTCCGCATCCAGTAGGTCGAACACGATGCGCTTCAGCGAGTGGTCCGGACAGGTGGCATAGCCGAAGGCCACTCTTAGGGGCGAGTGGTGAGTGGTAAGTGATGAGTGGCTTTGGAGCCATTCTGCGCAGGCTTCTGTCAGGCGGGCGCAGATGGCGTGGTTCATCAGCCGTTCTCCGACCTGAAGGTCTGAGTGTTGCACGCAATCGGCCTCGTCGGCAGGCTGCTGCTTAGGTCGTGCTACAATAGTAAAAAGTCCCAATGGGGTAGGGCGTTGCTCGTCATAGTAGTCTGAGAGACACAGGTGGTGTCCTGTGGCGCTCTGACTGCGCAACATGGGTAATACGGTACCGTCATCCAGTACGATGTCGTTACCTCGACGCTTGGCAGGCACGAAACGCATTAGCGTCTGCACTTCTATCGTTCCTTGTTCAATAGCGCGTTGCAGAAATTGCTTGCCTTCGTTCAGTGTACGCTCGGCCTCTGGGTTCACCAGCAGCTGTTGCAGCGTCTCGCCCTTAAATCCCCAGAACAACAGGAACATGCGCCAGTCGATAAGCGGTTCTAATGTTGAATTTTGAATGATGATTGGTGAATGGTCGCCTTTGGTGATGAGCGAGTGTCGAGTGAAGAATTCTTCATGATTCATTGTACAATCGGCATCGCCGACCATTCTACATTCCACATTCCTCATTCCTAATTCATTTGCTTCTGCGTAGGGTGTCAGTGGGGCGTGGTGCTCTTCGTAGGCATCGCGTAGCGTCTGCTGTTCTGCCTTGATTTGTGCGATGGTTGCTGCAGCATCCATCTGCAGGTGCTTGGCCAACAGCGACGTCTGTGAGGCATCGCCGCCATGCACCACACAACCATCATACAGTGGAGCCAGCTTGACGGCAGTATGCACTGTCGATGTCGTGGCACCGCCCACCACGATAGGTGTTGTCAGTCCTTCTTTCTGAAACAGTTGGCACAGCAGTTCCATCTCCTTCAGCGACGGGGTAATGAGTCCACTGATGCCCACCATGCAAGGCTTCCGCTTCTTGGTCTCTTCCAAAATCGTCTCGCCAGGCACCATCACGCCCAGATCTACCACGTCGAAACCGTTACAGCCCAGCACGATGCCTACGATGTTCTTGCCGATGTCGTGCACGTCGCCATTGGCGGTAGCCAGCACCACACAGGGCCGTTCCGACTTCTGCGTTCCCTGTTCCTCGTCGATGTACGGCTGCAACAGGGCTACGGCATCCTTCATCACTTTGGCCGATTTCACCACTTGTGGCAGAAACATCTTTCCTTCGCCAAACAGTTGGCCGATGTGTTCCATTGCCTGCATCAGCGGTTGCTCTATCACGTCGATGGGGCGTCCGTATTTTTCCAGTGCCTCGGGGATGTCGTCTGCCAGATGGCTGTTGTCGCCTTTGCTCAGGGCGTACAGCAGCCGTTCCTCAATGGTTTTGCTGCGCCACGATGGACCCGCCGGAGAACCGTCGGGAACGGTGGCTGCATCTGCGAGCACGTCGGCAGCGATGGCTATCAGCCTTTCTGTGGCCTCGTCGTCCTTGTTCAGGATGACGTCCTCCACAGCCTTCAGCAGCGTGGGTTCTATGTCGTCGTACACCTGCAGCATGCCGGGATTCACGATGGCCATATCCAGTCCTTCGCGGATGGCATGATAGAGGAATACCGAATGCATGGCTTCGCGCACCTTGTTGTTGCCTCGGAAGCTGAACGACAGGTTGCTCACACCTCCGCTGGTCTTGGCCAGTGGCAGGTGTTGCTTGATCCAGCCCACGGCGCGGATAAAGTCCACGCCATATGCCTGGTGTTCCTTCAGTCCTGTTCCTACCGACAGAATGTTCACGTCGAAGATGATGTCCTGTGGTGGGAACCCAATACCCGTCAGCAACCCGTAAGCCCGTTCGGCAATGGCTATCTTGCGCTCGTAGGTCGTGGCCTGACCTTCCTCGTCGAAAGCCATCACTACGACGGCAGCGCCCAGTCGGTGCAGTTTGCGGGCCTTGTCGATAAAGTCCGCTTCGCCGTTCTTCAGACTGATGGAGTTCACAATGCACTTACCCTGTGCATTCTTCAATCCGGCCAAAACCGTTGCCCAATCCGACGAGTCAATCATCAGCACCGCACGGCTCACGCCCGGATCGTTGGCAACATATCGGCAGAAGGTCTGCATCTCCTGCTGGCTGTCCAGCATGGCATCATCCATGTTGATGTCGATAATCTGTGCACCGCCCTCTATCTGGTTGCGAGCCACACTCAGCGCCTCGTCATATTTCTTTTCGGCTATCAGTCGTGCAAACTTCCGCGAACCGGCCACATTGGTGCGCTCGCCCACATTGGTGAAGTTGCGTGTTTCTTTGTCAACCAACAACGGCTCCAGTCCCGACAGCCACATGCGGTTGTCGGCAGCAGGCAGCTGTCTGGGCTTTAAGTCCTTCAGGGCCTCACTGATGGCGCGGATGTGTTCCTCATCCGTTCCGCAGCAGCCTCCTGCGATGTTCAGCAGACCGTCCTCGGCCATCTGGCGCAGGTGACTAGCGGTATAGGCCGGCAGTTCGTCGTATTCGCCCATCTCGTTGGGCAGTCCGGCATTGGGGTATAGCGACAGGTAGACGGGTATACGGCCCGACAGCTGCTCAACGAACGGGCGCAGATCCGTCACGCCAAACGAACAGTTCAATCCGAAGCTCAGCAAGTGGGGATAGTGGCTGATGCTGATGTAGAAGGCCTCCAGCGTCTGCCCCGTCAGCGTGCGTCCGCTGCGGTCGTTGATGGTGGCCGACACCATCATGGGCATTGTTGTGCCGCGGCGTTCGTTGATACGTTCGATGGCATAGATGGCAGCCTTAGCGTTCAGCGCGTCAAAGCAGGTCTCCAGTAGTAGCAGGTCCACACCGCCCGCTATCAGCGCCTCGGCCTGTTCCTCGTAAGCTGCCGCCATCTCGTCGAAGGCGATGCTTCGGCTCCCGGGGTCGTTCATGTCGCTGGCCAGCGAGAGCGATTTCGAGGTGGGGCCCATCGAACCGGCTACCCATATTTTTTTAGAGGTAAGTGGTGAGAGGTGAGTGGTGAGAGCATGGTCGGCGGCTTGGCGGGCTATGCGGGCACCAGCCAGAGCCATCTCGCGAGCCTGCTTCTCCAGTCCGTACTCCTTCTGACTGATACGGTTCGCCGAGAACGTATTCGTTGCGATGATGTCCGCACCGGCCTCGATATATTGCTCGTGAATGTGGCGGATTACCTCTGGAGCCGTCAGACATAGCACGTCGTTGTTGCCCACCAGCGATACGGGCCACTCCTTCAGTGCCCCTTGGTGGTAGCTCTCTGCCGTCAGTCCCAGCGACTGAATCTTTGTGCCCATGGCTCCGTCCAGAATCAGAATCCGCTCTCGTAAACTCGCCTCTATATTCATTGATATTTAGTTTTGCCCTGCAAAGGTAGTGCAAACCGAGCGAAAAACCAAATAAATTTGAGTTTTTCTGAGGTGCAGCCTATCTTCTCCAAAGGAGAAAGGTACGAATAAGCGAGCAAAATGCCAAATTAATTTGAGCATTTTCGAGCGGAAGTACTTTCGACGAAGTCAAAGGTACGAAAAAAAGTGGAAAAAGGCAAGTTTTTCCACTTTTTCAGTATATCAAACGAATGAAATGCTTTATTTCAGCAATTCAACGGGCAGTGTAGGCATCGCTCCGTTCTGGGTGCAGACGAAGGCAGAAACCTCGACAGCCTTTTTGTGGGCTTCCTGTACGGGTTTGCCCATGATGACGCTGGCACAGAACGAACCGGTAAACGAGTCGCCGGCGCCTACGGTATCAGCCACTGTTACCTTTGGAGTATCTTGGAACGAGGTCAGTCCGTCGTCAGTAAAGACGTACGAGCCGTTGGTGCCACAGGTCAGCACCAGCATCTTCAGTTGGTACTCGTTCAGAATCTTCTCACAAGCACTGCGCATGTCGAGACCTTCGTAGCCGTACATGCGATTGATGACTACCAACTCCTCATCGTTGATTTTCAGTATGTTACAACGCTTCAGCGATTCCTCGATAACGTTCTTTGTATAGAACTGCTGACGCAGGTTGATATCAAAGATTTTCAGACAGTCGGCTGGTGTATCGTCCAAGAACTGGCGAATGGTAGCCCATGATGTCACGCTGCGTTGAGCCAAAGAACCGAAGCAGACGGCACGGCAATTCTTGGCAATCTCGGCAATCTCTGAGGTATAGGGAATGTTGTCCCATGCTACATTCTCCTTGATTTCATAGGCAGGAATACCGTCGCCCGAGAGGGTCACCTGTACCGTTCCTGTGGGGTATTTTACCCTAGGCAGCACGTATTTCAGACTGTGCTCTTCCAAAGCCTCAATGGTCTCGTCGGCCAGTGTGTCTTCGCCCAGTGCACTGATGGCGATGGTGTTGTCGTTACCCAAGAACTGTCCTGCATGATAGGCGAAATTGGCAGGGGCACCGCCCAGTTTCTTGCCTTCGGGGAGTACGTCCCACAGGACTTCGCCGAGTCCTACTACATAACGTTTGTTAGCCATAATATTTTTATTTCTTATTTTTTATTTCTTATTTAGGCCATAGGCCGCATTAATGTTTAACTTGCGGAATATAGGTAAAGAGGTAGATGACACCGATGGCCATGATGATGACTGCTCCGGCTTGACCAACGGCATCGCTGGCAAAGCCCATCAAGAGTGGGAATATGGTACCACCAAAGAGTCCCATAATCATCAGACCTGAGACCTCGTTCTGCTTGTCGGGCACCGAGAGCAGTGCCTCCGAGAATGCCATCGAGAAGATGTTCGAGTTGCCATAGCCTACCAAGGCGATAGCCACGTAGAGCATGGTTTTCGACTGTCCACCAAACATCAGCGCCATCGAGGTTGCCATCAGCACGACACTGAAGATGAAGAACCAACGTGTCTTCATCACACGGAGGAAGAACGAACCCGTCAGTGCTCCGATGGTACGGAAGATGAAGTACAGCGAGGTGGCAAAGGCAGCATCGTTGAGCGTCATGCCCACACGCTCCATCAACAGTTTCGGAGCTGTGGTGTTTGTACCCACGTCGATGCCCACATGGCACATAATAGCCAGGAACGACAGCAACACGATGGGCTTGCCCAACAAACGGAAGCAATCGACAAATTCAGCGCCAACGCTTTTTCCTGCTTCTTTTTTCTCTCCAATCTCCTCAACAATAGGTGTGGCCCACAGCAACAGCGTAGCCAGTACACCTACGACGAAATAGACGAGGAACAGCACGCGCCAGTCGTAGCCGAACGATGGCATCACCTGCGTGGCTCCCCACATAGCCAGATAGGGTGCGAGGAACGAGGCGATAGCCTTGACAAACTGTCCGAAGGTCAGCGTCGATGCCAGGTTTTTGTCGCCGATGATCAGCATGGCCAGCGGGTTGATGCTGGTCTGCATCAGGGCGTTGCCGATGCCCAGCAGCGAGAAGGCTACCAGCATGACGGCAAACGAGTTGCCAAACAAGGGGATGAGCAGCGACACCACCGTCACCACCAACGACAACAGTACGGTATTTTTGCGTCCGATCTTGTTCATCAGCATACCCGTGGGAACGCTGAAAATCAGGAACCAGAAGAACACCAGTGAGGGGAACACGTTGGCCACAGAGTCGCTCAGGCCCAGATCGGCCTTGACATAGTTCGAGGCAATGCCCACCAGATCCACGAAGCCCATGCAGAAGAAGCAGAGCATTACGGGAATCAGGAAAATCGATTTGTTGCTATTATGCGTCATAATTCTTAGAAAGGATAAATAGTTACTTTTGCTTTGTTGGTCACTTTAATCTGGTTGTAAGGCTCCGTGGGGAACACCAGGTTGGTCATTGCCATCTTGCCGTCCGCATCGAAAGCCTCAATGGAGCAGTGGTCGATGAAGATGCGTAACTGCTGGACGTCGCCATACGTGGGAGCAACGGTGCAGATGGGGAATGCCTCGCTGAAGCTGGTATAGCTGCGCGTGCGGTCCATCGAGAAGGTGTGCTTCTCGGCATCATAGCGCATCACCACCTGTTCGCCCAGTGCGTTCGACAACGTAATCTCCGTCGTGCCTTTCAGGTCTACCACCACCTCACCGGCCTGAGGCAGCTTGTTGGCGGTCTTGCCGCGCAGCGTCAGCAGCTCCTTCGAAGGGGTCACACTGCAGTACGTCTCGCCATTGTATTCAAACAATCCCAGGTCGCGAGGCACCGAGTTGGCACTGCGGAACTGCTTCGTAGGAACCTGGTTGGCATACTGCCAGTTCGACATCCATGCCAGCGCAATTTTGCGCCCATCAGGTGCATTGTCGAAGGTTACGGTAGCGTAGTGGTCCTTGCCGTAGTCCATCCAACGGGTGTCTTGGTGGTCACAGGTGAACTTCCTACCATTGAACTCACCAATGAAGTATTGGGTAGCACTGCCACCAAACGGGCCGCCAGGGTTGATGTTGCAAATCAGCATCCACTTCTGCTTGTCGGTACCACGCACCTGCAGCTTGATGAGGTCGGGACACTCCCATACGCCATCATGACAGCCATAGCCCTTGCCAAACGAACTCTCGTAAGTCCAGTCCTTCAGATTCGTCGATGTGTAGATACGCATCTCTTGACCAACGGCCAGAATCAGGTTCCACTTCTGGATTTCAGGATTCCAGAAAGCTTTGGGGTCGCGGAAATCCTCTTCCGTGCTCACCAATACGGGGTTGCCCGTGTATTTCTCGAAGGTCATGCCATTATCCTTCGACACGGCCATCGACTGCGTCTGGCTGCTGCCTGCCGAAGTGTAGAACGCTACGACTTGATTATTCTTTTTATCCACCACGCACGAACCACTGAATATAGTTCCCAGTGCGTCGGCTTCAATGGCGGCAGGCTGTGCCTCCCAATGAATCAGGTCTTTCGACGTCGAGTGGCCCCACGTCATGTTTTCCCACATCGAGCCGTAGGGGTTCCACTGGTAATACAGGTGGTAGACACCGTCTTTATAGAACATGCCGTTGGGGTCGTTCATCCAGCCATACACAGGTGTGTGATGGTACTTCGGGCGGAACCGTTCGCGGTTTGCCGTATCAAACTCATCGCCCTGCTTCATCTCGCGCCAGCAGAGGAAATCTTTCATGGCACCCGTAAAGCGGCGATCGCCGTAGAATGTGATGTCCAGCAGCAGTTCCTTCGCACCAAAACGCTGAATGTCCAGGGGTACATAGTAGTCCACCTTGTCCACTGCCAGGCGCACGTTCAGCGACTGCACCTGCTGTCCTGCCATAATCACGCGGATGTTGGCGTTTTCTTCGCGCTCCTGTACTGGCAAGAGCAGATAGCGGTTTCTGACCTCAACCTGCCAGATGGCATGGCTCTTGCCCAACACCTTTGGTCTCTCCTGTGCCGATGCTCCTGTCATCACTAGCAGCGCTGTCAGCATAGTCAATAATACCTTTTTCATTTTCATTAATATTTTTAGTTATACGAAATTTCTGGTTGCAAAATTACGCTTTTTCTCTTTTACCTCCTATAAATAATGATACAAAGACTAAAAAAAAACGTTCATTGCACGTATTTTTCGTGCAATGAACGAAAATTATTGTTTTATTGGGCACGATTTTTATCAGCAATGAACGCTGAAAGATGTTCGTTAAGCCTTTTCTTTTCCCTTGAACGATTTCACCTTCATGCCCAACTTGTCGGGCATAACGGCATTCAACAGGATGCCCACGATGGCTGCGATGGCCAGACCCGACAGATGGATGGGTCCCAGGGCAATGTCGTCGTTGGCACCATATTTCACACCGATGGCCAGCACCAGAATGAGTGCTGCGACAAATACGTTGCGCGAACTCTTCAGGTCGACCTTCTCCTCGACCAGATTGCGCACACCAACAGCAGAAATCATGCCATACAGGATGAGGCTCACACCACCGATGGTGGCAGCAGGCATCAACTGTACCAGACAGGCAAACTTAGGACAGAACGCCAGCACGATGGCCAGACAGGCTGCAATGCGTATCACCTTCGGGTCGAACACCTTGGTCAGGTTCAGCACACCTGTATTTTCGCCGTAAGTAGTGTTGGCTGGTGCGCCAAAGACGGATGCAATGGCTGTTGCCAAGCCGTCGCCCGTCAGCGTGCGGTGCAGGCCGGGCTCAGAGAGGTAGTCCTTGCCTACGGTAGAACTGATGGCGAACATGTCGCCGATGTGCTCCATAATCGTTGCAAAGGCAATAGGCATGACGGCCAGAATAGTCGACAGCATCAGCGATGTGTTGCCGTCTTCAAACACAGCCAGAATGGTGTGGTCCTTTTCTATCGGGAAGCCCACCCAAGCAGCGTCGCCAAGAGGCGAGAAGTCGACCTCGCCCAGACAGGCAGCAATGACATACGACACGATGACACCCAGCAACACGGGGATAATCTTGATGATGCCCTTGCCCCAGATGGACGCCACGATGACTGTCACAATCGACAGGATGGCCAGCAGCCAGTTAGTCTGGCAGTTAGCAATAGCCGAGCCCGACAGCACCAGTCCGATGGCAATGACGATAGGACCCGTGACGACGGGTGGGAAATACTGCAGAATCTTCTTCACGCCAAACGACCTGATCAATGCCGCCATGACGAAATACATCAGTCCGGCGCATGCTACGCCCAAACAGGCATAGTCCAGCGCCAGCGTCTCCGTCAGTCCTTGCGACATACCCATCTCCTTCACCGAGGCATAGCCTCCGAGGAAGGCAAACGAAGAGCCCAGAAAGGCTGGCACATTCCACTTGGAAATAAAGTGGAAAATCAGCGTTCCGATACCTGCAAACAGCAACGTTACAGATACATCCAAACCAGTAAGCAGCGGTACCAGCACCGTTGCTCCAAACATAGCAAACAAGTGTTGCACGCCCAGTATCATCATGCGGGGCATACCCAGCTGGCGCGCGTCGTAAATAGCATTCTGTGGTTCCATATTGTGTTATATTTCGTCTATTCTTATGTATCAAGGGATTTGTTTCAGGTCTGTCCCCACGATACATATATGTTCTAACTTCATCATCTACTTAGCTTTTATGCTGCAAAGATAGATATTATATTTGATAATTCCAAATCTTTTGCTGTTTTTTCACGGTTGTCTTTTTGACCTCTTTGTATCAAGGGGATAGACGAATAAGCAAGCAAAATACAAAACATTTCTTTTGTTTTATCAATCATTGCCTTTGATTTAACAAACATTGCCTTAGTTTTATCAAACGTTGTCTTAGATTTAACAAACGTTGCCCTAGTTTTAACTTTGCAAGCAACCTTCCTACCTTTTACAAAGACGCTGACAACCTTTTAGGTAGCACCTTTTTGTCTTTTACTGCTAAACTCTCTTGTAAAACAAAGGAAGGGGAAGCTTTAGTCCGTCCTTGCGGACTATCAGTCCGCTAGTTACGGACTGCCAGTCCGAAGCCTTCGGACTGAGAGTTTGCATTAGGCTGACTGAGTGCTTGCTAGTAGTATGTGTTTTATCCATCCCTAGTATCGACTTTTCTTGAAAAAAAGAATTTTTCGAAAAATCCCTCCCTTCCTCCCGTTTTCGCCGGGAACGCCTTTATTTACTGGGGTTAACGGACGGGAGGGAAAATGAATATCCCTCCCGTTACCCTCCCTTTTTGGGCACTTGCCTTCCCTTTTGTCTTATGATGGGAGTCTCGATGATAAAAAACGGGAGGGATATGGGAGGGAAAACGAAAATCCCTCCCGTGCCTCAGCGCCTTTGTACAAAGGGCTTCCGAGTGAAAACGGGAGGAAGGGAGGGTAAATAGCGACTTCGACTAATAAAAAAATCCGCCCGGGACCTCACGGCCTCGGGCGGAATAGTGCAAAACAATCTTTTACCTCTGTCAAAAAACTAATTTGCAATAAATGCTTTTCTTACTAACTAACTTAAATATGATGAGTATTAACCAACACTATCAGATTGACATCAGGTATTCGACGCTGTTCTTGGCCAGACGGAGAACGTTGTCCTGACAGGAGTTGTTCTTGGGATGGGCACTCTTGTCGGGTGTGCCGTCCTCGTTCTTCATCGAGAACTCGCAGCCGCCATTACCGATGCAGAGCACGGTACCGGCACCCTTTTGGAATCCATCAGGAGCCTTCTCAGCACCCTTGGCCTCCCAGACGTTCAGCTGGCTGACCCACGACACCTGGCTGTCCCACGTGCCGAGAGGATAGATGCCATACTGCTCGGTGACGACATTGTAGCACTCCTCGCTGTTGTTGTCGAGACCTGTCAGCTTGTTGGGGATGTCGAAGAACAGACAGTTGTGGTCTTCAGTCCATCCGGCACCCTTCATGGCGATGGCAGCGAAACACTGGTCGTTGAGCTTCTCGGTGGGTATGCCGGCATAGATGGGATGCGTGCTGTAGTCCTTCGAGAACGAGCCCGTGTTGACGCAGACACCCATCTTCCAGACGTCATTGTTCCAGCCACCCACGCCGCAACCGAAGGCATTGCCTACGCCACGCAGCAGCGAAGTCGGCAGACGGTTGATGGCACCGATGTAAGGCACAGCATGCGACCAGAGCAGCAGGTTGCCGCCATTCTTGACATACTGTTCGATGCAGGGAGCTGCGTTGCGTGCTACGTCTGAGAAGTTCCAGATGTCGTCGGCATTGCCTGTCTCCAGGTCGCGCAGCCAGAACAGCATGCGGTAGTCGGCGATATCGTCAACGGTATTGATCGAGCCGAAGTAGATGTACTCACCCTTGGGATAGGTTTCGTGGAACCACAGCCATGCTGAGGCTTCGTCGTCGTCGCCATTGGCAACAAGTTCTTCGGGGGTAGCATATTCAGAGAGGAAACCAGGAATCTTACCACCAATCTTGGCAGAACCCATGATGGGCAGCGCACGGCCCTCGGCATTCTCGGCAATCAGCGTAGCCTCCCAACGCTCCTTCATCTGGACGTCTTTCAGCAGATAAGAGGTGCCTTTTACCGTTTCTTTGATCATCTTCGAACCATCGCCGTTCACCATTTGCAGGATGTAGGAGGTAGCATCGGGGCTGGCCTTCCACGTTACCTGCAGGTCGTGCTGATCGTCGCCCGTGTCAATCTGCTCGAACTTCAAATCGCTGGGAGCACTGGCACCCGGACGGGTGAAGCTGGTCATGACACCATTCGAGAGAGCCTCGCTGTTTGCATACTTGAAGAGGAACTCGTAGAGCTGGTTGGTTTCCAGATTACGGAGTGTGAAGCTGTTACCCTGAACGGGGGTGAGAGCCTGCTGCTGGGTACCATTCTTGTAGACGGCCACCTGCATCTCGGCACCGTTATTGCTGACGGGCCATGTCAAGGTGTAGTCGTAGTTGTTTTCGCCAGTAAGCGCACCGGTAATGCTGGTCGCTTCAGGACTTGCCAGTTGCATGGTGGCTGAGCCGGGGAGATCGCGGTCCTGACAACTAACTAGCGCTACGCTAAATATAAAATATAAAATATAAAATATAAAATATAAAACCTTTAGGCTGTCTATATTCTTTGCTTATGATGGTTCTCATATCTTTTACGTTTTTATTTATTCTTTTTTATTTTTTATTTAGGCCGCAGGCCGCATCAATAGCCTTTGTTCTGATGATAGAGTCCCTGCACGTAGTTCATCTGGTTGGATGCGATGGGGAAATACTCGTTCTTATTGGGTGTGAAGAAGGCGTTCTTATAGTACTGGGCATAGGTCTGTCCGTCGTACTCGTCGGTAACCTCGGTCTCGAAATACTTGTTGAGGGTTGTCGACAGCAAGCCCCAACGGCGCAGGTCGAAGAAGCGGTGTCCCTCCATAGCCAGCTCTACACGGCGCTCCCAGCGCAGGGCCTTGCGTGCGTCGTCCTTCGAAGCGAACGAGCCGTAGAGTGCGATGTCGCACTGGTCCTTGGCATACTTGATGAGTGATGTGCCGCTGATGTCGCGCTTGGCACGGCTGCGGATGTCGTTGATGATTTGCAGGGCCTCGCCATTCAGGTCGCCCTTCTCGATGAGTGCCTCAGCACGCATCAGCATGACGTCGGTATAGCGCAGCACATAGTCGTTCTGGCCGAAGGCCTGCCAGGGGTTGTCGTAGTCCTCACCCTTCGAGCGCTGGGGAATCTCCTTCATCGAGCAGTAGTAGCCATAGGTGTTCGGCGTACGGCTGTTGGCTTTGGTCAGCGTGAACTGCTCCTCATACTTATAAGGATAGGTAGGCATGCCGACGGTATGGAACAGACGGGGGTCGTACTTGTACTTCGAGTCGGCACCATTCACTACGATGGCGTTGTGGTCAGCGTCAAAATCGTCCATAGGCAGACCGTTGCGGGTCTTGAAGGCATTGACCAGGTTCTGCGAGGGCTTGTGGAAGTCCCATCCGCACGACCAGATGCCCCAGACGCCGTTCAGCATGTTCGACCAGTTGGCGCGACCGTACTGGGTGCCGTCGTCAGCCTTGTTGGAGTGCTGCACGGCAAAGATACTCTCCACGCTGTTGGCATAGTCCTGCAGGAAGATGTGTCCGTAGGTGTCCAGGTAGTCGTAGGGTGAGTTCTTCACCACCTCGGTATATTCGATAACCTTCTGAATCTTCGTCTGGTCCACGTGAGCGTAGCCCGTTGTGCCCTCGTAGCCGTCGCCATAGGCCCAGTTCAGGTAGCACTTGGCCAAGTAGGCAGCAGCAGCCACCTTGTGGGCACGTCCTGTCTTGCCGGGAGCGACTTCAGGCAGGTTCTCGTAAGCATACTGGAAGTCGTCGATGATTTTCTGCATGAGTTCATTGTGCGAGCTCTGTGGGCAGGCCTCTATGGCTGCATTGTCCATACCCTCGGTGATGAAAGGAACCTCGTACCACATCTGCTGCAGCTTGTAATAGAAGTGTGCACGCAGGAAACGGGTTTCGGCCCTCAGCTGATTGTTGGCAGGTGTGTCCTCGACCTTGTCCAGCGACTCGATAGCACGGTTGCAGCGCGATATGGAACTATATAGCTGATACCACAACTCGTCGAACTCGCCACGATCTGGCTGCAAGGTAGAGAAAATCTCCATGGGGTGATAACCGGTGTCGTTCTCGCCCGAACCGCCCTTCAGACAGTCGTCAGCGCTCATGTCGCCGTATGGCCAGAGATTAAACGGATAGCTGTACCAGTCGTCACCAAGTTTGGCGTATGCAGCGGTGACAAGTTTCTCTGGACTGGAGAATGCTGTCTCTTCGTCCAATGTGCCCTGTGGCTTTACATCATCGACACTACAAGATACCAGCGCTACGCTAAATATAAAAGATAAAATATAAAATATAAGACCTTGGGACTGTCTATATTCTTTGCTTATGATGGTTCTCATATCTTTCACGTTTTTATTTATTCTTTATTATTTTTTATTTAGGACGAAGTCCGCATTATAATCCCAGTTGCACGCCGAATGTGAAGGAGGCAGTGTGAGGATAGTTCCATGCAGTGTTCTCGGGATCAGAGCAGGTCAGCGACTTTGACTTGATGGTCAGGAGATTATCGCCAGAGAGGTAGACGCGAGCCTTCGACAGCAACAGCTTCTTGGCCCATGCGGTGGGCAGGGTATAGCCCAGCTGCAGCGTGCGCATCTTGATGTAAGAGCCGTTCTCGACGAAGTAAGACGACAGGCGACCCTCGTCAGCACCGTTCGAGGTGGTCAGGGCAGGAATCGAAGAACCGCTGTTGGCAGGTGTCCAGGCGTCAATCAGACGCTCACCCTTGTTCGAACCGGCATCGGTGATGCTCCAGAAGTCGGTTTGGAATTTCTGGTCGTTGATGATGTCGACATTTGCCACACCCTGCCAGAACATCGTGAAGTCGAAGTCCCGGTAGCCCAGGTTGACATTGATACCGTAAGAGAAGTCGGGTACGGGATTGAATATCCAGGTACGGTCAGCTTCGTTGATCTTACCGTCACCGTTAAGATCGGCATACTTCAGACCGCCCACACGGGCACCAGCCTGACCATGGGCCAGTACTTCCTCACGAGAGGTGTAGAGTCCCTCGACCACATAACCGATGCGTGAACCGTAGGCCTTCTCGTCCTGAGCCAGATTGTGATAGTCGTTGTGCTCGTACGAATTCTTCGACTTCTCGGGCAGATAGGTTACCTTTGAACGATAGAAGTCCACATTGCCTGTGATATCATATGACAGGCCGTAAGCCGTCTTGTGGCGATAGCCCAGCAAGAGCTCCATACCCCAGTTCTTCAGCGTCGGACCATTGATCCAGGTCTGACCGCCAAAGCCGATGGCTCCGAGGAAGGCGGGCTGCACCAGCATATCCTTGGTCTCTTTGAAGAACACGTCGTATGAACCGTAGAGGTCACCGCCGAAGAGCGAGAAGTCAGTACCGAAGTTCAGCTGCGACGACGACTCCCACTTCAGGTCCTCGTTGGCCGACTGCAGCTTGTAGTAACCGCTGGGCAGTGTGCCTGAACCCTGCAGGTTCACATCGTAGGCGGTAGAGTTCTCACGGTCGCTGCCGTAGTTGGCCACGTAGAGTCCGTAGTGAGCAGTATTCGAGTTCATGCCCTGATTACCGGTGACACCATAGCTGGCACGGATCTTCCAGTCGCGCAGCCAATCGGCATTGATATGCTTCGACAGGCGATAACCAAGCGAGACAGAGGGGAAGGTACCATACTGGTTGTTCTTACCGAAACGGCTCGAACCGTCGTAACGCAGGGTGAACGAAGCCAGCAGCAGGTCGTTCCAGTTGTAGTCCACCTTGCCGAAGTACGACATCAGCTTGTACGAGTCGCCGGCGCCTGTAACGTTCTGGATGCCTGTACCGGCACTTGGCCACATATAGTCGATGGTCTCGAGCGGATAGTCGGTACGACGGGCCGAGAAGTCGATATAGTTATCCTGATGGGCCTCGACGCCAAGCAGGACGTTCACGTTGTGGTTCTCGACGATGTCGAAGTTATATTGCAGCGTGTTCGACCATGTCCACTTCGTGCTGTGCGTCTGCGACAGGGTGCTGGCGCTGGTATTGTTGCGCACCACGTCAGAATCGAAGGTGTGCTGTAGCGAGCGGATGTTGCTGTTGGTGTAGTCGATACCGAAATTCGAACGGAAGAGCATGCCCTTCACAGGAGCGACGAGCCCTTGTCGTTGGCCTTCGAGAGTGACAGGTCGTAGTTCTGTGTGACGCCCGTGCGCCCGATCTCGTCCACCCAGTCGGTATCGCTGTAACGCATGGTCTTTTTAGCATTCATGAAACCATCGTAGAAACCACCTACCGTGTATGAGTCCATAGCGCCCGTCGTGGGGTTATAGACCGTGATGGGTGTGCCACCGTCGGCGTGCAGTGTCAAACCATAGTTCTGGGCGTAGTCATCGGGATTTTTGCCGTCGTTCAGGGCAGCCTGTACCAGGGCGGTAGCATACTGCTGAGTATTCAGCAGCTTCATCTTCTGTGACATCCAAGCCACGCTGACCGAGGCGTTGAAGTCGATGTTCACGCGGTCGCCCTTCTTACCTTTCTTGGTAGTGATGATGATGACACCGTTGGCAGCGCGCGATCCGTAGATGCTGGCTGAGGCGGCGTCCTTCAGCACCTGCATGGTCTCAATGTCAGAAGCATTCAGCGAGTTCAGCGAACCGCTGAAAGGCATGCCGTCGACAATGTAGAGAGGAGCAGTGCTCGATCCGCCCATCGAGCCGATACCACGAATGTGTACGTCTGCCTCGCCAGAAGGAGAACCATTCGATTTGATGGTCATGCCGGGCACCTTACCCTGCAGTGATGCCATGGGGTCGGTGTTGCTGGCCTTGAAGTCCTTAGTCTCGACGACACCCACCGAACCGGTCAGGTCGGCTTTGCGCTGCACCTGGTAACCAGTGATTACCACCTCGTTCAGCACTTGAGCGTCGTCCTTCATCATGACTTGCATACCGTTCTGGGCTGGCAGCTCTACGGTTTGATAGCCAATGTACGAGAACACCAGCGTCTTGCCGGCTTCTACCTTCAAAGTGAAGTTACCGTCGAAGTCGGTCACGGTACCATTGGTCGTGCCCTTCTCCATCACCGTAGCACCAATGACTGGTCCCATGGCGTCGTTCACTGTTCCTGTGATTTCGCTTTGCGCGTACATTATAGTACAAAGCATCAGGCTCAGGAAACTCAGAATGAATCGTTTTGCTTGTTTCATTTGCTTTAACTTTTTAATTGGGTTAGTACTTTTTTCAAATTTCTGATGCAAAAGTACTGTTTATAACGCGTACGGGATGTAACAGATGTTTCATCGAGATAAAAAAATCGTTCAATGTAACATTTCTGCCATACATTGAACGATTATTCATATTCCTCATTCCTCATTCTTCATTCCACATTCCTAATTCTTAAGGTCGCCTGGCAACAGCCCAAACTCTTCTTTGAAACATTTGGTAAAGTACGAGGGTGCGGTGAATCCGACCTGATAGGCCACCTCGCTGATCGAGAGGTCGGTGGTGAGCAGCAGCTGATAGCCTCGGTTCAGACGTGCCGTGCGCAACAGTTCCACGGGCGAGGATCCGGTGATGGCCTTGACCTTACGATACAATTGTACGCGACTGAGGTTCATGTCTGCTGCCAGGTCCTCCACGCTGACGTCACTGTCGTCCAGACGGGCTTCGACAGCCTCTTTGAAGCGGGTGATGAAAACGGGGACTTCGTCCTGAGAGTATTCACTCCCCTCGCTCACAGGGAGGGGCTGTGGTTGGGCCTGCTGGGGGGTCTCCATATTCCACAGGTTGTTAACCACGCGCTCATGACGCAGGCGAACCTTACTGAGGTGATACATATAAAACAGCACGAAGACGATTAAGAGCAGCAGGATGAAAGCACAAGCCAACCCGGTAATGGCACGCTGCGTACCCAACTCCTGCAGGTAGTTGTCTGCACGATGATGCAACTGGTCCAGATAGTCCGACTGATGCATAATCTCTTCGTTTTGCATCAGCAACACGCGGGCATTGTCGCGAGTGACAAGAGCTGACATCAGATGAGTCTCTTTCTCGTAGGGCTTGCCTTCCAGAATGTCGATGGCCCGTTCGATGATTTTGTCGCCATGAGTGGGGTAGATGTATGAAGCGTCCAAGATGGAGTCACGCACCAACCTAATGCCGCCATCCTCGCCAGGCAGACCATCGATACCGCAGAAGCGGGAAGCCTCACCCCCAGCCCCTCTCCAAAGGGCGAGGGGAGTGGTTACTTCCTGCATAGCACGTCGGGCGCCCATGGCCATGCGGTCGTTCTGGCCGAAGACGTAGTCGATACCTTCAGCATTCCTCTCACCTCTTTCGAGCCATTGTTTCATGGCGTTGTACGCACTCTCCTCCGTCCAGTCGCCTTGAAGGGTGTCAACAATCTCGATGCCGGGATAGTCTTTCAGGGCATCGGTAAAGCCATTGTGGCGCTCGATGGCTGGCGACGAGCCTTTCAGTCCCATAACTTCCAAAACGTGGCCCTTGCCATGTAGCTGCGAGGCAACGTACCGGCCCATCACACGGCCCATCTCGTAGTTGTCGGCACTGATGAATGCCGTATATTTCTGCGAATTGGTCTTGCGTTCGAACACGATGACGGGGATTCCCTTGTCGAAAGCGCGGTCGATGGCTGGCGAGATGGTCTGCACCTGATTGGGTGCCACAATCAGCAGGTCAATGCCCGTTGCCACCAGACTATCTATTTGCTGTACTTGTCGCTCGTCGCTGTCGTACGCTGCAGCAAACCGCAGCTCCACATTGTCTTGCAGGTAAGCTCCCATCCGCAGTTCCGCGTTCTGTTTCTCGCGCCAGATGTCTTCAGAACATTGGGACACCCCGATGACATATCGTGGCTTCTCACGGGCACATCCTGCAAGGAAGATAAGTGCCAGCGACAGTACTGTTCCAAGAGTGAGTATTTTTTGCATATGTATATGAGTCATTAGTTTTGAGCAGTGGTTGACGTGTAGGGCAGCGTCAGCACGAAGCGCGCTCCAGCCGTGAAGTCCGCGTCTAGCTGGATGTCGCCACCCAGACGGCGTGCGAGCGATCGGGCTACCGTCAGACCGATGCCCGTACCGTCGTAGTACTCGTCGAGCTGGACGAACTCCTCGAAGATGTGGTCGGCCTCGTTCGGCGGAATACCGATGCCGTCGTCCTCGATGGTAAAGAGCACCTGCCCATTGTCTGCCGATACACGCAGGGTGGCATGCTTCATGGGTCCTGTTAATTCCTGATGCTGTCGCGCCTCAGCAGGAGCCGTAAACTTGCGGGCGTTGTCCAACAGCAGCGACAAAGCGCGTACCGCCGCATGGTGGTTCGTTGTCAATACGATGGATTTTGCTTCGGGCGACATCTGCAGGTCGAATGTCAGATGACCGGCTTGGGCAATGCCTGACGCATCAACGGCTTCGTCGGCCATCTGCTCGGGCGACAATTGGTCGTTGCGCTCGATGACCGTCTGACTGTTGGCGTCCGACAGCTCCAGCATTTTGTTTACCAGTCCCGTAATACGGTTAGTGCTCTCCATAATCTGGCGGTTGACTTCAGCCCGCGTGTCGTCGTCGAGTTCCTCGCCAGGCATGGTGATGACCTGCGTGAAACCGGAAAGGATATTCAGCGGTGTACGTATCTCGTGCGATATCTGCTGGATGAAGTTGCTCTTCATGTGCGACGATTCCTCAGCTCGTGCATTGGCCACCTCCAGCCGTCGGAAGGCATTCTCCAAACGTACTGCTGCACGATGGCGGAAGAAGATGAAGAGTCCCAGTCCGATGATGACGAGTAGCAGCATGAAGAAAATCGTCAGGAAACGCTGATGCTGTAGGAAAGCTTTTTGCTCCATGAATTCCGACTCTTTCTGCTTGAGGTCGTAGATGGTGGCCAGTTCCTGGGCTGAGTTTCTGCGCTCCCAAACGATGGCTGAGTCGAGTGCACTGCAAATCCATGTGCCGACGGCTACGGCAGAATCCATGCGGTGGGCTCCCACGTTGGCCTGGTATTTTGGCAACAGATAGGTCTGGATATTGTCCAGTGTCAGCTTCATGTCGTAGCGGGCGAGTTGCTGTTCCAGTACGCTGAACTTGTCGGCGGCCTCGTCCCAACGGCGGGCAGCTGTCAGGTAGTTCGTCGCCTCAATCTGTCCGTCGGCCGTCTTGGCATAGCGTGTGCCGTTGGCCACCCGGTAGGCCTGCAGCGCTTCGTCCTTGCGTCCCAAGCCTTCCAAAATGCAGCCGCGATAGAAGTTCAGTCGCGCCCACTGCTTGTCATAGAAGGCATCGTCAGCCTGCGGGTGCTGGCGATAGCGCTTCAGCATGCTGTCGAAACGGTCCGCCCATTCGTTGGCTTCTTCGTAGTTGTTGGTCTGTATGTAGGCATCTGTAATGGTGATGATGCCTGCTATGGAACTGGTGTAATCGGCGATATTGTCATCGGCTTCGATGGCCTGCAGATAGCACTCGTAGGCCAACGAATAGCTGTTTGCAGCATCTTGTTTATTGCCGAGTTTCAACTGGCAGTTACCCACAAAGGTCTGCAGGTTGGCATAGTCCGTGTTCATGGTGTATTCACGCTCCTTCAGCAGTTGGATGGCAGGCATCGCCACACGCATCGTCCCTTCGTAGTCCAGTTTCATGTTCAGCAGTCCTGCCAGTCGGTTGGCCGATTTTGCGTAATACTTCAATGCATCGGCATCGTCGACAGGCTGGGCGATGGCGCGTTTCCACTCCATTTCGGCCATACGCATCTTACGCAACCTCGAGTAGGCATAGCCTCGCCAGTACGACGCTTTCAGCTCCGACAGCGACCCCGTCTGCTGGTGCAGGTCGGCCAGCGACAGAATGCGTTCGTAGTCGTGCATCTTGTAGGCCGCATTAATCAGACTGTCGCCTTCGGTCCCCAGAGTGTCCGTCTGCTGTTGTTCGTTACACGCCGTCAGCACCAGCAGGACGCTGATTATCAGCGTCATCAGTCCAAGATGGTGTGTCATGCGATACCGGGGTTGTCTCATATTTCTTGCTATCATCATTTTTCTGTTAATTCACTTCAATACACATCATCGACAGGTCGTCGTTCGGATCGGCGCCGTTGCGGTGGCGCTCCACTTCGGCGGTCAGCGTCTCGATGACCTGGCGGGCACTGTCGAACTGCGTGTGGCGCAGGATGTCCAACAGGTGTTCGTCGCCAAACTGTTGCTGCTGGCTGTTTTCGGCCTCGTTCAGTCCGTCGGTATAGAAGAACAGCGGACGGCCCTTGATGGTTTCCAGCTCTTCGCCTTCGTATTCCAGTCCTGGCCACAGACCGATGGGCGCGTTGGCGTTCATTTCCAGGAAGTTCCCGTGGTCGGCATCACCGCCAATGACGGGTGGGTTGTGGCCTGCGTTACAGAACGACAAGTGACCCGTCGTCAGGTTGATGACGCCGAGGAAGAACGTGACGAACATGCCGCTCTCGTTGTTGTCGCCCGACAGGGTATTGTTCATCAGCGTACATATTTCGGCCGGGGCCATACCTTGCGAGGCCAGTGTCTGGAACAGACTCGTGGCCTGTGCCATGAACAGCGAGGCAGGCACTCCCTTGCCCGATACGTCGCCAATGGCAAAGTACAGGCTGTCGTCCTTCAGCACGTAGCCGTACAAGTCGCCACCGACCTCACGGGCTGGGGTCATCGCGGCATACATGTCGAGGCCGTCGCGAACGGGGAAGTCGTGAGGCACCATCGACATCTGGATGTCGCGGGCAATCTGCAGTTCACCCTCGATGCGTTCCTGGGCGGCCTTCATCTCCGACAGGCGCTTCGCAGCACGCACTCTGTATATGGTGAAGATGATGAAGAATACCACCATCGCCACGAAGATAATACCCATCCAGAACAATCGCTGCTGCGACAGCTCGGCTTCCTGATGTGCTATCTTTTCTTCCTTCTTCTGCGTTTCGTAGATGACTGCCAACTCCTCGGCATCGCTGCGGTGCTGGTACTCCATGACAGAGTCCAGCAGTTCTATGATTTCTGTGGCTTTTTTGAGGGCTTCGTCCTTGCGCCCGGTTTCCTTCAGTGCATTGAAGGTCGATGCCGGAGTATCACGCAGATAGTCTATCGATGGGGTTACACCGCTGGCCTTCTCCAGTGAGTCGGCAGTTGCCAATAGCTTAAGCTGCTTTTCCCACTGTTGGGTGATGCTCATATAGGACATTTGGTCATAGAGACCGGTATAGCTCTTGGCATAGTCTGTATTCAGAAAGTCGCGGTAAACGGCAGCAGCCTCGTCAGGATGATGGGACATATATAGGCTGATGGCTTTGTTTTTAAGCATCCTGCCATAATAAGAATCATAGGTCTCCATGCTTGCATCGGTGCCAGCATAGCCTTCAAGTCCCTGTTCCATCATATTCAGCCAAGGGGTGATCTGGTCGTATTCATGTCGGTCAAGAAGTGTATTGATGTTGTTGGCGGCCATGACGATGCAACTCTCATGTACGCCCCACTCTTCCGGATGGGCGATAGCCAGCGCCAGGGCAGTTTCACGGGCTTTATTCAGCGTGACGGTTGCCTCTTTGTCGTGATGCAGTTTCCGTTGTCCGTAGCCGATGAGTCCCAGGTAGTTGTTCGCCCAGCATTGCCCCATGACGCTTGTATCCTGGCAGGCTTTCTGATAGGCATTGGTGGCTAAGCTGATGGCCTCGTCAACGTTGTTAGTGTTATAGTTGATGGTGATCAGCATGTTATGTGCCTTATAATACTGGTAGGACGCGTCCTTCAGCCAGTCGTCAGTGGCAACAGCTTTCTTCAGGTACATCTGGGTCAAACGGAACTTCTCGCGGTCGTTATAGTAGTCGGCTCGCCAGTAGTCTGCTTCCTGGGGTGTCATGTCGGAGACTTTAGCCAGACTGTCGAGACGTTCAAAATAGCGGGGGTCGTCGGCATAGCCCATATCGATAATCTGGCGCCTGGCCTGTCTTAACATTTCTTTACGGGCGTCGCTGCCTGGTTGCTGCTGTGCTTGGCGCGAAGGGGCTTGACTGCACGAGACGATGCACAGCATCATAGCCAGCAACAGAACGGTCGTCAGCTGCTTGTTTCGGTGCTCAGACCGATAGTTCCAAAGTGGGATAAGCATTATTGATATTGATAGGATGATGAAAAATACGAATAACCATGCCAGCATGTAGAAGTTCTTCATCAGCACGAAGTCCTGACACACCAGCGCCAGACTCCATCCCGTACGGCCAAAGGGCATGTAGAACACGTGGCTCTTCACCCCGTCGAACAGCAGTGCCTGCTGTCCGGTCTCTCCGCCAATCATAGCCCTGCCCAGCCGCATCAGCTCCGGATGCTCGCCTTCCAGTGTGGGCGTCAGGATGCTCTCGGTCAGCAGCCGTGTGCTGTCGGGATGCACGATGTAGGTTCCCCCTCGGCCCAGCAGCATGCAGTACGACTGCGGGAACGGATGGCGGGCGAGGATGGTGTCCGACAGCGCTTTCAAGGGTACATCCACCGACAGCACGCCAATGGTCTGTCCCTCGTTGTCGTACAGTGGCTGACAAAACGATGTCATCACCTCCTTCACGATGATGCCGTCGGTATTCGGTTCCGAGAAAGGTTCTATCCAGTATTTCTTGTTCAGCTGACGGGGAATCAGATACCAGTCCATGCAGAAGTACTGGTAGCCGTCGTCGCCCTCCTGCTCCGTCACGATGCTGTCGCCGCGATTATAGGAATAGGCCGAGAAATACTTGCCTTTTTCCTTGAAGAAGTATGGCTCGAACGATATGCTGCAGCCCTTCAGCATCGGGTGCTCCTGCAGAATCTGCTTGCTCAGGTCGAACATGGCGTCTGCACTGTCCAGCTTGTGTTCTATCAGCGATACATAGGTATCGGCTGCAGTCTGAACGTCATTGATCATCACGAACGACTCTCTGACAGCCGACTTCAGCGACTTGACAGCGGTGTCCATCGTGCGGCGCTGCATGTAGGTGTGACTCTTATACAGCGCAATGCTGAAGCCCACCGTCAGCAACAACCCCACGGCAGCAAACAACCATTCGTATTTCTTCATCAGCTCCTTCATTCCACATTCCTCATTCCACATTCCTCATTCCACATTCCACATTCCCACCACCTCTTTGTATGTCACTTGGCGCTTGATGAGGCCGCTTTCAAACATCAGCTGGCTGGCCAGCTTCACCATGTCCTCACGCACACGGAATTCGCGCATCTTTGAATCGCGGTCTATCTGCAGGCGCAACACCTCCTTCAGCATCAGCTTCTGCAGTGCACGGTTCGTTTGGATGTGGTTCTGATTCACGTATTTCATCACAATCTCCAGCGCCTCGTCTGGGTGAGCTGCTGCCCACTCCCAGCCGCGACGGCAGGCCATGACAAACTTCGATATCGTGTTTTGGTGCGTCAGGAAATAGTCGCGCTTCACGTAAATGCCGTTCTCCTGAATATTGTATTCGTGCTCGCTGAAACGGTACAGATATTCCTCCGGCATCTGGAACCCGGCCTGCAAAAGCTCGTAATACTCATTGTAGCTCACCACCATTGTGGCGTCGACGGCACCCGACAGGAATACGTTGATGCCGCTCGTAAAGGGTACCCACTCGTAGTCCAACTTCTCGCGCCTGCTCATCGCCATTAGCAGGTAGTTCGGATCGCTGTTGAAGATGGCTACCTTCTTGCCCTTCATCTCAATAGGGTTCATGCACCACCGCGACACCAGAATGTTGCTGCTGTTCATCGATTCCTGGAAGATATTGACCAGGGGAATGCCTTGAGAAATGAAATCGATGGCCGACATCAGCGAGAAATTGGCAGCGTCACACTGGTCGGTCTGCAGACGCTGGAAGGCAGAACTGGTCAGCGACGGGTGCTGAATGACCACGTCAAGCCCCAATTTGCTGAAAAACCCCTTTTCCTGTGCCACATAGTAGCCTGCAAACTGCGCCTGGGCAGTCCATGCGGTGGTAAACACCAGCCGTTCGCTGCTGGCGGTCACAGCCCACAACAGGAGCATCAACACCATGGTCATTTTTCTCATTTTAATGGCTCGTAGTTAATTCTGGGTGCAAAATTACCAAAAAAACTAGAGAAAAACGCACCTTTTCTGTTCTTTTTCTGCTCAGTACGAATTTTTTTTGTAATTTTGCAAACAGATTAATCAATAACAGAATCACAATGAAGAAACCTATTTTGCGTGAAATGTGTATGTTGCTGTTGCTTTTGACGGCAACAATGGCGTGGAGCCAGAACCTGGCAGTGATGGACCAGCTGAAGGCTGATCCGAGGCGTGGATACGGCAATGACTATCCGTACAGGCAAACCGACGACGTGAAGCTGACCAAGGCTCCGAAGGGCTATCGGGCGTTTTATATCAGCCACTATGCCCGTCACGGCTCGCGGTATTATTGGAACGCTTTTATGTATAAAGAGGTGGACTCGCTGCTGCGCGTGGCCCACGAGAAGCAGCTGCTGACACCTGCCGGTGAGGCGTTCAGGGAAAAGTTCGTGGCTGCCAAGGACGAGCTGCAAGCGGGGGTGAGCGAACTTTCGGAGCTGGGCTGGCAACAGCACCAGGGTATTGCCCGCACCATGTACAACAACTTCCCCGAGGTGTTCTGCAAGGGCGGCAACGTGTTGGCCATCTCGTCGCTGGCGGGACGCTGTGTCATCAGCATGTCGGCATTCTGCCAGGAACTGGTGCAGTGTAACCCGAAACTGGAAATCAGGGAGCAGTCGTCTCGCATGACGTTGGATGGCGTGGTGCCTACCGACGGACAGAACCCCGTGAAGCACAACTACCCCAAGGGTCTGAAGCCCCGCTACGAACAGCATCGCGACCAATTCAAGGGCGTCGACGTGCTGAGAGACCGCATCGTGCAGCGTATGTTTACCAGCACCGAGGGACTGCCGGGTCGCCTGCACCACACGACCAGCAACCTCATCAACCTCTACACCTCGCTGCCCAGCATCGGCCACGAGGGAATGATGGGAAACATCATTACCGACGAGGAGATTGCCGCCGAGTGGGAGGGGGGTAACCTGGGGTCGTATTCGTGGGTGTTCGGTCCGCACGTGCAGATGATTCCCATCGTCGAGGACATCATCCGCAAGGCCGATGCCGTACTCAATGGCTCGAGCGACCATGTGGCCGACCTGCGCTTCGGACATGACACCTGTCTGGGTCCGCTGACGGTGCTGATGGGTATCAACGGTGCTGATAAAGACCCTGAGGACCCCAACGAGGTGAAATACTACTACCAGAACTGGGAGACCTGCAAGGCCAGCAACATCCAGCTGGTGTTTTATCGTGGTAAAGGTGACATTCTCGTCAAGTGTCTGCTGAACGGCGAGGAGGCCACCCTGCCCGTACCCACCGACAGCTATCCCTACTATAAATGGAGCGACTTCAAGACGTTCTACGCAGAGCGTTTCGCAAAATACAAGCAATGATGAAAGAATATAGAAATGTTCTGCTGCTGGCGCTGACGGCTCTGGTGCTGGCGTGTCAGAGTAACAAGGGTGGGGAAGCCGCACAGAAAGACGGACTGTATGGTAGTCAGGCATCAGTAAAGCCGCTGACTGCCGAGGAGCAAGCTGCAGTTAAAAAGGCCAAAGTGGTAAGGCTGTACGAGATCCCTGCCCCACTGAAGGACCGCCCCGAGCAGATTCTGCACCGCAAGGGCTATACCGTGTCGTATAACAACGCAACGAGAAACCCCAACTGGGTGGCGTGGCACCTGACGAAGTCGCACACCTACGGCTCAAACCAACGCAGTGGCGAGGTGTTTACCGAGGATGTCAGCGTCAGCAGGCCCCGTGCTACCGATGCCGACTACTATAATTCGCGCTACGACCGTGGGCACATGTGTCCGGCAGGCGACAACAAATGGGACAAGGAGGCCATGGAGCAGTCGTTCCTCTTTACCAATATCTGTCCGCAGAACCACGGCCTGAACAAATACGAGTGGAACGACTTGGAGATGCTCTGTCGCGACTGGGCCCGCGAGTATGGTGCCATCGACATCGTTTGCGGTCCTGTCTACAGTTCCTCGGGCGAACAGAAAACCATTGGTAAGAACCGCGTCTGGGTGCCCGACGCCTTCTTCAAGGTGGTGCTGTGTCGTCAGGGCAAAGCGAAGGCCATTGGTTTCCTGTATCGCAACGAAGGCAAAAAACAGCCCATGGCAGATGCAGTATGTACTGTCGACGACGTGGAACGCCTGACGGGCCTCGACTTCTTCCCCGAGCTCGACGACGCCACAGAGAATCGCATCGAAGCCACAGCTACCCTGTCCGACTGGTAAGTACTGTATCGGAGGGACAGACCCCATGATATATACCGCCGAGGGTTCGACTCCCTCGGCGGTAACATAAAAAGCAAAGGATGATAATTAGTGTTTTGAACCGGAAAATCGTTGCCTGCTGCTGTCTGTTGATGGTGGCTGGCATCGGTACGGCTCAAACTGAAAACGAGAAAAGTAACCTGCTTGCAAAGGTGAAAGCCTTTGTGAACAAGAATGTCGTTCACGGGGTTGACACGAACTACGTGAAGGCGCCAAAGCAGCCCTGGCAAGTGAGCGTCAAGAGCCGTGTGGCGCAGACCGACTTGCAGATGCTCTCCACGATTGACGGAGGAGAACTGTTTGACGGAGAGGGCATCATGCCGTTTTTGCAGGGGGTAGGTGACATGGATATGGACACGCGCATCAGAACAAAGGTCTCGACCTCGATAGGTGTCAAAGTGGGTTACAAGGGCTTGAGTATCAGCTACTCCTTCCCTGTCGGTGGCGACAAGAGCCAGAACCTGACGCTGAGAAGTGTGGGCAGGTGGTATAGCCTGAACCTGCGTTGGCACAAGTTCAAGTCTAACACCATGGAGAATCACTTTTCGGGAGCAGCAAAAAGCAGGTCGATAGAGCATTATGATGAGGAAACGGACAAAATCACTTACACGGACTGGGGAGAGACACACCAATGGAATGAGACGTTCGATGAACAATTGTCCTCGCCCATTTCCATCAAGACCTTGATTTTCGACGGTTTCTACATCTTTAACCACAAGAAATTCTCCTATGCTGCCGCCTACAACCAGAAGACCATCCAGGTTCGCTCGGCAGGGTCACCACTCGTGGGACTGATGGGCTACTACGCTGATTTCGACTATGCCGACAAACGGAATGCCGAAACCATCTATTGGATGGACGGCATCGGCCGCTTGCGCCAGTATCAGCTGGCCATCGGCGGTGGCTATGCCTATAACTTCGTGCCTGCCAAAGGATGGCTTGTCAGCGCGATGGCCATGCCGATGGTGACGCTGGTGAACCGCACCCGCATCAACACTTACTCCACCAATTTCAAGGAGATAGCAAACACTAATTTATTTGAGCTAATTATGCTTGAGATATTGGCTGATCAAGGAATATCTGTGGAGGGTTACGAGTTCGCTGACAATTACAAAATTCAGAGTACTGGGGAACACTCGTGCAACAACCGCGTGGCGCTGAACTTCACCGCACGGCTTTCCCTCACTTACAACTGGAGCCGCTACTTTGTCAATGTCAATGGGCAGTTCAATAACTTCAACTACAGGCATAATGCGATGCACGGGCATCTGAATGACTGGTACGTCAATGCATCTGTAGGTGTGAGATTATAATAATAGGTGTTATGAAAAAGATGCTGTATTTAATAGTCGCCGCCATCCTAATCTGCGGTTGCAAACAAGAGACGCTGACGTTTCAGGCAGGCACCTATGAGGTGACTACACAGGGTAACAACGGCGATATCCGTTTGAGCGTAACGTTCAGCGACTCGTGTGTCACGGATATCAAGGTGCTGGAGCAGCATGAGACACCCCATATCGGCGACATCGTGTTCGACGAACTGATACCCCAGATCATCAAGGCTAATGGCACTGGCGTGGATGCCATGACAGGTGCCACGGTAACAAGCCGTGCGCTGATGAAAGGCGTGTCAGAGGTTACGAATCCTATTTTTTCAAATCCTTTTTATCTGAAAATCCAAAACAAACAACATAAAATTCAATCATTTTATTCATAAAATTTCGTTCCGAGTAGTAGTTTCGGATATTTTATGTATCGGAGGGACAGACCCCATGATATAATTTTGAGGAGCGTAGCGACGACCCTTATGTCTTAAGAAAATCGATTCGCCGTCGATTTTCGCAGGGCCGCACAGCGAAATGTACCCAAATACTTTTGGAACTTTTCTCTATCAGCAGCTCATCAAACAGTTCCTGACTCTCCTCGCTGATGTCTAAGAGTATAAACGCATAGCGTATCGCCTGCTCTATCCCCTTGCACCGTATATCCACTGCACACCCCGTCAGGTGGTTGCTCCCCGGCGCTCCGCCCACAGCCTTATTCACCGCCGCACTCCTGTACCCGCTATTAATAATAATCGGCTCATCTTTATTTTCTATTTTTTCTTTTTCATTTAGGTTGCACCTCTGGCGCAACCGCTCGAGCCATCCGCAGACTCGCTTCAGGTTCTCAATATGTACATGACTCGGAATATTTCCATCCTTCGTCTTCACACTTGTCTTCGTCATCTCAGCGAGCGAAAAATGCTCGCTGAGTTTCAATCCTTCGTTCTTCATTTTCCTTTTCAATTAAATAAAAACGCCTATGAATTAACAATTAACAAAAGTAACATTTTTACCTTTTCACAAAACTCACCATTGCTCCGTTCTCCGTCCGTTCTGCCACATGGTTCTGCACCAGCCAGATGTCCATACTCGTCAGCGCCGTCTGATACGCCTCCTCGTCGAAGTCCACCTCCGTCACCCGCAGCAGCACCTGCAGCACCTGGCGCAACTGGTTGCGACGATCCTTGTCGTCCGCGTCCCATATCCGGCACAGGCAGTACTCCTTATGGTGGCACACCTGGCGGGCTTCCGTGATGCTCAGTCCCTGGTGTTTCCACATAAACAGAGGCACGTCGATGAATCCCCTCGGGAATTCCGACCATAGCAGCATCAATGCCTCGTAGTAAGCCTGCCCGGCCCGTTCGTAGGTCAGCAGCCTGCCCTCCGCCTGGATACCAAACGGAGAGCGGCTTGCCAACAGTTCATTCACCTGTTTTTTCAGTTCCTTTTTCATATCTTCTCTAAACTCTAAACTCTCAACTCTAAACTCTCAACTCTACTTTCTTATACTCTCCCTTTCCTGTTTTCTCTATCACACCCAGCTGTTTCCACTTGCAGGTAATCACACGCACCGGAGTCTTGATGTTCTGCCTCAGACACTCGTTGAAGATGTCCGTCTTGGTAAACTCCGCCGGCAATGCCGTGTACAGGCTCCGCTGGCTGATGCTGGGCTCCGTCTCCGTCTCGTTGTTGTATCGCACGCCCCACAGCTCCAGCGAACTTTCCAGGTCCTGCTTCATCCACCATTCTATGAACGGTATGCACTTCATCAGGTCCGACCGCCTCGGCTTCTCCCACAGCGCATACATCATCATGCCCAGCCGGAATCCACGCACCGCCACACGCTTTCGGAACGTGTCTCTTGCCCGGTCGTAGTTCAGCGACGCCTTCATCAGTTCCGCCTTCAGAAATCGCTCGATGGCTGGTCTGAGCCATTCCATGCTCACCCGCTGCTTCTCGCGGAACGTGAAGCGCCAGTCCACCTCCTTGTCAAACTGCGACTCGGGAATGCTCATCACATCGTCCTCCGTCAGCGTGCAGGGCTTCGTGTACGTGTTCCGGTCGCATCGCTCCAGAAAACGCTCTATCACCCCCCGTTCCTTCTCCGTCAGCCGTTTCCACACAGCCGCTTCCGCAAACTCCTGGTTATAGATGGTCGTAAACGAGCAGCGCGTCACCAGTCCGTCCTCCACGTTCTTGAAGTAAGCCAGCACACGGGGCAGCGTACCCGTTATCAGCACGTTCCAGTACAAGTTCACCTTACCCTTGAACGTGTTCGTACCCTTAAACTGCTGGCCATACTTCCCGTTGTCCCACGCCACACGCAGCATGTCGTCCTTGTTGCCACCCGCAGCCTTCACGCCCTTGGCCCACGAGTCCACCTCCTCGGCAAATGTCAGCATGTGGTATCCGTGGTTGTTGCGCTGTTTCTGCAGCAGTTCCGTCTCCGAATTCTTCGTCGGCATGATACGCAGACTCGTACACGGATCCTCCGGAGCCTTCTCGTTGTCGCCCTTCCTGTTGACGGTCTTCGTGTATATCTCCTCACGCCGACTCTGCACCGCGTCGCGCTGAGCCAGCTGCTCTGTCAGCAGATTCATATAACGCTCGGCAAAGCCCTTACCCACACCAGCCGGTGCATGGACTACCGAGAAGAACGACGTCGTGTGGATTCTCGCGTCGAAGTAGTATTCCGCCTCCAGATAGCTCGTCAACGTACCCATGATGGGCAGCAGCGCATTACATGCCGACACCTTGAAGTCCTTCGGTGCCATCCCTATCAGTTCGCGGAACACCGGCGGCATCCACGGCAAAGTACACAAAGGGGTCGGTTCCGCTGTGTTCTTCTCATCCAGCATGAACTGTTTCAGACTCCTGTTCATTTCCTCCTGGTAGAAACCGTTCTTCACCAGAAACGCGTAGAATCCCCTTTCGTGCTTCGATGTCGTGTTCTTCCTGCATATCGACTCTATGCTACCCCAGCACTCCTCTGCCGAGTGACCGAATCGCGGCAGCAGACCAAACAGCACACGCTTGTCGTTGTTCACCAGGTTGCGGAAATTCTTCACCATGTCGTTGTAGTAGTTGTGCACCTGTCCGTGGCCCGGCTCGCCCTTCGTCTCCACCCATTTTTCGACAATCAGCTTCACCGGCACCCCACAGTAGTCATACCGCTCTATTTCCGCCATATCCTCCTCCGTCAATGTCGGTACTCCACACTCCACATTCTTCATTCCACACTCCACATTCCTCATTCCACATTCCTCATTCCTCATTCCACATTCGAGATTCTCGTTTACGAGTATCTCAGGGAACTCCGTTCCCGTATTCAGCAGCAGGTGTGCACTCTCAAACAGCAGCTCCTCAGGCAGAAAGGCAAACGAGATGCGCGCAAAGTCGTGCACCACCTCGTCGTAGTCGCCATACTGCCCGAAGTCGCAAACCTCGTTCATCCATGCCATGTTCTCCTGCAGCGTCGCGCAGCCTGGCTGGCTCTTGAAGAACAGGTGCAGCCCCCGGCTCGGCGTCAAGTGAGCCACCATCACGTTGTCCACCACCCAGTCCCAGCCCAGCTGTTCCGTCAGCCGGGCCTTGATGGCATCCCATGCCTTTTCCGGTTCCCGGCAGTGGTCAATGTCAATCATCACCAGCTGCGTAGGCACCATCGCGCTCGCCTTGCGTGTCGATGTCGACCGTCCCACGAAGCAGATGGCAGGCAGCTGAATCTTCATACCCTCCTGCCCCTCGCGGTGTGCCATGATTTTTTCGCGCACGTCCTGTCGCGTCAACACCTTCGCTTTAATCTCCGACCATTCCATGGGGTGAGGCTTCACCCCTGGAACGATCCGACCTTCCTTGTTCTTGAAAGGCTCATACACATCAAATATCATACTCCTTCAGCCATTTAATAATCAACTGGAATTTCGTCATCAGCTCCTGAGCCAGTGTCATCGCCGTCAGCCCACGCTTCAGCTTCACCCTCAGCAGAATATACTGTTTCGAGTACGACATCGTCACACCCTCCTTCTGCGCCACCTGCTTGATGCGGTCAGCCTGCGAACCCACGGCCTCAGGCTCAAAACAAAACTCCCTGAACTCATTCAGAAATCCGTACCCCCTGTAACGCTTGCCGGGTACCATCTCAACCTTTTCTTTCTTCGTGTTCATAATTTGTTTACTTCTAATAATATGATAGGACATTCTAAAAAATTCACTGCGTAGCTGCGGATCTCACGTTCCAAGGCACTGTTGAACCTGAAATAGATGGCATTCGACAATGTATTCCTATAACATTTGAAATGTTCCATTAATTGCTTTCGCGCCTTTGCATCCACAAAAATCTGCTGTCTCGCTCTGCTCATAACTGTTTGATTCTTGTCAGTTTCACCTTCTGGAAATACTTACCGTCCTGACTCTTGTTCACCGACAACTGCAGGTCTACCGCATACTCCCGTTCCTGCACCACCAGCGGCTGCTGACTCAGCGCCAAAGCCTCTTTGTCGAAAGCACTGGCGAAGTACTGGTTCAGACCATCGTCCAGCAGCACGTCCACCACCGTAACCTGTTCTCCATTCTGCCCTGCAAACGAGCGAGCCCCGCTCTGCAGCAATACCTTTACTCTTTTTTCCATTTCCTGTAATTGTTTTAAATTTGACATAAAATGATATCGACGGCAAAAGTACGCACAAAAAAAATCCCAACCCAGAATTTATCCGAGTTGGGGGGTGTTATTGGAGTTTTGGGGTTCTTATTGGAGTTTTCTATGACTTAATGCCCAATTTCAACATCAAAAACTCTGCCACGTCATACTGTTGTTTGTAGTTGTCGCTCTTATCTTTCAGCGTGTCCCATGCAGAAGGCGAACATGCCATCAGCGGAACAGTTTTCGGAGCATCTGTCAATGAGTCGTATGTGATGACATTGGGATTTCCACCGTAGTCAATCTCCATATCGGTTATCTTTGTCTTAAAGGAGGTCATTTGTTGAGGATAGTGACAGAAGGTGGACAGCACCCGATATACTGCCCACCATTGTTTCTTATTCTTAAACAGCAGTTTGTCCTTTTCATCCTTCAACCTTAGTAGCGCTTCTAATGTTGCCTTAATGTCTTTGTCAGTAACAGTCAATGGCACATTCTTCCCATTGTTGATCTGGATACCAATACCGCCATTCTCGACATTTGCCACTTCGTATTCCACTTTCTTCTCTATAACCAAATCGCCCTTTACGGTGACGCCACTTTTGCTAATGGCTTCGAGTGCAGCTTGCAATTCTTCCTTATTCATATGTCTAATTATTTTTCATTTTGATTGATGCTGACGCCAGTTCCACCAGCCTCAACACCACCTACTTCATGCTCTACATTTTTCTCTAATACATAGTCTCCATTGACCACCATCTTAGTTTCACTCATCGGGTAGATTGTCTCTTTGAACCATCCACGCGATTTCATCTCATTCCGTATCGTACTCCATGCGGGACTATCAGCTAATACATCGTTCAACACTCTACGGGCATTACAACGTTCATTGACGGTCAAAGCCTCAAAGCCACTATAAATCTCTTCAGCACTAATACTATTCCCAAACTGATTATCGTATTGCCGATTTTCATCAACATCACCGCCGACCATATTTGGCATAGATACTAGGAAGTAATTTTCTCCTTTAAAATTGCGAGTTGCATTGTATAAATGATAAAAATATGGAACAGCCGTTTTTTCTTTGCATGCCAATTGTACTATCCTTTGCATCAAAGAATCATTAAAGTCTTTTTCGTAACAAATTGCCAACCATAAGTATACTGTTCCCCAAAGACATCCCATCTCATAATCCTCATATTTGGGAAAATCGCTATGGAAAAAGGTCATACGTGTGTATAATTTACTTTTCCAATAGTGATTCCACTGATCCAGTTTCACAGAAGGTATTGGTGCTGCAAACAAGTCTTCAGCAACACTACGGGCCCAATTCAGCATCACGTTGAGTGGCAGTCGCTCTTCCGATAGCCTGCTACAGTACACGTTGAAGCTGCTATTTTTAATATACAAATCTTTCAGTATTGGTATTATCTGCAGGCAATGCCCATCTTTGTTCATATCTTCGTAGCCAAAATAGTAACAACGATAGCCGTATACTGAAATTTTTCTCTTTAGCCGTGCATTATCCAACGTATAATATAATCTAACCAGAAAATTGCCTATGGTTCCTCCGATAAGAAGAATCATGATGGTTGCAAAAAGCGCTAAAGTGAAGTATATCAAAAAGTCCATTGAGTTCTTAGAAATTGGTATTTATAAAAGCAAATATTGCCATAGTTATTATAGTTATTAAGTTTAAGAAATCTTGGTAAAAAAGGAGAGCAAGCACCTTCATAACAGTATCACCTAAGACCGCAATTGTACTTATCGGACTGAAACTACCAGTGCTCGCATCTCCACGACACGAGCTGGCAGACAATCTACCCGATTAGTACTATTCGATTGCGGTCTTAAGTGATATCGAGAAAGCTGTCAGAGCTTATCTTTTTCCACGATGTTATTTTCTGAGTTGCAAAGATAATTATAATATCTCAATACACCAAATATTTTCTGAATTGTTTTATGACATCATTGTAAATGTCCATATCAAATAGACGAATGCCAGGAGGACAATCGCAATTATAAGAATCAAACATCCATTGACAGATTTCTTCATTGTTCTATTTCGTTTTTAGTTTTCTATTCAAATTTAATCAAAGAACCGCATTTAATTAATACGTTACTATTTTGTCTATTCGTTTTCCGACAAAGAATGGGTCTGTCTTGTAATAAGTAACATAAACATCATGAGTTGGTTTCATTTCATAATCCACATATCTATATCGGAACGAATTGTTACCTATTCGCTTTATTTCATACAAGTATTTGTATTCCTCGCTATGATCGTTTTTCAGCTGCTCGACATATTTTGATGCCGTCTTATTATTAAAGCTATATTGGGGTTTGGCTTTTTTTTCTTCATCACTAAAATAGCCCAGCTGATATTTAATTGCATACTGCACATCTGGTCCCTCACTGGCTACGTCATATTTATTTGCTTCATAATCTTTTTTGCATTCTAATAAAATAAGGTGATTCCTTAAATCATTTACTTCACCATGAGGGCTTCTATAGATACCTGCAGTGAATACCAAATCACCTGTTTTGTCGAACACATAATGTACATTATCTATACCAATGACACGAATTATATACTCAGGATGGGAGGTATATGTCTGGCTATAATACTCAACAGGGTAAGTGTTTTTATGATGAGTACTATTTTCTTTCTTCAACCATTCCCAGCCTCGATCTAACATGTTAAACTCAATTGTCCCTAGATTGACGTTTTTGCCCAAAACACCATCGCGCGTTTCCATGAAGACACGGGGTCTATAATAAATGTTGGGGATAGAAACTAAGGCCTTCTTTTGGGGTAGTTTAGTCGTTGTATTCTTCACCCTTTTATAAATATCGAAATCATCTCTATTCATATCATATTCTAGCAGTTTCATTCTACCGCTGTAGCGAATCCGGGGGGCCAATTCAACAATCTGCTTGCTGATTTTGTTTTTCTCAAGCTGCTTATGAATTTTATCAAAGTCTACGCTAACGGATTGCCCATCGCCACCATATTGGTAAACATCACCGCCCTTGCAGCTATTTGTTTTGAACCATTCTAAGAAAAACTTGTATTTTCCTAACATATCTTCTGGAAAATCCTTTCCAGCATGATCCCTTATTTGTGTAAGTACTTCATGGACTATGTGTAGGGTGTCCAATTCTTTTTTCAAACTTTCTCTATATTGATTAGCAAAGTTGCTAATGGCGGCAGTATCAATGACGGTATCTTCAACCATAACGAACTCTGTTGAGTCATTATAGATGTCGCCTCTGAGATCCTGTGCTTGAACAGATATCGAAATCAGCGCAAAACCTAATAATAATTTTCTCATTTTATATTCTATTTCGTTTTTAGTTACTATTTCATTTTTGATCAAAGAATCCATGATCAATTATTTCGATGCAAAGATAGGTTAAAAATGCGAATAAAACAAATTTTCTACAAAACATTTGTATATTTATCTTTCTTTTTGTATTTTTGCACTCGTAAGAGATAATCTTCTCTAACAATTGCTCTTTGACATTCTTACAAATTCGTATCTCATACGTATCATAAACGACACCCGCAGAACAGCAACAATCGGTTCAACGTTGTGAATAGCTTACAAATTCGTATCTCATACGTATCACAAACAACTCAGGCACGGTGAAGTTGCCATTAGGCAGGGTTGTGAATAGCTTACAAATTCGTATCTCATACGTATCACAAACAACTAATCTCAGCGTCACCTATCACGTCGGCTGTTGTGAATAGCTTACAAATTCGTATCTCATACGTATCACAAACAACCGTAATATCTCCTCTATCGAAGATGTCTTGGTTGTGAATAGCTTACAAATTCGTATCTCATACGTATCACAAACAACATGACTTCGAGCAGGTCGTCGCTGTTGTCGTTGTGAATAGCTTACAAATTCGTATCTCATACGTATCACAAACAACAGAAGCCGAGTGGCGGTATTCCTTCGTCGGTTGTGAATAGCTTACAAATTCGTATCTCATACGTATCACAAACAACGTTGCACCGTAGCCGCGAAGTTCAGCCGCGTTGTGAATAGCTTACAAATTCGTATCTCATACGTATCACAAACAACCTCTCGGTTTCAGAACCATCATTCTTCTTAGTTGTGAATAGCTTACAAATTCGTATCTCATACGTATCACAAACAACGGTGATTCGTTCCTCAGTCCCAGCGGACACGTTGTGAATAGCTTACAAATTCGTATCTCATACGTATCACAAACAACCGGCCTCGGTAGTCCACGAAAGCGATGCAGTTGTGAATAGCTTACAAATTCGTATCTCATACGTATCACAAACAACTGACCTTAGATAAAAACCTGAGGTACAGAATGATACGAGGTTATTTACAAAAAGAAAAGTGATATTGTGATACTAAGAATCCCGCTCAAATGGCGGGATTTCTTGTTTCTAAACATACTATTAGAATAGCTCCAATTGCAAGGCGATAGGTGGAGTTTTTTCTTCCTTAGCCTTCTTACCATAAAAGACCTGCATTTCTCCAAATTGCTTATCTGTTATATAGAGAACTCCAACTTTTCCGTCTTCCGGAAGGAAACTATGTACCCTTTTTATATGTACATCCATGTTTTCGCGACTGGCACATTGTCGGATATATATGGAAAATTGAAACATCGTGAATCCGTCTCCTTGCAAGTCCTTACGGAACTTTGCCGCAGCCTTGCGGTCTTTTTTGGTTTCTGTAGGCAAGTCAAAAAACACAAGTATCCACATAACGCGATATTCACTCAAGCGATACGAAGTAGTCATTGCATGTCGGGATATGATAAAATTCGCGATTCACCTCGAAAACATTTAGCCAGCGAAGCTGTTGTTTGAGAAGCGGCAATGAAGCTTCAATCTGGTCACGGAAACGTTCGCTTTGGAGCGTATTACCATAAAGTGGTAGCATAAGTCCCGTAGGCATACAGCGACTATCGCAGGTAATAAGTGCTGCATTATTGTCAAGCAGAGCTTCAATCGCGCCTGTAGTGATAGTAATTTGCTTATTTTCTAAAACGACCACCCCGATATCCTCAATCGGGATGGTACGTTCATTCATTTTCTTAAAATCAGCTGTAAGTTTGTCGTTCTTCTCTATATCTGGAATCTGAATGACTAACTGCCTATTGCATAAACTGATGTAGGCTGGGTTTGAGAAACAAAGCGTTTTCTTTATCATAAGCAATCCGAGAAAGATAGTTCGCCCAAATTGTTAATTTCAAAATCATATCCTTCAATAAGATAATTAAAATCCTGAGGAACTACTGTTTGATTGTTTTCCTCTGCTTCTATATGAGACTGAAGGTAAATTGTATATTTAGGCTGTACTGTCGTGCCTTTGTTGTTGAAATTCCTCACAACAAATAATCGTTTAGATAATTCTTCATGAGTCATTTCAAGCAGTTCCTCATAGTTGTTCTCCCATCTCAACACCCTTGTGCCTGGAATGAGTGAAGCATAATAGGTATATTCTTCTTTATTCTTAGTAATTGTCTGATAGTAAGGTTCATTTGCAATATCGGACAAATGCTTTAAGTGAGGGTTGTTTCTTTTGAGCTCTGCAACCTCTAATGCGTTCAAAATACGAGCAGCCCTCTTTAATTTGCCACGAACCACCGCAGAATATAACAACATCACACAATTATCTTCATTAACCACATATACAATATTCCGATGTCTTCTATCGGTAATATTTACGAGATTTTTCTCACTCACATGAGTATGCTTTTTTAATTGAAGTGCCTTGTCGTGTGTAAGATATCCACGGCCCGCTTTTACAAAACATCTGATATGCCTTATGGGGTTTATGTTTTTCCCATACTTATCTACCTTTATTTCATGACCATTATTATCTAATAGCCAAAGTCCCTCATCACGTGCTGCATTGAAAGATTTACCCTTAGCCATCCTTTTTTCGATTTGTTTTTTGATATCCTCACGCAAAGAATAATCCACAATAGCATCTAGCGATTCAAGACTAGTTAATTTATTGACAGGGATACGAGACACCATCTTTGGAACAGCATTTTCATCGTAAACAAAATGACCTTCTTGCACAATAGGCTTTTTAGTTGTTTCGTCCTTCATCGGGTACATGATGGCACCATATATGGTATCTAGATGCAGGGAAGCTCTGATAGAATCACCTTTCTTTGTTCTATAAAAACTTCTCCCATCCTTTTGTTTGAACAGCATTTTTTTACCGCGTGCTCTCCAAACCTTACTTGAAGGTATGAGGGTTTTCTCTTTTTTTATTTGATTAATCAAGATGTTCTTGTTTATAATATCAGCTATCTTCTCTGGCTGATTCCCAAAGTTGCAGCTATCAATTTCAAGTGCCAGTTCGTTGGTAAGACGCTCGTAATCATAGGTACCTTTAACTGATTCTTCTCTTTCATAGAACAGTTTGAGCATTTTTTCTCTTTTGGCTGCAACGGGTATCATAGTAAGAACAGCTGCATCAATAGCATGGTGTGAATGTAGCGATCTGTCTTTCTTCTCTTCTATACCTTGTAACCCCAAAATCTTTCGGAAGGTTGCAGTCACTTCTCCTTTTTGTACATCTACACTATGGAATATCGTCTTCAAGTATAATACTGCATAGCGGCTAATGGTTCCTGTGTCGGAAATTTGACGATGTCGGAAACCTTGTGGTATCTCTTTCATCTTGAAACGCATGAGTTTGTCTTTCCAGAAGTCATATTCCATCTGCCACAAGTGACGCTGGCGAATGCAATCATCTTTTCGGTTTTTGTCTTGAGCCTTTCTTGATTGGGCTTTCCAATAGTCAACGCGATCCTTCAAACTTTCCACTTTTTTCTCCCAAGCTGCGAGCCTGGGTTTAATGGCGGTGTATTTAACACCATTGATTATCGCATCCTCTTCATAGTTGGCTAATTGCGTAGGTAGCTTATTTCCTTTGATTGAGCGGTTAAAGTAATAATCACAAACGGTCAGGTTAGCTTGAGAATCATCAAAGGATTTGCTTCTTGGGAGAGTATGCTCAATGTCATATTTATTATCGTCAAACAAACTACTGAAACTGATACGTTTACCAGTATATAGGCAAATACCATATTGTTGTTTCCATAGTTTGTATTTCAAAACCAGCCTCTGCCTATCAGCATCAACCTTTTCTTTCTTTCCAGTAAAGGGGAATAGCATACTATCACCATAAAGATAATCACTATCTATTTCATCCGGATTATCTTTGCTGCATCCCTGAGTCATAAAACTATTCGCCTTGTCATAGTTCTCATCGCTAATATCGCCTTTAGGGAAGAACTCACTAAGCAGATCTTCGATAGCCTTGTTTTCTTCCTTCCGTTTGTTTTGATATTGCTCAATGGCCCATCTCATGTTGGCGTCATTGATTTCACGAGTTGTTTCAATAACGACACGGGTAGTTTCCGGATCAATCATATGTCGGTCAAGCATTGCATTCACCTTTTTACGGAGTACATGCAATGTGCGAAGTGCAACAGGATTCTTAATGCCACCAAGTTTTGGACTGCCTAGCCTACATTCATTGGAATCTTTCTTGTCTAATTCACCTGTGGGAAACTCTGCCATACTAGGGTGGTAGAGCTTCTTAAGAAGATCTTGATTAAAGTTTGGTATACGAGTTGCTAAGAAACTGGAAAAATAATCTGCAAGTGGTTTGTTCTTACAAAACTCCCGCTTACTTGTAGAGAAGAAGGTTTGATAACGTTTCCTTACCTCTTCTATAATAGGTTCTTGTTCGTCTGCGCTCATCTGGGACCAAGTGTCCTCACCAAAATAGTCAACAACTGCATTATCAACATCTTTTATGTCAGATGCATCAAGCTGATATTCTACATCCTTGTAAGCAAAGACGTTTTGTTCTATTGCTTTGTAGTTTGCTATCAGGGTATTCGTGATATTACACAAAGTGCGTTCGCGACTATAGTCCGCATTCAATTTGGTGTTATATTCAGACAAGATGTCCCTAACGTTATCTTCGTTTCGTCCCCATTTGTCAAGGCCAACGATATCAGGTATCTTTGCAAGTAAAATAGCATCTTTATTGTCTAAACCATATAGTAACATACGAGTGATATTACGAATGGCCTTTCTGCTTAACATTCCATAGCCTTGTTTTATGGATGACCAAAGGGCAATGAGTTGTTTTATCTTATCATCGTCAAACTTTAGCGTGTTTCTGCCAAAATTTTCTATATCTTCTTTTTCGTCGGTAGTGAAACAATAATGCCAGATGTCTTCTGCTGAATATGTTACAACGTGCCTCTGAGGGGTTTTCTTGCTCTGGCTGTTACGTTCCTTTATTCCTTGAATAATATGTGTTTCCCAATCCTCACCGAGTAATTTCTTTAGTCTCGCAGATACAGGACAACCAGCAACATTTTGCTTATCACTATAGTTGATGGTTCCTTTCTTGTTTGGCTCGTAGCTAAAAGCATGGCCCAACTTTTTTACCAAAGCATCACGTATCCTTTTGAATTCAAAATCGGGGCTTACAAACGAGAGGAAACAGGTGTCGTAGACATATCTCTTCGTTTCCAAGTCCAAAGGATGCCACTCTTCATCAGTTGTTTCGCGTATTTTAATGTTTGCAATAAAACTAAAGGCTCTGTATTTTTCGAAATCAGGATGACTAATCGGGCAACGAGGTTTAGTGGTTTCCATCGTACAATGCCCAATAAGGCCCTTTTGAGAACGTAGCTGATTCTTATAGAAAATACAGCCTACATGTTTGTCTTCGCTAATTAAATGTGTATAGAAATCAGACTGAATGTCAAGACCATCCTGATAGTTGAAAATTTCCTTTATTTCTTCTTTCAGCTTGGATCTGACCGCTTGATATTCGCTATTTCTAATACGCATACCAGTACGTTCCAAAAGATGGAGAGCTTCGCCTACTGTCTTACAATTATTCTCATCCATGAAAGATTTAAGTTTGTCAAACTTTTCATGCTCGGATTTTTCCATCTCTTTCGCGAGGTCCTGTTCAGTTTCATCTCCTTGCCCTAACAGTGTTTCGCCCTTACTGCTTTTAAAACCACGATGCTGACAAATATGGAATATGGCACGCCCAAATCGATAGCATTCTGTTTTGTCTGTAAAGTCGAATTGGCGATTGACTAAATCATACCTGAGTTTATAAGGAGTGCAGTCGGTTTTACCGTTGCCATCAAAATCCAAGCGAATCCAATTCATAAACTCTTTGTTATTAATTGGATACTTCCTAAACAAACCTTCACTCTTCCTGTACGTCATCCATGCCTTCAATTCATCCATTGAAAGAGGACAATAACCATATTTTATAAGATATTTTAGGGTTTCCCAGCGTCTGCGCCTACGCACATCGTAAAGTCTTCTCTGACGAATGCCCTTACTACGTTCGGCGGCATATGAGTATTCCCCACTTTTATTATTTCCTACTCCAGAATCAAATATATCGACGGAATAATACTCTAGCTGTTCTTTTATATTATCACCCAATGCGGTGTTGCGTACAGAAACTCCTAAAGAGTTCGTTCCAAGGTCAAATCCAACAATTATACTCATTTTTATCGTGATTTATTTGTAAATTTCATTATTTTGTTATATCTTTGCACCGAAGATACGATTGTGAGACTTTTCACAACAAGGCTATAAGCCGTAGATTAGCTTCAACCCGCGCACCAGCGTGGGTTTTATTTTTGTAATAATCTGATAAGTCTTTTGTTTCATAGAATATTTATTGTTTGTTATCGGTTATCGTTTGCAAAGATACGAAAAAATATGGAATCAGATAGGAATTTGCATAAATTATTTCTTTAGGACAAAATGAAAACTTCACGATTCTCACGAAGGGTGAAGGTGAATGTTATTATCAATTAACTACACCTTCCTGCTCTCAGGAATGATGATCTTTTACTAATATTTTAAAACCTCGCCCAGCGTTGCATCAACTGCGTTCACACTCTTATCATATCACGGCGCGTGCCAGGACGAGGGGTTATTCTTCTTTCTTCTTCGCTTCGGCCTGCATTAATTGGTCTAATTGCGTGTCTAAACCGTAAAGGAAAACTTGCCTAACGGTTTCCAACCCTTCGGGAATGCCTAATAAAAGCCCTTTCTGGAAGATAAGACGAGCAGATACAGTAGTCAGAACTGGCATTTTGTATTCATCAGGTAGACAAAACCGCCTGAGCAGTTCGTCAATATCTTTATCCAGCTCTTCACTAAGCGTTTGTATAACCATCGCTTTGTCAAGGGCATCAATTTGCTTTTCGTTGAATTCTTCTTTGTCCATATATCTTGTTTTATTTGTTTCTTTTTAAAACCTCGCGGCCCGTCGCAGGAGGCGAGGATATTCTACCAATAACAATTATATTAATAGCTGCGGCGTCCTACTTGTAGGACTAAGCAATGAGATTGTTACTTTTTCTTCTTGTTTTCCACCGCTTTTTTCTCTTCGCTGGCCAAACGGCGTTCCACTTTTTTGATATCTTCAGCTGTGGGTAATTCTTCGGGAACAATGCCGCGCTCTAAAAGCATACGACGCACGGCAGCATTATTGTCTATATGCTCTTTAGCTATCATTGTTTCGCTCTGCAGGTCTTTCGTCTGCACATTCACACTGGTCATCTCAGCAGCAAAATCCTTGGCCTTGATGCTGATAGTTGGAAGGAAGTCAGCCAATGGACGACTGGCAGGAACGCCCATTTTACGCTTAAGTGTGGCTGTGTTAAGGCGGAATAAGGCTTGGTCACCTTTGGAACGGATAACGGCAAAACTCTTATCATTAACCCCACGTTCATACAGGACACCTGAAAGTATTTTCTCTGTTTCTTGCAGCTTGGCACGAGCTTTCACACGTTCCACCTCCAACAAGCGTTGTTCAATTAGTTCAGCTTTACGAGTCTGAACAGCAAAATAGGTCTGAGCAAAGGCTACTTGTTCTTTACGCGGATCGCCATTCTGTGCTATCAGATAGCAGGCGTAACGAGTAAGCATAACATCATCAATATCGCGTTCAGAACCACTACCTAAGGCGACCATTTTCCTGACGTCAGGAAAATGGTCTGAGATATTGTGCCCAACGTTCTCACAAGCGATTTTTGCCTTGCTGATTACATTTGTAAAGTTCTCCCATTTACTGTAACCGAGCAGCTTTTGCAACTCTCTTGCACTCCAACATTCCACACCGTCTACTTCGAGTGCTGCTTGTTCGAATGCACTATATAGCTCATTGATGATTTCTTTCTTCATAATCAGATAGTAAAATTCAGTAATTATAGAACCGATTCTGCGATTACAAGGGGCAGTTTTATTAAGCCCCTCATATTTAGCGAGTTATGTGTTGCGTTTCGTAACTTCATCATTTTTGTAGTAGCATATTTGTTGGCAAAAGTACAAAATTATTTCGAATATTCCAAACGAAAGGAGTAATTATTTAAAAACAAAGATAAAACCACCCCTTGTAGGATGGTTTTCAAAATGGAGTAGGGTTCGTGATGTCTTGCTCCTGAGGCGGTGTCATTGAAGTCCTGCCCCCTCGGGATTCTGCCCGGATAGCCAAAACAAATGTTCTGACGGTGCAAAGATACGAAATAAAATCCTGACCTCAAAACTTTCCCACAGAAATCTTTCATTTCTTCTTGATTGGGGGCGTCGTTCTACTCCTTAAAATCTAAAAAAACCTGAATCAAAATCTATCAAAATGAAAAGGACCCACGCAGCATACCGCGTGAGTCCTGATAGTGTTTGCTTGCCCCGACCTCACAGGCACCGTGTGAGCTTAAAAAGTTGCAAAAATATTTGGAAGATTCAGAAATTATCCCTATCTTTGCAGCCAGAAAGTGCACTTGATTGTTTCGACTTTCATACTGCACTATAAAAGGAACTGATGAAGGCTGTCTTTCGAGGCAGCCTTTGTTGTTATCAATCCGTGTGCACACGGGGACTGTCCTCGTGTGCATGTCACGCCCATTGCCCTCCATAAAGGGATGTGCCACATTCATCTCTACGTATTTGCTTACTATTTCATCGAAAGTGCTCTCTGGCATCGCCTCGATGATAGCCAGATTCTTCATCAGATATTCTGCACGACAAAACAGCGTTCCATCCTTCCAAATAGTTTTTTTGCGAATCTGCCCTGCAAAGTCGTAGAGACCGCCAAAGATGTAGGCATGAATCTGCTGCAGGCATTTGATGGTTCCCGGCTCCATAGAGTCAAGTAATCCACTCTCTATAAGGGTATAGGCCTTCTTCTTGCTCTGCCCGTCGATGCTGTTATCACTATAGGTGAACCAGTCAAGAAACTTACGGGCACGATTATTTGGATAGTTCTTTGCTACTGTCTGCACGCACTCGGCATCGAGTGCATCAGCAGCACGTTGTTTGCCATCAGGAGACTGGAATTTGAAGTCGTGAGTGACACTCACGAGTTGAAGTCCATCTGTATTGAGCTTCTTTTTGAGCCATCGCCAGTAGTTTCCTGCCTTGACATAGTCATCTTCATCATTGATGGCACGCACAATGTCTGTGGCCGAGAACCACCACTTGTTATGGTCATCGTCCAGCGCCAAAACTTTCCCACAGAAAACTTTTAATTCTTATTGATGGGGGGCATCGCGATGCGACTCTTCCTTTCGAGGCGAGGAATATACATTTGTTAACGGTTGTTTGCAGTCGTTTGCAGTTTTGTGCATTTTGTTACTTTTGTTAATTGTTAATTTGGGGTAGTTCGTGGGGGACTTACGTGGGGGTGTACTTCTTTAAAAAATAATATATTTAATAATAAAATTTTATATATTAATAATAAACGCGCGCACCGCAGGAAACCCCTCGGAATTAACAATTAACAAAAATAACATTTTTAGAATTGCACAAGAATTTTCATAAAAACGAAAGTGTTGTGCAAGTCTTGTTTGGCTGTGTTTTTTGCCTTAACTTTGCACCCAGATGACGAAGGAGACGGTAAGAGCAGAATCCCATGGAGCTCCGGTTCAACTCCCATCCAACTCCAAGTCAACTCCCGTTTATGAACAAATAAATTGTGAGAATGGGGTGAGAATTAAACAAATGTCTAACAAATTTTTAAATTGAATTGAAAAATGGCAAAAACAGGATTTTGGCTCCGCGGCGCGAAAGGCAAGCTGGCAGGAGCAGCGCTCCAGAAAGGAGCAAACGGAGAAACCATCATCCGTGAGGTGGTGACTCCATCGAACCCACAGACCGTGGCACAGATGATTCAGCGCACGCTGATGTCGACAGTAGGACGTGCCTACAGTGCGATGAAGGAAATCACCGACCACTCGTACGAGGGCTACAAGAAGGGACAGCAGACCATGGCGGCATTCCAGCAGTACAACCTGCGGGTGCTCCGCGACAAGGTGGAGAAGGCCGTGGCGGACGGCGTCGACCTGTACGAGCTGTACGCCTTCAACCCCATCGGCTCGAACCTCTTCGTGGTGAACGAATACCAGATTGCACGCGGCTCGCTGCCCGTGGTGACACTGACCGCCACCGACGAGGACGACGCACTGCCCGGCGCACTGATGGCACTGCCCGAGAACACTTACCAGAGCGTGATTGACACCTACGGGCTGCAGCGTGGCGACCAGCTGACCTTCGTGGTCATCAACGCCAACCAGACGGACCGTGGTCATACGTTCCACTTCGCACGAGTCATCCTCGACCCGACGAATGAGGACGGATCGCAGGCTGCACTCTCGACGGCATTCGTCAGCGGCGGACGAATCAACCTGCCCTCAGTACGCAACGAGGGCCAGTTCCACACACTGAGCTACGCCGACGGGCAGCTGAAGCTGAACATGGGGCGCACAATAGCCGCAGCGGGCTGCATCGTAAGCCGACAGAACAGCGACGACACATGGCGACGCAGCGACGCACGACTGGTGGTGATGAACCCGGACAACGGATACACGCTGCAGGAGTCGCTGGACCGCGGCGGTTCGGCGGGCATCAGCACACTGAACAGCCAGTATCTGAACAATGCCGGACAGGGCAGCGTGCTGCAGAGTGGTTCCGGAAACAGCGGTTCGGGTAATTCCGAAAACAGCGGTTCGGGTAATTCCGAAAACAGCGGAAA
>CAMHUU010000003.1 GCA_946188395.1 uncultured Prevotellaceae bacterium | reverse complement strand
CTGCAGTTTCCTCAAAGATAGCGGCAATCTGTACATAGCCGTCCTTCTTGGCCTTCGAAGCCCAATAGGTGTACTTGTTACGAGCCATTGACTCACCTGCAAAAGCTTCCTGCAAGTTCTTCTCTGTTTTTGTTCCTTTCAGTTCTTTCATTGTTGTATTTGCTTTGTTTAGTGAATAAAAAATGATCTTTCGCCACAAAGATACAAATAAGGTTGCGAATTCCCAAGTTTTTTTTGGCTTTTTGACAGCTTTTTTGTACTTTTGTGCTCAGATATGAAAAAACTACTGACTATTCTCACGCTGATGGCCACATTGAGTGGCACAGCACAGACACAGCCCGCCATGCGGTTGATGTACAACCACGAAGCACGTTATTTTGAAGAGTCGTTGCCCATTGGCAATGGCAAGTTAGGGGCATTGGTATATGGTGGTGCAGACACCTGCCTCATCCACTTGAACGACATCACGTTCTGGACAGGTAAACCCGTTGACCACCAAGAAGGAGCAGGAGCCGCTAAGTGGATTCCTGAGATTCGTAAGACCTTGTTTGCAGAGGATTATGCCCGCGCCGACTCGCTGCAACTGCACGTCGAGGGGCATAACTCAGAGTTCTATCAACCCTTGGGTACCCTCTATATCATTGATGAGAACAAGGGGAATACGAGCGGGTATCGTCGAGAATTGAATCTTGACAGTGCCCTCGTCAACGACCGCTTTGTGCGCTACGGCAAGACCTTCACACGAGAGTATTTCGCTTCAAATCCTGACAAGCTCATCGCCATCCGACTGAAGGGCGACATCAACTGCAAACTTGTGATGACTGCACAGGTCCCTCATCATGTGAAAGGCAGCAACAACCAACTCACCATGACTGGTCACGCCACTGGCGACGCGATGGAGACGATTCATTTCTGCACCATGCTACAGGTTACTACTGATGGGACTGTTCATGCTGCGGACTCCACCCTCACCATCTCGAATGCCAAAGAGGCCACTGTCTATCTGGTCAACGAAACCAGTTTCAATGGCTATGACAAGCATCCTGTCAAGGAGGGCGCGCCCTATCTGGAGAAAGCCACCGACGCTATCTGGCATACCCGCAATCTGAGTTACGATGAGTTCCGCCGACGTCACATCGCCGACTACCAGCAATACTACGACCGCGTGAAACTGCTGTTGGGTATGTCGTCGTATGACGACGACAAACTAGACATACCAACCGACCAATTATTACGAGAAGGCACCAACAATCGCTATCTCGAGACGCTATACTTCCAGTTTGGTCGTTATTTGCTCATTTCCTGCTCTCGTACCAAAGGCGTTCCCGCCAATCTGCAAGGTCTGTGGGCACCACAGCTCTGGTCGCCTTGGCGAGGCAACTACACCATGAATATCAATCTGGAGGAAAACTACTGGCCTGCCTTCACAGCCAACCTTGCTGAGATGGCAGAGCCGTTGGAAGACTTTGTCCGAGCACTCGCTATGAACGGACGCCATACGGCTCACCATTTCTATGGCGTTGACAACGGCTGGTGCGCCAGCCACAACAGCGACCTGTGGGCAATGACAAACCCCGTAGGCGAAAACAGAGAGAGTCCCATGTGGAGCTGTTGGAATATGGGTGGTGCCTGGTTGGTGCAAACGCTATGGGAACGCTATCTGTTTACGCAAGACAAGGAATATCTAAAGAATGTGGCTTATCCGCTTATGAAGGGTGCTGCAGACTTCTGTCTCGATTGGCTCATCCCCAACCCCAACAACCCTGAGGAACTTATCACAGCTCCCAGCACGTCGCCTGAGAATGAATATGTTACGGATAAGGGCTATCATGGTGTTACTTGCTATGGGGGCACAGCCGACTTGGCCATCATTCGCGAACTGTTGCTGAATGTCATTGCTGCAAGTTCCGTTTGTGGCGATAACATCGCCACATACAAAACGGCGTTAAACCGCCTGCGCCCTTATACCATTGGTAAAGAGGGTGACCTCAACGAGTGGTATTACGACTGGAAGGACTTTGACCCAAAGCATCGTCACCAATCACACCTCATCGGACTCTATCCAGGACATCATCTGACAGAACCTCATTTACAGAAAGCCGCAGAACAAACGCTCATCCAAAAGGGTGACGAGACGACAGGATGGAGTACGGGCTGGCGTATCAACCTATGGGCACGACTACATCATGGCGAGAAGGCCTATCAGATTTATCGCAAACTGCTTACGGCTGTAGCACCAGAAGGAAACAAAAACCCCAATTACAGTAATGGAGGTGGTACCTATCCCAACCTTTTCGACGCCCATCCACCTTTCCAGATTGACGGCAACTTCGGAGGTACTGCTGGCGTCTGCGAGATGCTGATGCAATCATCCCTTAACAATGATGTTACGCTCATCGAACTCTTGCCCGCCTGTCCCAAGGAATGGAAGAACGGAACAGTCAGCGGACTCTGTGCCCGCGGAGGCTATGAGGTCAGTTTCGAATGGAAAGATGGAAAGGTGTGCTCAGCCAATATCAAAGCTAAGTGTTCAGGTCGCGTCACCTTATTATATAATGGTCAGCGTAAGACTATCAAACTGAAAGCCGGAAAGACCCTGTCTGTCGAAATGTGACAAACTATTCTCCCTCGGCAGCAAGCAGCTGGTCGGCTACTTCACAGAGTTCCTCGTACCAAGCTTCGCCAAAACGACGGATAAGGGGCTCCTTTAAGAACTGATAAACGGGAAGGCGCAATGCCTTCCCTTTTTCAACGGCATCCTTGCACACCACCCAGCGATTGTAGTTCAGACCAATAAGTCCGTTGCCAAAGTTCTTCTCGCGAATGGGGTACAGGGCACAACTGATGGGCTTGCAGAACTGTGTCTTACCATTACGGAAGGCCTTTTCCAATGCACAGAGACAGTTGTCACCATCATAACAGGTAAACACGCAATCCTTGCCTCGCACGATACTCGTCACCAAATCACCATCCTTATCAGCATAAGCCACACCTTGCTTGTCGATAACGCTCTGAGCAGAAGCAGAAAGGTCGGACCAGACAATGTCCAGAGAATCCTCAATGGCAGCAATCTCCTCCATTGTCACAGGGGCTCCCGCATCGCCTTCCACACAGCAGATGCCCTTGCACTTCTCATAGTCGCAACAGAAGTACTCAGTCAGTATCTCTGAAGAAATCAAGATGCCTCCGACTTCAAGGATAGGGGGAATTTGCATTGTTATCTTCGTTATTACGTTATACCGTTATGACGATATTTCGATATTACCAATTAATGGGCGACAATCCGTTTTGCTGCAAATAAGCATTACAGCGCGAGAATTGATGCTGACCAAACCACCCTCCGCGATTAGCGCTAAGAGGTGAGGGATGGACAGATTCCAAAACGAGATTGTTTTGTTTGTCAATCATATAGGCCTTCGAACGTGCATAACCTCCCCACAACAGATATACCAGATGCTGGCGATGCTGGGCCAATGCCTGGATAGCTGCATCGGTAAACTTCTGCCAACCCAATGCCGAGTGACTATTCGCCATGTGGGCACGAACGGTCAGTGTAGCGTTAAGCAACAGCACGCCTTGTTCAGCCCAACGCGTCAGATTGCCCGAAGTGGGAATAGGTGTACCCAAGTCCTGTTGAATTTCCTTGAAGATGTTCTGTAGAGAGGGAGGAAACATCACACCATCCTGAACGGAGAAGCTAAGTCCGTGAGCCTGTCCTGGTTCATGATAGGGATCCTGTCCGATGATAACCACCTTGACCTGGTCGAAGGGACACAGGTTGAAGGCATTGAAAATCAGTTTGCCTGGCGGATAGCACGTTCCTGCCGTGTATTCTTGGCGGACAGACTGGACAAGCTGGGCAAAGTAAGGCTTCTCGAACTCACCCTGCAGGTATTCTTTCCACGTAGGCTCTATCTGAACGTTCATACAATTTACAACAGGGACTTGATCGTCTGTTCCACATCCTTGATGGTCTGCGAACGACCCACGATATTGTTGCCACGATCGATGAGGAAGAATTCAGGCACGTTTTGCACATTATAAATAGACAGCGTTGACGAGTTTACACCGTTTACCTCACGGACACTGATCCAAGGCAAGGCAGCAGTCTGCTGTTTCCAGAAGTGCTCATCACCATCGAGACTGACCTGATAAATCTCAAAACCCTGGGTATGGTACTTGTTATACAATTCGCGCAACAGCAGGATACGAGCAGGCGACTCGTCCATAGCAAACAAATGGAAGTCGAGAAGTACCACCTTGCCCTTCAGCTCCGTCAAGTGACGCATCTGTCCCTTGTTGTCACGCAGGGCAATGTCGATGAGTCCTGCCTCCTGAACCTTCGAGGCATCGATGGTACGACTGTTCTCAGCATCGGCAATACGCACATTCTTCATACCCTCAATGGCAATGTTGTGCAAGTTGGCACCACGCTCGGCCATAGGCCAGTTTGTGTCCCAACTGGTGGCAACAGCAGCAAAGGCTTTGATATCGTCACGATCGGTACGAGGGTTGAAAAGCAAGGTGTTGCCCAACGTCTGGAACAAAGCAAAATAACTATATGCCTTGTCAGGATGAGCAAAGATATAACGCTTCTTCACGTCCTGCTTGTAGACTTGTATCATCGAAAGAATACTGTCGTTCATCTGGTCGACGGTCAGTGCCTCGTCGCGACTCACCTTGATGGCTTTCTGCTGCAGATTCATCTGTAACAGGGCCAGTTCCTTGATTTTCTCGCAGTTTTCAGAACCGCTGACCTCATACTGCGAAGCCATCTGCGGATACGCGGCCTTGATAGTTACCGTCTCCGTAGAGTCTATCGACAGCGAGATAATCTGGTCGTGAATACGCAGACGGTAGAACTCAGGGGCCTCAGTCTGGGCACCACTGAAACTGAACGAGCCGTCTTCACCCAACTTCACAGAATCCAACTTCTCCACTCCCGTCAACGCTATGTTCTCGAAATAAAGCACTGAGTCTTTGGCGTTGGAAATGTTACCTTCTACATGGAACTTTTTCTCTCCGCATGAGGCCATAGTCAGGGCCACCAAAGCGGCTATTACATATTTTTTCATCTTTTCTTTTTTAATTTTGCCTGCAAAGGTAGTGCAAATCGAATGAAAAACCAAATTTATTTGGATTTTTCGTTTTATTTTTGCAGTCCGAAGTCAGCCTGCTGCGCTTCCACCTCCTGCAAAAGCTTATTTTTCTCTGCATCAGAGAGTGTGGGGCTATTATTCCTAGTCGTACTAGTTGTACTAGTCGTACTAGTTACACTAACATCACTTGCCAAACACATCGGCACGTCGTAGGGCACGCTCTCTATTTCCAATTCTGCTGGTGTGGGGGCATGGGTTCCAGGGAACTGCACCTCAGCCTTGATTTTAATCTTACCTGCCCGACGAGTACTTCGGATGAGCACAGGGGCAGAACCCCACTCCACAGCACGCGGATTGGCATTGATGGAAGCGTCGCCAATGATTTCGCCCTCACCCTCGACTGTAAAGACAATATTCTCTTTGGCTAGGCGGCGCACATGACCCAAGTCATCAGTCACTTCGCATACTACGACGACGAAATCCGATCCATCAGCTACAAGATTTTTGCCCATTTCATCGACATAAAGACGTAGTTTGGTACTACGACGCGAAGGCATTTTTTCCACTTTGCATACCACCTGCCCGTCGATAATACCCTCTGCCACTATCTTGACGTTTTGCCAGTTGCGCTTAGTATAACTCCAATTACGAGCCTCAAAAAAGTCCCAGGCATCCTTGAAGACCGCCATTCCTCCCTCTACGGGTTGCGTCCAACAATGTTCACCATCATACATCGTCAGGCGCACACTGTCGCAATTCGAAAAAATGGTGACGTCTTTTTCTGAGAACTGCGTCATCTCATGAGCAATGCTTACAAGAGGCTTTACTGTTTGTCGCGATTCTGTCGCGACATTCGATGAAAGTACGGCCGCAAACATATCGAAGGCCGTTTTCTTCTGGCGGAAGGCGTCGTAGATACCACCCCAATAGGGGTCAGGATGATAGCCGCGCTGATGGTCGAAGGGGTGCCACTGACAGCCTCCGATAAACTGTCCGGTGGTGTGAAACAGTTCGTTGGTACTCTTCAGCAACGTGAGGGCCTGCGTCAGCATGGGACGCTCACCCCACGAGCGTGAAGCGCGATTTAGGTTGTTATGGGCATACCAGTCGTCGACCAGTTCGCCAAACTCGCGCGTAAAGATGCACTGACGAGGCTTGTCGTCCTTGAAATCGTCGCCCGGCCAGCCATATACCACATCGTAATGGTCCTTCACCCCAGCGGAGTGCACATCAGCAGCAGCGACAGGGCGATAGGGGTAAGGATATTCGTCTTTCGTAATCTGAAGGGCCTTCAGGGCAAAATCCTCCGGATAACGCGTCTCGTTCAAGATGGGTTCCCACATCAGCACGCTGGGGTGATTTCTATCGCGACGAATGATGTTGCGGGTGTTTTCGTGCACTTTTTCGTCCCAACCCTTGTCCTTGTTCCAATACTGCCAACCAGGTGTGGCGACAATGACAAAAAGTCCCATTTCATCGCAGGCATCCATGAACGACGGATCCTGCGGATAGTGGGCCGTACGGATAATCGTAAATCCTGCATCGCGCAGTCGCTTGGCATCACGCCATTGCTGCGAGTTAGGCAGGGCATTGCCCACATAGGCAAAGTCCTGATGGCGATTGGCACCTACTAATTGATGGTACTTCTTGCCATTCAGGTAGAAGCCCGGCTGGCGCCGTTGGGCGTCGTCAGTACCAACGAACTCGAACGAACGTATGCCAATACGGGTTACACCCCCGTCGAGAATATTCTTTCCTTCCTTAATTCGGGTGCTTACATTGTATAAATAAGGCGACTCCGGCGACCATAGTTTGGGGTTCTTGACGAAGAAACGCTGGGTGACGGTGCGAGTTTCGCTTGGTGCTAACTTCAGTTTGGTGCGCTGCGATGGAATCGCAGCAAAAGAGACGAAGCAGTTTTCGACAACTATGGTGCGAGGACGTGTGTCGTTGTTGTGCACCTCCGTATTGACAAAGACCTCGGCACTCTTTTCGCTGATATTGGCATAATGAACAAAAATGCCTCCACCAGCGACCTTTTGTTCTTCAAGGGCATCCGTGATAGCCACCTTATTTTTGGCGATGAGCCACACGTCGCGATAGATGCCACCATGATAGGCAAAGTCGAGCGTCATCTGCTTCTTGCCTGGCGGATAGGTCTTGTCGTCGCTGTTGTCGGCTTTGATGGCGACGACTAAATCGTCGCCTACAGAACAACCAGCAAGAGAAATGCTGATAGGCAGATAGCCGCCCTCGTGGTCTTTGACCTTCTGGCCGTTCACATAGATGGTCTGCTTGCCCATGATGGCCTCAAAATGCAGGGTGACGTCACGACCTGCACACTCCTTGGGCAGACGGAAGTGCTTGCGATACCACGCAATACCCTGATAGTTACGACAACCACTAGCTTCAGCGGGCATCAGTTGGACGCTATGCGGCGTCGACACCACCTCCCACGATGCATCGTTGAAATCGGCCTTTTCTGCACCTGCGACGTCGCCTAAATGGAAGCGCCAGCCCGCATTGAAGTTCCACACCAGTCGACCACTATCCTTCAAGGGAAACAGCCCTGCCACAGAGGTTTGCGCCCCAATGGAGGCTTGCGCCCCTACGGGGCTAAATAAAAAATAAAAAATAGAAAATAAAAAGATGCGATACATAGGCTTCTTATTTAGGGTTATTATAATCTCCCGTCTTTTGGGAGGCAGTATTCTTGGCAGGTTCCCAATCGTCTGTACGGAACGAGCTGACGGGCAGACCATCGTGCATCAAGTCGCCCACCACCCAGTCGCGCCAGGCATAGCGTACGGCAACAGGCTTCTTCACTTTGTTGCTAATGACATAGACGCGATTGCGGCTTACCCATACCTTCGTAGCTGGGTGGAACACCTGGTCGGCTCCAGCCACCTCGAAGTTGTCGGATGCCAGCAGGCGGTCAGCCCGCTCGCCCGTGTCGTGCTCAAAATAAACCCATTCCTTCGAGCGGTCGAAGGCCACAACGGCTGTGTCGCTCTTAAACTCCACGTCCTTATATTTGGCAAAATCGGGCAGACCCTTCACGTCGTAGGTGTTGCTCAATGCCAACAGCGCCAGGCGCTCGCCTGCAATGCGTTTCTTGCGGGGATGAATAACATATTTCAAACCCGTATCCAGCAGCACCGCCATGCGACAGTTTGGAACCATCGTCTCGACCATTGCCTGTTGCTCGCGAAGCAGAGCACTATTGTAGAGTGCCCAGTCGGTTTCGTCGTAGGCGAAGGGGGCTATCTGACAGTAGTAAAAGGGGAAATCTCCCTGCTGCCACTCCTCGCGCCAGCCCTGAACCATACGGGCCATCAGGGGCGCATAGAAATCGTAACGGGGCACGTTGTCCTCGCCCTGATACCAGATGGCACCACGAATGCCATAGCCGACGAGGGGTGCGAGCTGTCCGTTATACAAGGCAGTCGGACAGCGTTGCTGCAACTTCTTCACCTTTTCTTCTGTTATGTCGAGGTTCACCTTGGGGAAAGCCTTTAGCCAGTCGGCATTCATCCACGCCTCACAGGCCGAACCACCAAACACTGTACAGATCAGACCCACAGGAACACCCAACGACTTTCTCAGCGCCTTGCCAAAGAAATAGGCCGTTGCCGAGAACTCGCGAACACTGGCCGCATTGGCTTCCTGCCACGTGCCAGCAATGTCCTTCTGGGGCTCCAGTCGAGCGGCCCGTTTGCCATAAAACAGTCGCAGTCCGGCATCCTTACACGCTATCAGCTCCTCTGCAGCACCCTCAACTGGCTGGGCCTTATAACCCTTCATCAGCATCTCCATATTCGACTGACCCGAGCATATCCACACCTCACCAATCATCACGTTATGCAGGGTACGGTCGTAGCCCATTCCCGACGACGCAGAATTGGGCTTGCTGGGTGTAGCAATGGCGAACGTGATGTCGTAAGGTCCACCAGCCTTGGGGGTCTTCACTTTCACTAGGAATTCACCGTTTTCATCGACCATCGCCGAGTACGACTTTTTGTCCCACGAGGTGATGACGACCACCGACTTGCCTTTGTCTGCCGTTCCCCAGATGTTACACTCCGTCTGCTGTTGCAACACCATGTTGTCAGAGAAGAAACTGGGCAGCTTGACTTGCGCCTCTACGAGGCTAAATATAAAATAAGAAATAAAAAATAATACGCTGCGTCTCATATTTTATTCGTATAATTCGTTTAATTCGTAGTCGTTATGATAACAGGTGGTTCGAGGAGTCCGGCAGGCAACAGTTGGTCGCCTTTTGTACGATACTTGGCATTCGTCCAAATGCCTTCGTAGGGTGCCTTGCCTTGATCTGCACCACGCAGGGCATTGTGCCACGTGTTCACCACCTCGATTTCTATCGTGTTCTTGCCTTTCTTCAAGGCTCCTGTTATTTCTACTTCGTAAGGCTCAGTCCAAGCAATGCCACAATCCTTGCCGTTAATCCAAACATGGGCGATGTCCTTCACGTTGGGGAACGACAGCCAGGCACGCCCCTGAGGCACCTCGCTGGCTTTCAGTTTCCACGTCGTCATATAGCGGGCATGTCCACTGAAATAGCGAATCCTGTCGTCCGCATGCTGGCTCCAGTCAAAGAGCGGTTGGCCCTTCAGCACTAAGCCTGACTCTCGGAACGAGATGTCCCAAAGCAGAGTATTTATTCCCACCTTGGGAACGTTTTGTTCCCAGCCTGGGAATGAATTGTTCCCAGCCTGGGAATATTCAGCGAGCCCGTAGCAAACAAACAGCGAGCCGTAAGGTGCCAAACGAATAGAGCCTTCGAACGATGTGCTTTCATTCGTCAACGGATCATATACGGCAACCTTTTCGTTGCCCTGACGGAAGGTGGGGGTAAACGTTTGCTCCTTATCTGTCTGGTTCGAAAGGAAATAGATGTCGAAGCCCTCGCCAGCACGATGGGCATAGGCAATGCCCTCAGGCAGGACAGCATCAGGGGAAATCTTCTCGAAAGTGCTGTCTTTATAGGGCTTGTCGATGATCTGTACGCCCTGTCGACGCAGTTGGGCTATCTTTGCCTTGACCTCTTTGGAAACCAACGTGCCTTGGGGAATAACCAATACCTTATAGTTAAAGGGCTGCGTCAGCAAAGCGTCCTTGTTCATCGAGTCGTACTGATAGCCGTGCAGGGGATTCACCCAGTCCTTCAGGTCGAGGATATTGGAAGAATGGCGCACACCCACGGGCGACTCCTCCATAGGCTGCCCCACATTAGCGAGACGCTTGCGTTCAGAAACTACACGCTCAGCACCAAACAAGCCTGGCAACATCGGCACCAGCTTATCAGGTGTTAAGGCACGTGATGGGATTTCCTCGCCCGTATAGACAGCAATATCCACCACGGGCTTACCCTTTTGCAACAGCGTCTGACAATGGGTGATATAGTCGACGAACGGCTTGGCTTCAGGGAACCACGTCTGGTCGCGCTGGAAGAAAAGTCCGATTCCATCGAGCGTCATGCCTGGCTTGCGGTCGAGCCAGGGGTTATGGGTGTTCACATGGAAGAAAAGGCGATTCATGCCCAAGGCGAAGTTGCGATCCAGCAAAGCCTTGATGCTTGCTGGCGTCTCGTCCCACACGCCACGCACTTCTGTAAAGCCTTCTGCCTGCACGATATTCTTGCCATAGACGTGTGCCCCACTGATAGCATCGAGCATATCGTTGGGTTTATCGTGAGTAGGCGAATTGAGCCAGAACTCGCCCATCGGCACGTCGACATAGCGATAATGCGCCATTCCATCGGAAACCATCGTGGGGGCCACACTCTCTGACGACAGCTGCACGCCATACTCCTTGGCCTTCTGCGCCACCGTGACGAAGAATACCTCGTTCACCAGTTCGTCGATGGTCTTGCGGATGTCACGTAACACCTCTTCACCGCCCACCATCGGTACTCCCGCATAGAGGGGCAACAGGGGGATGATGTCGTAACCTCTGCGACGCTCGAACTCCTGAGCAAAATTCTTGCTCCAGTTCTGCGAGCCACACTCCCACGAGTCGACGTGCAGATACTGGATGGCCTTGTGGTTGGGGCGATTTATGAAGAGGCCGAACCAGCGGTTCACCTGCTTCTCTACGGCCTTGCGCGAAAACTTGTCACACTCCAAACCCTTTGCACCACCAGCAGTGGCATTCGTATGGCCCGTCGACGTGTGACCCATACGCAGAATACGCCACGTGCCATCAGGCAACGTCACGTCCACGTAGTCGCCCTGCATCTTGAAAGCCACCACATCTTGAGGACGCAGGAAATCGTCCATCGGCAAGTCCACCTCAGGCGTCTCTGGGGCCAAGCGCCACACATAGCCCGCCTTGCCTTCCCAGTTGTCGATGAGCGGCCAACTGCCAAATTTTACTCCTTTCAGCCTCAACACAGGCTTCCACTTGGCGGCATCCAAGTCCTCAGCACCAGGTTCCGTACCCTCGGGCGACCACTCCAGTCGGACGTACTTCACCTGACATGGGGGAATGCTGAACGTGGTGTTGTAACCCGTATTCTGCCAACCCTGACGAGGAGGTGTCAGTTGCTTGACGGTATGAAAAATGACCCCGTCGAGCGACGCCTTCACGGTCATTCGCTGACACTGGATATTCGTGCCAGAAGGCTCTATCTCGATGTTACGAATCTCCTTTGGCTTGTCGAACTCGTACTGAATCCAACAAGGCTCATCGGCACAATAGACACCCTTGGCATTAATCGTGACCTCAGGGGAATAGGTTATATGAGCATCAACCACCCCCAGCCCCTCCTTTCCAAGGAGGGGGGTAGTTTGATTCACGGGAATGGCGTAGGCGGCAATGTCCTCGTAGTAGTTCTCGTAGTGCTGGGGCTTGGGCATCTGGAAAAGGTGATGCCCTCCGCTGACGACGGTATCGCAGAAGACGATCTTCTGCATCGACTCGTCGGGCGATATCCAAGGTCCGCCAGCCAATGCAAACCCATCGCAGACGTGGATTCCCATACCCAAGCCGAGGGAATCGGCTTGAGCGAGTGCACAATCCACCATTCGCCAGAAGTTCTCGCTCAGCGCGTCGGCCTTGCCTTCGTATTCCGGGCGCTCGGCAGCCCCACGTATGGGCATCAGATAACAGCCTCCCAATCCCACGTCCTTCATGGCCTGCAAATCGGCACGGATGCCTGTTTCTGATACAGCACCATACATCCAGTACCAGAAGGTCCAAGGCTTTTGCGTGTCAGCGTGGCTGACACTAAATAAAAAATAAAAAATAAAAAATAACAACTGCCTGCGTTTCATACCCATGAAATTCGTGATAATCGTGGTTAACTCACTCAAATCTCAGGATGGCCGTAATGCTCGGATTACCCCATTTCGACCAAAATGGCTGTGCTGAAGGGCCATTCAGGTCGGTGGTGTTCACCTTGTTACGAACAGCAGGAATGACGTTCAGCAGGGCGATGCCCGTTTCAGGCAGGGTATAGAGAATGTGGTCGCGTCCGTCGCGTGGGGTATAGACTCCCACTTTCAGACCCAAGCCCTCGATACCAAACCGTCCTTCCGTCGTGTTGAACTGCATCCATGTGACATTCGAGAAATAGCCCTTGAACTCCGGATACTCCCACGTCTCGCCAGGAATGGGGTCGTTGTAGTCGTTCTGCCACAGGCCATACTGCGGACCCTCCTGACGGTTCTGCCACACGCGGTACGGACCTTTGCCGACCCACTGCTTCGACTTCATCATCTGCTCGGGATAGTCGAAACAAACGCCCATCAAATCGACGACGCCGAAGAAGTTGCTACGGGCATCCATATAGACGCCACCATCGGCCAGGAAACGCCAGGTAACCTTCTCCAACGAGCCGTGCTGGTAGTTGGCTAAGAGGGTGCTGTCGCTGAAGGTAAAGCCTGCGAAGGCGCCTTGGTCGGCATACTCCGAATACTGCGTCTTCTTCTTGAAGGCCTCCTTATCGTCGTGGTTATAGAAACCATCCTGTGAACGGTCTGAACGCTTGGCAGCCACGAAACGGGGACCATTGCCAAACGACAGTTTCTTGCCGTCGACCTGGACACCCATCAGCATACCCGTCTTCTTCGAGAAAGTATACTGGCGCTTGCCATGCTGCACCACCAGCTGGTCATCGTTCTCCGTATACGAGTACTGCTGGGTGTTCTTGCGCAGGTTCCGCTTGTTCAGGATGCCTGGACGCGTCATCAACTTATGGCTCCACGTAAAGATTTCCTCGCCATAAGGGTCGGTGGCAGTCAGCTGGAACACATCGGCATCGGCCTTAGGCACGGTAAACTGGGCTTTCTGTCCAGGAGCAGCATCAGGCGACTCGAATGTACCTTCCTTAACGACCTTCACATCCTTTTCGCCATAGGCAGGCATCTGCAATAGCTTATAGGTGAATTTGCAATCCTTCAGATTGATGAAGTCGTAGCAGTTCTCGAGGGTGACACAGCCCGAGTCGAAGTACTTCCACTGTACGGGGCTCCACACCTCTTTTATCGTATAGAACGAACCCTCCTTCTCCATGTGGGGACCCACAATGCCATCGCTTCCGAAGTTGCCCACAGGGTCGAGAATGCCATTCTGGTCAGAACGCACCACAGCCTGATCCATCAGGTCCCACAGGAAACCGCCTGCACAACGGGGATTGGCCATCATCAGCTTCCAGTAGTCCTTCAGGCCTGCTCCGTGTCCACCGTCGTAAAGACCATGCAGGAACTCGGTAGGCATGAAGATTTCCTTCTGACGCATATACTCTGCTGTCTCGCCCCACGAACGATAGTGCTTCGTCTCGAAACCATTGCGATTGGCCCAAGGATAGAGCACCACGCGCTTTTGGATATCGAACTTCGTGAATACGGGCTCCAACTCGTAGTTGAAACCACCCTCATTGCCGTTGCTCCAGAAGATAATACTTGGATGATTGACATCTCTCGTCACCATTTCTTCTACTATCTGTGAACCAACAATGGTCTCGTGTGCCCAATGCCAGCCAGGCTGTTCGCACTCTACATAGAGGCCCAGCGAGTCGCAGGCATCCAGGAACTCAGGGTCGGCAGGATAGTGCGACAAGCGCACCGCATTCATATTCATCGACTTGATGAGCAGCACGTCCTCGATGTTCTTCGCCTTCGACAGCGTGCGACCGCTTTCAGGACGGAACGAATGACGGTTCACACCCTTCATGATGACCTTCTGCCCATTGATAAACACACCGTCCTCCTTGTCGCCAGCATACGTGTGGCGATATTCAATGGTGCGGAAGCCAAACTTCTGGCGCTCCGTGTGCAACGTTTTCCCCGTTGCATCCTTCAGCGTAAACACCGCCGTATACAGGTTGGGCTGCTCAGCATTCCACAGTTTGGGATTCTCCGTGCGGAACTCCGCCTTAGCCTTGTCGCCTGCAATGATATAGGTAGGACTCGAGGCCACCTTTGTCCCCTTTGCGTCGACAATGTCGACACATACCTGACTGCCTGGCACTGCCCTATTCAAGAAGACATCAGCCGTAAAGAAACCGTCCGCTTTGGCATCGATGGCCACACGCTGGATGTTTTGTGTGGGCTTCGAGACAATAAAGACAGGACGCCAGATGCCTCCGAAATTCCAATAGTCGGCACGGCGCTCGGCCAGATTCACCTGCGAATTCGAACTTTCCTTGGCCACCTCGACCTCCAAGCGGTTCTTCTTTTTGCCAAAGAATACGCGGTCCGACACGTCGATGGTATGACGGGTAAAACCGCCCTGATACGTGCCGTTGCCAGCCTTGCGACCGTTAATCTGCACACGAATCTCCGTAAAGGCAGCCTCGAACACCAACTGAATCTGACGGCCCTGCCACTCCTCGGGCAACGTGAACTCCGTCTTGTACAGGCCCTTCTCGTCGGCAATACCCTCGGGCGTCGCCTTGCCATAGAACCGCATACCATACTGGTAGGTGCCAAAGCCCTGCAGTTCCCAGCACGACGGCACACCAATCTTCGTCCACTTACCGGCGTTACGACCGTCCGTACACTGGAAATCCCACTCCACCATGTCGTCACACCCGTGACCACTCAGATACTGACGCTGTGTCTCCACCAGCCCTTGGGCCTCGACGGCCATCGCCATCACCATCGCCCACGCCAAAAGAATCGTCCTCTTCATATCTCCTGTTTTCTTTATTTTTAATAAAGACGAACACGCGCGCGTTTTGTCACTAAGAGAATGGACCGGAGAAAAATACGTGGGAGCGACATTTCCATAGAGACAAATTTTTCAGCAAAAATTCAATCATTCGGCAATCTACCTCCACTAAATCCGCATATATTACTGATAATAAATGATATAGCAGGATTTTTACATCCACTAATCATCCACTAAACCTCCACTAATCATCCACCTATCATCCACTAAAGCCAGACAATGCTCCACTCTGAGGTTAGGGCTAGAACACATGAAAGATAGGACTTACGAGGAGAGAGGCTAATGGTAGCTGATAAATTCTCTAGAGAATTTCGAAGTTAGGTACGGGGTAAAGAATGTTTAGTCCTAGGGTAACGGTCAAATTCTCTAGAGAATTTAAAAGGAAAGATGAGGATAAAAAAGTGCTAATACGTCAACAAAGAGGAGTTAGGTAGGGGCAAGAGAGAAGAAAGGTGGAGAAATAGTGGAGGGCAAGCGGAGGTTTAGTGGATGATTAGTGGAGGTTTAGTGGATGATTAGTGGAGGTTAAGTGGAGGTTAAGTGGAGGTTAAGTGGAGGTAGATTTTACCGAAAAGCCCTTTATTTAGAGGAGTCACAAGCATTTTAGTGGAGTTAAAACAGAAAAACAACATTTTCCAGCAGAAATATTCACAGCAAACCCGTCATATTGTGACAGGCGTACAGAAGTTTCCATATCCATGTAATCAAAAAAGATTAAAGCAGGAGCGGACAGTCACGCCGCTCCTGCTTTGGTTATGATGGCTGTATTATTCAGTCATCAGGTACGTCTACACTATTTATTCGCTCTTTTAATAGCATCTGGGTCTGTACCCCACGACAGAGTAACTTCCACATTCTGAGTTGGGTCAGAGGCTGTCTCGCCTTTTTCTTCAAATCCAGCCCAACTAATAATGTGATATTTGACAGAAGTGAGCTTTACACCACTTTCTAAACTCCCACTAAACTTCATTGTTCCGCTATCCCATCCCCAGGTATCTGTCTCCTGTTCCTTTTTGGTGAGTGGGATACTTGCAATCTCAATGGTTACATCTGCAAAATCGAACCAATATGCATCTTTGGCTTTTACGATGTATTTGAAGTTCTCAATCGTTTCGGATTCGTAGCCATTAGGTAGTTCAAATGACACATATTTGTTTTGATAGCCATCTTTATCTGGATAAGGATACTCATAACTCATTTTGATGCCTAATCGTCCGTTTCCAAGATCCTCACTTTTTAGACTTTGAGTAGCAGTCGTATTATTATCCGTTTTGAATGATTTAATAGCGTCATCTATTAATTCTTCATAATGGACCCATTTTTCAAAAAAATCATCATATTTATCATACGCATACTTAAGTTTGAGATAGCCCCCCAGAGATAATAGTCCCTTTATGGATTTGTCATGAGGAGGCTGCACTACAGTAAGTGTGTCATGATACCACTTACCCGTTTCTGCATTCTGTCCTTCCAAGATTATTCTGACATTACGCTCTTCTAATGGCGTATTCCTTTTCAATACCACTGTAAGTTTGTCGTTCTCAAAATTGGTCCTCCAAAAGAGAAAACCGTTTGAAGATAATTCAGTATATATTTTAACATTTTCAACATCCTTATATTTGACAGAGACAACGATGGAGTCGCCTTCTGGATCTGCTTCTACCAGTTTGGGGTAAATCTTGAGATATGGACCTTGAGGCTCTGGGTCTGGGTCAGGTTCATATCCCCTCTCCTGGGTGACGGTTACAGGGAATGAAATGGTCTGGCCGTTGGGGGCCTTGCCTTCGACATAGACGGTGCCACCACTCGGCTGGTCGGTATAGTTGCGTCCCATGGTGACAGTGATGGTCTTGTCTTCCAGGGTGGCCTTGATTTCCTCGGAGTTCGTGCTTACCTTTATGTCCTTCACATTGGTTTTAAGGATGGTGATTGTCTTCGTGCCACCCTTCTCGCTGAACTCCAACGAGGTGGCTGACAACTCCATAAAGGGTTCATACTGGACAACGACGATGCTGTCCTCTACGAGTGTCTCGCCCGTTTGCGACTTACCCGTCAGACGAATGACACCACGACGGTCCTTTATGTTCTCAGGCAGGTCGGGCCAATAGATGGTCAGCAAGTTCTTATGATCCAGCCAACTAGGCGCAGTCTGGTTCAGCCAGTCGCCCTCGGCTTTCACCGTCATGTTCTCCATGTTGGGTACCACCTCTATTTCTCTGGAACCCAAATCTTTTCCGATAAAGATTTCCCGTTCGGAAATGTCAATGCGGGCTGGGTCGAGCTTGAATTCAAACTTCTGGTCACCTAACAGTTTGCTACCCAGCAGTTCCACCATCGGATAGGCAGTAAGGCTCTTATATTCGCCCTTGGCAGGGTCAAGCTTGAATACGCAGTCGTAAGCGCTATTTCGCCACGTTTCGGCATCCTTAGCCACCCAGTAGAAGGCGCAGAGGCTGTCCTTTTCCACCTTTTGATTGGCATCGAGCACAGCGAATCCGACTTTGGTCCCCAAGAGAATATGTCGGTCTTCGGTTGTCGACGAGAGCAGCAGTCGGTAGGGACGAATAGGTTGTTCCTTGTCCTGACTGACCTTGATGCTTGTTATATTGGGCACCAATCCGCGATTGATAGGTTCCCAGAACTTGACCTCAGGAGCGTATTCGGGCGTCCAATTACATAAACTAAGAGAAGCAACAAACTTGAAGTAGGCCGATAAGGATACGTTTCCCTTGTTGAGCTCCTTATAGATAGGGATTGTCTGCATCAAGTCGGTTGGAACCGACGTTACAATAGGTCCTGCATATTCCAGCTTAGTGCCAATGTCGAGACCCAGCGTGGCCTTAAAGCCCAGCGAATCGGTCTTCGTCCATGCCTGTACGAACTTGGGGGTCTTCTCGATAGGAATCGAGAGTTTGGCTTCAGCCTTGGCAAAGGCACCGAGCCCTACCGAGTATTGGCCCATGAACTGGAAATCGAGTTCGGTGGTATCCTTCTCGCAGTAAGAACTCCAACGGTAGTAGGGATTGAACACGGGTGGTACCAAATTGATATCGTCATCCTCGAGCGTCACATTGACACGCGTCTTCTCCGATTTCGAGTTCTTCAGCGTCAGGGAGAGGGCGGTGGCCTGTGCTTCGAGGAAAAGACCCACACCAACCTCCACTTTCAGCTGACCCTTCTTGATAGTATGTATGGGAGCAGGAATGAAGGGAACCTCCAAACGCCCAGACAAGCCACCAGTGAGGGCCAAAGCGCTCTCTGTTTCCGTGTCAAGGAAGGTTTCCTGATAATAACGGAAACCTGTGAACGGGGTAATGGTCAGAAATGCACGCAGCCTCATCTTCGTGCTAACGGTGAGCGACATGGAGCCCTGAACCTCGCCGTTTAACTCCACATAGGAATTGTCAGGCAGCAGGGCCTGCGAATTTTTCAGCGTAATAGTTTGGCTGACTGTAGGAATGACTATCTCCTCTTCAGGAACTGTAATGTCGACACCTTCCAACGGTCCACGCCTGCTGGTTTGAACAGGCTGCATATCTGGCGAGGCACCAGCCAGCTTAACATATAGCTGCTCGTAAACCTCAGTTAATGCCAAGGCGGATGTCATTACCGTAATGCCATCACTACCCTCGGTGACAGCCGTCACCAATCCACCAAAGCCATCAGGAATAAACTGGCTCTCATCTTCGATGAGCAGCTTATCACCCACCTTGGGGATGAGTGCCGCAGGGGTGTTCGTGGCCAGACGGATCCAATAGACGGAGTCTGAGGCAACGATGTAGTCGGCTATTGACTTGTCAGGGCAGAATACATCCTGCTTGATCTTCGTTTCGGGAGTGGTGAAAGCCACCGAGTCGATGGCTGACACGGGGATGCGGAACACGCTGTCAAGTGCGTAGACTTCCTGCACCACATAGTCGGCCTGCTCGACACCCAGCGTGTCGACCTTCGAATACTCAATATGGTCGATGTCGCCGAAGAAGAAGGCGTTGAACTGTCCGTCGTTGCGGAAAATATACAGGGCATCCTGCGAGGCCTGAGCCATTGCAGACTGGATGCCAGCCACTGACAGCAAGAGTGTCAGGGCGAACAATAACATACGGCGTGTCTTCATGGCTTCGTGATTTTATAAGTGGTATTCGCAGCTTTCACCAGATAAAGCCCTGAAGGCAAGTCGGAGAGGTTCAGGCGGAAGGTGCCCGAATGGTGGGGAGTCAGTTGGCGCAGCAGCTTTCCGTCGAGCGAATAGACGCCCACGAAGCTGCCCTGTCGGATCTGGCTGATGACCAGCACATTGTCCTTGAACTGGACGCCCGTCTTGGGGTCGTACGTCTCGCTGATGCCCGAGGCATCACGCATAGCATAGGTGAACCGCAGCACGTCGGCTAGCGGAAACGTGGCATCGCCGGCTGTCGAGGATACCTTCAGGTCGGTACCCTCGAACTTCACCTGCGGCTTATCCTTCAGGAAGAAGGCTGTCTCTGAACCGCTCTTCGTCGTCACGATGAGCGTAGAAACCTGTTCGGCATGCATACTGACAAACCAAGTCGCCAGAATAGCAAGGAGGAGCAGTCGCTGTTTCATAGGATTCTAATTTTATTGATTATCGTCGTCCACCATTTTCATGATGTACACTTTCTTCTTGTTCTGGATGTAGACACCGGGGCCGTTGGGGTTCTTGTGGCGACGGCCTTGCAGGTCGATGTATTCGCCCTTGTCAGAGCGGTCGGTCAGGGCTTCCTTGACGGATGTCACCTCTGTCTCGGCCTTGATGTCCTTGGCCTCAACCCATCCTACATGGTCGGTAGCAATGACACAGAGGCCGTACTTGGCACCTGCCTCGCAGGCGAAGGATGCCTGGTTGCCCTCGGTGATGACTGCCACCAGCTCGGCCTCGCCACCGTTCTTGAAGGCATAGAGGTGGTAGGTGCCGATGCCTGATGTAGCATCCGTACCGCTGACGGTGACAAAGAGCTTGCCGTCCTTCTGCTCGGTGCTGGCAATCTGCGACGTCGGGTAGTCGGTATCGAAGGTGTTCACGTAGGTGTTGGTCACTATCGGGTCGTTGGCATCGAAGATGATGGTAGCCTTGTTGCTGACAGTAGAACCGTTGGCAGGATTGGGCTTATGCTCTACGACGAAGCTGACGAAGCCCTCGCCGTCGCGATTGTCGTTATTCGGCAGGAGGAAGCCCAGGTCGGGATCGTCGATTTCATCGCCATTCTTCTTCAGCGATACGAACGACCAGCGTGCTACGCCTGTCTGCTCGTCGAACTGTCCGCTGACGCGAACCAGAATGTCCTGACCCTTCACGTTATAAACGACGTCGCGAGTGAACTCCTTGGTCTTGCTGCCACCTACAGCCACCTGGGTATCGGCCCAGCCGAACGACGTGAATGAGAAGGTAGAGAGGTCGTACTTCGAAGCGTCGAGGGTGTCGTTGACGAATACCTCGTGGGCAGGAGCCGTAGCCGAAGCCTTGTTCTCGAAGGTGACGGTGTAAGGCATCTGATGGATGGGCTTGATGTAGTGAGCCTGGTCGTCATAGCCCGACGGGCCAATCATCTCGTTGGGGTCGTAGCTCTTCACTGCGACAAGGTGACGGTACTTCTTCGATTGTGCCAGACAGCTGGCCACGCTCACTGCGTTGCTAATGCCGTTCCAAACAGCTTCTATAGCCGTATGTAGAATCCAGCTGCCGCCCAGCGTACCCACGTCGACTGCGGTGCCGACACATGCGATGGCGGTGCCGATAGCGTTCACCATCATGTTGGCCACTGCCCAATCGTGAGTTTCCTTCTTCGAGGCCTCATACTTAGCTCTGGCGTATACGCAGTTCACACCTGGTACTGCACCAATGGCAGTATCCTTGAACCATCCGTAGAAATAATCGCCCAGACAGGCAGCCAGATCGCCGTCCCAACGGTCATGTACGTTCAGTTGGTCATCCCACTCGTCGGGCTCGGCCCTGCGAAGTGCTTCTTCAAACGTCAGGCCCTCCTCCCAAGCACCTACCGGCTGGCCGCAGGCATACACCATGTCGATGTCAGGTGATGCATCGTTATTCATTCTGACGCGGAAGGTCAGATGAGTCTCGCCATTGGGTGCAATATAGGGTATGTTGAGCACCCAGCCGCGCATCGGCCCGTATTCGGTATCAACGACGACACCATTCTCACCATCCTTCAGCAAGTCTACCACAGCCTGTGGAATATCCTCATCAAAGCACTCCACAGGGAAGTCGAACGTGAGGTCCAGTTTGCCGTCCTTGTCACTCACAAAGAGCGTGAACGGCGTATTGTAGGCTGCCACATTCGACTTGTTGCTGAAATCGATGCTGTAAATCTGATACTTGCCCCATAGCATCTTATCGCGACCAGTCACCTCGACCCACACGTCGGGATAGCCGTCGCCTGCCACCAATTCAAAGGCTTGATAGAGTGTATCGGTGTCCACGATGACATCATACTTACCCAGGGCTGCAGTTCGCAGGTCGAATGCTGCCGGTGCCAAGTCGTCGGGTGAAACAACGTTGCTTGACTTATAGTCTTTGTCAACCATCCACTGTCCTTCAATGTCGCCCGCAGCGCTGTGCAGTGCCACGCGTGGCTGCTTTGAATAGGTCAGTTCGTAGCCTCCCTGTATGCGCAGCATTACCACGTCGCTCGGAGCAGCTTTCTCAGGGAATACCTTGCTGAGTCCGCCAACGATGATGGTCTGTGAGGTAGCAGCATAGGCGTTGCAGTTGCCCGTGCCCTTGGCTATCAAGGTGTAGACGTAGGTGCCGGGATCGCGGCTGAAGTCCTGTTCGACATGGCGCTTCTCGCTAGTCTTGTAGTCGTTCATCTTGCCAGGATAAGGCAGTATCCACCAGCAGCCCTCGCCGTCCTTGGTGACATCGTTCACGTAGACCTTCTGACCCTTCATCTCCTTCGACATAGTGAACTCAGGATGCGGCGGGCGGATGCCGTCGTGCGCCTTCAACTGCGGAAAACTGATAGGCACGGCATCGTTGCCGTACTGGCTCTTATCTTTCATCGAACCGTCGAAGGTGAGCAGTAATTTGCAATCCTTGTCCGCTCCATCGGGTGCAGCATAGATATGCTTGAGTATTTCTTCCTGCGGGAGTGCCCTGCTCCAAACAGCAAAGTTATCTATCAGAACCTTGGCTTCGGCATCGTAGGTGTCAGACTTTCCAATGACAATGGGGTTGCTGCCCATAAGGATGTCGCCGTGTTCGGTCTGTGTGCCTGCCAGAGCCCCGTCAACATAGAGGCGGAGATTATTCTCCTGTACAGCATCATCGTATGTCAAGGCAATGTGATGCCAATAGCCTGTCTGGTATATTTTATAACGGCGCTCATAAATCTGCTTGCCCACACCATCTACAGACTTGTCGGTGGTCAGACCGGCAACGAGCACAATGTGGTCATTAGAATAGTCGCTGTCTATGTTGATGTACCAGCCGCCACTATATCGGCCTCCCTCCGTTTTGCCGTCTGTGTGGGTAAGGCTGGCTATCTGGAACGTCTTTCCTAGTTCATCGATTTTCGCCCAACATTCCACAGTAGTAGCCTTACTTGTTGCCATCAGGCTCTCTGTCATAGGTATGGTGAGTTGGTGCTGAGGGCGCGAACTTGGTGTTTCGGCGATGTCGAGAGCCATGTCGGTGTTGCCCAAGGCTGGCTCTGGCTCATTGCGGCGATAGCAGATGTTATAGAAATATTCGCTGAAACTCTTATGAGGCGCAACGTATTGAACGAACCAGTGCTCCATACCCTTGTCGTCAACAAGAACGCGCAGGGCCTCATTGGTGCACTGATTCTGATCTGATGCCTCATAGCCTTTCATGAAGTTGCGGCTCAGTGTGCGGAAGCCGTCGCGGGTCTCAGCATAGTAGAAGCGTTTGCCCGTCAGGTAGGCGTGCTGGCCGGTGGGGTCGTCAGGGGCGATATAGAGCATGTAGGAGTCGCGCATGTTGTAGCCGTCGCTGTCGCCTGACCAGCCTGCCCAACCGCCACGATGCTGAACGGCCCATGTCTGACCACCATCGTGTGAGTGATAAATACGGTACTTGTCGTCCCAAGTTGTATATATGTATATGTTGTCACCCTTTGCTGCTATGGTGCCCGTGCCGGCAGTGCCCCTCTCTCCAGTAGACTCCGGCAGATACTTTGGTTCACTCCAGGTCTTGCCACCGTCTGTGGAGCGTTGGTGGATGGTGTGGCCGTAATCATAGCGTGGGTCAGGCTCACCGTCGCTCAGCGAGCCTCGGTACATCACGTCGACCACTTGCCCCTGCTGCACCATCTGAGGGTGATAGGTATACATGGGGTTGTTCAGGGTGGATACGTCGGAGTAGGTCTTGCCATCGCCCGATACGTGGGCAATGTTCTTGACTTCGACACTCTTTCCGCCGTCAGTCGACCTGGCTATCCATACTGTACCTTGGCGTACATAGGCACCACCAATCAGAGACTCGGTGCCAAGTACAATCCAACTATTTCCAGAAACAGTCAGGTCCTTAAGTTGCATCGTCTGTTCTATCGTTAAGTCGTTGAAACTGTTGCCGCCGTCGGTGGAAGTGAAAACTCGTACTTGGTTGTTTCTGTATAATGAGAAGGCCGCTACCACAGTGTTGCCGTCGCATACAATGTGCGGAGTCTGAAAGGCGGGTAGCGAGGTGCCCTCGAGCAACACTTTCTGACTGAAGGTGCTGCCGCCATCGGTGGAGCGGTAGTAGCGCACACGGAAATCTTTGGCCCATTCTTGATATGGTATAAGCAGATGGACTGTGTTGCCCGAAACTGCCATCAGCCTGCTGTTCTGTCCTGCAATACTGCTGCCATCCCATGAATCCTTGTTGGTCGTTATGAGCTGAGCCTTATCCCAAGTTTTGCCCAAGTCAGTACTCCGACGATAGTAAATGGGATATTCACCGCTGGCGTTTTTGGCCCAATCCATAAAGAGCACATGGATAGTGTTGCCAGAAATCTGCGTTTCAAGAGGCAGCATATCTCTTGTGTAATAGGTGGAGTCAGTTACACCGTAACTCAGATTCATCCATCCTCCACGGTTAGATGGCAGTCTACTGTACAGGTCTTCAGCCGCCATCGGCTGTATAGCAACCATCAGTAAAGATAATAAGAATAGAGTTTTTTTCATAATTACACTTGTTTTAATTGATTAATATGTTCATTTGTCGCAAAGATAAGAAAAAGTCGGACAAATGGACTCACAATTTAACAAAATCGACTAACAAAACACGTTCTGTTAGTCGAATCTGTTAGAAAAGTTGCATATTTATGATTTTGCGAGCCACTCCTTGGGCGTCATGCCTGTAACGGCCTTGAAGGTTCTGAAGAAGGACCCCTCGTTGGCGAAACCCGATTCAAGATAGATATCTACAATCTTTTTGTCAGGGTTCTGACGCAGCACGCGCTTGGCATGTTCTACACGATAGAAATTGACAAATTGCGAGAATGTGCAACCCTTTTGCGAGTTGATGCAGTCAGAAACGGCTCGTCGGTTGGAACCCAAGGCAGCAGCCAGGTCAGTCACCTTCAGGTCGCTGTTCTGGTAGAGTTTCTGCGTTTCCATCAGTTGGTCGATGCGCTGCATCAACAGGACAGAGGCTCCAGCCGAGATGCTCGGATCTGAGGATTCAGCTTCGCCAGACAAGCGTCGGCGTCGCTTTATATTAATTAGGTACGCGCAGGCGCAGACAACTAACAATGCCACCAATATCAGTAATGCCATGAGCCAATAGTTGCTTTCACCCTGTACAACCACCGGCTCTTGTCCAACACGCAACAGCAACACCCGTTTCGACGGAGTGAAATTGCTGCCATGATACAAGCCACCGGCTATCATGAGGTTGCCTTCAGGAGTCAGTATGGGGGGATAGACGTTAAAGTCGGCCACAGGGTCCGTGTAATAAAGCGTCAGCGCAGCAGGCAGTACGGTATAGTCGATGGACAGCACATACCAACGCCAAGGTTTCTCTGGAGCCTTGTAATAATCCTTGCTGAAACCCACCAGATAGCCACGACGGGCTTTCTGGTCGACGAGGATGGTAGAACAATAGCATATGTCCTCGCCCTGACAGCGCATCGGAACAGGACAAGCGGTTGGCAACAGGGAGAATTCGCCGTTCACTACCTTGGCAATCGCAACCTGTCCGTCACGATTAACAACACCCAGCAAATAGGCATAGAGGCCGTTATCCGCATCGCCATAGAAACTCTCGGAACTATGGTACATATCGGTGCATAGCGGCCACCAGTCGTTCAACAAGGGAATGGTGACAGAGTCGCCCTTCAGGCTATAGGCGGTAGTCGACCAAAGGGAATCGCCCTTCGTAGTAATGCCTCCGAAGATGAGGGCATCGTCCTTGGCCGTGCGGAAGATGAAAGGATAGGCACGCTCGACGGAAACGTCTTTCAGGTAAGTAAAGAGCCGCTTGCCATTATAATCGGCAAGGGTTCCTGCCTTATCCTCAAACAGTTCGATACCATCGTCGTGATACCAGTTTCCGGCTACAACGACTCGTCCGTTATCCAATTCAAGGGCAGAAGCATTGGCCCGTTTGCGCTGTAAGCAGCAATAGCCGCTGAAGGAATGAGTCAGGGGGGTGTACGTTTCCGTCACGAAGGTTTGTCCGATGCCTATAGGCTGTTCGCTGCCTCCACCCAGCATCACTTCTCCTGAGCGAAGCACCACAGAGAAGGCATTGTCGTGGGGATAGGTCATCTGAATGGTGTGCCACTCTCCGTCCTTCAGGTACTCCGCTGTAGGTGTGGGTACAAAGCCTTCGGTATGGCCACCTGCCACCGTCAGTTCGCCATTCACACAGAACACCTCATGCCCAGCACGGGGAATGTTCAGATCGGGCAACTGCTCGACTTGCAGTTTCACTTCAGGACATCCCGTCTGCACGGAATCGGGTACAGCCACTGCCCAAGCAGGCAGTAGGAATAAGGTTGAGAAAAGTAGTGTCCTAAGGGTTTGCATTGTATATGGTTTTCTTTATTTACAGAGTTTACAGCCTTCGCATTTGTTGAGCTCGCCTCGGAAGCGTTTTTCGACGAGGTAGTGGAGTCGGTCGCGGAGAGGTTCGAGCTGCATGTGGTCGATGACTTCGTTGATGAAGGCATTCTGCAGGAGCAGCTTGGCTTCGTCCAACGAGATGCCTCGCTGGCGCATATAGAACAGGGCAGCATCGTTCAACTGACCAACGGTAGAGCCGTGGGCGCACTTGACGTCGTCGGCATAGATTTCGAGCATGGGCTGGGTATACATGCGAGCCTCGCGGGTTGCCGTCAGGTTCTGATTGGTCATCTGCGACGAGGTTTTCTGGGCTCCGTGTTCCACGAGTACACGTCCGGCAAAGGCTCCTGTGGCTTTGTCGTCGAGCACGTATTTATAGAGTTCGTTCGAGGTACAGTGGGGTACCTTATGAACAATCAGCGTGTTGTTGTCGACGTGCTGCTGCTTGTCGGCAATGACACAACCGTAGCACTGACACTCGGCTCCCTCGCCCGAGAAGGTGAGGTCGAGGCGGTTGCGGGTAGTACCGTTGTGCAGGGTGATGACGTTATGGTTCACACGACTGCCCCGCTGCTGGTCAATATAGACATTGCTGACGCGGACGTTCTTGGCGTGGGTTTCCTCAAGACAATACAAATCCAACGAAGCATTCTCGCCCACAAAGGCCTCGATGACCTGTGTGGCGAGGAAATTGTGGTCGTCGGCAGCATGGTCGCAAAAGAGCATTTTTATTTCAGCTCCTTCTTCGAGCACGATGAGCACGCGTCGGTTGACCATCAAGTCGGTCACTACGCGCTGAGCGTTTTGGGGCAAGGCCTTCAAAATATTAATGACCTGAATAGCCCGATCGACCTTGACGTTCTTAGGTACATAGACCAACATGCCATCCTGAGCCAACATGGTGTTCAGCGCCGTCACAGCGTCCTCACTGGTCTTGGCAAGCTTAGAATAGTACTTCGCCACCAAATCTGCATGGTCGCGCAACGAACCCACGATAACACCTTCAGGCAGATGGCCTTTGGGCTTGTCGTCGCGATAGAACATATCGTTCACCACGAAATAGAGGCTGGTCGACAGGTTTGGCACGTCGCAACGGAAGGCCTCGTAGGGATCGACGGGAATCTGGAGGCGACTGAGGTTGACACCAAAGTCGGGTGCAAAAAGTTCCTGCAGGTCGGTGTATTTGTAACGCTCAACCTTGCGAGTGGGGAAACCACTCGCAGTGAAGTCCCTGAAGGCCTCGTCGCGCACGGCATTCATCGCCTCAGGGGCATGATCCATTATCGTCTGCCGAGCCTGCTCGTAAAGGTCAATATATTGTTTCTCAGAACCAGAAGTAACCATAATTATCAATTGTCAATTCTCAATTAAGATTACTCTTCTCCGATTTCCTCCTTAATCCAGTCGTAGCCGTGCTCCTGAATCTGCTTGGCCAGTTCTGGACCACCGGTTTTGACAATGCGACCCTTGTAGAGCACATGGACGAACTGCGGACGAATCATCTCCAACAAGCGGTCGTAGTGGGTGATGACGATGCACGAGGTCTCAGGCGTCTGGAGTTTGTTGACACCCTCGGCCACAATGCGCATAGCGTCAACGTCGAGACCAGAGTCCGTCTCGTCGAGAATACTCAACTTCGGTTCCAACATGGCCATCTGGAAAATCTCGTTACGCTTTTTCTCGCCACCCGAGAAACCTTCGTTCACCGAGCGATTAGCCAGTTTCGAGTCGAGCTCGACGATTTTTCGTTTCTCACGCTGCAGTTTCAGAAACTCAGCAGCGTTCATCGGCTCCAGACCCTGATACTTGCGCTTCTCGTTGATGGCAGCCTTCATGAAATTGGTCATCGAGACACCAGGAATCTCCACAGGATACTGGAACGAGAGGAACAAGCCTTCGTGAGCACGGTCCTCAGGTTTCATCTCGAGCAGGTTCTTGCCATTGAAGTATGCCTCGCCCTCCGTAACTTCATAGAGCGGATTGCCCACGAGCACAGCACTCAGGGTAGACTTACCCGAGCCGTTGGGGCCCATGATGGCATGAGTCTCGCCATCGTTGATCACGAGGTCGATGCCCTTCAGTATTTCCTTGTCGCCTATCTTGGCGTGTAAATTCTTGACTTCAAGCATATTATTTCGTTTTTCGATATTTCGTTATTTCGACATCTCGGTATTTCGATGAGGTCACCCTACGGTTCCCTCGAGCGAAACAGAGAGGAGCTTCTGTGCCTCGACAGCAAATTCCATAGGCAACTTCTGCAGCACCTCCTTGGCATAGCCGTTGACAATGAGTCCTACGGCCTGCTCGGTGGGAATGCCGCGCTGGTTGCAATAGAAGAGCTGATCTTCAGAAATCTTCGAGGTGGTAGCCTCGTGCTCGAAGATTGCCGTATCGTTGTGCACATCCATATATGGGAAGGTATGCGCACCACAATCGGAGCCTAATAACAACGAGTCGCACGATGAGTAGTTGCGGGCATTGTCGGCAGTAGCAGCAGCACGAACCAATCCACGATACGAGTTCTGAGAATGACCAGCCGAGATACCCTTCGAGATGATAGTCGACTTGGTGTTTCGTCCGATGTGAATCATCTTCGTACCCGTGTCGGCCTCCTGATAGTTGTTGGTGACAGCAACGGAGTAGAACTCAGCCTGCGAGTTGTCACCACGCAAGATGCACGAGGGATATTTCCAAGTAATGGCCGAACCCGTCTCCACCTGCGTCCACGAGAGCTTGCTGCCCTCGCCTCGTAAGTCACCACGCTTGGTCACCAGATTCAGCACACCGCCCTTGCCGTTTTCATCGCCAGGATACCAGTTCTGAACGGTAGAATACTTCACTTCCGCACGATTCATCACGATAATCTCGACGATAGCCGCGTGCAACTGGTTTTCATCGCGCATCGGAGCCGTACAGCCTTCGAGATAAGAAACGTAGGCATCGTCGTCGGCAATAATCAGCGTGCGCTCAAACTGACCCGTATTGCGGGCATTGATGCGGAAATACGAGCTGAGCTCCATAGGGCAACGAACACCCTTGGGGATATAGACAAACGAGCCGTCAGAGAACACGGCGCTATTGAGCGCTGCAAAGTAATTGTCGCGATAGGGTACAACGGAACCGAGATACTGACGCACCATGTCGGGATGCTCCTTGATGGCCTCGCCGATGGAGCAGAAGATGACACCCTTTTCACGAAGTTTTTCCTTAAAGGTGGTCTTCACTGACACCGAGTCCATGATGGCATCGACAGCGGTATTGCCACTAAGGGCCAAGCGCTCCTCAAGGGGAATGCCCAGCTTGTCGAAGGTTTTTTCAAGTTCGGGGTCGATGCCAGCGACAGAACCGCTGGGCACAGGACGGGCTGTGGGGTCGGCATAGTACGAGATGGCCTGATAGTCGATAGGCGGTACATGCACATGGCCCCAGGTTGGTTCCTTCTGTTCTTTCCAATATCGGAAGGCCTTCAGACGAAACTCGAGCATCCACTCGGGTTCCCCCTTTTTGGCCGAGATGAGTCGAACGACATCTTCGTTAAGGCCGACGGGTATGATTTCGGTATGCACATCAGTGGTAAAGCCAAACTCGTATTTCTGTTCAGCCACCTGACGGACATATTGATTCTTTGAACTTTGGTCAAAGTGTGGCGTTGCAATCTTTTCTTCCATATTTGTTTACTTACTGACGAACTTCAGACAACGACGACCCTCGTAGCTGACGCGTCCCTGATGTTCAAGATAGCTCTTAATCAGGTCGGGAGTAGTGATCCCCAAGCTATGGCCCTCGTCGTGACGATTCGTGGGACTGACAGCCACCGAATAGCTGTTAGACACGACGCGATAGGTCTTCTTCAGATTCAGTTTCTTGCCATCCTTGTCGAAGATGACGAGTTTCTTGATCGTTTTGTCAGCGGGATTAAGGGTAATCTCGCAAGTCATGCCGCTGACATAGGGGAAACGCTGGTTGTCGTTGTCGTAGCAGGAGATGAGCATGTCGGAGAGTTCCTTACCCGTCACATTCAGTTCGACGGCAGCATTCTGGAAGGGGTCCACCATGATGACGTCACCCATAGTCAAGTCGCCAGCAGGGTGGCTCTCGATGCGTACGCCTCCAGCATTCTGGTACGAGAAGTCGGCACCCGTTTCAACGATATAGGCGTCGCACATCAGACAGCCCAGTTCCTCCTTGCAGGCAAATGGCGTCTCGGCAACAGCCAGCACCCGCTTGAAGGCTGGATTCTCGGAGAAATACTGTACCAGTGCGGCAATGGTATTGTTCACCTCGCCCTTGCCAGCAACCGCAATGCGCTCGGCCTTCTTCTCGACGATTTTGTTGCCTTCGAGCACCAGTGTGGAATGAGTAGCAAAAGGAAGGCTCTTCATGTTCTGGGTAATGAGGATACCGTTGTGAATCTCGCCTCCGTCGAGCTGAGTATGGGAATGTCCGCCTACGATGATGTCGACCCAGGGCAGCTGGGCAGAGAACTTCACATCGTCTTTATAGCCCAAATGCGACAACAGCAGTACTACGTCGCATTGCTTGCGCAGGAACTCATACTTCTTAATGGTCTCCAGCGGGTCCATAAACTTGATGTCCGTCATACGAGCTGGATGACTCTCAGGAGTACCCAACGAGCCCAGCGCCGTGATGCCAAGGACACCCACCGAGATGCCTCCACAATCGAACAACTGATAAGGCTTGACGTGCATGTTGAACTTGGGGTCGGGCTCCATATTGGCGCAAAGCGTCGAGAAAGCAGAGAGTCCGATGAGTTTGGCCAATCCGTACTGGTTGGAGTCGAACTCATGATTACCCACTGCAGTAGCATGGAAACCCACTTGGTTCATCAGCGCTACCATGGGGTAGGCAGGAATTTCAAACATATCGTTGATGGGGTCGCCCGAGCGGTTGTCGCCTGCTGAAAGGATGAGCAGGTCAGGATAGAGTGCCCGCAACGAGTCGGCCACAAAGCCCAGACGGGGGAACTGCTCGATGGCAGCATGCATGTCGTTGGTCGAGAGGATATGCAGTTCACGTCGTTCTTGAGCCGATGCCGTCAGAGTCAACAGCATCAACAACGAGGCTAAAAGAATCTTGTTCATGTCGTTTGGGGTAATTTGAATTTAATCTGTTCGTGTTGACTGGCAGGAGCGTCAAGGTCGATCTCGTGGCCCCAGCGGTCGTAAACCGTCAGGTGGTCTATGAAGCGGACGTCCCACCCTTTCCAAACAAAATATCTGAGGAGCGCATGGCGAACCAGCGCACCCTCAAATACTTCGATGTTTTTACGGTTGACCTTCAACTTCATCAATTACCTGAGGTTGAAGAAGGGGAAGAAGTACATCACAGCCACGCGACGAACATCGGTCATCTTCTCTGCACGACCAATGATGGAACCATTATAGCGGATGTCACCATTCTTCTCAACACGGCCTACAATGCTGCCGTTGATACGAATGTCGTTGTTCGCCTCAACACGACCAATGATGGAGCCGTTCTTGCGGATGTCGCCATTCGACTCAATTCTTCCAACGATAGAGCCGTTGACGCGAATATCTCCATTCGACTCAAAGCGCCCTACGATAGAACCGTTGATGCGGACATCGCCGTTGGACTCAATCTTACCTACGATGCTACCGCCCAAGCGGAGGTCGTCGGCCATCACATTGGCATTGACTGTGAGCAGCAAGGCAAATGCCATTACCAGTCTCAAAATGTTTGCTTTCTTCATTGTCATTATCTTTGAATTACAGCTTCTGTTCAACCTCGATTTCCGTGAAGGTCTCGATGATATCGCCAACCTGGATGTCGTTGAAGTTAACCAGCGAGATACCACACTCCAAACCCGTTGCCACTTCCTTGGCATCGTCCTTGTAGCGCTTCAAGGCTTCGATAGGAGCAGTGTGTACGACGATACCGTCGCGAACCACACGGGCCTTGTCCTTGTTGTGCACCTTACCATCGGTCACCAGACCACCGGCAACGGTACCCACCTTCGATATCTTGAACACCTGCTTGACCTCAATCTCACCAGTGACGATTTCCTTCTTCACCTTGTCGAGCATACCCTCCATCGTTGACTTCACATCATCGATGGCGTCATAAATAATCGAATAGGTGTTGATTTCTACACCCTCACGATCGGCAGCACGACGGGCATCAGCAGAAGGACGAACCTGGAAGCCAATGATGATGGCCTGCGAAGCAGAAGCCAACATGACGTCGTTTTCTGAAATCTGACCGACAGCCTTCGAAATGACATTGACCTGCACCTTCTCGGTAGAGAGCTTGATGAAAGAATCGGAGAGTGCCTCGATAGAACCATCAGTATCACCCTTGACGATAATGTTCAACTCGTGGAACTCACCCAAAGCGATACGATGTGACAACTCGTCGAGACCCAGTTTGGTGGTAGTACGCAGACTCTGCTCACGCTGCAGCTGGATTCGCTTGTTGGCAATCTCACGGGCTTCCTGCTCCGTTTCCATCACGTGGAACGAGTCACCAGCAGTAGGTGCACCGTTCAGACCCAGGATGATAGCAGGCTCAGCAGGACCGGCCTTCTCTATACGCTGGTTACGCTCATTGAACATAGCCTTCACACGGCCCCAAGCGGTACCGGCGATAACCACATCACCAATCTTCAGGGTACCATTCGACACGAGTACTGTTGACACATAGCCACGACCCTTGTCGAGCGAACTCTCGATGATAGAACCTGTAGCCTTACGGTTAGGATTAGCCTTCAAGTCGAGCATTTCAGCCTCGAGCAGCACTTTTTCGAGCAGTTCATAGACGCCCTGTCCCTTCTTGGCAGAGATCTCCTGACACTGGTACTTACCGCCCCAGTCTTCCACCAGCAGGTTCATGTTAGCCAAGTCCTCACGAATCTTATCGGGATTAGCACCCGGCTTATCAATCTTGTTGATGGCGAACACCATCGGCACGTTAGCAGCTTGAGCATGAGCGATGGCCTCCTTGGTGGTAGGCATCACAGAGTCGTCGGCAGCAACGATGATGATAGCAATATCCGTCACCTGGGCACCACGGGCACGCATAGCCGTGAAGGCCTCATGACCAGGGGTATCGAGGAAAGTAATGCTATGGCCGTCCTTCAGCTTCACGTTGTAAGCACCGATGTGCTGGGTAATACCACCAGCCTCACCGGCAATCACGTTGGTGTTGCGGATGTGGTCGAGCAACGAGGTCTTACCATGATCGACGTGACCCATCACCGTCACGATAGGAGCGCGAGAGATCAGATCGTTCTCGTCGTCCTCCTCTTCAGTAATGGCGTTCTGAACCTCAGCAGAAACGTATTCAGTAGTGAATCCGAACTCATCAGCAACGATATTGATAGTTTCTGCATCCAGACGCTGGTTGATAGACACCATGATACCGATGCTCATACAAGTACCAATAACCTGATTGACACCCACGTTCATCATCGTAGCCAACTCGGAAACAGTCACGAACTCGGTCAGTTTCAGCACCTTGCTCTCTGCTGCCTCAGCTGCCATCTCCTCGTTCATGCGCTCTGCAACTGCGTCGCGCTTCTCCTTACGATACTTGGCACCCTTCTTGTTTTGGTTGGTCTTCGAAGTCAGACGGGCCAATGTCTCCTTGACCTGGCGTGCTACTGCCTCGTCGTCAACCTCCAGCGGCTTCACAGGACGGTTCTTTTTGTTCTTCTTGCCGCCCTGCTGCTGTTGCTGTTGGTTATTGTTGTTCTTACCGTTGTTGTTATTCTTGTTATTGTTCTTGCCCTGCTGACTGGCCTGCTTGGCTGCAGCTTCGATATCCACCTTTCCCTGACGGATACGCTCGCGCTTCTTGCGTTCACCAGCGGCCTTCTCCTCACGTTCCTTGCGGCGCTCCTCCTTGGACTTCTTCTTCGGACGAGTGCTTTGGTTCAGCGTCGAGAGGTCAATCTTGCCCAACACATTCAACTGAGGCACATTCTGAGCGGCCTTCAGTTCGCCAGGAGTCTTGACGGGTGTAGGAGCAGCAGTCTCATCGGCAACTTCTTCTTCCTCCTCATCATCATACTCCTCGACTGCAACCTCTTCTTCCTCTGGCTCAAGGGCTTGTGTCTGAACAGGCTCTTCCACTTCGGGTTCTCCGACCTGAAGGTCTGAGTGTGGCACGCGATCAACGATTTCGGGCTCTGGCTTTACTTCTTCCTGTGGTTCGGCAGCGACCACGGGCTCTGGTTCAGTTTTCGGAGCAGCCTTAGCCTTTCCGATGTTATCCAAGTCAATCTTACCCACAGGCTTAAACTGCGGATGACTGTCCAAAAGTTCGTCAGCAGAAACAACGGCTTTCTTCTCCGTCTTCTCCACCACTTTCTTCTCCTTGGGCTTTTTCGAAAACAGCATCTCCGCCTTGGTCTTGACTGCCTTGTCGGTGCTAAACTCATTGACCAAAGCCTCATACTGCTCGTCGGAAATCTTGGTGTTCGGCGTAGCGTCGTCCTTGATTTCACCCAACGCGCTCTTCTTTTTAAGGAAATCAACTGCCGTTTGAAGTCCTATATTCAGTTCTGATAATACTTTATTTAATCTTACTCCCATAAAAACTCTTCTTACTCAAATTCTGCCTTCAGCACTTCAATTACATGGTCGACGGTCTCTTCCTCCAGGTCGGCCTTCTCAATCAACATCTCACGTGGAGCGTTGAGTACAGACTTGGCGGTATCCAGACCAATGGCCTTGATAGAGTCGATAATCCACTGGTCAATCTCGTCAGCAAACTCATCGAGGTAAATATCCTCGTCTGCCTCGTTCTCGTTCACTACGCGGAATACATCAATGGTATATTCTGTCAGCATGGAGGCCAGTTTGATGTTCAGGCCGCCCTTACCGATAGCCAGCGACACTTCCTCGGGCTGTAGATAAACCTCTGCCTTGTGCTCCTCAGGGTTCAGCGTAATGCTGGTCACCTTTGCAGGCGACAGAGCGCGCTGGATAAAGAGCTGCGTGTTGTTCGAGAAGTTAATGACGTCGATGTTCTCGTTGCACATCTCACGAACAATTCCGTGTACGCGACTACCCTTCACACCTACGCAGGCTCCAACGGGATCGATACGGTCGTCGTAGCTCTCGACAGCCACCTTGGCACGCTCACCCGGCATACGGGCAATGCGGCGGATGGTGATAAGTCCGTCGTTAATCTCAGGAACCTCAGCCTCGAGCAGACGCTCCAGGAACTGGTTCGAGGTGCGGCTCAGAATGATGCGTGGATTGTTGTTCTCGTTCTGCACTTCCTTGACGATAGCACGGATGGTCTCCCCTTTGTGGTAGTTGTCAGCAGGAATTTGCTCGCCCTTTGGCAAGTGAAGTTCATTGCCCTCGTCGTCGATGAGCAGTACCTCGCGCTTCCAAATCTGATAAACCTCAGCCGAAACAATCTGTCCAACCTTGTCCTTGTACTTCTGGTACAGTGAGTCGTGCTCCAACTCCAGGATCTTTGAAGCCAGCGTCTGACGAAGGTTCAAGATGGCGCGACGGCCAAACTTCTGAAACTCCACCTCTTCTGACACCTCTTCGCCAATCTCGTAGTCGGGCTCTATCTTCTGGGCCTCGCTCAAGGCAATCTCCTTGTTTTCGTCCTGTACTTCACCATCAGCCACCACGATGCGATTGCGGTGAATCTCGAAGTCGCCTTTGTCGGGATTGACAATGACGTCGTAGTTCTCGTCCGAACCAAACATCTTGGCGATAACGTTACGGAAACTTTCTTCCAGCACGCTTACCAAGGTCGTACGATCAATGTTCTTCGTCTCTTTAAACTCCTGAAAGGTCTCAATCATTGAGGGGCCTTTCGCATTTTTTGATGTTGCCATTCTTTATTTTGTTTTTAATTTTAGTTGTCCTTCTCTTACTTGAAAGCCAGCAGGTATTTGCAGTATTTCACGTCGCTCACGTTGAACGACTTGTCAACCTCAACCAGCTGAGGGCGCTTCTTGCCATCCACCTGCTGCTTCTCCTTCACTGCCACAGAGAACTGTCCGGCCTCAGCATCAACCTCCTTCAGGATGCCCTGCAGCTTCAGACCATTGCTCTGCAGCACTTCCACCTCCTTGCCGATGTGGTTCACATACTGCTGCATCACCTTAAAAGGCTGCCCGATACCTGCCGAGCCAACCTCCAGTTCATAGTCGCCAAGCTCCTCGCCTAGCGACTCTTGCAAATGACGGCTCAAGTCAGCACAGTCTTCAATCCATACACCATCAGCGTGGTCTATTTCAATCACGATACGGTCGTCTGTGGTCATTTCTACATCTACCAGATAGTAGTCGCCCTTTTGCAACCACTCCTCAACAGCTTTTGTTACTACGTTCTTGTCTATCATAAACGATGTTTAAGTATTTAAAATGAAAGAATGAGAGACTCTCGCTGGAGTCTCTCATTCCTCTGAACGGGTGCAAAGGTACGAATAAGTTGTCAAATCACCAAATAAATTCCTACTTTTTTTAATTTTTCGAATAATTATGCAAAGGAATCAAAGAAAAATCATTACCTTTGCATCGCAATCAAATAAACCGATATGAACAGACTATTATCAACTATGCTTTTTGCCCTCTTCGTAGTGACGGGCTGGGCAAAAGAGAATGTAACGGTGTGGGAACAACCCACTACTGAGTATGGAACAAGCTATGGCGACGGATTCTTTCACCTGTTGCTCGATGTGAAGAAGGTGGAGCTGAAGGACAACGAGACGGTGGTCTATATCACTGCCTGGGAACGTCCTGATTCGGAACAACTTGGCCAATGGTTCCAGTTTGTTGGCGACACTTATCTGAAAGTGGGAGACCAGCGTTACACCATCGTCTCGGCTGACAACATCGAGCTCAACAAACACACCTTTGTGGACAAGAGTGGCAAGCGCGAGATGACCTTTCACTTCCCACCGCTGCCGAAGGGCACGAAGGTGTTCGACTTCATTGAGGGCGACGGCTGGGGCGCCTTCCAAATCAAAGGCATCAAACCTGTCGAGGAGCGCAGGAAACAGTTCTTCCCCTCTTATTGGCGCGACGATCAGACTGGTGATTGGAAGATTGCCTTCTTGGAGGATTGTGCCATCTACGACTGTAAGTTCTGGACGTATAAGCAGCGCGACGTGAACCCCAAGACGGGCGAAGCCAAGATGGTGCTCACCAACGGCAACGACGAACTGAAAATTACTATCGGCAAAGACAAGAAAGGAACGCGTGCGATACAGATTGGCAATCAGAGGGCTACGTACTCCATGATGACTGGTCGTTTCCTGCCCGACTATCCCACAAAGGACCTGCGCAAGGACTTTGTCGATACAAGCTACAAGCCGGATTCCGTCACCATCGTGGGCTGGCTCAAGGATATGCCCGAGCACTTCAAGAAAGACAAAAATTTCGAGATAAGTTACCAGAACTACTACACAGACAAGCAAGAGACGGTGTTTGCCAACCTAGATTCGCTGGGTCGCTTCACAGCCAAGTTCCCACTCATGAACAGCAGCGAGTTCTTTATGGACTGGGGACGTTGCTTCATTCGCACGATGCTGGAGCCCGGCAAGACCTACTTCATGCTCTACGACTTCAAGGAGGGCCGTCGCTTCGTCATGGGCGACGACTGCCGCTTGCAGAACGAGCTGTTCCGATTCCCGCTTCCCTGGTGTGGACGTCGTCTGGAGAAAGGCGAGGACGTCGAGCATTACATCGCCTGGAACGACAGCATCATCAAGACACAGCATGATGCCATTGACGCGCTCTGTCAGCAGCATCCCACACTCTCCAGCCGTTTCAGTCAATACCGTAAGGACAATGTCATCAGTCAGTTGTCTCGCGACTTCGGACAGTCACGCTTCGATTGCTCCAACATGCAGCTCACCGCTCATGCCCGACAATATGCCTACGACACGTTCTGGACGAAGATGGTGAAGCCATACACGCTGCATCGTGACTTCAGCGGTTTCCTGCGCGACTACATCGACGATGCTTCGCGGGCCCGTAATGCCGTATTTTCCTACAGCATGCGCGACAATTACAAGGACTTTGCCTCGAACGACGAGGAACTGGCATTGCTCACCCGTTGGGCCAAATGGATTGATGAGGTAACACCCCTCGTCAATGCCGAACCCACCATCGAAGATAAAATCCGCAAGTCACATGAGATTGACTCACTGAATGCCGACATGATTAAGGAGGTGGATAAGATATTCAATGCACCTAAGAACAGAAAGTTAATCAACGCAGGCATGATGCTCGCCTTGATGAGAGAAAACACAAAGACACTCGACTCGCTGCATGCTGAGCCGTTCATCAAGGACGTCTGGCTCTTCCGTCAGGCCTACGCCTCGTTCGACCACGAGCGCACATCACTGCAGCCCAGCGTCATGGACTCGCTGAGGGCGATAATCAAAAACCCCGACTGTATAGCGATGCTGGAGAAACAGAACGACCACTATCTGGCCATCGAGAATCGCGACTTCGACAAGCTCGTACTGAAGTCATCGGATGACTTGGCAAACATCAGCGAGGGAGAGGCACTGCTGAAGAAAATCCTCGAACCCTACAAGGGCAAGTTCGTGCTCCTCGACGTCTGGGGCACGTGGTGCGGTCCCTGCAAGGATGCACTCTCCCACTCTACTGAGGAGTATGCCCGTCTGAACCGCTTCGACATCCAGTATCTCTATCTGGCCAACAACAGCCCGCAGGACTCGTGGGAGAATGTCATCAAGGAGTATAACGTCAGCGGCCCGAACGTGGCCCACTACAACCTGCCAGCAGAACAGCAAAGAGCCATCGAGCAGTATCTGAACGTCCACGCCTGGCCTACCTACAAGCTCTTCAACCGCGAAGGCCAGTTGCTCGACTTACAAGTATCAGCCTTCGACCTCGACAACCTCGAACGCCTGCTGGAGCAAATGAAGTAATGCCCTTACTCGTGGACGTAGAGGTTCCATCCGAGATAGGTCTCGATGGCCTCGTTGAGGATGTCGACGACATCAGTACGGCACATGGCAACGTGGTGCTCGAAGCCGTTCTTGCAGATGTATTTCATCAGCTTCTGCAGGTTGTCGACCTTCGTGACGGCGATACAGCCATCCATTCCGTAGGGGTCGTTGGTGAGCTCGCCCTTGCCCAAGTAAGCCTTGATGCAGCCCTTGGGGTCGTCTGTCGAGATACGGAAGAAGGTGAAGGGTCCTTCGCTGACCTTAGCATAGACAGCGCCAAAGGTATTGATTTTACCCAGTGTACGACCCAACACGCCCAACGGACCTAACTTGAGGTCGCCATTCCCCACAAACTGCTTGGGGAAGTTGCCGCAGTGTGTGCAGACACACTTGTTGCGATCCTCAGCGAAGTTGTTGTTCCAGTCGAGCAAGGCAGGAGCATTCTGCGAGGCGAGGGCGAGGGCGTACATCGATACGGCACCAGCGAGGTCAGTCTCACAAGCAGCAGGAATCAGTTTCTCGCTTAGCATCGACATGGTGACACAGGGGGCACAGCCGTAGTTCTGCTCCAACGAATCCCAACACTGAATGGCTACAGCCTGCACATCGTTCTGCTCAATCCAGTTTTCAACAGCCACGCTGAACTTAGCCTGCAAGCCTAACTTCTCCTTATAGCTGTCGGGCACCTTGGCGTAATTGCAGGTACGATTACACATCTCGATAAATTTGGGATCGTCGTCGCTGATCTTCTGGGCAGCATAAAGGATCTCGCTGAGGTCAGCAGGAACAACGGTGATGCCTGAGCGCTGTAACAGCTTTTCTGATGCACGACATGTGTTGAAACCCAAAGGACGCGTTCCAATCTGTCCCAGTCGACAGTGGCGCAAACCATTGACTACGCGACAGATAGCAGCAAAGCGGTCGATGTCCTTGCGGAGCAGTGGGTCGTAGATGCTATAAGTATGCAGAGTGGTGTCCGTAAAGGGAATACCATACTGATAGAGGTTGTTACACACACTGATCTTACCGCAGAAAGCATCGCGACGTGAATCAAGGTCAACCTTGTCATTCTCGTCGTCACAAGCCTGTACCAATACGGGGACGTTCAAGTCAGCATCGCTAATGGCGTTGATGATACCAATTTCGAAGCCGAAGTTAGGCAGCGAGACAATGATACCGTCAATCTCGTCGCGATGCTCACGGAACTGCTTCGAAACCTTCAGACCATCCTCGCGAGTCTCGATGCTTGAACTGCCGGTAGGTGTAGCATCCTCAGGCAGAATGATGTACTCATAACCTCCATCTTCGAGTGTCTTCAGCAGTTGCTTACGCACGTCTTTGGCCAACTCAGAGTTAAAATAGGCGCGTGTTCCGATAATCACGCCAAAACATGTTTTTCCGTTCTTCATAATCGTATTTTTGTTTAGTGATAGTTTTTTACTCTTTTACCTTTAATTCATAGACTCCGCCAGCTTTGGTGTTCAAGGTATAGAGGTTCTGCTTACCTTTTTTCAAACCTTTACCCTTGATGGGAGTATTCGAACGAAGCAGACAAGTTCCTCCATTACGAGAGCGAACAACAGCCTTCGTCAGTTTTCCGTCCTTCCAGTCGATATCAATCTCAAATCCTCCACGAGCCACAAGGCCCTTGATGCTACCGTCTTTCCATACAGAGGGAAGGGCTGGTAACAGATAGATAAATCCATCGTAGCTCTGCATCAGCATCTCGGCAATACCAGCCGTACAACCGAAGTTGCCGTCAATCTGGAAGGGTGGATGGGCATCGAACATATTGGGATAGGTACCGCCACGTTGCTTGACGGTGCCAAAAATCAAGAAGGTGTCGGCAGTCAGCGTCAACTGGTCCTTGATGAGCTTGTAGGCGTGCTCGCCATCGAGCAAACGGGCCCACGAACAGACTTTCCAACCCATCGACCAACCTGTCGATACGTCGCCACGAGCCTCAAGCGACTTACGTGCAGCTTCCCAAAGCGCTGGGGTGCGAGTGGGAGAAATCTGATACGAAGGATAGAGTCCGTAGAGATGTGAGAAATGGCGATGGTCGTCCTTGGGATCATCTAAATCGTCGAGCCACTCCTGCAACTGGCCCCAACGACCTATCTGCATGGGAGGAAGTTGTGCTAACTGAGAACTGAAAACTGAGAGCAGAGGGTTGTTGTCGCCAATGATTTTAGCAGCTTCCAGTACGTTGGTGTATAGCTCAGTAACAATCTGATTGTCCATCGTCACACCTGCGTCGAGCGGTGTGGGGCGGCCCTTACCACCATGTTCTGGCGACTCACCAGGACAGACGACAAGCCAGCCCTTCGTTGGATGCTTTTGCAGTGTCTGCGTATAGAAACGGGCTGCGTCGAGCATGATGGGATAGTACTGACGAAGGAAATCCTTGTCGCTCGTATAAAGATAGTGCTCCCACAAATGGCGACAGAGCCAAGCAGAACCTACAGGCCAGAGTCCCGTTTGGGCACGATCCACAGGGCCCGTAATACGCCACTGGTCAGTATTGTGGTGCAGCACCCAACCCTCTGCACCATACATATCGCGAGCCGTTTCCTTACCTTGTTCATAAATCTCACGGATGAGTTTAAACAAAGGCTCGTTCATCTCTGTCAAGTTCGTGACCTCCGAAGGCCAGTAATTCATCTCGAGATTGATGTTCGTGGTGTATTTCGAGTCCCACGAGGGGAACATCTTGTCGTTCCAGATACCCTGAAGGTTAGCAGGGTTCATATTGTCGGGCTGACTGCTGCAAATCAACAGGTAACGTCCGAACTGAAAGTAAGTGGCAACGAGGTGATTGTCAGCGACAGAATCGCTGACCACACTAAAGCGCTCGATACGCTTATTCATGGGGACGTTGGCATATTGGTCTTCGCCCAAGTCAAGCGTCACGCGGTTGTAATAGTGCTTATAGGTCTTTTCGTGCAGGGCCTTCAGCGCCTCATAGCCTAGGGCCATTGCTCCGCTCAGGCGTTCTTTCGACTGCTGGACTTCGTCGCCCGTGATGTCCTTATAACTCTTGACATTAGTGCCAACAGTGACATACAGCGTAGCCTCATCGGCACCAACGACGCTGATGATTCCATTCGAACCGCTGACCTGACCGCCCTTTGTCTGTACAGCCATACGCCCCATAAAGCGCACCTTACCCTTCAAACCTTCGTGCTTGCTGGAAACACCCAGCAGCGTCGCCTCGTTACCATCCATGTTGATGAGCACGTTTTCATGGGGCGACGTCATATTGGCAGTAAACGTAATCTTGCCTTTCTCGCTGGCAGTCAGGCGGATAGCAATAACTTGATGACCTCCCAACGGGGCTATCGTTTCACGTTCATACTGCACCCCGGCTACTTGGTAGCTCACCACGCTTTTGGCATTGTCCAAATCCAACCAACGCTCATAATCAGAGTAGTTTGCGTGTCCAGGCATTGCGATATACAGGTCGCCAAACGGCTGATAGGGCATACCCATATTCTTGTCTACGGCACGGGGCATCACCTTGGCGTTGGCCAAGTCCTGCGCCTCTTTGTATTTTCCTTCGAAAATCAGTCTGCGCACCTCGGGCAGAGCCTCCTTCGCATTGGGGTTCACCACATTATTAGGCTGTCCGGCCCAAATGGTTTCCTCGTTCAATTGAATATGCTCTACCGCTGGAGTTCCAAACACCATTCCACCCATCACACCATTACCGATGGGCAGTGCCTGCGTCCACGTCTGGGCAGGCTGGTCGTACCACAAGCGGTGTTGCGCTCTAGCAGGAGTCAATAGAAAACAAAAAATAAAAAATAAAAATGCCTTCAGCGTTAGTTTCTTCATCGTCTATACCTTTATATATTAAGGACTGATGAAAGGTCAAAATGTCATCAGCCAGCAATTTTTCCTTCATTCTAAACTTTTTTCGCGAAAACCGAAGGTGTTTCCGAAAGTTTTTCGTATTTTTGCCGCCAGTTATTGAAAAACGGCATGAACAGGTTTCTGATTCGTCTCTTCCTCGTCGCCACGTTATTGTGCGATTTCCTTGGTTCCATTCTGGATACCAAGGCACAAGGCATGGCTGCAAGAGACGAGCAGAAGAGCGAAGAACAGATTAAACAGCACGACGGCTATCTGAAGCATGTAGCCGAGGAGCCCCAGAGTCCTGTAGAAGTTGCCTTCCGCTCAGCCTCATCATCACATCGTGTCGCCTCATCACGTCCCACCCGCCTGTTGCCAACGCATGGCGGTAAACCTGGCAAGCATCATGGACGCTGGGCAGGGAACGAAGTTTACAAACCCTTTAAATGTACCATACAGCAATGGTGTGGCTGCCTCGACAGACAGTGCACCGTTGCTGCGCCTTCGCGCCTTTACTATGTCATTGCGCTAAGGCGGCTTCTTTGTTAGCGATCTGTTTCCCTTTGCAACGATGAGAGGAGGGGAAACAAACATTATTAACAAAGAAAAGATAACAATGGCAAATATCAAACAATTGCAGATGTGGAACAGCATCTGCGCTGATGCTCGTATTAGCATCAGCAAATCTCTGTTCGGACTGCGCACTACAGCTGTCTATAATCCTACTAATAGCGTTATCGACGCCCAGACCATCGAAATGTCGCCCGCTGATGGCGAACAGTTGAAACGCATCCTCACCACAGAACGGGAGAAACTCGCTCAGGCTATTGGCAACTTCCGTCCGAAACCAGTTGCTAACGGTAACTACATGGCAGAAGTCTGCATCTCGCGTGACAGAGCGTTTCTCGCCATACTGCTTCATCAGTTTGCCCGCATGAGTTACGAACCCGTAACCGATGTCATCACCTTCGAGGGCGACGAGGCCCGAGCCGTTGGGCAGATGTTCTAACGCATTCAGCAACAACAATCCAAAAGCCAAAAGAAACCTCATGCTTCTTTTGGCTTTTTTGTTTAAGGGAACGAGGGGGACAAACTTATTCTATGACCGTTTGCTTTCGTACGATAGTTCCGTCGTTGCTGACACCTTCGAGGGTTACGAGATAACGCTTGGAGATATCTGATGCGTAGAACTTCACACTTGCTTTGCCATTGGCATCCGTCGTGACCTTCGGGTTCCAATAAAGTGTGGTGCGATGGTCAGGACGCGTCTTCTGACTCTTATCCGTGTATTGCGGAGAATAGAACTCGACAGGCCAGCGGTAGCCCATCTGCCGAACGGTGACAAAAGAAAGACGGTCCTTGGCTCTTGCTTTGACGATTTCTGAACCATCTTTCAAAAAGACAAACAGCACACCAGGCACCTTCCCTGAATAGGATACGGGGCGCACTCCAAAGAATCCGTTGATGGAATTGTTTGGTGTGAAATACTCTATGGACTTGATGTCCGTCGGCAACAGGTTGATTACATAGTCATGATCCGTCTCCACTATATTATCTACAAAGATTTTTACGCCGGCATTGTCAGGAGTTGTAATATAAGCTTCGCCATCTCTATAGACAGCCCTCATGCCTAACGATGTCAGCAGTTGCTGCATGTTGGCTGCCCGCTCAATACGCGGGTCTTCCTCTTGGAAACCTCTGGGAGCCTCTAGGCTCATGATGTTGTTTTTAAGCGGTTTGCGTTTCTTACCCACCTTCTCCACCTCGGGCAGTTCGATGTGGCTTTCCCTGTTGTACATCTGCTGTGTCTGGGCCTGCGCCCTGAAGGCAGCGAGGTCTGTACCTTTCGTCAACGTGTAATGCGGCAATGTTACCTTGGGGAAGGTCAGCGAGTCGATTTGCAGTTCCACGAACGTCGTACGACCGCTGCGCCGTGTACCCTCCAGTTGGAATGTGGTGCCTTCAGGATTATCCACAGCTAAAGCAAAACGGGTACTGTCACCCAGTTCGAATTCCCATTGCTGACCCGTCTGTGCGTTGAGCACCAGCAGGTGCGGATTCTTGATGCGTTGGCCAATGCTGCCCTTTACGCGGCCCGTGATGAACTGCTGCTCCTGATAGGGATGAGTGATGCTTCTGACAGTGTCGGGTTTGTAGCCGTGTTGCTGTCGCAGCAGGCTCTGGCGGATGTCGCCAAACACGCTATCAGGCTGCACCACGTCGTAGTCAGTAACAGAGAGTGCATAGATACCATGAAGCGGATTCCCATCCTTGTCGCGAACATCAATGTCGAACGTGATAGGTGCCCTTTCTGTAGCAGCATTTCCACGAATGCTCACCTGGGCATCATGCAGCGCCATCAGTTCTGTGGGTATGCGATGCCCTCGGACGCGTCCACCACCCACCACCGTCAGTGGCTGATAACAGAACTGCTCGGCAGGAAAGTTACGCATCCACTGCGTATAAGCCACTAAGGTATAGACTCCACCTTTGATTTCCTTGGGCAACAGCAGAGCGTTGGCAAACACGCCATCCTCATCGCAACGTATCATCATGCACTGCATCAGTGTGTCAGCCTGCTGGTCGTGCAGTTCAACATAAACGAAGCGCGAACGGCTGACAGGCTCGTTCGTCTCGGCATCCATCAAGTGGGCACGCAGCCACACCGTATCACCTGCTGCATAGTACGGCTTGTCGGTCTGTAGGTAGATGCGCTCCTGCGGCAAGTCTTTATAAGCATCAGCACGCTGACCGTCAGGTGTCACCATCGTCCCCTGACGCTTGCGTGTCATCTCCAGTTTCTGCTGTATGTCACTGCTCAGTTCCGGTATGTGCTGTTCATTAATATAGCGGTCTATGTCGTCAGGCGACAACATCTGGGATGATTTCTGCCGGTGTCTTTGTTCTGCTTTGTACTCTTGCTTGGTCATCAACGTGGCCTCAACTGGAAAGTATTCGTCGAACAGCCAGAGGTTCATGGCGTACTTCTCACGTCCTCGCTACTTCATCGTGCCTTTCAGCTGACGCACTTCACTATAGGCCAGCAAGTCGCCTTGCGACACCTTTGCGTATGGTCCCTGTTGGTGAACAGCTTGATGCAGGTTCTTCACCATCGTAGGCGACGCTACGGTCTGGTACTTGCTGTTACTACCCAAAATATTCAGTCTAACCAGGCGGCTCTTGTCTGGGTAAAGCGCACTAAAAGTCGTATTGATTACATGTCGTGTACTATCCTGTTGAAATGTATAGGGCGACTTGTCCACCGCCTCCCGGTAGCGTTCAGGCAGAGAGTGGATGGTTATTCCGGGCAGTTCCTCATCCGTTGTACTGGACTCCATGTCGTTTGAGATTACCTGTCGTTTGATTAACTGCACCTGACGCGTCGTCTTATAGTCATCGGTAAACACATACAGGTTGCAGATGCCGTCAACGAAACTAACCACAGGGGGCAGTTCGTCTACCGTTCCCTTGCCATTGACCATGTACTGCCGGTAATAGCACATCAGTTTCAGGCAGTAGGCATCCTTTTTGCTTTCGACAACCACAGGCTTGATGGAGTAGGTCACGGGATGCATCCGCAGTTCTGCACCAATCTGCTCTGTCTGCACATCTAATGAACGGTAGGCAATATGTGTCAAGCGGATAGCCTTGCTGCCGCTCACGTCGGGCAATAGTCCGTCGGCATCCGTAACGCCGATTATTTTGCCCTGCTCGTCATAGACGGAAGCTTGGATGACTGGCTGACCGTCCTGTGCATCGCGGACGACGGTCTGTGCCGCAACAGGCAGGAGGATGAGGACGGATATGATAATAGATAGCAGTCGTTTCATTGGTGCAAAGGTAATAAGAATTATTCAATAATCACTGTTTTTTGAACGATTATTCCGTCGTTGCTGACACCCTCCAGCGTGACGAGATAACGTTTGGAGACGTCGGAGGCATAGAAGCGGACGGTGGCGTGGCCGTTGTCATCGGTCTCGACCTTCGGGTTCCAGTAGAGCGTGGTGCGGTGGTCGGGGCGAGCCTTGGCCGTCGGGTCGGTGTATTGCGGGGAATAGAACTCTATGCTGGGCTTCCAGCCTTGCGGCTGCACCGTAGCCATTGACAGGGGGCGGAATATCCTACCGTGTAGCCCCGGCTTCTGACGAACAAGCAGCAAACCGCTGGTAGAGACGTTCCAGCCGTAGATGGTCATGTGGGCGGCTCCGACATGGTCGAACCACTCGATGGACTCCATGGTAGAGGGTTGCAGCATGAGCAGCTCCTCCACATTGCAGCGGAACTCATCGATATAGATGGTTGGACCATGATAATTGGCGCTGACACTGCCGGAGCGTGCCCGAACTTGCAGTTCCCCCTCGGCATCGCGATACACGGGGATGCCCAGGGTGCTGAGCAGGATTTCCATAGAATGGAAGTTGTTCAGCATGGGGTCGTCATCGTAGAAGGCTCGGAAGGGAGGAACGCCCATCAGATTCGTAGGCTTGTGCTGGCGCTTCTTCTCCTTGACCACCTCGGGCAGTTCTATCTCTCGGTCTATGCTGCCGTACATCACCTGCTCCTTGGCCTGCTTGTTAAACCCTTCAGGAATATCAAGCTTTTGGATGGACCACTGAGGAACATGCAGCTGAGGATAGGATATCGAATCGATATTCAGTTGTACAAGGCTGGTGCTGCCCGTCCGACGCATACCTTCCAAGACGTATGTCGTGCCGTCAGGGAAGTCGAGGCCGTTGATAGTAAAGCGGCTGCTGTCGCCCAGCTCAAAGGTGGTGCGGAAACCCGTATCAGGACGGAAGAGCATCAGTTTCGGATGCTTTACCTTTTTAAAGATGGTACCGCGAATGGAGCCGGAGATGGTCTGTGAGGTCTGGAAGCCATAGTCAATTTCGGGAAACCTCCCGCTGAGCATGTTGGCCAGCGAATAGTCAGCAGGCTGCTGAGAGAGAGACTTGTCAATCGCAGGTTGTAAGGTATCGGGCTGCACCACGTCGTAGTCAGTGACGGAGAACGAGAAGTTGCCGTAGAGCGGAGTGCCGTCAGCATCAGCAACGTCAATGTTTAGCTCCATCGGATTGTTATTGCTTTGTGCCTTGCCACTGATGGTAACTTGTGCGTCTTTGCCTTCGATGTTAGTCTGGCCCTCAGCTATGATAGCTCCCGTTTCGCGGTTCACCATTGCCACGCTGAGGCTTCCTGGTCGCAACGTCTGGCTGTCGATACGTAACACTTTGCCTGGCGTGTAGTCAGCGACGATAAGGTTACCGCTGCCGTAGAGCACACAGGCGAGAGGCTTGTCAATAGTCTTGTTCAACTGGATAAGCAGTTGCCCTTTCCGTTGTCCTAACTCCAGCGTTGAGTCCGTAAGGAGCGGACTGTGAGTCCGTAGGGTTCGGACTGCCAGTCCGTCGGGTTCGGATTGCGAGTCCGTAAGTGACGAATTTCCAACCACCACTAACTGCTTGTAGAAGAATCGTTCGGCAGGGAAGTTTCGCATCCATTGTGTATAAGCCGCAAGGGTGTAGCTGCCGCCACGAATGGTTTTAGGCAACAACAGGGCATTGGCAAAGACGCCATCATTGTCGCACTTCACGACGACACGTTGCATGAGTGTATCTGCCTGCTGGTCAAGCAGTTCCACGTAGACATAGCGCGAACGGCTGATGGGAGTATGCGTGACGGCATCCACGAGATGGGCACGGAACCAAACGGTATCACCTGGCACGTAGTAAGGACGGTCGGTGTGAACATATATTTGTTCCTGTGGCACCCGTTTGTAGTAGTCTAGAATGCGCTGCTGAATGTCCAGCGTATCCGTCTTTTCCTGCAACGTCTCAATAGCGCTATTCAACACCGTTTTCCAAGTGTCTGCGCTGAGTTGACTGCGCATCACCTCGATGGTATCCTTGAGTTCCTGGAACTGCTGGCGCGACAGACGGCCCTGATAGTTCATCGCCAGCTCGCGCACTATGACGGCTATCGCTTGGTCGTTCGTGGTGTTGTGGCCTGTCAGTTTCTGCCCCACATGAAGCACTTTGGCACGCAGGTCACCATAGGTACTGATGCTCTGAGCGCTGCCATTCAGTATTGCAAACACGATTCCTATTATCAATAATATACGTCTCATGGTTGCTCCTCCTTTGTTTGGTTCGTATTCATGGCCTCTGCCGGCACATCGTCTTTGGTCAGTTCGCCCATCATGATGCGCTGGACAAGTTTCTGCAATCGGGCATCAGCACGCAGCACCTCCTCCGCCTTAGCGGTATAGGTACTTTCGTTGACGTTCTCCAACTCTTTCTCCAAACGGGCAATGTAGTATTGCAGGCTGTCAGTGGTAGAAACTGCTGCCTTCCTTCTGATACGTTTCTTGGCTTTCGTGGGTGGTGCCTCAGGTTTTGATGGTTCTGTAATAACAACAGAAGTATGTCTCTCGGAAAAATCTGGACACTGTGTTCCTGGATCAAGCTGTTCCCTTGGCCAAAGCACAATGGCCCCAGCAGCAACGAGCAAGATGAAGATTGCTGCAATCGCCCAACGCAGGAAGTGATGCTTGGCACGACGTTCATTGAGGATACTATCGTATTCTGCCGTCTCGTCTTCTGCGAGCCAAGAGTCCATATCCTCCTCTTGCTGAAGCATCTGGGCTACGAGATGCTCCTCTTCGGGTGTGGTCTGTTCGTTCAACAGTCTTTCTATCAGGTCTTTCTTCATAGTAAGCCTCCTTTCGGATTTAGTATTTTCAATAGTTTACGTTTTGCAGTACTCAGCATAGCACTAACAGAGCGCACTCCGATACCTGTTACAGCGCTGATTTGTTGAATGTCCATCTCTGCCTCGTGGCGCATACGGAACAAGCGTTGCTCAGCGGGTTTCAGCTGGCTGACAGCCCGTTTCAGTCGCGCTACTTCTTCCTTCAGTTCTACATCGCGCTGGATATCCTTATGGTCTGTGAGTGCTTCTTGCAGGGAGTTCTCTTGTCTCACCTTTTGTTTGCGCCACTCGCTGACACACAGGTTCTTAGCCATTCGGACAGCCAATGGCTCGATGTCCGTCTGCGGTGCAATTCGTTCACGCAGCATCCAGAGTCGCATCAGTGTCTCCTGAGCAATATCCTCAGCCATTTCTTCGTTACCAAAGAATTGCCGCCCGATGTCTTTCAGACGTGGGCGAAGTCTGGGGACTATATGTTCAAACTCTTGTTGGGTCATGCTGTCTTATATACGCATAAGGCTTACGAATGTTAAGTAGAAAAAAGGCTCAACTTTCCTTGAGCCTCTTTTTTTCTTCCTTTGCCTTGCGCTTTTCTTCTTTCTTGCGTTGTTTGTCGGCGGCTTTGCGCTGTTGCTGGCGCACCTTGAAGTCGTTGTAGACGTTCAAGGCTCCAGGATAGCCCGATCCGAGGGCCTTACGGTAAGCCCGGTCGGCTTCGTCGTAACTACCTAACTTCTCGAACGATACGGCCATGAAGAAGTAGAGGTCGGCAGTATGATAGCGTTTCTGTAAGGCACTATCGCCATAGGTAATGGTTTTCACCGCATCACCTGCCTCGTAAGCGTCGTAGGCCAACTGGCACAACCGCTTGAAGTCTTCACGACGGGCCAGCGAATCGGCCGCTGTTTCGTGGGTAATGGCGACGTCGTCCACATTGCGCACACGGGTCCAGTAATAGCCTCCTCCGTCGAAATGCGGTTCTGCGGCTACACCTCCGTATTTATCATTCTCTGCTTGCGAGCGCAGGCCCTTGTGATAGTGCGTCTCCTGAGCTTCGCAAATGAGCAATGAGAAATGAGAGATGAGAAATGTCAATACCAATAATCTTCTCATTTGTAGAGTGATTTAAGTGCTTCATCAGGTTCGATGGTAATCTTGCTTTCGTCGAGCATCGAGCGGTCCAGTCCGAAGATGTCGATGAAGAAGTCGTAGACAGCCTGACGCTTGTTTTCCTTGAAGTCGTGACGTTCGTTGGGCAAATGCACGTTACGAACCTTGTTCTTAGCATTGTAGAACCCATAAATGCGCTGCAGATAGGGGAATTCGAGGGTGGGAACGCTCGAGGTCCAGTCGCCACCATCGCTGACCACCAGCATAGGTTTGGGGGCTACGACAGCTGCCAATTCTGGTTCACACGTTCCGCCAGCCGAGAGCTGTACGGGTTTGCCGCTCTCGCAGGGACAGCCTCCGTCGAAATGCGAAGCCAAATGCACCACAGGGGCAGAGGCAGTGACACGTTCGTCGAGCAGAGAGAGCAATACGGTATGCGTACCTCCGCCCGAGCCGCCCATCACGCCCACACGCTCTGGGTCAATGTCCTTGCGATGGGTCAGCATCCAGTCGAGCAAGATATAGCCACAGGCAGCCTGATAGACGTGGGCACGACTGGTATGGTGAGCAGCCTCGCCTACCTCCTTTTCGCTTTCACCCCAGCCATAGAGGTCAAAGTCGACGCAGACGGCTCCCATGCGGGCCAGCGTGCCTAAGCGTTGCTGTTCGTCAGCACGATAGCGATAGGGCCAATGACCATCGGGACAGACAATCAGCGCATGTTTGCCTTTCTTGGTGGATGCGTAAATTGTACCAAAGAGATGTTGCCCAGGAGTTAGCTCAATGCAGATATTCTGCGTGGTATAACCGTCGTGCTTGCGAACCTTTGAGAGGACAACGGGACGTTGAAGGTTGCCTTTCTTGTCCTTCACCATCACACATGAATCGAGGAACTTGTCCAGTTCTAGTCGTTGGCGGACTTCACGACGTAATGAGTCGCGACGGGCCTCCCATTGCTCCTTATTATTATAAAGCGACGAGAGCCAGTCGAGCATCATCTTACCTTCTGCCTCGTGGCGACGTGGATACTCGTACAGCTTAATCTTATAGAGGTTGCCATTCTGTTTCCACCAGTTCCAGTCGTAGTATTTACAGATGTTGTCGAGCGTCATTTCCAACGAATAAGGGCGCACGCGGAAGTCGGCATACGGCAATCGCTTGCCCACCGTATCGACATTGGCGTCGAACTTAAACTTCACACCAAAACGCTTGGCAACGTCCTTCATCAAATCGTTGACAGGGCGCTCGTAACGTGTCTCAAAAGTCTGCGCCATAGCCACAGACGATAGGGCCATGAAGGCTATCAGTAAGCTCTTTCTCATAAGTTTAAAGTCGTTATTCTGTTTATAAAAAGACTGAAAAACTGCTGTTTTGTCGTCATATAAAATATTTTTTTGTATCTTTGCACGCAGAAACTAAATATTATCACTATGAAAAGAATCATTTTGTTGGCAGCCTTGGCGATTGCCATGAGTTCCGTAAAAGTTAAAGCTCAGTTTAAATACCCTTGGCAGAATCCCAACCTGCCTCGTGCTGAACGCGTAGAAAACCTGTTAGGCATGTTGACCCCAGAAGAGAAAGTGGGCCTGATGATGAACAAAAGCGTCTCTATCGACCGTTTGGGCATCCCGTCATACAACTGGTGGAGCGAAGCCTGTCATGGTGTGCGTCAGGGAGGCTATACCGTCTATCCACAGCCCATTGGATTGGCTGCTGCCTTTAATGCACAACTGGTCTACGACGTCTTCTCGCAGGTCAGCGACGAGGCTCGTGCCAACTGGAACCGCACTGACCACAACGATCCCAAGCTGTTTAATGTGCCTCAAGGCGTGACCTACTATCCAGGCAATCCGGAACTGACCTTCTGGTGTCCGAACGTTAACATCTTCCGTGACCCTCGTTGGGGACGCGGACAGGAGACCTGCGGTGAGGACCCCTATCTGAATGCCGTTCTTGGCGTGCAGACCGTCTTGGGTATGCAGGGCAACAACGACCAATATTTCAAGACCCACGCCTGTGCCAAGCACTATGCCGTACACAGCGGTCCAGAGCCTTTGCGCCACTCCATGAACGTTGAGCCTACGAATCGTGACCTGTGGGAAACCTATCTGCCTGCCTTCAAGGCTTTGGTGAAGAAAGGCAATGTCCGTGAGGTGATGTGTGCCTATCAGCGTTTCGAGGGTAAGCCGTGTTGTACGAGCGACCGCCTGTTGATAGACATCCTGCGCAACAAGTGGGGCTATGATGCCATTGTGCTGACCGACTGCGACGCCATCAACAACTTCTATAACAAGGGCCAGCACGAGACGCATAAAGATCCGCTCAGCGCTTCTGTCGACGCCGTATTGAATGGTACAGACCTGGAATGCGGTAAGGTATTTATGTCGCTGGCTGAGGGTCTGAAGAAAGGGCTCATCACAGAAAGCGAGTTGGACAAGCACCTGCGTTACACGCTGACGGGCCGCTTCGAACTGGGCATGTTCGACCCAGTGGACATGGTTCCTTGGTCGACGATTCCTGCTTCGACCATCTCCTGCGAGAAGCACGACTTGCTGGCCACCCAATCCGCCCGCGAGTCAATGGTACTGCTGGAGAATAAGCAGCTGGCTGGCTCGCAGAAAGCGGTTCTCCCGCTTTCAAAGGCCCTCAAGACCATCGCTGTTGTTGGTCCCAATGCCGACGATATCGAACTGCTGAACGGTAACTATGGCGGCACACCAACCAAGGAACACCAGCACTCTTTGCTGGAGGGCATCAAGGCCGCTGTGCCTGGTGCGAAGATTATCTACCAGAAGGCCTGCGAGCTGAACGACGAATACGAAACCATCCACCACTTGCAGGACTTCAACAACGGCAAGGGTGTTTTCGTAGAATTTTGGAACTCAGAGACTTCTCCGTTTGAGGGTGAGGTTCCTGCTCCTGTCAAGACGGGCTACTACAACGAGCTGAACTTCTCGACCTTTGGTGCCTGGGGCTTTGCCGAGGGTGTCAGCAACGACAACATCTGCGTCCGTATCAGCGGTAAGTACACGGCTACATTTACTGGCGACATGAAGTACACGCTGATGAGCGACAACGGCTACGTGCTGAAGGTGAATGGCGAGATCGTAGAAGAGAACAAAGGCGGCGGACGTCGTGGCTTTGGCTTCGGCTTTGGTCGTCGCGTAGAATACAAGTCGTTCCCCGTCGAGGAGGGCAAGGACTACAATGTGGTTATTGAATATCGTCGTGGCAAGGGGCAGTTCGCTATGCTGCGTGGTGACATCTGCGAACGCAAGCTGGTTGACTTTACGGATTTGGCCAACGAGGTTCGTGAGGCCGATGCTATCATCATCATTGGTGGCATCAGTGCCCGTATGGAAGGTGAGGGCGGCGACAAGCAGACCATCGAACTGCCTGTAGTACAACAACTACTGGTCAAGGCGATGCACCAGACTGGTAAGCCCGTTGTTTTCGTCAACTGCTCGGGTTCGGCCATTGCTTTCGGAAGTGTCGAGGGACAGTACGATGCCTTGTTGCAGGCATGGTATCCTGGTCAGGGTGGTGCAAAGGCATTGGCTGATGTGTTGTTTGGCGACTACAACCCTGGTGGTAAACTGCCTGTGACGTTCTATCGTTCGAACGACGACCTGCCTGACTTCATGGACTACTCGATGAAGAACCGCACCTATCGTTACTTCACGGGTCAGCCGCAGTATGCCTTCGGCTATGGTCTGAGCTATACGACGTTCAGCGTGGGCAAGGGTAAGATGACTGCGAAATCTGCAAAGATTGGCAAGTCCAACAAGCCTTACACCGTTGTCGTCGTTCCTGTTACCAACACTGGCAACCGCGAAGGCACAGAGACCGTTCAGGTCTACGTGAAGCGATTGGACGATGCTGGTGCTCCCATCAAGGCGCTGAAGGGCTTCCAAAAGCTTACCCTGAAACCTGGCGAAACCCAGAAGGCAACCATTGCTTTGGATAGTGAGGCCTTCGAATACTACGACGAGACGATAGACGAACTTGCCGTAAAGCCTGGCAAATACCAGATACTCTACGGCACGTCGTCAAGGGATGAGGACTTGAAGTCGTTCGACTTCTCCTTCTGAGAAAAAGATACCCAGCGGTTTTCCGCTGGGCTTTTCTTTACTTATAGATAGGACCAAAGTTGGCGCAGGCACGATAGTCGGCGCCTTCTTTGTCCATACCGAATGCGTTCCAAGCGGCAGGACGGAAGATGTCCTTATCGGCAATGTTATGCATGCAGACGGGGATACGCAGCATAGCACAAAGCGTGATGAGGTCAGCGCCAACGTGTCCGTAGCAGATGGCTCCATGATTGGCTCCCCAGTTGTTCATGACTGAGTAGACGTCCTTGAAGGCATCCTTCGTGGGGTCCAGACGTGGGGCAAACCACGTGGTAGGCCATGTGGGGTCGGTACGCTTGTCCAGAATATCGTGCGTCTTGGGGTCGAGCTCTACCGTCCAGCCCTCAGCCAACTGCAGCACAGGGCCTAAGCCAGCCACGAGGTTCAGACGCAGCATAGTCATTGGCATACCGCCACGCGTAACGAAGTGGCTCGAATAGCCGCCTCCGCGGAAGTAGTCGCGATCGGCAGGCATCCATGAAGTAGCCTTCAGACAGGCCTCTACATCATTGTTATCCATCTCCCAGAAGTTCTTGATGGTGGGGTTGCCCTGAGCGTCGCTCATAGCACCCGTAGCGTCGAGGGTGGTGGCACCACTATTAATGAGGTGGATGAAGCCCTGAGCGGCAGAACCGCTCAGCACAGTACCCGTCACGCGTTTGACGGCCTCTGGGCTCCAATAGGTGCGGATGTCGCTGAACATCACACCCTTGTTGGTCAGCAGGTGTCCGAACAGCATCGACATACCGTTCAGGAAGTCGTTCTCCGTAGCCAGCGTATAGGCTTCACGAGGTCCGTTCCAGTCGAACGACGTGCACATCATTGACTCGGGGAAGTCGAAGTTGGGCTTGTAGTCCGTCCACTGACGCTGACCCTGTACACCCGCAGCAATGGCGTTGTGGCCGATGGCCTCTTCCTTGTAACCCATCTCGAGCAGCTTTTCGCTGCCCTGCATCAGGTCGCGGATGATCATCATCGTCTTCACGGTGAACTCCCAGTCCTCGTCTTTCTCCTGACGGTTCTTACCCTTGCCCTTGCCGTTGAAGGTGGTCATGGGCACGCCTGGGAACAGCGGGCGGTCCTCGTTATAGTCGTGGCCCTCGTTGGGTTTGCAGTATTTGTCAACCCACTTCATGGCCTTCTCAAACTCCTCCTTGTCGTAGATGCCAAAGTCAACGCGACGTAATATCTCAACCAACGAAACGTATTCTGTGCGCATGCCTAAATACTGCTGCAGGAAGTCGGCATTGACTATCGAACCAGCGATACCCATACAGGTGTTGCCTAACGACAGATAGCTCTTGCCACGCATCGTAGCCACAGCCTGAGCGGCACGGGCAAAGCGCAGAATCTTCTCTGCTACGTCCTCAGGAATGGTGTTGTCAGCCAAGTCCTGCACGTCGTGACCATAGATGCCGTAGGCGGGCAGACCCTTCTGAGCGTGAGCAGCCAGCACAGCAGCCAGATAAACGGCTCCTGGGCGCTCCGTTCCGTTGAAGCCCCAAACGGCCTTCGGATAGGTGGGATTCATGTCCATCGTCTCTGAGCCGTAGCACCAGCACGATGTGACGGTGATGGTCGAGCCTACGCCCTCGCGCTCGAATTTCTCAGCACAAGCAGCCGACTCGCCGACACGACCAATTGTCGTATCAGATATCACACACTCCACCTTCGAGCCATCGCCGTTCTTTAGGTTCTGCTCAATCAGGTTCTTCACTGCGTTGGCCAGCGCCATCGTCTTTTCTTCCAGTCCCTCACGGATGCCGCCCTGACGACCATCAATCGTCGGACGAATACCAATCTTCGGATAATTCTGTTTCATCATTGTTTTTGATATGCTTTAGTGTTATAAGTTTCCAACTTATATGACGAACAGGCTTGACGAATGTCATCAGCGAATGCGTGCATTCACAGTTTCACAGTTTCACAGTTTTATTTCTAAGGGGTACCCCTCTCCAAGAGATAGATTTTATCTATATCTATTTATATAATTATATATATTAATATATATTAACACTCCTCATGCAAGTCTACGGCAAGGGGGCTCGAAAAATAAACTGTGAATTGTGAATCTGTGAATATCCCTACAGCACATTACTTCCCAACGGTTCGTTTAGTCGTAGCGGACTGCCCGCTTAGTAGTAGTAGACGGGCCGCTTACTACCGGTAGATCGCCTGCCCGCTTCCCAAGGGCCGATTGTTCCCACCTTGGGACTAAATTGTTCCCAGCCCTGGGAAAAATTGCTACCTGCCCAGCGCGCAAAAATTCCCTGCCCTAGGAATAAAAAATGCGCCCCTCGTTGAGGAGGAGCGCATCATTATTATAACGTAAATAAGTGCTTAGAGAGCGAACTTGTAACCCAGGGTGAACATGAACCAAGAGTTCTTGGAATCACCAGCATCAAAGGCCTTGGTTACACCGAGGTTGTAACGTGCATCGAGAACGAAGCTCTCATACTCGTAAGACAGACCAAAGGGAATAGAAAGAGCAAAGCCCTTTACACCATCAAGAGTCTCAGAATCCTTAACAGAAGCACTACCAGAAGAAAGTTCAGCTTTCACCTTGGCAGAAGCCTTGAAAGCAGGCTGAATACCAGCCTTGATGGCAAAGCCCTTAAACAGATAGTAATTTGCCAAAACGGGAATGTTGATGTAGTCAAGTTTGTAAGTTACATCAAGCGTTGCGCCACTACCTTTCTCTGTGAATTTCACACCCTGCATAGAGTAGAGAGCGCCAAGGCTGAGGCTGAAGTTTTCAGCTACACCATATTCTGCCTCAACACCAGCAGCAAGACCTACACGCAATTTTGAATCATCTGTCTTCGTCAGCGTAGCGAGGTTTACACCGGCCATGGGTTTCAAAGTAAACTGACCTACTTCGTTCTGTGCAAATGCACCTACGCTCAGCAGCATCATAGCTGCAATCATCATAATCTTCTTCATAATCAAATTGTTTTAATGAATAAAATGAATTAATAATGTTTGTTTTCTACTTAAATATCAGTCAATTGCTTGACTTTTGATGTCGCAAATATAGGGATTAAATTTGAAATACGCAGGATTTGTTAAACATTATTAACTCTTTATGAACTAAAACTACGCATTTGAGCCTATTTCCTCTACTTTTTCATCATTTTATTAATCCTTTTTCAACATTTATCAACCTTTTTTTACGGCCAGCGTAGCCAAGAAACCCGTCAAGAAGATGACACACGTGCCGAGAACAATGGCCAAGTAGGGATGCAGATGAATGCCTGGCAGGTTCCACATGGAGGCCATACTGATCCAACCGATGACCAAGACACCACAGATACACCCAAGGAGTGCTGCCATACGGTTGATTTTCTGAGGAATGCAACCCAAGAGGAAGAGTCCCAGCATACCCCCCGAGAAGATGCTCGACAACGTCCACCACGCGTCAATGATGCTTTCTACCGAGAGCATTGCAATGGCCACACAAGCGCCCAAGATGCCCACGCCAAAGCTGGACAGGCGCACGATGGCCAATTCAAGTTTCTGATGTTTGTGATGGTCCTGCGGATCGTGGTGGCGCAGATGGTCGGCTACACTACGGGCCTTCAAGAAGAACGGGCGCACATAGTCCGTCAGGATAATCGTAGCGGCAGAGGTTACACTGGTCGAAACGGTCGACATGCCAGCAGCAAAGATGCTCGCAATGAGCAAGCCTCGAAGGCCTACGGGCAGACCATTGACGATGAAGTAGGGGAATACGTAGTCGGGCTTGGCCTGAATCTCTGCAGGCAACTCAGCGACGCCAGCCTGATAGTAGCTGTAGAGGGCCGAACCAATCAGGAAGAACAGCGCAGAGACGGGAATGAACAGATAGCCTCCGAAGAGCGCCGAGAACTTCGCGTCCTTGTCTGTCTTCGCCGCATGATAGCGTTGCACGTAGTTCTGGTCAATGCCATAGTTTTGCAGATTAATAAAGATGCCGTAAATCAGACATACCCAGAAGGTCGACGTCGTGAGGTCTGATGTAAACGCACCCAACGAGAACTTGTTGCCCATGGGCGAGTTGGCCGCCAGTTCAAAGGTCTGCATAGGGCCCTCGGGCATCGAGAACATCAGAATGCCCAGACACAGCACGGCGCCACCAATCAGAATAATACCCTGTATGGCGTCCGCCCAGATGACTGCCTTCAGACCACCCATCATCGAATAGATGATGATGCCAATGGACGTCAGAATGATGACGGTATGCATGTTCCAACCCATGAGGATATACATCGGAACGGCCAGCAGATAGAGGATAGAGCCCATGCGGGCAATCTGCGTCAACAGGTAGCACGCAGAGGCATACAACCGGGCCCACGCGCCAAACTTCTCCTCCAAGAACGTATAGGCCGATACGGAGCCTGAATGGCGGTAGAACGGCACGAAATACTTGGCGGCAAAATAGCTCGCAATGGGTATCGACAGCGAGAACACAAAGGCGTTCCAATCGGCAGCAAACGCCTTGCCCGGATAGCCGATATACGAAATGCTCGATACATAAGTGGCGAATATCGACATGCCCACCACCCAGCCAGGAATGGAGTGTCCTGCGGATGTAAACTCGTCAGCGCTGGAGCCCTTCTTGAAGAACGAGCAGCCGAACACCACCACACCCAGCGTAAAGACAATGAAGACGATGAAATCAATTAAATGCATAATTCATAATGCATAATTCATAATTTCAATTTTCCATTCTCAATAGGCAGGGCCTCTAAAGCCTGACGGATTTTTACGCGTTCAGGAGCCTCGAACTTATAGAACGGCGAGGCCACAAAGTCGTCGTTGATGATACCTAAGAGCGAGAGGGCACACTTCAGACCCTTCAGATAGCTCGATCCGTGCTTGCCAACGGTATAAATCGTCGTCGAAATCTGCATGATGAGCTGCTGCAACTGCAACACACGCTCGATGTTGTGCTGACGGGCTGCATCATACATAGCCACATAGAGCTCAGGGAACATGTTGGCACCACCGTTGATGCCACCTTGTGCACCCAGCAGCACACACTCGCCCGTAATCTCCTCAGGACCAACGAGCATCGCAAAGTCCTTGCGGTGCTGCATCTTGTACATCACCGACTGGAAATAGACGGCATTAGCACTTGAGTCCTTGAAACCCACCACCTGCTCCAATTGGGCAATGCGCTTCACAGTGTCAGGAGCAAAGCTCACCTTCACGTGCGAGGGCATATTATAAAGGAACACGGGAAGCGGCAACTGAGGCACCAGCTCCTCGTAGAACTGAGCCAACTCGGGCTGACCAGTAGCAAAGTAGTAAGGTGGGGCCGATACAACTCCATCGGCACCATAGTCGGCAGCCTTCTTGGCCAGGCGGATGCTCTCTTCTATCGACGTGTCGGTAATGCACGCCAACAGGGGCAGACGACCACGATTGATACGACACGACTCCTTAATCATCTGCTTGCGCACGTCGTACGAGAGGCTCTGTTCCTCACCCGTCGTACCCAATACAAACAGGCCGTGAACGCCACCTTCTATCAAGTGTTCGATGAGTCGTTCGAGACTCTCCACATCGAGCGTTTCGTTGTTCTTCAGGGGGGTTACCAGTGGGGGAATGATGCCACTAAGAGGCTTCTTGAATGTCGTTTCCATATTCTTTTTCTGCTTTTTGATTATTTTTATTAAGACGGACAGCCGATAGTTTTGTCATCTAAAATATTTTGCTTACCTTTGCATCGTGAATCACGATGCAAACTACGACACGATATGAAGATGAACATGAACCAATGGGTGGAGGACATCATCCAACGGAAGGAAGTAACGGCAATGCCAGTGATGACGCATCCTGGCATTGAGATGAATGGCAACACGGTACACGAAGCTGTCAGCAACGGACGCATTCATGCGGAGGCTGTAGAACGGCTGACACAGACCTACCCTGCCGTTGCCGCCTGTACCATTATGGACCTGACGACGGAAGCAGAGGCCTTTGGTGCCGAGATAGCCTTTTCGGACGACGCAGTACCTGCCGTTGCTGGGCACATGCTGACGGATGTCGAGAGCATCAACCAGTTGCAGATTCCCTCGCTCCATGCAGGGCGCATTCCACAATATCTGAAAGCCAACCTCCTGGCAGCCCGTGCAATGGAAAGCCAAAAGCCCGTCTTTGCTGGCTGCATCGGCCCCTTCTCGTTGGCTGGACGCCTCTACGACATGTCAGGCATCATGATGCTGATTTACGAGAATCCCGATGCTGCCCATACGCTGTTGGCGAAGTGTACGCAGTTCATCGAGAAGTATTGCCAGGCGCTGAAACAGACGGGAGCCAATGGTGTGCTGATGGCTGAACCAGCTGCGGGTCTGATGTCGAACGACGACTGCCAGAATTTCTCGTCTGCCTATGTGAAGTATATTGTCAACAAGGTGCAAGACGACAACTTCATCGTCATCCTGCACAATTGTGGCAATACGGGCCAATGCACGCAGGCAATGGTGTCGACGGGTGCTGCTGCCTACCACTTTGGCAACAAGTGCCGTATGGAGGAAGTCATCAAGGAAGTGCCCCCAACGGCATTAGCCATGGGTAATATCGACCCTGTCAGCGTCTTCAAGGACGGCACACCAGAGCTGATGCGCCAAACGGTGCTCGACTTGCTGGACAAGATGAAGGACTATCCTAATTTTGTTCTTTCCAGCGGGTGTGACACTCCTCCCCATACGCCCGTCGAGAACATCAATGCCTTCTTCAAAGCGCTTGATGAATGGAACCATAGATAGTTTTTTCAACACGAATTTCACGAATAGCACGAATTGTGACGCAGAAGACGCTTGACTACAATGACTTGCAGATAACCCTTGCTGATGTGTACGAGCAGATGGACTATCATGGTGCACTGCCTGACGAGGCGACGCAACAGGAAACGCAGGCCGTTGTCGACGATGTGTGCCAGTGGCTTCGTCCACAGTTCTGCTTCTTCGTGGTTCGTGAACTGCCCGACTTCGATATGGGTAAGATCATCCTTCGTCAGCTGCGGGGCTCAGAGGCTTATGCGCTCTTTGTATGCACCGCTGGTATGGACTACGAGGCCTATCAGCAGCGTCTGAAAGCAGAGGGCGATATGGTTCGTGTGTTTATTGCTGATGCGCTGGGTTCGGTGATTGCAGAGAAATGTGCCGATCAGATGGAGAACAGCCTGCAACTCAGCATCGACAAATTGGGTTGGCACCATACCAACCGCTTCTCGCCAGGCTACTGCGGTTGGCGCGTCAGCGAGCAGCAAAGGCTCTTCCCTTTGTTCGATGGGCACACCTGTGGAATCACACTGACAGACTCGTCGCTGATGGTTCCCATCAAGAGCGTCAGCGGCATCATTGGCTTGGGACGAGAAGTCCGCAAACTTGATTATTCCTGCGGACTCTGTACGTTTGAAAAATGCTATAAGCGCAAGAAAAAGGCTTGAGTATGCCTTTTTACCCTATTACTTTTTTACCTTTAACAGTTGCTTCGCGACTGCGACAGCCGAGTTGGCATTGTCGCTATAACCATCGGCACCAATCTCATCGGCAAAACCCTGTGTCACAGGGGCTCCACCTACCATCACCTTTACCTGGTCGCGAATGCCAGCCTGTTCGAGGGCGTCGATGACTTCTTTCATATACCCCATCGTGGTAGTCAGCAGCGCACTCATGCAAAGGATGTCGGGCTGGTTCTCCTTGATGGCCTGAATAAAGGCATCAGCAGAAACGTCGATACCAATGTTGACAACCTCGAAACCACAGCCTTCCAACATCGACGCCACGAGGTTCTTACCGATGTCGTGCAAGTCGCCCTTCACAGTACCTATCACCACCTTGCCCAACGACGTAGAGGCAGCACCAGCCATCATAGGCTTCAGCAATTCGAGGGCTGCCTTCATGGCACGTCCAGCCATCAACAACTGGGGCACAAAGGCCTTGCCATCCTGAAAGCGTTGACCCACCTCACCCATCGCACGAATCATCTGACCATTGATGAGGTCTTGTGGGGCAATGCCCTGTGCGATAGCCTCCTTCGTTGCTACAGCAGCCTCATCGCTCTTGCCTGCGAGAATGGCCTCGAAGAGGCGCTCGGCTGGATCATCAGCATCCGTCTTATCTTCAATTTTTATCTCAATTCCTGGTATGGAACTTGTATCGGGAACATAAACTACAGGAACTATTTCTCCTGCTTTCAGCGGTGACAGGAAAATTCCTGGCACGGGCTCGATGGCTTTGGCAAACAGGCAGATATGTGCATCCGTCGTACCACAACAGCCACCAATGATGTTCAAGAAATGTCCTTCTAGCAATGGCCAGACGTCAGCCAACAGACTCTCTGGTGTCTTGCTATAATGGCCGTTGCCATCGGGCATTCCTGCATTGGGATAGAGGCTCACCCGTGTACCAAACTGTGCCAAGCGACAAACGAGAGACATCATCTGAGCAACATCAGAAACACAATTGATTCCTACGGAGAAGATTTCCTCCTTGTTCAATGACTGAAGGAACTCACAGATGTCCTGTCCCAACATATTGTGGCCATCGGGCGTAGATACGCTAAAACTCAGCATGATAGGCAACTGAGGTGCTATGCGCTGGGCTTCCTCAAAGGCAATGCGGGCATTCTCTACATCAAAGATCGTCTCGATGAGGAGGGCATCGACACCTCCGTCAACGAGGGCTTGTATTTGTTCGGCATAGGCCTCACGCAATACATTCTTATCAAGTGGCTCGCCACTGGTGGTAACAGAGGTTGTTCTGCTTGTGGGGCCGATGCTGCCAGCGACGTAGCGGGGCTTATCCGACGAGGAGAACTCGTCGGCACACTCACGGGCCAAACGAGCGGCTGCGAGGTTGATGTCGCGACAGTGGTCCTGCATGCTGTAGTCGCCCATCGAGATGCGCTGAGCATTGAAGGTATTGGTTTCGATGATGTCAGCACCTGCCTCGAGGTATTTACGATGGATGTCGCGAACGACGAAGGGCGCAGTCAGCGACAGCACGTCGTTACATCCCTTCAGTTCCTTCGGATGGTTGGCAAAGCGGGCCCCTCTGAAGTCCTCTTCACGCAACTGATAGCGCTGAATCATCGTACCCATGGCACCATCAAGGACAAGAATCTTGTTTTGGTGAATGGTGAATGGTGAGTGGTGAGTGGTATGATTACTCAGTTCTCCGTTTTCTACTCTTCGAATGATTTCCTCTACTTCGAGGTCGACATCGTCTTTGAAGTCGGACGGATGCAGATTACGATTGGTTTTGAAGTCGTCCACTATCTTCATCGCCTGTTCCACCTCGCGTTCATTATGGAAGTCCATCTCAATATGGACACCCTCGCCTCCGATGTTGTCGAGCAAGGGGCGCAACTCGTCGAGGGTTACCCAGCAAGCCATAATGCTCTTGCCACCAGCAATGATCTTCCGATAGAGGTCGTACCACTTGGGCGAACCGCCTTGTGGCTCTCCCACACCTGGCGTCCACTGGATGGCGTTCAGTTCCTTAATCTCCAACAGGGCATCCAAATGGTGCATGGCCCCCACTCCATCAAGGTGGTAGAGGGTATAGTCAATCTTCTGGCACTGTTCGCGAATGAAGGGCTGGACAAAGCGACGATAGTCGTCCACACTGATCATCGTCGAGATGTCGCTCTGCAACTTCGACATCTTACCTGGTGCCCATGACGAGAAATAGCAGAAGGCCATCTCGTCGCCCTCGCGGATGATGTCATAGAGCTCGTCGAACACACGGAAATAGATGTCGTTAATCTGTTGCATCTGGTGTTCGAGCACCTCGGGTTGCATCACCGTATCGAGCAACACCTTGTCCGTTCCCTTGATAGCCGCCAGCACGTCGAGACCTTCCATCAGGTCAGGCATGCCCACATAGTAGTGACCTTGGGCTTTCTGCTTACAGGCACGAAGCAAGTCTTTGTGCAACAGCCAGTTGGGGTGGTTGGGATCGAACTTGATATCGTCGCTGTAGTTGGGGTCAGGATGAATCCAGATGGTATCTTCGCCACCTTCGAACACACCGCCCAAGATGGCTGCCAACGAGCCAGGACCCAACTGCGTATTCGCCACAGGCAACATATCAGCCATCAGCGACGAATGCGCCACATACCAATCCAGATACTCCGCACGCCACACGGGGTCGAACCATCGCTGGTTCAAGTCCTTGTAAGGCTTTGGGGCAGGAATGTCGGCATGGGGTGTGACGCCTTCCTGAAAGTGTTCCCACATGTTGAGGATAATGCCCTTGTGGTTCCACCAGTCAATATAGTGTTTCTTCGTCTCTTCGAGATTCGCTTTCCAAGTATTCATCGCTTATTGTTTTATCTTTTCTGTCAATCTGTGACGTCCTTCTGTGACACTCTCTGCATGACCGGAGAACGGCATGTAAACATCGGCAAAACCGCCCTCGGGAATATCGATATCCATCGTGAAGACACCTTCATGGATGCGCCATTCCACCTTTACAGGACCATGAGCGCTCATCGTAGAACCCTTGCACCAAACGATGTCACCCACGGGATGCGGTTGTATCTCAATCAAATCGCCAGTACGCTGGATACCCAGAAGGTCGGGTATCAGGAAATTCTCGATATGTGCCATCATGAAGTGGTTCATCGAGGCCCCCATATCCGGATTCCATTGCTCCGTCAGCGTCGTATGTCCCTTCTTGATCTGATAGCCATAGCCAGGCACATCGTCGTGATTCAGCATGGCGTAGAGCAGCTCGCGCTGGTCGTTCTCTATCAACACCGAGAAGAGGTAACGATTGCCTACGTCGCCTGTTGTCAGACGCGTTCCGTGGGCCTTAATATCGTCGATAAGATGCTGAAGCACAGCCTGATAGTCGCTATCGGGAACCATCTTGAGGTATAGCGGCAGGGCCAACGAGCACTGACTGCCCGTGCCGTAGGTCTTTTTTTCTGCATTGTAGAAAGTGCGGTTGAACGACTGGCGGATATTGTCAGCTTGCGTATTGAACCGCTCGGCATCCTCCTTTTTCCCTAACACCTTGGCAATGACAAACATATTACACATCCACTGGTAATAATGGGCAGTCGACACCAGCGGCATGGGGGTGTTCTTCGAGAAACCTGCACGACCGGGGCCGTAGTCGTACCAGTCGCCAAGACCCTGTTTCAAGATGTAGCAGGAGTCTTTCGTAGTGAGATAATCCACATAGCGCTTCATGGCGTCGTAATGACGTTCCGCCAATTCGAAGTTGCCATAATGCCGCAAGCAGAGCATGGGCAGGGCGACGATGGCTCCACCCCATTCGGGTGACTCGCGGAAAGGCTCAGTGTAAGGTCCCGTAAACTGCGTATACTCTGGGGCTATCTCAGGCATCGAACCGTCCTCGTGCTGTGCATCGACGATGTTCTGCATGGTCTGCTCAATCATCTTCTGCGCGTCGTAGTTATATACCAGCGCCTCGCCGTTCAGCCAGTCTTGCTCCAACCAGCCGAGCTTTTCGCGCGAGGGACAGTCTGTCCAAACTGCCTGCCAATTGCTCCTGATGGCACGGTCTATCAACTGGTGGGTAGCATTGATGCGTGGATTACTGCATTCGAACGAGCCTGTCCGCTCGGCAGAATTATAGACAAAGCACGACTCCACCTTCTTCAACACGTCGATGTCGCCCTCAATCTGAAGATAGCGGAAGCTGTAGTACGAGAATCGCGGATGCCACACTTCAGTATTACTCTCACCTCTCACCTCTTTCCTATCTCCTCTTAATATATAGGTATAATAATGCGGGCGGCCCGTTTGTTTCTGGTTTACAAAACCCTCTGGGGTTAGCGTCTCACCAGGGATAAGCTTCAGTCGTTGACCCGCACGGCCCTCGATGGTGATTTCCGGATAGCCAGCGAGGTTCTGACCCATATCGAACACGAGAAGCGTGTCACCCTGCCATTTCAGTACCTGCTTAACTGGGAATCGCTCCATCAGCTTTACGGGTTGGACTACCTGCGGACGTAGCACCCCCTTAGGTGCCTCTTGTATCACGACGGGCTTCCAGACATTCTCCCCTCTTTCGGAGGGGTCGGGGGAGGCTTCCCTTCTTGCGTCATAATCCTCACCACCATAGATGCTGTTAAAGGTAATCGGACTCTCCGTCCACTGCCACTTGCTGTCGCTGAACAGGTGTTCGCGCATCCCGTCTTCGTAGGTGACATAGAGCAGGCACAGCAGCGTGGGGGGGCCAAACGACACCTTCAGCTTCACATAACGCCCGCCTTGCTCATTATAAAAACCGTTGCCCAACAGCACGCGCAACTCGTTGTCGCCCTGCTGAATCAGCTGGGTGACGTCGTAGGTGCTGAAATACACCGTCTTGTCGTAGTCGCTCCATGCGGGGGCAAACTCCGATTCGCCCACCTTCTGCCCATTGATGCTGGCTTCGTAGAAACCCAATCCGCAGATGCGCAACTCAGCCTGCTTCACCGCCTTGTAGGGCCTGAAACTACGACGCAGGATAATGCTCTGTCGCGATAGCGGGTCTGCCTGTTCCCAAGCAGCCTTCGTCTCCTTTAGCACACTACCAGAATAGTTCCTGCCCACTGGCGTCTTGGCGTCAGCTTTCGTGATGGCACCTATCCACTGGGCATTACCAAAGGCATCTGCCTGCACTTGGCTCCTGTCGCTCGTCTGCGCCGCCATCGGCAACACAAATCCTATCAATAGTGATAACAAGATCTGTCTCATACTCCTATTAAGACGTACAGACCGCCCGTTTTGTCATCAAGGTGCGGCCTAAAAGGTCGTCAGCGCCTTAACGCATTCTCAACGACGAGTCTTCCGAGGGTTTCGCGCTGGCCTACAAGTTTGCCATCAACGTAAACGCGGAGACCCTTGCCTGCATGATAGCGCGAGCCGTCCTTGTCCCATACGATGGTGAGGTTGTGGCCATGATAAAGAACGTTGTCGAGGCAGAAGTAATCCCACTTATTTTGAGGTAACAGAGGATTGACCTCAATGGTATTATCCTGGCGAGGGCGCAGACCACAAAGACCCGTAATCATCAGGTCGTTCCACGTAGAGTGGTTGTAATAGCGCGAGCGTTCCTGGTCGCCTTTCAGCCAATAACCCGTGGTTTCATCGAGATATTCGCCAATATAGGGCTTGCCACGCATGTGCTGGCTCTGCATGTATTTCTCCATTTCAGCGAAGTAGAGGGAGTCGATGGGAAGGGCCCCAGCGGCAATTCGCAACGCCACACTCTGACCATCGGTCAGAGAACCGCTGGGCACAGGACGGGCGGTATAGTCGTTAGCGAAGTTGGCCAAAGCGGTCAGTGTCTGACTGGTGGCAAAGGGCCATACGGCACCATCCCACTCGCATTGGCCTACACCATGCGTGCGGAACTCTGGATGGCGACGCTCAGCAGTAGTCTGTCCGTAAGGGGCAGAGAAGCCCTCAGGGTCAGCAGCCTGAAGCCAGGCGACAGCATATTTCGCCTCGTCTTTCGCCATGTGGGTGTACCAAGGCATAAAGCCAATGGCCTCGCGGACATTAGCAGAAGAGTCGATGCGATGCGTCTCGAAGAATTGGTGGTTTTCGTTCCAAAGCTTCGCGTGGACCTTTTCCTTCAGATCGTTAGCCTTGGCGAAATACGTTTGGGCCTTGGCGGGAGAACCACTAAGGGCAAGGATATTGCCAATGGCCATTGCGTTGCCGTACATATAGGCATTGATGGAGGGGCGCAGGTACTTCTTCTTGCGTCCGCCACTGATGGTTTCCTCCATTGCGTCGCGAACGTCCTCCTGCCAGTAGAGGCCTCCTTCGCGAGTGTGCGTCGATTCCCACTCGTTATACTCCCACTCCAACGAAGGCAGCAGGTCGATGTACCACTGTTTGCGACCATCTACCAAGTGGCGCTGCCACAAAGAATGGGCTATCCACGAGGAATAATTCATGAGTTTCGCCATAGGTTGGCCTTCGTTGCCTTTGTACCACGTGCGGACAATCTGGTCGAGGTACGTGCTGTCACGTAGCCAGCGGCTCTCGTGGATATGGTGGCCCACACCCGAGGAGATGAGCTTCCACTTGTCAGCATAGTTGCGATTGACGAGGAACTCCGTCATCGCATAGCCCACGGGCGTCAGTTCGATGTGCTTTCTAAGCGTCCACCAGCGGTAGTACCACATTTCCTCGAAGCCCTTGTTGGGACAATCGAAGAGGGGCACGTTCTTTGTCATCCATTCCCACGCTTTCTCGTTGGGAATGGCCTGAACAATGTTCTCATCCTCCATCGTGTTAAAGTAGTCGACGTAGTGCTTGTAGTCGTCGTAACGGAGAAAGGCGCCATCCCCGTTGGCAAAACCAACGGGCACAGTACAGACGTTGGCGATGGCAAACGTCGCCTCTGGTTCGCGCTCGCCAGCATTATCGAGGATACCATCCCAATCGGCAGGGGTATCGACATTTGGGAATCGACGCTCAGAGCCCGTGCGGAACATGACGCGTTCAATGCTCTCAACGGGAGCAAAGAACATACGCTGACCAGCCTTCTTGCCATCCACGAAAACCTCTATCATGCGTTTCGAAATGCTGAGGACAGCCTCAACATGATACGCTTTATTCGCTTCGTATTTCCCCAAACCGCCATAGCGGGCACCGCCCTTGTAACGCATCGTTCCTTCGTCTGTAAGTTCAATGCGCGAACAGGCTGTTCCTTGGGCGTCAAGGAATTCAATTTGCAACAAGCCAAAATTGTTCTGACTAGCCTTCAAGTCGAAGCTAACCTTCAACTCCTTTGTGGCAGGAATTTTTCTTTCTACACGGGCATAGTCGAAAGGATCACTATCGCTCAGCGTAAGCCATCCGTCGTTCAGCGAAACGGGGGCATAGACGGGGGAATGGATGTTCCAAGTAGTAAGATGGGAAAGGGGGGTGACAGGAGAATTGTCAACAGCGAGGAACTCCCGTCCATCAGCATGACTATGTGCTTCCGTCTGAACAGGCACGGGGATATGAGCCACCCACATGTCTTCCTTGTTCATCGAGTAAGTCACCCAAAGGTCAGAGTCGTTGGGAACGCCATTGCCTTCCTGGATCCCTCTTACATACTGAGGACCGAAACTCTTGTAGTTGCCACCATAACGCATGGGCGGTACTTCGCCCTGAACCAGATTCAGCGTGGTATATTCGTAGCCATCCTTACTTAGTGAGATTCCTAATGGCCAACGGAATTCAGAGGGATTGTAAACGGTAGCGTAAGTACCATCGGAGAGGCGCTGTCCCCAGATTTTCGCATTGCTGTTGACAAAGCCCTTGGCACGTTCCACGGGCTGGGCCCACGTAAGTCCGCCATCAGCCGACGTCGACGTCAGCGCATGCTTCCACAGCGACGCAATTTGTCCATCAGGCAGGGTATAGTCGCAATAGGCCTTGTATTCTTTGTGCAGAGGAATCAACGGGTCAGTACGATCAGCCTCCTCTACCCATTGCATGCGGTAGCGGGGATTAGCGAGGATTTCCTCACAGGCTGTCTTTGTGGCCTTATCAGCCTTCGTGTAGAAGGGGAAGTAGGTCTTGTAGGTTTTGTAGGTATGGTTCAGGTAGATGAAATAAATCGGGCCCAGCGTGCCGTCTTTCTTTACTTCACGGATGACGCGACCCATGCCATTACCGTCGTTGGGATCGTCTTTCTTGTCGAAGGCGACGCCATAATTGCCAAGAGCCCACAATTGTCCGCTCTTCGAAACGTACCAGCCCACACGCTGGTGCATAATAGCAATAAGGTCGTGAGCTTTCTCAGAGCGATTGGGCTTTTGGAAACCTTCAGGCACCTGTACCTCAGGGAACAGAATCTGCGGATGAGTCCATGTGTAGCCGTCCTTTGAGGTCTGATAGAGGGTGTGCGAAGGTGGCACGTGTTCGTCCTTGGGGTCGCAGAGGTAGTGTACATAGAACTGATTCTGCCAATAAGCCATCATGGGCTGGTGGTTGTATGTCCATCCATTGCCGTTAGCCTCAGAAGGATGCTCGCGATTGGCACGTAGAATTTGGATATTATGCACACCTACGACAGGCGACAGCCCTCCATCGTGACGATTGGGGTTGCTCAGCGTCTTGCCTGTATAGTGTATCTTCTTTGCATTCAACAGCCCTTGCAGGATGGCCTCGTCAGCCTCGAAGATGGTGCCGTGCTTGTGCAAAGGGGGAATGGTTGTTTGGTCGCTGACATCCTCGAAAGTAACGAAGTCTTTGGTATAGTGTGCGCCAAAGTCGAAGAGACGATAGCGGTCGTAGTAAATCAGCCAGCCATTCTCTATGCTCTTATCCACTTTACGCGTCACCTTTACCGTCGTCGGACCCTCCATCATCTTACCCGTGAAGGGCTCTGAGGCCTTCGACCACGGGCCATAAGGCGATTTGGCGTAGGCCACCTTGATGTCGCGCTCAGGACGGGTATTGTCCTTCAGCACCATCACGTAGTCGTTCTTGGCGCGTTTCACCAGCGTAGCGTCGATACACGAGAACCCAGGGTCAATCATCAGCTTCGTTGGCGCAAAGGTTTTGAAGTCCTTCGTGGTGGTATAGTAGAGGCGGTGGTTGTTTCTGTGTTCCTCCTGTCCATCAGGAAACTTGCCTGGAATGCACGATGCCCAGATGATAATGGCCTGTTTCTTGACGTCGTCCCAAAAGAGTTCGGGTGCCCAGACGTTGACTGTCGACGTATCCGTCATCACCTCGATGAAACGCTGTTCACTCCAATGCACCAAGTCCTTCGAACAGGCATAGCCAAAGCCTCTGTCACCTCGCCAACTGGATGTCCACACGAGATGGAACATGCCGTCAGGCGTACGGATGATGCTGGGATCGCGCATCACACGCTGATTGCCCACCTCGGGCTTCAGCCAAATACCATCAACCTGTTGCCAGGTCCATCCGTCACGACTGTAAATAAACCGCAAACCATCTGTGGCAGGCTCGTGGAACGAGGTAGAGATATACACTTTTTGCTGTGCCGAAACCATCAAACAAGCTGTCAGCAGAAAGAAAAAAGAACAAAAACGTTTCATCATGTTACCTATTTATTTATAATTAAGACGAAAAACTTGGTCGTTTGTAACTAAATGTGTACCTTTGTCGACTGAAAACAAAAACTGATAAGAAAATGATGAAACGACTGAGCATCATCGTATTGGGTCTCATGCTGATGCAGAGCCTTGCAGCACAGGTTATTTCCAACGGCTATCCCATTAGTCAGGTACCGTTTACTGCCGTGAAGGTGACCCCCGGTTCGTTCTGGGGAGAGCGTATTCGTGCTGCCCGTGAGGTAACCATTCCACTGGCCTTCTCGAAGTGTGAGAGCGAACACCGCTATGAGAACTTCAACATGGCAGCATACACCCTGCAACATCCTGGTCACGACGGGCTGAAGACGCCAAAGTGGGACGTGTCGAAGTTCATGGGCTTTTCGTTCGACGATACCGATGTGTACAAGACCATCGAGGGCGCCTCGTATGTGTTGCAGACCTATCCCGATGCAAAACTGAAGCAGTATATCGACTCGGTACTCGACATTGTTGCTGCTGCCCAAGAGCCTGACGGCTATCTCTATACAGCCCGCACCATCAACCCTGAACATCCGCACCACTGGTCTGGCAAGAACCGCTGGGAGGTGGAAGAGGTCCTCAGTCACGAACTCTATAACCTGGGCCATATGGTGGATGCTGCTTGCGCCCACTATCAGGCTACAGGTTCGGACAAGTTCCTGAATATCGCCAAGCGTTATGCCGACTGCGTTGTCCGTGAGGTGGGACCCAACGCTGGACAGGCTTGTGTGACGCCTGGTCACCAGATTGCTGAGATGGCTTTGGCTCGTCTTTATGTGCTCACAGGAGAAAAGAAGTATCTGGACGAGGCCAAGTTCCTGCTCGACTATCGTGGCAAGACGAAAACAAAGAACATCTATTCGCAGAGCGACAAACCCGCCATTGAACTGACCGAGGCTTGGGGACATGCCGTTCGTGCCGGATATATGTATGCTGGTATGGCTGACGTTGCTGCACTCACTGGCGATTCTGCTTACATCAAAGCCATCGACACGCTTTACGACAACATCGTCTCCAAGAAATATTACATCACTGGTGGTGTGGGTGCCCGTCACAATGGCGAAGCTTTTGGTGCTGATTACGAATTGCCCAACCTGACATCGTACAACGAGACGTGTGCAGCCATTTCGATGGTCTATCTGTTCCATCGCATGTTCTTGTTGCATGGCGACGCCAAGTATATCGACTGCATGGAGCGTACGCTGTATAACGGCGTCATCAGTGGTATGACTGTCGATGGCGGACGATTCTTCTATCCCAATCCGCTGTCGTCGGACGGTAAGTATAAGTTTAATGCCGATGGTACTGTAGAGCGTCAGCCTTGGTTCGGTTGTGCCTGCTGTCCCTCGAACCTCTGTCGTTTCATCCCTTCATTCCCAGGGTACATGTATGCTGTCAAGGACCGCAAATTGTTTGTCAACCTGTTTGCTGGCAACACAGCTACCATTCAGGTTGCAGGCAAGGACGTCGTACTGAAGCAGGAAACCAACTATCCTTGGGATGGCGACATCACTGTTACCATCCAGAAGAATCAGGCGAAGCAGTTTACCATGATGGTCCGCATCCCCGAATGGGTCACCAACCGTCCTGTTCCTTCGCGTCTCTATAGCTTCAGCGACGACGTGTTGGGCAGCTATTCCGTAAAGGTAAATGGGCAGTCCGTCAATAGTGCACTCGAAAACGGCTACCTTGTCATCGACCGCAAGTGGAAGAAGGGCGACGTGGTAACCATCCACTTCGATATGCCCGTACGCACCGTTAAGGCTCATCCTGCTGTCGCTGATGATCGTGGACGCATTGCCGTAGAACGTGGCCCGCTGGTTTATTGTGCTGAGGGTGTCGACAACGAACGTTTCAGCATCTTTAACTTCCTAATGCCCACCCAGCCTCGCTTCCGTACTGCTGAGCGCACCATCAACGGAACTCGCGACGTGACATTTAACGTCACAGCTATCGAAGTGGACGGTGAGGCTCTTGATACAGACAAACTGGGGCATGCCCATGTGCGCCCTGCCGTACTGACCATGATTCCATACTACGCTTGGAACCATCGCGGACCTGGCGATATGGAGGTATGGATGCCACAAAGCATTAGCGCTTTGGGGAACTATTGACTTTCTCTGACATCAAAGAATATTCATTAAAATAAAACGAAAATAATATGAAAAAGCTATTTATGATTGCTGCCATGATGCTCATAAGCATCGGGATGTTTGCACAAAACGAGGTTGGACAGATTACCTTGAAGCCAATGGCTGGTGTTAATCTTGCAACAATGACCAATATGAGAACTGCCAAACTTCGCATCGGTGCTGTTGCCGGTGTTGAAGGAGAATATGGATTGGCCAAGAAATTCTCCGTATCTGCAGGTCTGCTCTATTCTATGCAAGGTGAGAAATCTTCAGATTCCGAAAATTACGCTTCCTTTAAGTACGATTACCTTAATATTCCCATTCTCGCCAATTATTATGTTTATCCAGGACTTGCCATTAAAGCTGGTTTCCAGCCTGGCATCAAACTATCTGCAAAGGTTGACGATAGTAACAATGACGATGCGAATGGCGTTTATTTTTCTTTCCCCATAGGTGCATCGTATGAATACCAGAATTTTGTCTTTGATGCCAGATATCATTTCGGTGCAAGCAAAGCCGACAATCCGGGTTCTGCCAGACACTCTTGGTTCTCTATCACTTTAGGATATAAATTTGCATTAGGAAAATGAAAAAGTTTTTAATCGCTGCGCTGCTGTCGTTTGCAATGACGGCACAGGCAGACAATGTAATGACGAAAACACAGGACGGTACCTATATTGTTAATACCACTACGTTGGCTCAAGACGTAGAGGGATATGCTGGTGCTACACCCCTTGAGGTTCATATCAAAAAGAATAAGATTGTTAAGGTTGTTGTGCTGAAGAACCAAGACGGTCCTAAGTACAATGCCAAGGTGAAAAAGCAGATGCTGCCTAACTACGAGGGCATGAATGTCAAGAAAGGTGTAGGGGATGTAGATGCTGTAACGGGTGCCACATTCACTTCAAAGGCGATGCAAGAAAACATCCGTCGCGCCGTTGACTATTACAAAAAGCACAAATAACAAACAAAAGCGCGACCTTTCGTAGGCCGCGTTTTTTGTTTACTCATAGAACAATGCCAACCCCGCCACAGCGCTGAAAAGTATCATGTGGATGGGATTGATTTTCATTACCTTGACCCCATAGAACGAAGCAATAAAGAGAAAACAGCTGATGCAGAACTGCCAGAGATTTTCCTTGGGAGTACTGAAGTTCTCGCGCGTACATAATAATAATGTAGCAGCAGCTAACAAGCCTACAACTGCCGGACGCAAACCACGGAATACGCTCTCTACTGAATGATGGTGCATGAAGCGCATAAACATCTTGGCGATGAGTATCATCAAGATGAGCGAGGGCAGTACCAGCGCGAAGGTAGCCGTTGCAGAGCCAAGAATGGACATGGGCATGGAAAAACCTGCATTGGCACATGCTGTGTAGCCGCAATAGGTGGCGGAATTGATGCCAATAGGACCTGGTGTCATCTGCGAGATGGCGACAATATCCGTAAAATCACTACTGGAAAGCCATTGCCATCGTTCCACTGTTTCGTGCTGAATGAGTGACAGCATGCCATAACCACCACCAAAGCCAAAGAGCCCTATCTTAAAGAAGGTGATAAAGAGATTGAGATAAATCATCATTTGGCAATCCTCCCATAAATAAATCCACCAATACCGGCAGCAATGATAATCCAAATAGGTGATACACCCAAGAGCCATATCAATAAGGCAGACACAATGGGAATCCAGATGGTCCACATGTTTAGTTGTGCTCGCTTACCCAAATTGAACGTAGGAACAGCAATGAGTGCCACCACCGCAGGACGGATACCCTTGAACATAGCAGCCACGTACGGATTCTCCTTAAACTGGCTGAAGAACATGGCGATGGCGAGGATGATGAGGAAGGAGGGCAGGGCGGTGCCAATAGTCGTGGCAATAGCGCCTCGCGTCTTGTTGAGCTTATAACCGATAAACGTAGCTATATTGATAGCAAAGACACCTGGACAGCTTTGGGCGATGGCTATCAGGTCGAGCATCTCGTCCTTTGATACCCACTGCTTCTTGTTGACCACCTCTTCCTCTATCAACGGTATCATGGCATATCCACCACCGAGGGTGAATATGCCAATCTTAAAGAAGGTCTTAAATGAATCCCAATAGATGTTCATTGCTGCTCAATCCACTTACGGGCATTGACGAAGGCCTCAATCCAAGGAGTCACCTCGTCGTTCTTGCGGTCAGCGGGATACCAGGCGTTCTGCCATGGGAAGAAGGCACGCTCCAGGTGAGGCATCATACAGAGATGACGACCGTCCTCAGAGCAGATACCTGCCACGTTATAGTCAGAACCGTTAGGATTAGCGGGATAGCCAGCGTAGTTGTACTTGGCAATCACGTTGTAAGCGCTCTCAGCCTCAGGCAGTGAGAATTTACCCTCTCCGTGAGCTACCCACAGACCAAGCTTGTTGCCGCTCAGCGAGCCGAACATCACGCTGTTGTTCTGAGGAATGCTCAGGCTGATGAACTCACTCTCGAACTTATGAGAGTCGTTGTGCAGCATCTTAGCACCCTTAGCACCTGTGAGGCCGAGTTCAACCATCAGCTGACAACCGTTGCAGATACCCAGTGAGAGGGTGTCCTTACGGGCATAGAACTTATCGAGCGCCTCCTTAGCCTTAGGATTGAAGAGGAAGGCACCTGCCCAACCCTTAGCTGAACCAAGCACATCGGAGTTAGAGAATCCACCGCAGAAGACGATGAGGTTCACCTCTTCCAACGTCTCACGACCTGTAATCAAGTCGGTCATCATCACATCCTTTACATCGAAGCCAGCGAGGTAGAGCATATATGCCATCTCGCGCTCTCCGTTGGTACCCTTCTCACGGATAATCGCAGCCTTGACGCCTGATGCCTCACGACGATCAGCCGAGATACCATATTGTGCGAGCTTGCCAGTGAATCCCTTGGGGAACTTCATCTCCAGAGGCTGCTTCTTATAATTCTCAAAACGCTCAGCTGCCTTGCCATTGAAGCTCTGCTTGCGATCCAGCAAGTAGCTGGTCTTATACCATACATCGCGCAGGGCATCGATATCGAAGGTCTTCTCCTCGTCGCCAGCCTTCACCACGATGGTGCGGGCATTCTCAACGGGATAACCAATCTTGGCATAGCCTACACCCTGCTCCTCCATGAATTCCTTGAACTCTTGCTTGTAGTCATCGCTTACCTCGATTACTACACCTGGGTTCTCTGCGAACAGAGTCTTCACAACGTCGCCATCAGCACAGATGTCGTGCAGGTTGATATGCATACCGCCCTTGGTATTAGCGAAGCACATCTCGAGCAGTGTGGTAATCAGACCACCGGCTGAGATATCGTGACCAGCCAGAATCCAACCCTTCTCGATCATCTGCTGTACGGCCATGAAGGCATCAGCAAAGTACTCAGGATTCTTCACCGTAGGCACATCGTCGCCCACCTTGCCTAAGCTCTGTGCAAAGGCAGAACCACCAAGGTGCTGCGTATCGAACGAGAAGTCGATATGGTAGAGTGAAGCGTTCTTGTCATTGACCAATACAGGAGAAACAACTTTCTTAATGTCGCTGACCTCACCACCTGCAGATACAATCACAGTTCCTGGAGAGATGATCTTCTCACCGTTAGGATACTGCTGACTCAACGACAGCGAATCCTTACCAGTAGGCACGTTGATGTGCAGGTCGCAGCAGAAATCGCTCAAAGCCTTCACACCAGCATATAGACGGGCATCCTCACCCTCCTGCGAGCGACAAGGCCACATCCAGTTTGCACTCAAAGAAATCGAATCCATTCCCTCTGCCATTGGTGCCCAGACGATATTCGTCAGAGCCTCAGCTACAGAGAGCACACTTCCTGCAGCGGGATCAGCGAGTCCAGCCTGTGGCGCATGACCAAGGGCTGTAGCGATACCCTTCTCACCACGATAGTCGAGGGCTACGACACCACAGTCGCTCAATGGTAACTGGATCTCACCCTGGCACTGCTGACGGGCAATTTTTCCCGTTACAGAGCGGTCTACCTTATTCGTGAGCCAGTCCTTACAAGCCACAGCCTCCAACTGGAGCACGCGCTCGAGGTACTCGTCAATCTTATCCTGTGTATAAGTAACGTCTTCGTAATGGCGCTCAACGGTATTGTCGCGCATGATGGTCTTCGGAGAGTGACCAAACATCTGAGCCACATCAAGGTCGAAAGGCTTCACGCCATCGCCCTGCTTGAACGAGAAGTGGGCATCGCCTGTGGTCTCACCAACGACATACAGCGGAGCACGCTCACGTTCAGCAATACGGCGTACGTGTTCGATATGCTTCTCGTCGATGAGCAGACCCATACGCTCCTGACTCTCGTTGGCAATGATCTCTTTACTTGAAAGCGTCTTGTCGCCAATAGGCAGCTTGGTCATATCAATCTCACCACCGCACTCCTCAACGAGCTCAGACAAGCAGTTCAAATGACCTGCTGATCCGTGGTCGTGTATAGAAACAACGGGATTCACATCTTCCTCACAAAGCGCACGAACGAGGTTGTATGCACGCTTCTGCATCTCCGGATTAGCACGCTGAACGGCATTCAACTCGATACCGTTGCTGTAACGACCCGTATCAACTGATGATACAGAACCGCCACCAAGTCCGATACGATAGTTATCACCACCCACAACGACCACCTTATTGCCCTTCTGAGGCTCTTTCTTCAAGCAGTCGCGCTTGGTGCCGTAACCCACACCACCAGCCAGCATGATGACCTTATCGTAGGCATACTTCTCTTTGCCCTCCTGATGCTCGAAGGTTAGTACAGAACCACAGATTAGCGGCTGGCCGAACTTATTACCGAAGTCTGAGGCACCATTCGAAGCCTTCGTCAGAATCTGCTGTGGTGACTGATACAACCACTGGCGAACGGGCAGGATATCCTCCCAATCGCGAGCTACATCGTTATCATCGTGCAGACGAGGATACGCCGTCATATATACAGCGGTACCAGCGATAGGCCAAGAACCTACGCCACCGCCCATACGGTCGCGAATCTCACCTCCAGTACCTGTAGCAGCACCATTGAAAGGCTCAACAGTGGTTGGGAAGTTATGAGTCTCAGCCTTCAGCGAGATGACACTCTCGATATCCTTTACTTGGAACCAGTCGCTCGTGCTCTGGTCTTTCGGGGCAAACTGCTCAACGACAGGACCCTGAGCAAAGGCCACGTTATCCTTATAGGCTGAAAGGATCTTGTTGGGGTTCTCCTGCGTGGTCTTCTTGATCATTGCGAAGAGGCTTGACTCCATCTCCTTGCCATCGATGATAAACGTACCACCGAAGATCTTATGACGGCAGTGCTCAGAGTTGATCTGGGCGAAACCGAAGATCTCCGAGTCTGTCAGAGGACGACCGTTCTGCTTCTCCAATCCGTGCAGATACTCAATCTCCTCAGGACTCAGAGCCAGACCTTCCTGCTCATTATATTCCTCAAGGTTGTCCACATACTTGATGGGCTCAGGCTTGATGTTGATCGTGAAGATGTCCTGGTTGATGCCAGTGTACATGCGCTGCAGCATCTCGTCGTACTCAGCGTCCTTGCTGCTGACGGGGAAGTACTCCTCGATACGGCTGATGCCCTTGAGGCCCATGTTCTGGGTAATTTCGACGGCGTTCGTCGACCATGGGGTCACCATCTCGCGGCGCGGACCAACGAAATAGCCCTCCAGGCTCTCTGCATCAAGCAGCGAAGCCTCGCCATACAACCAATTCAATTCCTTGATTTCCTGTTCATTGAGTACGTGATCTACCTCTGTGGCAATCACCGTTTTTTGTGGGGTCTGAAAGAAGCGTATCATACCTTATTCTTTTTAGTTCTGAATTTGCCTGCAAAGGTACTAAAAATAATCCACAAAGGGCACAAACGTCACTAAATAAATATTAAAAAAGTGTCTTTTCTACAGAGAAGCGACGGATGTAATACGCAAGGAAACGAAAAGGGCTAAGGGCTGATAGGGAAAAAGGCTCGGCCTAACAGGGAGCGAGACACGGGCTGGTAGGGAGCAAGACGGGAGCAAGTCAGATTCGGGCGACCGTCCGTATTAATTAGGGCGGACGCCCTTATATCTTCGGGCGCCCGCCCCAATGTCTGCGAGCGGTCGGTCAAAACCGATTTTTATTCCTTAGAAGGAACCAGTTTACAACAGGTTCATCGTATCTGTAGCAATCATCAACTCCTCGTCGGTAGGAATGACAACCACCTTCACCTTTGAATCATCAGCAGAGATGATAGCCTCTTCGCCACGAACGTTGTTCTTCGACTCGTCGAACTTGATGCCCAGGAACTCCATATTCTTGCAGACCTCAGAGCGCATACTAGTCTGGTTCTCACCCACACCAGCGGTGAAGACGACAACATCGAGACCACCCATAGCAGCAGCATAGGCACCAATGTATTTCTTAATGCGATAGAAATACATGTCCTGAGCCAGTTTGGCACGCTCGTCACCACTCTTGGCAGCATTCTCTACGTCGCGCATATCGCTCGAGCCACCAGTAAGACCAGCCACACCGCTCTTCTTGTTGAGCAGGTTGCTCATACCGTCAGCGTCGAGACCCAGCTTCTTTTCGATGAAGGTCACTGCACCACCATCGATATCGCCAGCACGAGTACCCATCACGAGACCCTCCAGCGGAGTGAGACCCATCGAGGTATCGATACACTTGCCATCAACGACAGCAGCGATAGAACCACCATTACCCACGTGGCACGTTACCATCTTGGTGCCCTCAGCCTTAATGCCTAAGAACTCGCAAGCACGAGCGCTGACATAGCGGTGAGAGGTTCCGTGGAAACCATAGCGACGGATGCCATATTTCTCGTAGAGCTCGTAAGGAATAGCGTACATATAAGCCTTGGGAGGCATGGTCTGATGGAAAGCGGTGTCGAATACACCTACCTGAGGCAGGCCAGGCATCAGCTCCTTTACGGCATTCACGCCCTTCAGGTTAGCAGGATTGTGCAGAGGAGCCAGATCAGAGCACTCCTCGAAAGTCTTCAGCACCTCATCAGTAAGAATGACGCTCTTGTTGAACTTCTCGCCACCATGCACCATACGATGACCCACGGCATCAATCTCGTCGAGACTCTTGATCACACCAATCTCAGGATCAGTAAGCAGCGAGAAAATAAACTTCACGCCCTCGGTATGCTCAGGGATGTCGTGCATAATCTGCTTCTTCTCACCATTGGCCAGCTTAACCTTCACAAAGGCACCGTCCAAGCCTACACGCTCAGCACCACCACTGGTCATCACACTCTTGTCGTCCATATTGTACAAGGCGTACTTGATAGACGATGAGCCACAATTCAATACAAGGATTTTCATATTATCTTAATTCTTAATTACTTCTTGGCGTCCATTGCCTGACAAGCAGTAATGGCAATCATATAATAAATATCGTCAATTGAGCAACCACGAGACAGGTCGTTTACAGGACGAGCAATACCCTGCAAAATCGGGCCAATAGCGATTGCATCACCCAGGCGCTGTACCATCTTATAACCAATATTACCTACTTCGAGGTTGGGGAATACCAGCACGTTAGCCTTACCGGCAATCTCTGAACCCGGAGCCTTCTTGGCACCAACACTGGGAACGAGAGCAGCATCAGCCTGCAGTTCACCATCGATCTTCAGGCTGGGATCCAGCTCCTTAGCCAACTTGGTGGCCTCGATGACTTTATCGCAAACCTCGTGCTTGGCAGAACCCTTCGTCGAGAAGCTCAGCATAGCAACGCGAGGATCAGCAAAACCAGCCACAGACTTAGCGGTCTGAGCGGTGCAAACAGCAATCTGAGAAAGCTGAGCAGCATCGGGCATAGGTGTTACTGCAACGTCACCAACAACGAGCACACCATCCTCACCAAACTGCTTCTCCTTAGAAATGAGCAGCAGACCACCACTGACGCAAGTGATGCCAGGCTGGCACTTAATGATCTGCAGGGCAGGACGCAAGGTGTCGCCAGTAGTGCTCAGTGCACCAGAAATCTGTCCGTCAGCACCCTCGGTCTTAATAATCATACAACCCAGGTACAAAGGATTCTTCACCAACTTGCGAGCCTCTTCAATCGTCATACCCTTCGACTTACGAATCTCAGCCAGTTTTTCAGCCAGTTCTTCGCTCTTGTCATAGTTCTCGGGATCGATCAATGTGGCCTTACCGATATTTGTCAGGCCCTTCTCCTTGGCCAAAGCCTCAACCTTGGCAGGATTGCCAATCAGGATGATGTCTGCAAGATTGTCAGCCAAAGCCTTATCGGCTGCACACAGTGTACGCTCCTCTTCTGCCTCTGGGAGCACGATGCGCTGCTTGTTACTCTTAGCACGCGCTACAATTTGACTTAATAAATCCATAGTTTGTTTTTATTTAAAATAGTGATGATTCTCTTTGTCTGCAAAGGTACAAAAAAATAATGAATTATTCATCATGAATTAAAAATAATTAAGCGTTTACGTTTACGCTAACTCTTGCGTCAGAATACTTTCCAGTTTTTCTGCCGTCAACCGCAACTGGAACTGACTGTGGATGGCCACAGAGATACCACCCGTCTCCTCGGAAACCACAATAGCAATACTATCGCTTTCGTGAGTGATACCCAATGCAGCACGATGGCGAAGTCCCAATTCCTTGGGAATATTCAGATTGTGCGAGACAGGCAGAATACATCCTGCTGCCTTAATTTGGTGATCGGCAATAATCATGGCACCATCGTGCAAAGGCGAATTCTTGAAAAATAGGTTTTCAATCAGTCGCTGGCTAATAGCAGCATTGATGCGCTCGCCAGTAGCAATAATATCGTCAAGAGGCGTCGCCCGCTGGATAACTATCAAGGCACCCACCTTCTTCCTACTCATATCCATACACGACATCACAATAGGCATGATCAACTGCTTCAGCTTTTCCGTATCTTGCTTCTTGTCGTTTAACGAAAGGAACCGACGGAAACTCTTCATGCGTTGATGAGCACCCAGGTTGTAAAGGAATTTACGGATTTCATCTTGAAACAGGACGACAAGCACAATGACACCCACGCTGACAAACTTGTCGAGAATAGACCCTAACAGCCTCATCTGTAAAACCTGTGACACCACCAGCCACAAGACGACGAAGACAAGAATGCCCATGAAGACATTCAGCGAGCGCGACTCCTTCATCAGCCGGTAGATGTAGTAGAGTATCAACGCTACTAACAGGATGTCGACAATATCTTTAATTCCAAATTCGAAAAACACCTTATTTATTTACTATTTAACAATTTACGATTTATTTGCTGACTGTGGTTTTGCTACAGCCCATAGCACCGACAATTTTCACACATTCCACAGCTTCTCTTACATCGTGGACTCGCAATATAGAGGCGCCCTTTAGAAGGGCAATCGTGTTGAGTGTCGTCGTTCCATTGAGAGCCTGTTCAGGATTAGTTTCCAACAATTTGTATATCATGGACTTACGCGATACTCCCACCAATACTGGTAGTCTTAGCATTTCGAGGCGTTCCAACTGACTCATCACCTCATAATTCTGCTCCAACGTCTTTCCAAAGCCAAAACCCGGATCGATGATGATATCCTTCTGACCCAAAGAACGTAATAGGTCTACAGCTTCCGCACAGTCGAGCAAGATATCACGCATGATACTCTTTTGTGACATATATATATAAGGAATGTGCAGGCGACTGACCATGCGGAACATTTCGATTTGTGAGTGTAGCGTGGTTTTGGGCGATTGGGCGGCAGTGTAACCAACATCATTGATGATGGATGCGCCATACTCCTCTACTGCCATACGTGCCACTAAAGGACGGAAGGTGTCGACACTAAGGATGGCTTCTGGAACTTCACGACGAACAATGGTCAAAGCCCAACGCAGACGTTCCATCTCGTCAGCCTCACTGGCTGGCTCGCTGTCAGGACGGGTGGAACAAGCACCCACATCTATGATGCTTCCACCTTGCGATATGATTTCTATGACTCTTTCGACGACCTCGCGTTCTGTTTGCTGACGACTATCAGCATAAAAGGAGTCGGGCGTCACATTCAGGATACCCATTACCTGTGGTGCTCTGAGATCAACCAGTCGTCCGTTACAATTCAGCGTATAGTCCATAACTGCGTACAAAGGTAGTGTAAATCGAATAAAATGCAAAATAAATTAGGATTTATTTTCATTTTTGAGATACAGCTTACTTATTGAATTTCAAGTTCTTTGAATTCTACATCCTTGGTATCAATCTTAATCGTATAGCTTCCTGCATTAATCTGGGTGCCTGTAGTCGTCGAGAGCATCTTAAACTTGTTGGGCGTGGGAGGGAAGGTAATCTCACGATCCACCAACGTTGTACGTTTTGAGTCCGTGATGGTCATACGGGCTTTCACGGGATTACCCGTCGTGTTTTTGTAACGGAACCGCAGGGCATATTCTTGACCCAGTCCTGGCTTAATAACGAAGGAAGTACTGCTATTAGCTTTTTCCTTTGGGCTGTTTGCAATCGGTTCATAGACGGAGGCAGGACGAGCCTCTGTATCTTGCGGTAGTAGTTCCTTTGGCAACTTCGCGATGGTGTCAGTATCGAAGGCTCGCCAAGAAGCCGGTTCTGTTTGTCGCTGTGCCACAGCGACAGGCTGAACGGATGCTATCGCAATACCACTAATGACAGCCTGCCCGGACTTTACCTCAGGGAAGGAGATACGAATGCGCCCGTCTTTAGCCTTTGCAGTAACGACACGTTTCAATGCCCCACAATAACCAGCCTCAGCCCATGGATCAAAGTCGTCAACAACAGTTTCGTTATTCACTGCAACGTCGAAAATGCGCATTCCCTCGTAATCGTCGCGTTCACCGCCACCCTTGCCGTGCCAGGGCTCGGCGAAGTAGAGCTCAATGCGGTACTCGTGGTCAGTGGCTTCCCCGCTGACAGGCAGGTCGTACCACAAGCGGTGGCGGCCGAAGCGGAAGAACTGGAACAGTTCGTCACTCTTGGTTCCTCGGATATCTTCAGCAATATGACGCTGCGAGGCCTGATAGGGATGCATATCGTAGTCCTGTCCCCATGAGTGGCTGTAGAGCGTATCGTCAGCCAGCCATTGCTGTCCGAACTCATCAACGTAAGCATCACCACCGCAGTTGATGCGGTAGAGATAATGATAGCCCTCGGCGCCCTTTACGAGGTCGCGGTTGCGGTCTGCTGCGATGGGGGTGTAGTCGGCTGTTTTGCTGCTGACGTAACGCTGGCGGTACATATAGTAAGCAGGCGTCGGCTCTTCCCAGATGGTGGTAAGACCTTTGTAGTTGATGGGACCTATTTTGTCAATGCGACGCAGGGCACCATCAGGTTGTACTCGTCCAGGATTGTCGTGCGAAGTGAAGAGCCATTGGAAATGTCCGCTAACGCTATCTTTAGCGCTCTCAGCCAGTCGGGCCTTGGTCTCTAGTAATTGAGTGAACGATTCCTCACTGTATTTCGCATCACCATGCAGGTCGATAGTGCGCCAAGCACCATACTCACCATTCAGCAGTTGCTCTGGGCGCTTCAGCTCGTTGTCGTAGTTCTCAGCACTACCACCATAGGTACCGCTCCAGTTCTGGATAACGTTCCAATCGGTGCCTTCGCCACCATTACACGTTGTGATGAGACGCTGGTCGCTACAAGTGGAGTCGAGACTGCGGATGATGTCTGAGCATTCCCCAGCGAAATCCTTGGGCAGGATGCTCTCATTCTGAAGGCCCCAGAGTATGACGCTGGGCGAGTTACGACGCTCCTTGATCCAACGCACCAACAGACGTTTGAAGTTCTCACGGAACTGTGGGGTATCGTACCAGATATGAGCTGAGAACTGGCTCCAGAATAGGACACCTTGTTCGTCGAGCAATTGTTGGTAAAGCAGGTTATGGGGCTGGTGGGCCTCGCGGAAAGCATTAAAACCTGCATTAGTAATCTGTTTAACACGGGAGCGGATTTGCTCTGGCGTAAAGGCGTGGCTGTTACCTAAGAGGTGTTCGTATTCGCAGGTACCATTGATAAAGACTGGCTGTTCGTTGAGAAAGAAACGGTTATCCCCGTCGTTGCGCTTAATAGGCCACGAAATGCTGCGGATGCCAAAAGGAGTTCGCACCTCGTCAGTGGTCTTTCCATCGCGCTTAATCATCGTGGCAAGACTATGAAGATAAGGATCATCGAGCGACCAGCGGTGGGCGTTCTCTATCTTCTCAGCCTGACGAATGGTCTTGGTCTCGCTTGGCAGCAACGATAACGTCTGCGCCAGGCGGAACATCTGCTTGCCACTGGCCAGCGTAAACTTATTCACTAGTTCTATCTGTTGCGCCTGCTGGGTGTAGTTCTTCACCTCCGTCTCGATAAATACAGAATCACAGGCAGCATTGTTCCAAATATGCACTCCAAAGGGCTCGATACGCACAGCATCTGTCTCGATGAGTGACACAGGACGGAAGATGCCAAAAGGCTGACTACCTTCAGAGAAGCCCCATTCAGACGAGCAACCGCCACAAACCCACGGAGATTCCGTCTGCATAGAAGGATGGTCTACAAGGACATGCAGGGTGTTCTTGCCTGTATTCAAAGCCTCCGTCACGTCAAGGGTAAAGACGGTACGGCCAATCAGTTCCTTCGGATATTGCGTATCATTAAGGGTGATGGTAGCATAGGTGCCCACACCCTCGAACTGAAGGAAGTATCGCTTGCCCGCTTGTGGTTGTACCGTAAAGGTCTTTTGGTAGACGGCTGAACCATGCAGGTTTCCGTGCCGCAGCTGGCAGTAGCCGTAGTAGTCGTCGAAGTTGTGGGGAACCGTTACGTTTGTCGCGATAGTATCGCGACCTACAAGACAGTGTGCCATCCAGCCTTCGTTAAGAGAAGTGATGGTGCGACGTCCTTTGCGCTCTGGTTCCGGAAAACGGACCTCCGAGCGGCCCATAGGTACGCTGGTGGCAACGGCAATGCCTCGCTGCTGGTCGTTGTTGACAGCACAATAGAAGTGGTACACGACCCCATCGTGCTTCACCACATAACTCTTATGGGCAAACATTTCGTCGTAGGATTTCGTGGGCCAGATGAGGTCCTCGCCCTCCCAACGCTGCCAATGGATGAGGTCACGACTGACGGCAAAGGTATTGAAAGCATTGTACTTGCGCGACGGGTCGTAGGCCTTGAAATAAAACATCACATACAGGTCGCCCATCTTGGCAATCTGTGCATCACCCGTGATGATACCACCCACCTCGTTGGCAAAAACGGGGTTACCATCATAGCGCTTCCATTTCTTCAGGTCGTTAGACAGGGCAATACCAATCCGTTCTGCCTTCAGCTTGTTGTCTGGATTGATACCGCCCGCATTATAGAACATCACGAAACGGTATTTCGCCAGTTCTTTGGACAAACCACTCCCCTCGCCCTTTGGAGAGGGGCTGGGGGTGAGGCTATAAATAGTGCTCTTATATTGTACCAGTTTCTCCCACCACTGCACATCCCTGTCGTTGATGCTAAGCAGGGGCTTCTCGCCGGACTGCCACTCATGGGCGTTGGTGATATCATCCTGCGTCCAAGCCATTCCGATGTTCAAGGGCTCGCGAACAGCCTCATAACCAGTTCCATGACCACCAATATAGGTCATCCAATGTTTGCCTTTGAATTCACCAAGTTCATAACTGCCATCCCACGTCCAGTCGATGAGTGCAGGAAAACCACCTCGCTGGTTCATGTCCCATCCGTCGTCCTTATACGACAGAACACGTCCTAAAGTCTCCCAATGCAACAGATCGTCACTTTTAGCAAGCCACGTTTCGTAACCGCGACCATCAAGACCATCCTTGCCATTATAGACGACGTAGGTCATATACCATTTGCCGTCTTGTTGGAATACCGTCGGACAGTCAATCTTATGGTAGTTGTCTGTAGGTGCCACCACCATACCATATTTATAAGGCGTACGCACTTCTTGGTAAATGCGTTGCATGTCAGACTGTGGAATGATGTCAGCAGCAAAACTGCTGACCACACATAAAAGCGTCAAGAGTGCGGTGTGTATTCTCTTCATATTCTTTTATCTTTGGAATAGCCAATCAACCTCAGTGGAAGGACCATTCAGTCCGCAGTCGCGAGGAGTGATGGTGCTATCCGTAAAACCTGCCACCATAAGAATTCCCTTTGGTAGACGGATGGTGTTACGACCTGCTGGCAGAGAATACTGGTGAATATTAACCTTGGGCATCTGAACGATACTGATGGCATTGGTCAGGACGGGTTCTGCCTGTCCGTACTCATTACCCGTTGCGTCAATCTCCAGTTTCGGAGCCTTGGCGAATTTACGGTCATCGTCCTTAAAAAGGCCAACAAGTAGTTTGACAGGTTTGTCGCTCTCATATTCGATACTGGTACCTACGATACGAGTAGTGTCACGATTCAGAACAAGGGCCTGCAGACCTACTAGTTCTGGAGCCACAGAGTCGACAGGGGTATCTGGACGATTCTCGAAGAGAATAGCACCCTTCTCGAGTATAACGGTGGATCCTTGATAGCTGACCTTCGCATTATTGGCAGGTAAAATCTTGACATCCGACTGTGCCACCGGATGCTTCAGTTTTTCGATATTCTCTTTAAAGGCATCAAACTCTTGCTGATAGACAACGGCGAGCTCACCCCACGTTTTCATCTTACCACCATCACCACCTATAGGAATTCGACGCTGCGCAGTCTGCATCGAGTTGGCATAAAGGTAAATAGAGTCTGCCCATTGAGCCAGCAAATTCCATGCATATACACTCTTTTCCAATAAAGGCACAGCAGCGTCGAGATATTTCAAGTCTTTGGACCATTTGTAGTTCAGCACTTGTTGGGCAGCCAGTACCTTGTCACGGAATGACTGTGCAAATAAGGAGTAACAAATGATGTCATTGCGAAAGCGTTCATATTCATCCGCATGACGTTGGGGCTTTACATCAACAATGGCATTTAATTCCTCGACGGCTTTGTGCTGGTGTTCCACACATTGGTTGACGATGTCCAGCGGCAATTCACCGACATGCTGTTCGCCTTTCCACTCTTTTTCTACATACTCGATAAGTTTCTCTCCCTGCGGACCGCAACTCTCGTAGAAACCTGGGTAGATAGTGTATTTGTATGGATTGACGAGTTGTCCCATCGTCATACCCAGGAGCAACGTCTGACGGTTGCCCTCTGTAATACCAAAACGGCGCAGGAGCTTGGGGGCAATCTCACCAGCCTCATCGTAAGCATTCAGCAGATGGGTGGCTGCAATGGTATCAATGCCGTAGTATTCGGCCAACACCTTTTTCCAGTAGGTCTTATCTTCACCCCGCTGGTCGTTCCACGCATAGCGGCCCCAGGCCTGATACCACATCCAGTCACGATCCAACTGCTTCAAGCGTTCGCCATTGGGCAACTTGTCTGCCGTATAGGGCCAGTCCCAATACGAGGCCTGCGGATAGAGGTGCAACCCCTTCGAGTGATGTACACGATGCATGGCCTGAACTGTCTTTTCGATGAAGGCAGGCGACGACCAGCGCCAAGGTTCCAAGTTCGCCAAAATATGTACGTTGTCGATATGCACGGGGGCAGCACCTGCCAACTGGCGATGCGTCTCACCCCAAGGGCCCCCAGGCTCGTAGGTGGTCAATGACTCTCCCGTATATTTCGACATCGTATATATGTTCGGATAGAGAGGCAAGGACTCCTTTAATACCAATGGTCCATCCGTATCATGAGAGCGAAGTACCACAGGTGGAACATCCGTGCGACCGCTGGCTACTAGTCCATCCTTGATGCCAGGAATGATGGTTTCCTTCATCCACGTTACGTCGTCTTCTATCGTCGCCATTGCTTCGCCCAAGCAAACCAACAATCCCACGTTGGGATATTTCTCGATAAAGGCGGCAATCGACTTGCGGGTATAGTCCGAAATCAATGGTGTGATAGGACGATGGCGATCCTGTGTTTTCAGACCATAGTGGTCGGCAAAGGGCTTGCTCAGAATGATGTTATAGAACATCTGGATGACCCAAATGCCACGTTTGTCAGCCTCATGGGTCAAGAACGAGAAAATCTCTTCGTTCTTCTTAAACGTCTCCTCGTCCACCTCCAAAGCGAAGGGATAATCCTCCAACTTCACCAACGAAGCAAAGGGGTGTCCATTCCACAGATACAGCGAGTTCATTTTGTTCTCCACCATCATATCGAGGTACTTCACCCACTCTGCTTTGTCGTAGAACCAGGGGAAGTTCTCTGGCGTATAGGGATACTCGTAAACAGCATGGCCAGGCAGATACACCGTCTTCTGCAGCCCGATACACGTGCCACGCATCACCATGCCAGGTGTCTCCTGCACAGGCTCAATATCCAACGCCCCTTTCTGGCGGATGCGATCAGCAAGTTCGACACAGCCATAGATGACACCCGTAGCATCGTTACCAGACACCACAAATCCTTTCTTGCCTTTGGTAATGGCATAGCCCTCGGTAGGACCATTGCTGGCATTAGCCAACATAATGCGCAAACCTTTCTTTGGAACAACCTCGTAGCCTAATGTTGTCAATTTCTTCTGCAGATATTCGGCAGCATATTTTTCACGTGCCGACGCTCCCTTGGCCGTGACTACACTTACTCGCTGCGCTACAGCCAAAATAGCTATAGCGAGACTCATGCATAAAACTATGATTCTCTTCATTTCGTCGTACGTTCTTTTATATATAAAAAAGACTGACGACGCAGGTTTTTGTCATCAGTCTTATCCCATAAGGAATGTCTGTGTCTTACACGGCAACGTCCTGCTGTCGCCAAAAACGGAAAGTAATATCCTCAAATTCACCATCCAAACGACGACGATAGAGTCGCTGATTAGTGGTAGCAGATTTCAAAGGACCGAGATGTTTGATATAAGGTCCTACCTTAATATAGTCAAAATCCTGTTTGTTGACAACTGACGGAATACGTATGCGACCGCTATACCACGCCACATGAAACTGGGGGTGATACTCGTGGATGTACTGCGCCAGCTGGTTGACGGCACGAGGGTCAGCATCACCACCCATAAAGGAGATGCATGTGATGTCTGTGCCGTATTGCGACACGAAATCATCAATGGCATCTGTCGTCAGGGGCATACCCACGTCCTCCCAGAGATAATGACTGTGACAGCCCGGACAATGACACGGGCAATTAGAAATATTAATTGCCAGTGTCACTTCGTCGGGTATCTCCTGAAAAACAACTCCTGTGTTGACGTATTTCAGCATGGTTTAAGCCTCCGCATGTGCATAGAAACGACGTGCAGCCTCTTCCTGACGGGGCTGAGAGAAGTTCGAGACGCGCTTCAGATAGCCGATGATGCGGGTCATGTAGTCCACATTCTTCGAGTGGCAGTGCGGGCACTCCTTCAGATAGCGCTTGTCAATGTGGCCACAGTCGTTACAAACGGTATTGGGAATGTTGAATGTGAAGTAGTTACAGCCTTCCTGGGCAGCCACTTTCAACAGATGCAGATACTGCTGTTTCGACAGGTGCTCGTCCAGATTCATGTGCAGAGCGGAACCACCCGTCAGGTGCTCGATATAGGGACGACCATGCAGCTTGAACTTGTCGATGACGCTCAGCGAGTCATCCTCTACCACATAGAAGTAACTGTTGTAGCAGTCACGTGGCACAAAATAGCCATCCTCGCGATCCCACTTGGCGTGCTTCACACCCACATTCTCAGCAGGAATCATCTCACAGTTGAACATCACCTCCTTCGAACGGTACTGCTTGTTATACTTCTCGATGAGCCCAAGGATACCCTGCACGAACTTCTTATAGTCTTCGTTAGGAGTAATCTTCAGACCCATGAACTCTGCTGCTTCCACGAGGCCATTGATACCGATAGTAAGATACTGACGATTGATATTGATATAACCTGCATCGAACAGCGGCAGCATGCCATGAGCCTGTAACTCCTTCAGATTCTCGTTGTAGGCCATCTGTACCTTGTGGCAAAGATCGATGACACCACTCAGATACTCCAGATAATCCATCTTGTGGTTCACGGCATACTGAATGCAGCGATTCAGGTTGATGGTAAGCACCGACTTCGAACCTGTCGATACACCACCTGCTCCCAGCGTATAGCTGAAGCCATTATCCGTAATCTCGTTGCGCAGACGGCAGCACGAAGAGAGAGAATCGGCATTATCGCTCATGTAGGTAAAGAAGGAATGTCCTTCAGCATACATCTCTGCCGTGAAGTCGCCCCATTCCTTGTCCTTGCAATCGCCATTCTCGTCAACAAGCAAAGCCATCGTTTCCACAGGGAATGTCAGCAGGGTCTTGGTACGTTCTTGATTGAACCATTTCATGAAACGCTTCTGCAACCAAGAGAGTCCCTCCCAATCAGGCTGAGAACCATCGGGGAAATAGAACTCACCGAAGATGCTCTGGAAATAATACTTGTCATAGTAAGCCACATTCCAGAATACAGCCTGATAGTTGCGGGCACCTGTGGGCTGGTTCAGCGTGTAGACAATCTGCTCGAAGTAGTCGGTTATGACCTTGTCGATAGTACGCTGCTTCAGGCTGAGGTCTGCCTGGTCGTTGGGGCGCTTCCAATAGTCCAAGCCATATTCCTTACCGATGAAGTAGTTCATATACATCAGGAACTCTGGTGTTGCACAGGCGCCGCTCAACATAGAACTGACCATGAATACCATGTTGACGAAGCCTCCGGCAAACGACTTCAGATTTGTAGGAGCCGTTGAATTGCCGCCAATCTCCATCGTGCCGTTGATAAGCCAGGGATACATGGTAATAGACGCACAATAATTGGCCAACGAGGTCTCGTCGTTCTTATATATAAAATGATGGGTCAGTTTGTCGATATACTCGCTGGCGAGATCTTTGCCGTACATCTTCTTGATGCGGTCTACCAGCAGACGTCGATTCAGACGGATGAAGTTCGATTTGGGCAACTCGCCAATCAGCGTGGCAATATTTTTGTGCTCCACATTGGCGTTGGCATCGTACTTCGAACCCGTAGCAGCGTTCACCGATTCGGTGTACTCTGACAGGAACATCATTTTCTCTAAAGTGTCACGATCCTCTGAGTGCTCTTGACGATAAAGGATAAACGACTTGGCTACCTTGTAGAATCCTTCGCGCATCAAAGCCTCCTCCACCTGGTTCTGAATGTCCTCCACCTTGATGTCGTCGTGCATGTCCAAGTGACTCAGAATCTTCGATACTGTTCCAAGGTCAGCAGGTTCATCAACACTCTCGAATGCCTTCACAATGGCATTCATAATCTTGTCTAACGAGAAGCGGTCTTTTGTACCGTCACGCTTCGTAATCGTAAAGTTTTTAATCTCCATCATTGGTTATATCTTCTTTAATGTTTAGTTACTGACTTAGGGTTGTCCTCCCTTAAAGTGTTCCGTTTTGGACAACTTTTCGTTTTTCAAATTCCAAAAAGTTTTCCATTTTGGTAAACGCTAATCGTTTGCAAAGGTACAAATATTACCCGAATTAAGCATACTTTTTATGAAGAATTCTTTGTAAAATAATGTTAAAGAAAGAAGATTCGTAGATAGTGGTTACTAATCGCATGCTCGTACGTCTCTAATATATAAGCAGATAACAACAAACTATTAAAGTGTATATGAACAACAGTAAGTATCGTGGCGTGGTGGTTCCCATGGTAACCCCAGTCACTCAAGACGGACGACTTGACGTGGGAGCTGTCAAGCGGATTATTGACTTTTTTGCGCATTCAGGAGTTTCTCCCCTGTTGATGGGAACCACGGGTGAAGGCAACAGCGTCAGTCAGGCAGACGGACAGCTCTTTGTGGAGACTGCCGTAAAAGCAGCAGACGGGCGGATCATGATTTATGCAGGTCTGACGGGTAACTGTTTTGCTGAGCAAGTGAGCCAGGCAGAGGTCTATACGGCCTTGGGCGCTGACGTCATTGTAGCCACTCTGCCCACCTACTATGCACTGACTGAGGAGCAGATGTACGAATACTACAAGACGTTGGCTGACTGCATCACGGGTCCACTGATGCTCTACAACATTCTGGCAACGACGCACATGAGCATCCCCGTGGCTGTCATCAAGAGACTGGCTGACCATCCGAACATCGTAGGACTGAAGGACTCGGAGCGCGACTTGGAACGTATGGCACAATGTATCGAGATTGCCAAGGGTCGCGACGACTTTGCCTACTTCTGCGGATGGGCCGCCCAAAGTGCACACTCGTTGGAACTGGGAGGCAATGGTATTGTACCCTCAACAGGCAATTTTGTGCCTAAGATGTTCCAACAACTCTTCGAGGCTGCCGTCGCAGGCGATATGGACACCGCCAACCGCTTGCAGGACGAGACCAACGAGATTGCTAAGATCTACCAAAAGGACCGCACCCTCGGACAGTCGCTCACAGCCCTGAAGGTGATGATGCAGACTAAGGGACTCTGCGAGCCTTGGATGCTGATGCCGTTGACCCGTCTGTCCATGTTCGAAGAGAGAGCTATCACCCTAAAGGCACAAGCCATCTGAAGATATGCATATCATAGATTACGTCATTGTACTGCTGTCCATTCTGGCAGCTATTGGCACAGGTGTCTATTTTGCACACAAACAGAAGGACACCTCACAATACTTCGCTGGAGGCGGAAAGATTCCTGCCTGGGCAGTGGGTATCTCCATCTTCGCCACGCTGATATCGAGTGTCACATTCCTCGCCTATCCTGGTGCTGCGTATGCTGACAACTGGATTCTATTGGTTCAAGGACTGATGGTACCCATCGTACTCGTTGCACTCATTGGCATCATCGTACCGCTGTTCCGTAAGGTCATCCGATTGTCGACGTACGAGTATTTCGAACGTCGTTTCGGACTCTTCGCACGCCTCTATTCGTCGTTCGCCTTCACGCTGGGACATTTCTCGAAGGCAGGAACCGTCTTCTTCTTGGTATCGATGGCGCTGGCGACGTTCCTTAACATTAATATATATAGTATAGTACTCATCTTGGGTATTACCATTATTATATTGACGCTGTTTGGCGGTATGGAGGCTATCGTGTGGATGGATGTGGCTCAAGGGTTCCTGCTCATCGGAGGCGGCATCATCTGCATCCTCATCCTGATGTTTGGCATTGATGGCGGACCAGCAGAGACGTTCCGCATTGCCTCTGAGTACAACAAGATCAGCTTCGGACCCTACGACTGGGACCTCACGCAACTGACGTTCCTCGTGATGGTGCTGAATGGTATCTTCTATGCTTTGCAGAAATATGGCACCGATCAGACGATTGTTCAGCGTTACCTGGCTGCCAAAAACGACAAGGAAGCCAAGAAAGCTGCCTATATCGGTGTGCTGATGAGTGTTCCCATCTGGGCGCTGTTTATGTTCATTGGTACGGCACTCTTCGCCTACTATCATGCACAGGGTGCACCCTTACTGCCTGAAGGCATCAAGGCGGACGAGGTATTCCCCTATTTCATCGCTCACGAATTGCCCGTAGGCATTCGTGGGCTGATCATTGCAGCCCTTGCTGCAGCAGCCATCTCCAGTCTCGACAGCGACTTGAACTGTCTGTCAGCTATCGCCGTTCAGGACTACTACAAGCGTTTTAAGAAAGACGCTACCGACCAGCAACAGCTACGTTTTGGCAAGTGGATGGTGGTTGCTTCGGGTATTGGTGCCATTGGCGTCGCCTGTCTCTACATCTTCTGGGGAGGCGAAGGCATTCTAGGGGCGCTGTTCTCACTCTATGCCATCTTCTCAGCGGGTATTGTGGGTATCTTTGTGTTGGGACTATTCAGTCGCAGGGCCAACAAACAGGGCCTCTACATCGGTATTGCTGCCGCTGTCATCTATACGGCCTATGCTGTGCTGACATCCACAAAAGTCGACATTGATGGTGACGGAGTGAAGCAGACGCTACTCGACTTGGGCGACTGGAATTTCACCCACCATAAATATATGCTGGGTGTCTACAGCCACCTCATCGTTCTCGTCGTGGGCTATGTGGCCAGCTTCCTGTTTAAGACTCCGCTGGCTGACAAGGAACTGACCATCTGGGGCTATCTGGAAGAAAAGAAGGAACAACAACGCTAATTGTTGGCGCTGTTTCGTGTATACAGGCGGGCCACGATGGCTCCGCTGATGTTATGCCATACGCTGAAAATGGCGCCAGGAATAGTGGCCAACGGATAGGCCGCAAAGTGCAGGGTTGCCAGACTGCTGGCCAACCCAGAATTTTGCATACCCACCTCGATGGATATGGCTCGCTTTTTAGTTTCTGACAAGCCCAGCAGGCGACCAATCAGATAGCCAAGACTGAGTCCGCAGATGTTGTGGAGCATCACTACGAGGACGATGATCAGTCCGCCTGCCAACAGCTTGCTGGCATTGGCAGCAATGATGATGGCAACAATCGCGGCAATGGCTATCGAAGAGAACGCAGGCAGATAATCCGTTGCCCGTTCTGTGAACTTGGGCCAGATCCATTTCACAATCAGTCCGACGACGATAGGCAGTATGACCACCCAGAGAATGCTCAGCAACATACCTACCACGTCGACATTGACGCTTTTCCCTGCCAATGCCCACGTCAACAAAGGGGTCAGAAACGGAGCCAGCAAGGTGGAAACACCTGTCATTCCGACGGAGAGTGCTAAGTCGCCTTTAGCCAGATAGGTAATCACGTTCGACGCCGTACCTCCAGGACAACAGCCTACCAATACGACACCCAAAGCCAATGCTTCGTCAAGCGCAAAGAGTCGGGCCAGTCCCCACGCCAGCAAGGGCATGATGGTAAACTGCGCCAGACAACCGATGATGACATCCTTGGGACGACTGAACACGATTTTGAAGTCCTGCAGGTTCAGCGTCAGTCCCATTCCAAACATCACCACGCCCAGCATATAGTTAATCACCGTCGGGCGCACCTGTTGCAGCACATCAGGGAACACCAATGCCAGCAAAGCAACCGCCAGCACCAGCACGCCCATGTATTCTGATATGTAATGACAGAGTTTCTTCATTCCTTCTCCGATAACACTTTTCGCCACAAAGGTACAACATAACGGCGAATCCGACAAATAATTTGTGCGGATTTCTAATAAAATAATTTTGCCGTTGGAGATTATTTTTGTATCTTTGCAGAAAATTTTAATTGCATAGTTTGGAATATACATTTCAAAGTTTGGTTTGTACATTGCAAAGTTTGGTATTTAGATTGCATGGTTTGGAAATAAAAATAGTAGTAATAATATGGCAAATTACATCATTAAGGAAATGCCCGCAGGTATGGGCAACGGCAAAAAAGGAAGAATCTTCCCCAAAATGCAAGTCTATACGGAGTTCGACTACGACAAGGTCGTTGAACTCGTACACACCAACTCGCCAGCCTTCAGCGAGGCGACAGTTCGAGGAGTGCTGGACACGTTGGCTGTCGTCATGAAGTCGTATCTCCCTATGGGGCATACGATGAAGATTGACAACTTAGGAGTCTTCTCGCTGTCGTTGGAGTTTGCCGACAATGAGACAGAAACCGCTAATCAACAGGAGTCACAAGAAACCCAAGAAACTGGTTCCAAGAAGAAATACCATCACGTAAAAGTGAAGGGCGTGAATTTCAAGGTCGACAAAAAGTTAGTCAACGCCATCAACAAGGAGAACACCTTCGAGCGCACATCCGGCAATCCTTCGACTCCTTCGCCTTACACCCTTGAAGAGCGTCTGCAACGAGCGCTGAACCACATCGACAAACATGGCTTCATCACCCTCCAGGAATACGCCAACCTCAACCGTCTCAGCTACAGTTCCGCCTCTCGCGAACTCTCCAAACTCGTTGTCGACCCCCACTCAGGCATCAAAGCCAAAGGTGCCGGCTCCCACAAAGTCTGGGTCCGCAATTAGTAAATAACAAAGAAAAAGTAATCAGAACGGAGATGCCCCCTGATCGAAATTATTCACTGACTTATGTTGAAATGGGTTAAGAATTCATGTTCACTGATGATGTTTTCTGGTTTTATCCCGTCAAGCCAACGCGCGTCATACATGGTTTGAAGGGCAACAGAAAGCTTTTGATGATGCTGTTCGGGACTGTCACCAACGGCCACACGTTCTTTTTCACCTTCAGGGGTAATCAATACGGCCTTCATGACGCGATATTGATAGGTCATCACATATAACTGATCGTTGCCTGACGGAAAACGAGCGTAGAGGTACTCTTGATAGTCGTCAGCTTTTAGTGATACGAATGTGTCTCTTATCTTAGCGATATTAGCTGGGGTGGCGTATTGCTTCTCTACTTTTATGGAGACACCAGAACGTACGGCACTTTCCTGTTGCGGAATAGAGCCTGCCATTGGTACTTTTGTGTATTTCATACGTGTCTCGAACTGATACATCCTCTCTTCATATTCTTTCTGATAGCGAAAAGGGTTGGTATAGAAATACGTGGATATGTACAGATTCTTTTCCTTAAAATTACATGAGAACCACACGCCGCTCTCTGGGTCGTACAATGTCGCCGTTTGTTCTTTTGAGCTTTCTTCCACACGGATTTTCCTGTAATGATTAGGCGACATAACCTTCAACCTGCGGAAAAGCCAGATGTTATCCATACTTTTCCACATAAAGAAAAGCAACAAGACTGTCCATACTATTATGGTTATTATGCTATTGGACGCATCATGCTCCAACAAGACTATGATGATTACTGCCAGATAAACAATAACGCTACCGATAGGAATATAGACGATTTTGTGGATGAATATCTTGTCAGCCCATCGTCTGAGGAAGGAGGGAATATAGGACGTATGCTGCTGATGCTCGCCAGCAGCCTGCTGTTTAAGGCGGTTCAGCACGTCGCTGTCAGCACGCTCTATCCATTTATGGTCGAAGTATCCGAAGACAGAGATAAAGACAATGATGGCTAATACATAATAAAGGGCATAAGGTATGATGGTCCTGAAAACGATGAGCCCTAATGCGATGATAAGAAAGGGAAGGATAAACAAGAACGAGTATTTGTTTCTGCGATTGTATTCCTTTGCACTTTCTTCATAGTACCTTGCCCTATATACCGCCAACTGCTCTTCTTGTCTGGCACTGAGTATTCTGGTATCGTCAGGGTAATACACATTGTCTGTGCCACTGATGTCGAAAAAAGCCACATCACATTCTTTCGCCTTCTCATACAGAAAACCGTATATCTGGCTGATATCCGAATATCCCACTTCTACATGGATCACTTCGGGCATCAAGTCGTAATCGCCCCAATACGTACCGGGGATTTCTTCATCTTCTTGTGAATCCTCAGTATTAATGGGCCTAACGACATCTTTTACAGCCAGGAACCACTGTTGCAGACTTGGTGAGCAGTTATGATAATCACAAGGGTCATATTCGTTGTCTGAATTTACCGCTTTTGCGTAAAAGTCATCGAAAGCCTGTCGCGATTCAAAGCGATGCCGTTTGTCTATAACTGCGATGTCGTATCCCATATTGTTTTTTAGTTTGCAAAATTACAAATAATTTCCATCATAACGAACAAAGTATCGAAAAAATTTGTATCTTTGCCGAGGGATTACTATGGATAGAGTGACGTTTGAAAGTCAGAAAGCATTTGCAGGCGAGAAGAAGCCCTCGATGCAGCGGCGCTATGTGGACAACGACTACACGTGATTAATGCTTATTTGCTGTGAGCAGTTCCTGCATACGGCTGTTCAGCTCGTTGCAGTCGCTCAATAGGTTCCAAATGGCATCTTCGGAAAGAACGCCACGTTTTAAGTCGTTGGGCAACAGGCCTTGCTCGTCGTCGGCAAAGTCTTGTTTCCAGTCCTTGCTACCATAATAGGCAGAAAGTTCACTGATGGCCTTCTGTGCTGCAGTATAGTCGTCGAGGGCTGCTGACAGTTGCATCACAGCCTGTGAAGCACGGTCCAGATGCTGCTCCATCAATTTGATTCTCTCAATCTGTTTCGTCATGATATGTCACTTTATAAAGTGTTTTCTGATAAAAGCCACTTGCGCCTGCGGTAGCGATAGACGAGGAGCAGCAGGAGTCCGATGGCCAGAGGAACGAGCATCACCAGAGCGAAAACAACGAAGAAGGCTGCGCCAATGTTGACACCAATGGCACCACGAGGAGCCCACTCGGGTTTGCTGTAAAGCTTGAGACTGTCCTGCAAGGATGCAACCGCCAATGAGTCGTTGCGGGCTTGAGCGGCAGAGATTTCAGTAAGGATGCGCTGATACTGGGCTTTTAGGTTCAAAGAGTCAGCCTCGTAAGCCCGCATTGCTTCCTCGTATTCCATTTGCGAGGCTTTGTATTCCGCACGGTTCTTGTCCATCTGCTTTTCTGAGTCGAAAATCAAATACACGAAAAAGCCAAACAGCAACGTGCTGACAATCGTAAGCAGGCAACCGGCATGAAGCCAGCAACCACTGGGTTTCTTGACGGGACGGATTGGGTCGTTCATATGCTTCGTTTCATTTCGTGTACAAAAGTAAGCATTTCCATCGAAACGGCAAACTCTTTTGCCTCTTTTTCGATAGAAAAATGTAATTTAGCAGGGATGACAAAATGAGGCGGCATTCGTCTCTTATATATAATAATGTATATAGACAACAGAAGGCAAACGTTATGAAAGCAATTACACTTTTACAGCCACAGAAAATCGTGTTCGGCACGGGCTGCATCGAGACATTCGTTGAAGACTACAAGAAACTGGGCCTGCAGCGCCTGTTTGTACTGACGGCTCCCCCCATCCGTCCTTTGATTGAAGAGCCGTTGGAAACCCTCCGCAAGGCCGGCATCAGCATCGAAATATTCCAAAACATCCTGGCAGAGCCTACTGTCAACGATTTTAAGGCAATCCTTGAGGTAGCTCGTGAGTTCAAGGCTGATAGCGTAGTGGGTATTGGCGGAGGCAGTGTGCTTGATGTTACCAAACTCGTGGCAGCCTTTCTTAATAGCGACCAACAAGTGGAGGATTGTTTTGGCACAGGGTTCATCAAACAGAAGGGTCTGTGGTTTGCCTGTCTGCCCACAACGGCAGGAACGGGCAGCGAGGTGTCTCCTAACGCCATCCTGCTCGATGAGCGCGACCATCTGAAGAAGGGCATTGTATCGCCTTTCCTCATTGCTGATGCTGCCTACGTCGACCCCAAGCTGACGTGGACGGTACCCGCCAAGGTGACTGCCGATACGGGTATGGATGCCTTGACGCATTGTATTGAGGCCTATACCAATAAGTTCGCCCACCCGTCAGTTGACATTTATGCGCTGAAGGGTATTCAGTTAATTGCTGCCAATTTAGAGAAAGCGGTGAAAAACGGACAGGACCAGGAGGCTCGCGAGGCATTGGCCTTTGGTTCGTTGTATGGCGGACTTTGTCTGGGGCCCGTCAACACGGCTGCTGTACACGCTTTGAGCTATCCGCTGGGAGGCGAGTTCCACATTCCCCATGGATTGTCAAATGCTATCCTGTTACCCTCAGTGATGAAATTTAATATGCCCGCCAATATCAAGCGGCATGCAGAAGTGGCCATCGCCTTAGGTTGCCAACCTGGAGCCAATGAAGAAGAGACGGCCCAGCGTGGCGTCGACTTCATCTATCGGTTGGCTGATGCAGTAGGCATTCCCAATAAGTTGACAGCACTGGACATTCCCCAGACGGCAGTCGACGGAATGGCAAAAGCCGCTATGCAGGTACAGCGCCTGCTGAAGAACAATCCTCGCGAAGTGACAGAACAAGACGCAAAAGACATTTATAATTCATTGTATTGATATGAAACCAATATTAGCCATCACGATGGGCGACCCAGCAGGTATTGGTCCTGAGATTACCGTTCGCGCCCTGAACCGCAAAGAGACTTACGAGAAGTGCCGCCCACTGGTTACAGGCGATGCAGCCATCATGCAGGAAGCTGTCAAGTTGCTTGGCTTCAACTTGCAGGTTCATGCCATCAGCAGTGTCAAAGAGGCCAAGTTTGAATATGGTACCATCGACGTCTATGACCTGAAGTGCATCGACCTTGCCACCTTCGAGTTCGGCAAGGTTCAAGCCCAATGTGGCAATGCCGCTTTCCAATACATCAAGAAAGCCATCGAACTGGCGATAGCTGACGAGGTGGATGGTACTGTGACTGCCCCATTGAACAAGGAGGCGCTGAATCTGGCGGGCCACCATTACGATGGACATACGGAGATTTATGCCACCTTCACGAATACGAAAAAGTATGCTATGATGCTGGCTGATGAAAATATTCGCGTCATCCATGTTTCAACGCATGTTCCTCTGCGAAAGGCATGCGACTTGGTGAAGAAAGCTCGTGTCATCGAGTGCGTAGAACTCATCGACGATGCTTGTCGCCAGTTTGGAATAGAAAAGCCCCATATCGGTGTGGCAGGACTGAACCCCCACTCCAGCGAAAACGGCATGTTTGGTTGGGAGGAAGCTGAGGAGATTATCCCTGCTATCAAAGAGCTAAAAGAACGTGGCTTCGATGTCGATGGTCCTGTACCCCCAGACAGCATCTTTGCCAAAGCCAAGTGTGGACAGTTCGATGGCTGCGTGGCCATGTATCACGATCAGGGCCATATTCCTCTCAAGGTCTGCGCCTTCAACTGGAACAAAGAAACGGGTAAGATGGACTCAGCCAGCGGAGTGAATATCACCCTTGGACTACCTATCATTCGTGTCAGCGTAGATCACGGAACAGCTTTCGACGTAGCAGGCAAGGGCATCGCCAACGATAGCGCGATGACGCTGTCTATTGGCTATGCTACCCGTATGGCTATTTATCGGAGAAACAAGCAACAAGCATGATAGTCATTGCTGATGACATTACAGGGGCTGCAGAGATAGCTGGCATCGCCTTCTCGAAGGGCCATCAGGTGAGTTTGGTTTGTGGCAGTGAAGAAAGTGGCTGTGGCACAGCCACATACGGGACAATAGTCATCGCCACTGATACTCGATCCACGTCAGAAGGCGAAGCCATTGCCGAAACTCGCCGAATAGCCTCCCCCTATAGGGGGGAGGTTGGAAGGGAGCTTCTTTTCAAAAAGACCGATTCCGCCCTTCGAGGTCATGTAGTGGCAGAACTTACCGCACTCATGCAGGCTACTGGTTACGAGCGCGCAGTCTATCTGCCCGCTAATCCCTCGAAAGGGCGCATCATTAAGAATGGCACGTATTATATTAATAATGTACCCATCCACGAAACAGACTTTTCGTTCGACCCAGAATTTCCTGCAAAGACCTCTGTCCTGAGAGAACGTTTTCCTGATGCAGAAGCCAAAGGTATCATCATGCCCGATGCAGAAAGCGAGGAAAATATTCGTCGTTTGATAGCTGAATATAACGACGGTAAGACGTTATTTGCAGGAGCTGCGGATTTATTTTCAGCTTTGCTGAATGTGAATCACGGGGACGCGTATCACGGGGACAGACCCTCTGATTCGTCACTTCGCTTGGCGAATCATGGGGTCAGTCCCCATGATACACTTATCCTCTGTGGTTCTACCCAAAGCAAGTCTTTGGACTTAGGTATTCCCATTGCCCCGATGCCTCGCGAAATTTATGATGGCAATGATGACTTGAGCCTTTGGGACACCAGCGAATACGCAAAGATACATAGCCTTATTCTCACGATGCCTTTCACACATCGTACAGGAAAGAAGGCTGCAGTCCATCTGCGTTCCATGATGGCCCAGAAAACAAAGGAACTCATTACCCAACATCAACCTTCCCACCTCATTATCGAAGGTGGCGCAACAGCTTGGGCCACATTGCAAACCCTAGGTTGGACTCAGTTCAAGATTGTTGCACAAATTGCACCTGGCGTTGTACAAATGAGCGCCACGATTGCGTGCCACACTTCGACATGCGGGTCGAAGAAACGCGTAATCGTGACACTCAAGCCTGGTAGCTATCCGTGGGGAGACCTTTTTAGCTCTTCAACGGATACGTAACTATACCAAACAAGGTTTTATTCTATCGTTTTGTACAATGTGTTAGCGTTGTAGCGATGGTCAATGACACTCCTGATTTCATCGTCCGTCGAGAGGTTGAAATCGCCAGGAATGGTGTTCTTCAGGGCTGCAGCTGCCAACGAGTATTCCAATTGTCGCTGGCGATTACCTGGGAACACGTTAATAGCATGCAGGAAGGCTCCCATGAAAGCATCGCCCACACCCACGGGGTCTACCACATCGGTAATATCCATAATCGGTGCTTTCAGTAGTTTCCCCTCTGTCCAAAGCAACGCTGTCAGCGTATGGTGATTCGAAGCCACCATATTGCGCATACCCATGAGCCAATGACGGCAACGCGGATATTGTGCGTGCAACTCGTCGAACCATTCGCCATACTCGTCCATCTGCATCTCGAAGTTCGAGTCAGTAGCCGTAAACGGGGGCTGCTTGTGTTCAGAAATCCACTCAAACTCGATGGCATCGCCAAACATCATGTCACAACGCGCCAGCATGCGTTGCAACGTCTGACGAGGATCGGCACCATACTTCCATAGGTTCTTGCGATAGTTGATGTCGAACGAGATGGTGAGTCCCAGTTCCTCAGCAATGTCGAGTGCCTCGAAGGTGGCATCAGCAGCCTGTTGCGAGATAGCGGCAGTAATACCAGAAACCTGGAAGATATCAGCATCTTTCAGTATCTCGTGCCAAGGAATCATGCCTGGCTTCAAGTCGTAATAAGCGGAGTTGGCCCTATCGTAAACCACCTTGGCAGCACGCATGCCTGCAGCAGGTTCGAAATAATAGGTTCCAATGCGTTGCCCGCCATAGAGCACTTGACTGATGTCAACACCTAATTGTGCCAGGCACTGAGCACCTGCATGTCCCACAGGAGTATCAGGCAAACGGGTGATGTAGGTAACATCCTCGCCAAGAGTAGCCAGTGACACAGCCACATTGGCCTCGCTGCCACCATACTTGCTGGTAAACATATCGCCCTGCGTCAGCCTCAGCTGGTTGGGCTTAGAGAATCGGAGCAGCAACTCTCCGAAGGTTACAATCTTCTGTCGTTTCATATCGGTTTTTACACCTGATTCGTTACGTTTTACTTTTTCTTCTTCTTGGGTGCTTCCTCAGCCAAAGCGAAGTCCAACTGGCGTTTTTCAAGATTGGCACGAGCCACCTTGATGCGAATGGGGTCTCCCAACTGGTATTTATTACGATGGCGACGACCTACGAGGCAGTAGTTGCGTTCGTCGAAATCGTAGTAGTCGTCGTCCAAATCGTGCATGGGCACCATACCTTCGCAGTGGTTCTCATCGATTTCGCAATAAATGCCATACGACTGGATGCCAGATATGTGGGCATCGTATTCATTGCCGATCTTGTCCTCCATAAACTCCACCATCTTATACTTGATGCTGTCGCGCTCTGCCTGCTGGGCGGTCTGTTCCATATCTGAGCAATGTTCGCACAACTCCTCGTATTTCTCCTGATTGGCAGAACGCCCACCATCCTGGTATTTAGTCAGCAAGCGATGCACCATCGTGTCAGGATAGCGACGGATGGGCGACGTAAAATGGGTGTAGTATTCGAAGGCCAGTCCGTAGTGTCCAATGTTATGGGTCGAATACTTGGCTTTCATCATGGCACGCAGGGCCACCGTCTCGATGAGTTTCTGTTCCTTCTTGCCCTGACAGCTGTCCATCAGCGCATTGAGCGAACGCGAGATGGCGCCCTTAGTTCCTGAGGTCTTCATCTTGTAGCCAAACTTGACGACAAACTCACGCAGCGTCTCCAACTTGGTAGGATCAGGCTGGTCGTGAATACGATAAGGCAATGTCTTGGCTTTGGTGCCTTTCTTTACCTTACCAATACTCTCAGCCACAGTACGGTTAGCCAGCAGCATGAATTCCTCAATGAGCTGCGTGGCATCGTTCGACTTCTTGAAATAGGCCCGTGTGGGCTTGCCTTTCTCGTCAATATCGAAGTGCAACTCCTCACGATCGAACTTCACGGCACCGCCCTTGAAACGACGCTCGCGCAGTTTCTTGGCCAGCTTATCCAGCGTGCGCAGTTCTGTCGCATAGTCGCCATCCTTGCCCATCAGAACATCTTGTACCTCTTCATACGCGTACCTTCTATTACTCTTAATGACGGTATGGGCTATATGGTGGTCCTTGACATTCGCCTCTTCGTCCAGCATGAAGATGACACTATAGCAAAGCTTTTCCTCATCAGGGCGCAGCGAGCAGATGAAGTTACACAAACGTTCTGGCAACATGGGAATGGTACGGTCGACCAGATAAACACTGGTGGCACGCTTTGTGGCCTCCTTGTCAATGATGGAGCCTTCCTTCACGTAATGTGACACATCAGCAATATGAACACCCACTTCCCACAACTTGCCCTTTTTACGGATGCTCAATGCATCGTCGAAGTCCTTGGCATCCTTGGGGTCGATGGTACAGGTCCATACATCGCGGAAGTCCTCACGACGTTTGATTTCCTGTTCTGTAATACTAGGATCTATCTTCTCTGCAGCCTCTTCTACATGTTTCGGATAAGAGTAAGGCAATCCGTATTGAGCCAAAATGGCATGCATTTCCACGTTGTTGTCGCCTTCCTTACCCAGGACGTCAATCACCTCGCCCACGATGTTCTTCGAGTCCTTCGAAGGCCACTGGGTAATCTTTACGACAGCCTTATCGCCCGTCTTGCCACCCTTCAGTTTCTTCTTGGGAATCAGGATGTCATGGACAAAGATGTTTCCTTCTGTTATCAAGAAGGCATAGTCCTTCTCGACCTTCAGCTTACCCACTGCCTGGTCTCGCTTGTGAGAGAGGATTTCGACCACCATAGCCTCCTTCATGTGTTTCTCCCTACGTGCCATCATGGCTACACGGACACGGTCGCCATTCATGGCAAACAGCGAGTTACGCTCCGACACGAAGATGTTCTTGCTGCCATCATCGGGCTGGAACGAGTTCTTGCCATTGGCCTTGCGGATAAACGTACCTTCCTGCACCTGAGTCTTGAGATTCAGCCGATAGGAGTTGTCTGACGCCTTTGTCAGGAAGTCGTCCCACGCCATTTCGTCCATTACGTCTACTGCCAACATCTTAGCAGGATGGGTCGAAAGTTTCAACTCACGGAAGATCTGTTTCAACGAAAATGTCTCGTTCGGATTCTGCTGAAACAGCGTCTGCAACATCTCTACCAGACGCTGCTTGGTCAGTCGTTTGCCACTCTTATGTTTACTCATAGACTCTTGTTTTTTAGTTTCTACGGGCAAAGATACGAAATAATTGACAAATGACAATTGTTTATTGATAATTTTTTTGTATTTTTGCAGCATGGAACAGCTTTTACACTATTGTTGGAAGCACAAGATGTGGCCCATGACAGGAATGGAAACCACTGACGGACGCGTTGTCGAGGTATTGGACCCAGGATTGCATAATCGCAATGCAGGCCCTGATTTTTTCAACGCCAAGGTGAAGATTGGCGGCACGCTATGGGTGGGAAACGTCGAAATTCACGACTGTTCCTCGCACTGGTATGTGCATGGGCACGACCACGATGCCAATTATAATAATGTGATTCTCCACGTGGTGGGTGAGGCCGATCGTGAGGTACAGACACAGAAGGGCGACTTTCTGCCTCAAGTGTGTCTGACGATTCCCCCGTCAGTTCGAGAGAATTACGAAGAGCTCATCAAGACCGACTCCTATCCTCCCTGTTATCGCATTATTCCTGAATTGCCGCCACTGACTATCCACGCTTGGATGGCAGCCCTGCAGACGGAGCGTTTGGAACAAAAAACTATCGCCATTCAGGAACGTGTCCGTCAGGCTAATGGTTCATGGGAAGATGCCTACTTCATGACGTTGGCCCGCAACTACGGTTTTGGCATTAATGGTGACGCTTTCGAGGAGTGGGCTCGTCATATCCCCCTGAATGCAGTAGGAAAACATCGTGACGACCTCTTCCAGATTGAGGCCATCTTCATGGGACAGGCAGGATTATTAGAGTTGGATGCCATTCCTGAACGTTACCACAAGGATGCGCTGAACGAAGGCTATTTTGCCAAGTTGCGCAACGAATACCAGTATCTGGCCCATAAGTTCTCGCTGGAGCCAATGGACCACAATCGCTGGCGATTCCTGCGACTGCGTCCCCAGAACTTTCCGCACATCCGCATTTCCCAGCTGGCCAATCTCTATTATCACCAGCAGGCTGGACTCTCGCAACTCATCGAGTGCAACGATATGGCAAGTCTGGCAGAGCGCTTGCACACGCAAGTGACGCCCTATTGGGAAACGCACTACACGTTTGGTTCGGAGAGCACACGTAATGCCAAACAACTTTCGCCCTTCAGCATCAACCTGCTCATCATCAACACTTGCGTGCCCATGCTCTTTGCCTATGGTCGCCATACGTCTCGCGAAGATTTGTGCGACAGGGCTTTCGACTTTCTGGAGCAGCTGAAGGCAGAAAACAACCACATCATCCGCATGTGGCAAGAGTGTGGCCTGGAGGTCAGGTCGGCAGGCGATTCTCAGGCCCTTATCCAACTGAAAAAAGAATACTGCGATAAGAAGGACTGCTTGCGTTGTCGCATCGGATATGAATATTTAAAACGGAATAGATCTTCGAAATAATGTTATCCCGTTATAACGACATAACGAAAAGAAAATGAATAAATACATTTTTGAAACCCGCATGGAGGTGCGCGACTACGAGTGCGACATCGAGGGCATCGTTAACAATGCCAACTACCTCCACTATACAGAACATACGCGCCACTTGTTCTTGAAAGAGTGTGGCCTGAGTTTTGCTGAGATGCACGCAAAAGGCGTTGACGCAGTGGTGGCTCGTATGAAACTCGAATTTAAGGCTCCCTTGCGTTGCGACGATGAGTTCATCTCGCGTCTGTGGATCGAAAAGGACAGCTTCAGATACATCTTCCATCAGGCCATCTTCCGAGCCTCCGACGAAACACTTTGCTTTCGTGGTGACATCATGCTGGTGTGCCTCATCAACGGAAAGCTGGGTAACAGCGAAGACTACGACGAAGCCTTTCGTAACTATCTCCAATCGGAATAACGAAACATCGGAATAACGGTATTCCGGTATAACGTAATAACGAAATATCGAGAAAAATGAATAACGCTGACGAAACTTATTATTCGATAGCCCTCTCCCGCATGGTGGGCTTCAACCAACAAATGGCCCTGCAGCTCTATCAGGAGCTGGGAAGCAGTAAGGCGGTCTATGACCACCGTAACGATATCGGTGATGTGGTTCCTGACGCTACGCCCCGTCTGCGCGAAGCGATGAAAAACTGGGGCGATGCCCTGCACAGAGCTGCTGCCGAGATGGAGTTCGTCACCAAAAACAATATCCGCGTGCTGACCTTAGGCGATGCAGACTATCCCCAACGGCTCTGCGAGTGTCCTGATGCACCCCTGCTATTATATTATAAAGGTAGTGCTGACCTCAACCAGCGTTACGTGCTCAACATCGTGGGCACACGCCATTGCACCACCTACGGGCAGGACCTTATCCGTCGGTTTATTACAGATTTACGCATGCTATGTCCACAGGTCTTGATAGTCAGCGGACTGGCTTATGGCATTGATGTCTGTGCCCACAGCAACGCCCTTGAGCAGGGCTTCGAGACTGTGGGTGTGCTGGCTCACGGACTGGATCAAATCTATCCTTACGCCCATCGCGACATTGCCGCCAAGATGCTTTCGCAGGGCGGACTGCTCACAGAGTATATGAGTCAGACAGAGGCGCTACCCAATAATTTCCGTCAGCGTAACCGCATCGTGGCAGGAATTTCTGACGCGACAATTCTCGTTGAAAGCGCCATTAAGGGCGGAGGGCTTATCACTTGTCGCATTGCACAGGAATACGGACGCGACGTCTTCGCCTTCCCAGGAGCGGTGGGAATGCCCTTTAGCGAGGGCTGCAACAAAATGATTCGCAACAACACGGCAGCACTCATCACCTCAGCAAACGACTTTCTGGAGAACATGGGTTGGCAGACCCTGAAACAACAACCTGAAGCTGTCGAACGCCAGTTGTTCCCCGACCTTACCCCTCAGGAACAACAAGTCGTCAGCCTGCTCCAGCAAACCAACGACCTACAACTGAACATTCTCAGCGTCAAAACCAATATCCCTATTGGCCAACTGACGGCACTTCTCTTCCAATTGGAAATGAAAGGCGTCGTAAAACCCTTAGCTGGAGGGACCTACCACCTGCTGGCGTAGTAGTACTACACCAGTCCTTCTTCGTGATAGCTGTAGTACGCGCCATCGGTAATGATGACGTGGTCGAGAAAGCGGATATTCATCAATTTGCAGGCCTTTACAAGACTGGTTGTAAGGTCGTTATCCATCTTGCTGGGATGCAGATTGCCTGAAGGATGATTATGGCAAACAGCCAAGATGGTGGCATTGGCCATTATAGCCTCCTTGATGATAACACGGATATCGACAAGAACCTCGCTGATTCCTCCACGACCAATACGCTGCTTCTTGATTAACCGGTGGTTCTGGTTCATCAGCAACACCCAGAACTCTTCCACATCCAAGTCTTGCAACATGGGATGCATGTGGTTATAGATGAGCGTGGCAGTGCCCACATCTGGGCGCTCTTCTGGAGATTCCATTTGACGACGCTTACCCAATTCACAGGCTGCAAGAATAGTGATGGCCTTAGCCTCGCCAACACCTTTGAACTCCATCAACTCACGAATAGACATCTTGCCCAGCGTGTTCAGGTTATTATTGCAGCGTTCCAATATTTTCTGCATCAGTTCTACTGCACTGACTCCTGGATAGCCAGAACCCACAAGAATGGCCAGCAATTCGGCCTTTGTCAGCGTCTGCGGTCCATTGTCGCGCAGTTTCTCGCGTGGCTGGTCATCAGGTGACCAATTGGCAATAGTCAGCTTTTCGCTCATTTGTAGAAGTTCTTTTCGAAAGCGGTAAACTCGTCCTGCTTCAGCACACAACGTTTCCACCATGATTCAAGGAAGCCAAAGCCATAGCCCATCAACTGAACAAAGGCAGCAGGAACGGAGAGCAAACCAACCCACAGACTCTTGTTCTTCAGCGACGAATCGACAAAGATGAGCAGGCAGTAGAGTATTAGGGGCAACAGAGATACCCCACAAGTGAAAGGTGCCAACAAAAGCAGGCCGATGACGCCTAAGGTAAACACCATTGGCAACAGATGGACGAGTTTCATGGTACCCGGGTGGCGCTTTTCCAAATTGATGCGGGCAATGCCGCTGTTATAGACCTGACGGAAAAACTTACGGAAGTCCGTACGACGCTTGTGCCATACCCATGCATCAGGGAACAAACGAGGCATATAGCCAGCCTCCACGATGCGATAAGAAAAATCAATGTCCTCGCCAAAGCGCATTTTCGAAAAGCCTCCCAACTGCTGGTAGACATCACGGCGGATACCCATATTAAATGAGCGAGGATAGAACTTGTCGAGCTTGGCCTTTCCGCCTCGGATGCCACCCGTGGTAAAGAAAGAGGTCATGGAATAACTGATGGCCTTCTGCACGGGGGTAAACGATGGATGGGCTGCATCGGGACCACCCCATGCGACGATAGAGGTAAGAGGTGAGAGGTGAGAGGTGAGCGATTTGTCAGTAGCCTCAAGATAGGTTGTAGGCAGGACGACGTCGGAGTCGAGAATGATGACGTATTCGCCATGAGCCCGTTCGACACCATAGTTGCGGCTCTGTCCAGGACCGCTATTGTTCTTTAAGTAATAATGCAAATCAAGGATGCTTGCGTACTTGTCGCAAACATCCTTGCAAGGTTTCTGAGAACCGTCCTCTACAATTATCGCCTCGAAGTCCTTGAATGTTTGAGAACACAAGCTCTCAAGCAATTCGTCCACCTCGTCGGGACGATTGTAAACAGGAACGATAACGGAATATTTCATCCTTATTCCTTTGCGCGAGCCAGATATGAGCCATCGCGAGTGTCAACCTGAATCAGGTCACCCTCGTTGATGAACAGGGGAACGCGAACCTCAACACCAGTCTCCAGCGTAGCGGGCTTCAAGGTGTTGGTAGCGGTGTCGCCCTTGATACCAGGCTCAGAGTGGGTCACCTTCAGGATGGTCTTAACGGGCATCTCGGCATAGAGGATGGTACCGTCGGTGGTGTCGCTGACAACAGATACGACGTCGCCTTCCTTCATGTACTCATGACCGATAACGAGGTCGTTGGCGATGGGAATCTGCTCGAAAGTCTCCTGGTTCATGAAGATACGACCTTCCTGATCCTCATACAGATACTGATAGTCGCGGTGCTCAATGACCACGTCCTCGAGCTTCTCACCGATGTTGTAACGGCGCTCCAGCACACGGCCGTCAGTGACGTTCTTCAGTTTGATGTTCATGATGGTGTTACCCTTACCAGGCTTGCGGTGCTGGAAATC
>CAMHUU010000002.1 GCA_946188395.1 uncultured Prevotellaceae bacterium | reverse complement strand
TAAAAAATAGCTATTTAATAATGTATTTATCACTTTTGCGGGTGCAAAGGTACGACATTTTTGGAAAAAAACATAAAAATAGGCACAAAATTTCGTCAGAAACTTGCACAATTAGAAATAATTATGTAATTTTGCAGCCCGAAACTCTGATTTTCGGAGGATATATTGTCGAATTACAACAAATAAAATAACGATAGAACAATGAAAAGAACATTTCAGCCGCACAATCGTCGCCGCGTGAACAAGCATGGCTTCCGCGAGCGCATGGCAACAAAGAATGGTCGTCGCGTACTGGCTTCTCGCCGCGCTAAGGGCCGTAAGAAGTTAACCGTATCTGACGAGCATCACGGAAAGTAATCGTGACGAGTCACAAATAAGAATTGGGTGTATTTTAAAAAATATACCCAATTTTTTTGTTGTGTCAATAATTATTAGTAATTTTGCGCAAGCTAATTGATATAGTTCATGAACACGAAGGAAATCTTTGGCAAAATAGCCAGTCGCTACGTTTTATTACACCTGCTGGCAATGGCCCTCGTCATTGTATTGCTATGTTTCGGCGTGAAGTATGGTTTGGAGTTTTATACTCATCACGGCGAAGGCATTATTGTACCTAAAATACAGGGTATGACCTATAACAAGGCCCGTTTGCTGCTGGAACAAGAAGGCCTGATTATCTTGGTCAGCGACTCCGGATACAACAAGACGCTGCCTGCCGACTGCATCTTGGCTCAGACACCAGGCAGTGGTGCGAAAGTCAAGCAGGGACATATCATCTATGTCACCGTCAACTCCCCCACGTCGCCCTCGTTTACCATTCCCGATATTGTCGACAACTCTAGTGTTCGTGAGGCGGAAGCCAAGCTGACAGCGATGGGATTCCGCTTGTTGCCAGCCCAAGAGGTGCCTGGCGAACGCGACTGGGTTTACGGCATTGTGTGCCGAGGACGTCGCGTGTCGAATGGCGACCGCATCCCCATTGACTATCCGCTGACCCTGCTTGTTGGTGGAGGCAGCATTGGCGAATCGGACGACTTTGAATATGTTGACCAATCGTATTCCGAGCCTCAGGAAACTACTATCGACGATTTTGAAGAGGTTACTGAACCTGCAACAGGAAATTAATCATGACGACGGACGAACTGGATGACATAACGTTAGGGCTCGACGAGGAAGATGACGGTCAGCTGTATGAGCATCTGCGCATGGAAGTAGATCGCGGACAGGAACCTGTGCGCATCGACAAATACATGTCTGAGCACGTGCAGCACTCCTCGCGCAACCGCATCCAAAAAGCCGCCGATGCCGGTTTCATCCATGTTAACGGAAAGCCCGTCAAAAGCAATTATAAGGTTCGTCCTGGAGACGTTGTGACGCTGATGCTCGACCGCCCGCACTACGACACAACTATCGAGCCAGAGGATATTCCCCTGGATGTGGTCTACGAGGACGACCAACTGATGGTCATCAACAAACCGGCAGGATTGGTGGTACACCCTGGGGTGGGCAATTTTCACGGCACACTGGTCAATGCCATTGCCTGGCACCTGCGCAACCTGCCCAGCTACGACCCCAACGACCCAAGCGTGGGACTGGTTCACCGTATTGACAAGGATACCAGCGGACTGCTCGTCGTGGCCAAGACGCCCGATGCCAAGACGGAATTGGGAGCCCAGTTCTTCAACCACGACACTCACCGCAGCTACCAGGCGTTGGTATGGGGCAACTTTACTGAAGATACGGGACGCATCGAGGGCAACATCGGGCGCGACCCACGTGACCGCCAACGCATGGCGGTATTCCCCGTGGGAAGCGACATCGGCAAATCGGCCGTTACACACTATCGCGTGTTGGAACGCTTCGGATATACCACCCTCGTAGAGTGCCGCCTGGAAACAGGTCGCACACACCAGATCCGAGCCCACATGAAGCACATCGGACACCCGCTGTTCGGCGACGAGCGCTATGGAGGTACGGAAATTCTGCGTGGCGAGCGAACTGCATCCTACAAGGCCTATATCCAAAACTGCTTCAAACTCTGTTCGCGCCAGGCCTTGCACGCCAAGACACTGGGCTTCGTCCATCCCACAACCCATGAGCAGATGGACTTCACCAGCCCTTTGGCCGACGACATGCTGGCGCTGATTGACAAGTGGCGCAATTACACTCGGAATATCGAAATAACGTGATATCGAAATACCGGAATGCCGGAATACCGGTATAACGGAAAAACGGAAAAAAAGAAATAACGAAAAAAAATAATATCATAATGAAACAACTGAAACGCAACATTGCCATCGTCTGTGGTGGCGACTCTTCTGAACACGACGTGTCACTGCGCTCCGCACAAGGACTCTTTTCTTTTTTCGACAAGGAGCGGTACAACGTCTATATCGTCGACATCAAGGGACAGGATTGGCACGTCAATCTGCCTGACGGCACTACGGCCAAGATCGACCGTAACGACTTCTCGTTTGTAGAGGACGGCAAGGCCCGTCTGTTCGACTATGCCTACATCACCATTCACGGCACTCCTGGCGAGAATGGTATCCTGCAGGGCTATTTCGACCTGGTCGACATCCCCTATTCAACCAGCGGTGTATTGGTCGAGGCCATGACGTTCGACAAGTTCGTACTCAACCAGTATCTGCGCGGCTATGGTGTCGCTGTGGCCGACTCGCTGCTCATCCGTCGTGGTTACGAGCATCTGGTCAGCGAGGACGAGATTGAACAACGCATCGGCATGCCTTGCTTCGTGAAGCCCGCCACTGATGGTTCGAGTTTTGGTGTGTCGAAGGTGAAGAACAAGGACCAGTTGGCTCCTGCCTTGCGTAAGGCCATGCTCGAGAGCGACGAGGTGATGGTCGAACAGTATCTGGAGGGTACTGAAATCACTATCGGATGCTATAAGACGGACGAGAAGACCGTGCTGCTGCCCATTACCGAGGTGGTGACGCAGAACGAGTTCTTCGACTACGACGCCAAGTACAACGGACAGGTCCAGGAGATTACCCCTGCCCGCATCAGCGAGGACCTGGCTCGCCGTGTACGCGAGATTACCAGCCACATCTACGACATCTTGCACTGCAATGGCATTATCCGCATCGACTATATCATCTCGAAGTCTGGAAAGATCCACATGCTCGAAGTGAACACAACTCCCGGCATGACTCCTACCAGCTTCATTCCCCAGCAGGTCAAGGCTGCCGGTCTGACTATGACGGAAGTCCTGACGGACATTGTAGAGAATCAGTTCTAATTAATTGAGAGTTGAGAGTTTAAAGTGTAGAGTTTACTGCCGCTATGGAATACGATATCAAGGAGTTTGATGAGATCCGCCCTTATGAGGCGGGAGAAATGAAGCAGGCGTTCGAGGAACTCATCAACGACCGCCAGTTTTCGATGGTCCTCAAGGGCTTTGTCCCTTGGTTGCCGAAGGGTGTGCGCAATGGGCTGTTGCGACTGGCTTTCACAGGTATTAAGACACCCCTCGACTTCCAGAAGCGGTTCATGAAACCCGTGGTGAAGTGGATTATCCGCAAACATACCGACGGCACGACCTTCGACGACTCTAAACTCTACACTCTAAACTCTAAACTAAAAAATCGCTACACGTTCGTTTCGAACCATCGCGACATCGTGCTCGACTCGGCATTCCTCGACGTGATGCTGGTAGATGCCGGCCATCCCACAACGGTTGAGATTGGCATTGGCGACAACTTGCTCATCTATCCTTGGATCAAGCGACTGGTGCGCATGAACAAGGCCTTTACCGTGCGGCGAGGCTTGACGGCCCACGAGATGATGCGCTCCAGTCAGCTCATGAGCCGATATATCCACTATGCCGTTACCCAAAAGCGTGAAAACATCTGGATAGCCCAACGCGAGGGACGAGCCAAGGATTCCAGTGACCACACCCAGGAATCGGTGCTTAAAATGCTGGCTATGGGCGGCGATCTGCGCGAATTAAACATCGTGCCCCTTACCATCAGTTATGAGTTCGACCCCTGTGACTATCTGAAGGCGCAGGAAATGCAGCAGAAACGCGACAACCCCGCTTTCAAGAAAAGCCGTCAGGACGATCTCGACAACATGAAGACGGGCATCTTCGGCTATAAGGGACGCGTCCACTACCATTGTGCTGCACCCATCAACAGCTGGATTGACGAGCTGGCAGAACTTCCCAAACAGGAGTTTTATGCTACCCTCAGCCGTCGCATCGACAGCGAGTTGCACAAGCACTATCGGCTTTATCCCTGCAACTACATCGCCATCGACGAGTTGGAAGGAACCCAGACGCACGCCGACCACTATACGCAGGCCGACAAGAAGCGTTTCGAGGAATACTTGGCTAGTCAGCTGGCCAAGATCAAGCTGCCCGACAAAGACGACGCCTTCCTGCGCGAATGCATACTTACCATGTATGCCAACCCGCTAAGGAACTATCTTAAAGTGAAGAATGAATAATCTGCTACCGCTATGAAGAAAAAGCTATTGCCATCTTTCTCCCTCTATCTCCTTCTGTCTTCCTCTTTCTTCTTCCTCGCTTGCGAGACGGAGAGTTACGAGACGGGGCAGGGCGAATACTCGCTCATGCAGACCGACCTCGGTGAGCTCACTGTCGACGGACAGCGACGGGGAACGTCGTTTGTCACCGACGATGGCGACTCTTACGCTTTGAATGCGCCCTATACGGCCAAATGGATTGAAACGCCCGACACCACCTATCGCACCCTTATATATTATAATAAGGTGAAAGACTCGCAGGCAGAACTGGTAGCTATCGGCATGATTCCTACCCTGAAACCCCTCGAACATTGGAAATTCAAGGAGTTACCGCAGGATCCCTTGGACATCGAAAGTGCCTGGCTCTCAAAAAGCGGCAAATACCTGAATATGGGCCTGCTCCTCAAGACGGGACGCATCGACGACGAAGAAGCCGCACATACCATCGGATTGGCACAGGACACCCTGATCACACACCCCGACGGCCATCGTACGGCCTACTACCGTTTCCTGCACGACCAAAACGGCAGTCCCGAATACTACACCAACCGCCGCTACGTCAGCATCCTGCTCCCCACCGAGCAACGTCCCGACACCATCCGCCTGCACGTTCAGACCTACAGCGGCCTGCTCGAACGAGTCTTCGTCCCCTGATTTACTTTAGAACGTTTTGTGAGAAATCGTTGTTTTTTCGAGTTTTGAACCGAGAAACCGAGAAAACGAGAAAACGATTTCTTCACAAACACACGTTGCAGGACATAAAGTAGGTCAATCTTAGTATATATAGATAATTAATTATATGTATTAATATATTATAATATTACTTCTATTAATAATAATCATTGCTACCATTAATGCTCACAATTGCTACCATTAATGCTTCGTTCCCGTTTGAGAAACCACCGCACTGATGTGCAAAAATGAAACTCTCGTTTTCTCGGTTTCTCGGTTTCTACTCTTCAAATAACCTGCCCTTATCCTGCAATAAGAGCCCCTTATTTCCCAATAAGTGCCACTTCTCGTCGAATAAGAGCCACTTAAATAATTGTTCTCTGCCTAAGGAAAAATTGCTCCCTGCCCAGCGCGTAAAAATTCCCAGCCCTGGGAATAAAATATTCCCACCTTGGGAACAAACGGCGCTCAAGAAGCAGACTGCCCGCTTAGTAGTAGTAAGCAGGTGGCTTAGTAGTAGTAAGCGGGCGGCTTAGTTGGCTTTTTACTCGCTTATTCGTACCTTTCACCCTTGGTGAAGGTAGGCGGCATCTCAGAAAAACTCAAATTAATTTGGTTTTTCATTCGATTTGCACTATCTTTGCACACGAAAAAAAGACATTATGGCAACGATTAACGAGATACAAGACGAGATTATTGAGGAGTTCGCTGGTTTTGACGACTGGATGGACAAGTACCAGCTGCTGATAGACCTGGGCAACGAACAGGAGCCGCTGGACGAGCAGTATAAGACAGAAAGCAACCTGATAGACGGCTGTCAGAGTCGTGTATGGTTACAAGCCGATTATGAAGATGGTGTCATCAGATTTTCGGCGGAGAGCGACGCGCTGATCGTAAAAGGAATCGTGTCGCTGCTGATTCGCGTGTTGTCAGGTCATACACCTCAGGAGATTCTGGATGCAGAACTTTACTTTATTGACGAGATAGGACTGAAGGAACACCTGTCGCCTACGCGCAGCAACGGTTTGCTGGCGATGGTGAAGCAGATGCGGATGTACGCTTTGGCTTTTCAGGCTAAGGGTTAGTGACGGGTGGCTGCGTCGACGACGAGCGCAACGCTTCGTAGTCGTCAATCTTTTTCAGATAGTATTCGCGGAAGTCGCGCCAATGATAATAGGGGGCTATGTCTGTCGGAATGGGCAGCGTAGCCTCTTGTTCGTTGAGCAGCACTTTGAACAGGATGTCTTTGTCGTCAATATTCTCGCGATAGAACACAAACTGTATGTTCGAGGCCATGGGGAACACTAGGCAGGCCCACCAGCCCTGACCTTCGAGGGCCGCAAGATCGGCAGTCTGGAAATCGAAGCCGTTGATGCCCAGCAGACAGACCAGAGGCAGGACGATGGTTTCGTGACCAAAGCGCAGCGAGGCGCCGTTACGGTCCTTTCGCATCAGGCTGTCGGCCTCGTTAATCATCTTGCGCAACAAGTAGCGCTGGGAATAGGGCTGTTCGCCTCCATTGAGCAACGAGAAGCCATAGCGAATGTACCACCAGGCATTTTCGTATTGCCAATAGCAGTGGAAGTCCTCGTACGAGAAGAGGTCGACGAGCTGCGAACGTTTACCCATGCTGGTGTTCTGCTGGATGAGTCCTGCCTTCAGCAGATAGTAGTTGAGCCACTTTTCGCTAATTACCTTGCGAGCTGAATCGGGACTGATGAAGAGCATCTCCATGAGTCGGGGGTTGTTGGCGATGGGATCGCTGAAGGCTTTGTAGGCTTTGTCGGATTCGGGCGTCGACATGCGGTTGCGCAACAGCGTGTCCTGATGGTTCATATACCACATGTCCCGCTTGGAGGCCTGCATGCTGATGTCCAAATCTGGGTTCAGGGCCACCAGTTGCTGAATGGCAGCACCCATCGAGATGACGCAACGATTGACTACCGTACTCTTGGCATCGATGAATGCATTGCCCTTGAACACCTCAGGGAAGCGCTCGCTCATGCGCCACGCTATCTGGCGATGCTGGCGTTTGCCCAGTTCCGACAGGTCGCCCCAACGTCCCTCGGAATCATCGATGATGCGTTTTATCTCATTCATCACCTCTTTCCCTTTAGGAGTGAGCAGTCCCAAGCTGTCGGCAGTCTTCAGATAATTATAGGGAATATCGTAGCCCTTACGGTTGCTCAGGTAACGGGAGCCATGACGACCATAGTGGCTGATGTAGAAGGGATACTTACCCTCGGGGGCTGGCGTCAATGGTGCCAACGCACTGTCGGGATAGATGCAGTAATTACTGGCCGAGAGGTTGCGATTGCGTCGAATCATGTCGAAAGCCGACTGTGCAGCAACTACCGACCACCAGCAACTCAATACCGTCAGCACGAGGGTCAGAAAACACCTCTGGTTCTTTGACCAAAAGTCAGAGTGTAGCGTTTCATTCCACATAGGCATCCAGTTTTTTGAGATAGTAATTGCGGAAGTCGCGCCAATGGTAGTAGGGTGCATCGATGCTCTTTAAAGGCAGGCGCACCTCGTTTTCGTTGAGCAGCACCTTAAACAGCACGTCCTTGTCGTCAGGACTCTCGCGATAGAATACAAACTGTATATTGGCTGCCATGGGAATTATCTTGTAAGCTGCCCAACCTTTACGGTCCAATGCATCCAGATCGTCGGTAGCCAGTCCGAAATTGTTGATTTCCAACAAACAGACCAACGGCAGAAGGACTGTTTCGTGGCCAAAGCGCAGTTGCACATTCGGACACGCCATCTGGATACAACTATCGGCATCGTTGATGATCTTGCGCAACAGGTTTCGTTGCGAGTATGGCTGCTTCCCACCATTTAAAGTACAAAAGCCGTAGTTGATATACCACCAGGCATTCTCACGCTCCCAGTTACGATAAATCTCGTCGTCGGTATACAGGTCGTAGAGTGTCATCTGATGACTGACATCCATGCTCTGCAGATTGCTGGCAATCTTGAAGAGACTGGCGTTCAACTCCTCTATATTGACGTGCTGGTGGATATAGGCTGTATCGTTGAACAGCGACTGCATCAGCCGGCTGTTGTTTTCCAAGTGCCGCGAAAAAGCCTTGTAGCGGGCAGTGGTGGCAGAATCCATCTTGGTGGTCAGCAAATGGCGGTCCATCTGGTTCAGGAAATACATGTCGCGGTGGGTAGCATTGTGATGAATATTGACGTTGGGACGCATCCTGGACAGTTGCACCATCGCATTCTCCATCGTGAGGTAGCAGCGTAATAGTGTCGTGCTGCGGGCGTCGACGGTGGAATTGTCCGTAAACACCTCGGGGAAGCGCTCGACCATGCGTTTGATGATCAGGTGCTGCTGCAGCGCACCCAATATGGTCAGTTCACCGTATTTTTCGTCTGCTTCCTGCCGTATGAGTACCAGTCTGTGCAGCACGTCCTTACCCAAGTCTGTCAACTTTCCCAAGCTATCGGCCTTAGCCAAAGTCTGATAGGGTGTCGAATAGTCGTGAGGCCAGTTGTTATAACGCGAGCCGTAACGTCCATAATGACTGATATAGAAAGGTTGCTTACCAGCAGGAGCCTTTGTCAGCCGAAGCTGAGCAGGTACTGGGTAAGCCATATAGTTGCCTGCTGAACAACGCAGGTTGTTGCGAATCTCATCGCGAATACTCTGTGCCTCGAGGCCTGTAACAATCACTGCCAGGACCATACTTAGCAAGATTTTTCTCATAAGTTCTGCAAATTTGTGTGCAAATATAAAAAATAATTTGTAATTTTGCAACATAAAACCGAAAAAAACGATAGAATGGCTACGAAACAACCTTGGAACGACGACTATTGGCTGTTGCTGATGCAACAGTATCTGCGCAAACCAACAGGTATCAAACCTACCTATGATCGGGAGATGGTGAATCTGAGTATTGAGTTGCACATCCCGCCTCAGGTGCTTCACGAGCGGCTGGGCGATATCGCCCAATTGCGTACACCCCGTATTGAGCGCATCTGGCAGGAGTATGGAAAGAATCCACGACGCTTGAGCCGTGCCGTGAAACTCCTGAGGCAGATGACGGGATTCAACTCTGGGGGCGATTTCTTCGAGGGCGTTGACATACAGGAAACCTTCGAGCGCGACTTCCGTCCACTCAGCGAGGACGAACGGCTGACGCCCATCGCACTCATCCTGATACTCGACCTGTATTTCCGCCTCACTCCCATCACGATGGTGACAGAAACCCCCGAGGTACAGGAGATGGCCCGGCTGTTGCATTTACCAGCTCAACTGGTGACAGATATCCTAGAGGTGTTCCAGCATTGTGACCCCTATTTGCGGCGTCGCGATGTGACGTTCAGCCCTCTGCTGTTACCCTGCCAGCAAATCTGGCAACGCTATGGCAATATCGAGACGCGCCAATTGGCCGACTATGCCGAACAACTGAAGGCCTATTATAAATAAAGGTAATAAAGTTAAAAACATAAGAATATGAAAAGACTATTGACCCTAGGACTGAGTGTCCTACTAACAACTGCAACAATGACTGCACAAACGAAACTGCGTGCCGATAACATCGACGAGGTGTTGAAGGCAATGACCCTTGAAGAGAAAGCCAAGCTGTTGGTTGGCGGAGCAAACAAATTTTTCAGCGCTACTGCTGTGGTTGGCGGTGAGGCCGACCTGGTAGCGGGTGCTGCCGGCACATCGCCTGAAATTGCCCGTCTGGGAATTCCGGCCACCGTATTGACCGACGGTCCTGCCGGAGTACGCATCGACCCCACCCGTGAAGGCGACAGCAAGACCTATTATGCTACGGCATTCCCTATCGGTTCTTGCCTGGCGTCAACCTGGAACACAGAACTGGTGAGCAAAGTGGGTGAAGCCATCGGTAACGAAACCAAGGAGTACCGTTGTGACGTCATCTTGGGTCCTGGTATGAACCTGCATCGCAACCCCTTGTGCGGACGTAACTTCGAATACTATTCTGAGGACCCGCTGCTGACGGGTAAGATTGCTGCCGCCTATATTCAGGGTGTACAGAAAGAGGGTGTGGGCGTCTCGGCCAAGCACTTTGCCGTGAATTCGCAGGAGACAGATCGCACCAGCGTCGACGAGCGCGTCTCACAGCGTGCAGCCCGTGAGCTCTATCTGCGCGGCTTTGAGATTGCCGTCCGCGAGAGCGACCCCTGGACCATCATGGCATCGTACAACAAGGTCAATGGTCAGTTCTCGATGGGCAACCACGACCTGCTGACCAAGATTCTGCGCGACGACTGGGGCTATAAGGGCATTGTGATGACCGACTGGATTGGTATCCGCGCTGGTCTGCCCACCATTGCTGAGGTGCATGCCGGCAACGACCTCATGGAGCCAGGCCAGCCCGCTCAGATACAGGAGATTATCGAGGGTGTGAAGAGCGGTAAGCTCGACATTGCCGACGTCGACCGCAACGTGCGTCGTATGCTGGAATATATCGTTAAGACACCCAGCTTCCACCAGTATCCCGCCTCGAACAATCCCGACTTCAAGGCCCATGCCGCCATCACCCGTCAGAGTGCTGCCGAGGGCATCGTCCTGCTGAAGAACAACGGCACCCTGCCTTGGAAGGACGGTGCCATTAAGATGGTCGCTTTGTTCGGTGAGAATTCTTACGACTTCCTCAGCGGCGGTACAGGTTCTGGCTGCGTGCATCCTCCCTATGTGGTAGATATGCTCCAAGGTCTCGAGAATGCCGGCATCAAATCGTCACCCATTCTTACCGACATCTATCGCAAATACATCGAGTTTGCCAAACTGAAGTTCCAGGCTGAGCGCCATCCTGCCAAGTGGTTCCAGACGGAGATGATGGGCCAGCAGAAATATCCAGAAATCGGACTCTCGCCCATCGCCATCAATAAAGAGGTGGCCACAGCCGATGCTGCTATCATCACCATTGGTCGTCAGGCTGGTGAGGGTATCGATCGCGACATCGACACCGAGTTCAACCTCGTTCCTGAGGAGCGTGCCCTGATAGTCGACGTCTGCAACGCCTTCCACGAAGCAGGCAAACCCGTCATCGTCATCATCAACTCAGGCTCTGTCATCGAGACATCCTCATGGAGTGGTTATCCCGATGCCATTCTCTGTGCTTGGCAGCCCGGTATGGAGGGCGGCAACTCGATAGCCGACTTGCTGACGGGTAAGGTAAATCCGTCTGGTAAGCTGACCATGACGTGGCCCATTGCCGCTACGGATCATCCTTCTACAAAGAACTTCCCCGGCTATCTCGACCAATACTCGAAGGACATCATGAGAAGCTATACTGGCAAAGTGGCTGGTAACGACTATACCAACCACGAGGAGGACATCTATGTGGGCTATCGCTATTTCGATACCTTCCAGCGCGAGGTGGCCTATCCGTTTGGCTACGGCCTCAGCTATACCACCTTTGAACTCTCGAAACCCACCGTCAAGGCTCGCGGCAATCTGGTCGACATTACCGTAACGGTCAAGAATACAGGTAGCGTGGCTGGTAAGGAAGTAGTACAGGTTTATGTCCAGGCTCCCGCTGGTAAGCTGGAGAAGCCTGCTCAGGAACTGAAGGCTTTCGCCAAGACCCGCGAACTGAAGCCCGGCGAGAGCCAGACGCTGACGATGAATCTGTTGCTGCGCGACCTTGCCAGCTTCGATGAGGCCAGCTCACAGTGGCTGACTGAAGCAGGCACTTACACCTTCCGCTTTGGCTTCTCGAGCCGCGACATCAAGGCTTCCCTGCCCCTCGCACTGAAGGAATACACCGAGAAGACCACCAACGCTCTGGCTCCCCAAGAGAAGTTGAACCTGATGAAGCAGTAAACTATAGCCATGAGGAAACTACTATTATCATTATTCATGATGTCCTTCGTACTGGAAATCTGTGCAGAGGACGGACACGAGTTGTGGCTGCGTTATCAGCCACTGAACAAGGCAAAGGTAGTGACGACGGGAAAGATGTCGCCCACCATCGAGATTGCCAAACAGGAGTTGGAAACCTACTACAACGGAGCAAGCGTCACGCTGAAGCTGGATGCCAAGATGCCCAACGACGACGGCTATCGCATTGATGGTACGACCATCACCGCCCGTCGCGACATAGGACTGTTATATGGTTCATACGCCCTGTTGCGTGGAGAGACGGGCGAGTCGCATCCAACGTATTCACTGCGTCTGCTGAACCACTGGGACAATCCCAACGGTACCGTAGAGCGCGGATTTGCCGGACGGAGCATCTTCTGGAATGAGAAAGGAGAAATGAGAAATGAGAAATGGGATGCTGCGCACGAAGAACTCATTCGAACTTATGCCCGTGCCAATGCCTCGATAGGCATTAATGGCACCGTGCTGAACAACGTAAATGCCAAACCCGCAGCGCTGTCGACTGAAAGTCTGCAGAAGACCAAAGAGATTGCCGATCTGCTGCGACCTTACGGTATTCGCGTCTATCTGTCCATCAACTTCGCCTCGCCCATCAAGATAGGCGGACTGACGACCGCCGACCCGCTGAACGCCGACGTCGTGCGTTGGTGGAAGGACAAGGTGAACGAGATTTATAAGATGATCCCTGACTTCGGCGGTTTCCTGGTAAAGGCAAACTCGGAAGGTGAGCCTGGCCCCCAGGACTTCGGACGCACCCATGCCGATGGAGCCAACATGCTGGGCAAGGTGCTGAAACCGCATAAGGGTATCGTGATGTGGCGTGCCTTCGTCTACAACCCGCAGAGCAGCGACCGCGCCAATCAGGCCTACGAGGAGTTTATGCCGCTGGACGGTCAGTTTGCCGACAACGTGATTATCCAGATCAAGAACGGCCCCATCGACTTCCAGCCCCGCGAGCCATACAGCCCGCTGTTTACCGCCATGCAGAAGACCCCGATGATGGTGGAGTTTCAGATTACGCAGGAGTATCTGGGCGCAGCCAACCATCTGGTGTATCTTGCACCGATGTGGAAGGAGTTCTTCTCGTTTGTAAAGCCCGCTAGTCTGAAAGCAATGGCTGGTGTCGCCAATATCGGTGACGACACGAACTGGTGCGGACATCATTTTGCGCAGTCCAACTGGTATGCCTTCGGACGACTGGCGTGGAATCCCTCGCTGACGTCAGAAGCGATTGCCGACGAATGGCTGCGTCAGACGTTCAGCCTTACCCCCGACCCCTCTCCAAAGGGCGAGGGGAGTATATACTCTCAACTCTTGAGCGTCATGTTGGACAGCCGCGAGGCTTGTGTCAACTATATGATGCCACTGGGTATCCACCACATCTTTGCTGGAGGTCACCACTACGGTCCGGAGCCTTGGTATGCCCCGCAGGGAGTGAGGACCGACTGGACACCGCCTTACTACCATAAGGCCGACGGCATCGGACTGGGATTCGACCGCACACTGAACGGTTCGGCCAATGTCAAGCAGTACCCCGAAGAACTCTGCCGTCTGTATAACGACATCAACACCTGTCCCGAGAATCTGCTGGCATGGTTCCACCATGTGCCGTGGGACCACAAGATGAAGAGCGGTCGCACCTTCTGGGACGAGTTATGCCATAAGTATGACGAGGGAGTCCGCGAGGCACGCCATTTCCTAGCCGTATGGGATGCCATGCAGCCTTACGTCGATGGTCAGCGCTTCGACGAAGTACAGCGTAAGCTCCGCATCCAGGCCCGTGATGCCGAGTGGTGGCGCGATGCCTGTCTGCTGTATTTCCAGACCTTCTCGCATCGTCCCATCCCTCAGGATATGGAGCATCCCGTACACAATCTGGACGAGATGATGAAGTTCAACATCCCCATCAGCATGTACGAGAATCCCACCCAGGGATATACGAAATAACTTATCTATTATGGAATAGATGAAAACAATGAAACATACCAAACTACTACTTATCATTCTGCTCTGCCTGGGTACAGCCCGTGTGGCTGCCCAGCAGAGAACAAATCTTTTTATTTTGGGAGGCGAGCTTAGCAACTCGGCTGCAACTTGTGTGGAGGATATCGATGAAGTCATGCCTCGCATGAAAGCATTAGGACTCAACACCGTCTTGGTGCCTGCCTATTGGGAATTCATAGAACCCAAGGAAGGGACATTCGACTTCACGCTGATAGACCGGACGATAGAAAAGGCCCGCGAGCAACAACTGAAGGTGGTGTTCCTGTGGTTTGGCGCCTGGAAGAACTCCATGTCGTGCTATGCGCCCCTGTGGTTTAAGAAGGACACGAAACGTTTCCCCCGTGCTATGACCAAGGAAGGCAAGCCTTTAGAAATTGCTACATGTTTTTCGGAACGAGTACTACAAGCTGACCTTAAGGCCTTCACTGCTTTGATGCAACATCTGGCAGCGGTCGACAAGGGTATAGGAACCGTAGTGATGATGCAGATTGAGAACGAAATCGGCATGCTGGAATCGGCCCGCGACCACTCGCCTTTGGCAGAGAAGGCTTACGACCAGCCGATTCCTAAGGCGCTCTATCCGTTGCTCCACATCAGCAAACTCACGACATGGCGACAGCTGTTTGGAGATGACATCTATGGTGAGGAGAAATTCATGGCCTACCACTACGCCTTGTATGTGGAGCATCTGGCACAAGCAGCTCGCAGCATCTACGACATGCCGCTCTATGTCAATGCAGCTTTGAACAGTCGTGGACGTCAGCCCGGACAGTATCCCTCGGCTGGTCCCTTGGCCCATCTCATTGACTTCTGGCATGCAGGAGCGCCCAGCATCGACATGCTGTCGCCGGACATCTACGACACGGGGTTCAAGTCGTGGGCAGAACAATATGCCCTGCCCAACAACCGACTCTTCATTCCTGAGAGCCGTTGTTGCGAAAACAGCGGGGCGCGAGCCATGTATGTTTTTGGCGAACACCAGGCTTTAGGCTTCTCGCCCTTTGCCATCGACCAGGCATCACCTCGCGAAACGGAAAGCATCACGAAGGCATATACGCTGTTGCAACAGCTACACAATAAGTATCCGACATTCCAAAACCAGCGTTGGGGGTTGCTGTTCGACCAAGAGGACAAGGAGCGTGTCATCAACGACGACCATACCGTCATCACCAGCCGGCACTACTACACCCTGCCCTGGGACCCTCGTGCCAAAGACGGTTCCGTATGGCCCGAGGGTGGAGCTGTCCTGATGAAATTGGCCAGAAACGAATACCTTTTAGCAGGTACCGGCGTAGTGGTCAGCTTTGCTACTGAGTACGAAAAGAATCGCGAAGAACAGAAAGTGTTGGGCGAAGACGGTTTCGTGGCCGAAGGACAGGGCGCCAAGTCGCCGGAAGTGGCAAAGGGCAGATTCGCCGGTCCGCGAAAAGGAATAGGCACTGTCGACGAAGTCTGCATAGATGCCCAAGGACAGATGCACTTTCTGCGTCGTCATAATGGTGACCAGAGCCATCAGGGTCGTCACGTCCGTATTGCCTGCGGTGAATGGAAGATGCTTCACGTCGTTTTATACGACTATTAATTCAATAAAATGTTTATGGAAAGAATACAGATTTGGGTTGAACAACTTGTAACGGCCTGCGGTGTAACAGGTGATGCCGTCAATGCCATTACCCATACCGCTTTAGTCATCGTGGCTTTCTTGCTGGCTGGAGTCTCTGGCTGGATATGCAGGAAGGCTTTGATACCCGTCATACTGAAAGTGACTGCCAAGACGGAGGCCAAATGGGACGATGCCCTGTTTAATGAGCGCGTTCTGAAGGCAGCATGCAGCATCGTGCCGGCTATTGTCATCTGGCTGCTATTGCCTTGGACGTTCTACGACTTCCCCACCGTTCGCGAAGTGCTCACCCGCTTGACAGCCATCTACATTACGGTGATGTCGACACGTACCATCATCGTCTTCATTGACTCGTTGATGTTGCTGGAGAATAGTCCGCGCTCCGCCCGTCGGCAGTATCTCTATTCCATCTGCGGCGTGCTGAAGATCATTATCATTTTCATTGCCATCATTGTGGTCATTGCCATCGTTGTCGACAAAGACCCCTCCACACTATTTGCCGGACTGGGTGCTGCTTCGGCCATCCTGATGCTGGCCTTCCAGGATACCATCAAGGGACTGGTGGCAGGCATTCGTCTGACAAACAACGACATGATTCATATCGGCGACTGGATTACACTGAATGCTGCCGGCATCAATGGTAGAGTGGAACATATTTCCCTGACGACCGTCAAGGTACGCAATTTCGACAACACCATCGTTACCGTCACCCCTCAGACATTGGTCGACGGTTCGTTCCAGAACTGGCTGGGCATGGAACAGAACGAGGGACGCAAGCAGACGCGCAAGGTCTATTTCGACTTCCGGTCCATCCGACTCGACGACGACGGAGTGGCAAACATCACCAAGTTCCGTCAGCATATGGAGCAATGGTTGTGTGAGAATCCGAAAGTCATTGCCGAAAAGAATCCATTGGTGCGTCAGGCAGAAGCCTCACAGGCAGGATGTTGTCTGGAGTTTACCTTCTGGCTGTATGCTCAGGCTTGGGCCGATTTCGAACACGATACAGCCGACATCATGGAATATATCTTTGCCGCCAGCAGCGAATACGGACTGACCATCTATCAGCAGTTCCCAGAGCAGGGAAGACAAAACGAGAGCAATCAGCAGTCGTAGGCTTTACGGGTCATATAGACGGCTATCATGTCCTTCCACATCTTGCCGACGGACATATACACCAGTCCGCCATGAGGACGTTTGCTGCCCCAGGAGTTTTTCATTACATAGTAAGGCTTGCCCCGTTCGTCGCGGGCCATTCCTACAATGGTCATGGCGTGTCCGCGACTTTCCCAACAGACAGGATGACTGCGCAGGGCACGGTCGACGTGTTTTTTCAGCGTGTCGAGCGGCAGGTTGAGCAGGCGGTTGTGTTCCCAATTATCGGGAACAGGAATCTCTACCTTATTATAATAGGGGGAGTCTGGCCAACAGGTCAGCGCCAGATATTCGTCAGGAGCGCACACCGAATGGGCAAACTCCTGCGGTGTATACTGCGCTCCCAGCATAAACACCCACTGAGGCGTCGGCAGGTCGTCGGTAGCATCGTCGGGCAGCACGTCGTAACCCACGATGCCTTCGCGCTGAATCATGTTGAGCAGCGTCATACCCATGCCGCGCTGCGAGGTCGACGCCTGGCCCATCGACTGCTGATAGTGTTGCAGGCATCGCCCGACATAGACTCCAGAGAGGTTGACGGAGTCGCCCCGCAGAATATGTTCTGTCTCAATGGTGGCCAACATGGCATAGGCCCAGCAGAGTTCCGTCTTGCCCTGGTCCTTGACGGGTGTTATGGGTAGCAGGAAGTCGTAAGTAAATTGATGCTGCTCCTTGCGTCCGCAAGCAACCAACAAGCCTACCGCTGCCAGCAACAGAAAGACGCGCCCATATTTCATTGACTTACGTATTTATGTCCGTTGTGGACCACGACCTGATGACTTACAGGTTTTTTTACCTGTCGTCCTTGCAAGTCAAAAAAAAACTGGTTGTCAGATGATGTCCGTTGGAGTTCACGAATGGCTGTGGCGCCTGTAAAAAAACCTATCCACGTGGTCTGATAGTCCTGAAGGGCGGATTTCAGCTCGGGAATGAGGGCATCATTGGTGTCCTGTGTCGCATTGTCGAAAGTCCACTGGAAATCGCCATGCTGCATACGACCTGCACCATACGTTCCTGTCACGATAGCAGGAACATTAGCTGCTGCATCGGGGGTGTAGTCGTACATCACGCTGGCATCGGTATCGAAATTGTTATAACCCGTTCCACCTGCCTTGGCTACCACATCGGCAGGTACCTGGTCGTTACGTGCGCTGGCTTCCCAGCAGTCCCACGACGAGGCATTCTGCTGGTAGGTCACCAGAGAAGAAGCGTCCTTCACGATATTGCCATACGACTTGATGACGCCACCGTTCTCGCCCGAGAAGGTGCCGCTGCCCTTGGCATCGGTGCCTTGTTTGGAAATCAGCATCGGGTTCTTGCAATGACGGAAATAGTTCTGCTCTACGAAAGCAGAGCCTCCATAGGTCATGCCTACGCCATACTTCGAATTGCCGTCGAAATAGTTGTTGTAGATGTGCATCGACATCGTACGGATACGGGGATGACGGGAGTCGGAATGGTCGAACCAGTTGTGGTGGTATGTATTATAATCGGTGGTCGACTCGCTCTTCATACCTCCAAGGCTCGACTTGCCGGAATCATAGAAATGGTTGTACGAGAAGGTACACCAATGGGAGTTACCCTTGATGTCGAGTGTGCCGTCGCCCTTCTTCTGGTCTGCGGCACTGCCGGGCTTGCCGTAGAAGAAGTCCAAGTTATGAACCCACACCTTTTCGTTCTTGGTATCGATGCTGACACAGTCGTCCATACACAGCATGATACCGAAATTGCGGAGCTCGACGGAAGCGCTATTCCTTATCAGAAAACCAAAGCCCCAGATGGTCGCATCGTTGCCGACACCCTCGATGGTGATATGCATCGGCTGATACTCTTTAGCGCCCTTAATCTGTAAACCTTCAGCAGAACTGCCGAAAGCGTCCATATCCGTATCGCGAATGGTACCAATGATGCGCACACACAAAGGACGCTCGTCGTAACTGCCGTCGGCATCGCCCTTCTGATAACCATAAATAATATCCTGAAGGCCGGTGTAGGTGGCTTCCGTTCCCTTCTTGTCTTTCTTGACCTTCAGCGACACCGTCTTGGCATTTTCCGCCCAGACATACACCACACGGGCATTAGACTTCAAGGTTCCATCGTTGTTATAAGCACCGATACCTGTCGCACCTGCCTGTTTGTGGGCAAAGCCATTGCGGTCGTGAGCCTTGACATCAATGGCAGACGATATGGCGGCATCAGCTGACTGCTCCTCACTACCACTAACGGGAACCACCTTAAAACGATAGTTGCCTGCAGGGAGTCCTAAAGCATCGGCACGTCCGTAGTCAGCATACTCACGAACCAGTTCATCGTCTATTTTGACCCACGATTCCTCTGATACAGGGCTGATGTAGACGTTATACTTCATTCCACTGGTCTTCTGCCAGGTGACATAGCCGCTTTCGAACCAACCTCCAACTTCGAGCATTGACACAGGAGCAGCCTGGCAGAACACTGTGCTCAGCATCAAAATAAAAACCGAAAAACTCTTTTTTATCATTGTCATTTGCTTCATAGTTTGTTTTCTGCCTGCAAAATTACAAATAATTCTAATCTTTCATCTCTAAACTCTAAACTTTTTCTTACCTTTGCAGCAGAAATGAAAGAAAATATAACAGATTTTGAGATTATGGCCCCTGTGGGCAGTCGCGATTCGCTGGCTGCAGCCCTCAAGGCAGGAGCTGGCAGCGTCTACTTCGGCGTCGAGCAGCTGAACATGCGTTCACATTCTGCCAACCACTTCACCATCGATGACCTGCGCGAGATAGCTGCCACTTGTAAGGAGCATGGGGTGAAGTCGTACTTGACGGTAAATACCATCATCTACGGTGAGGACATCGAGTTAATGCACCAGATTGTGGATGCTGCTGTGGAGGCTAAGATCACCGCTGTGATAGCCTGCGATATTGCGGTGATGACCTATTGCCGTCAGAAAGGCATGGAGGTGCATCTTTCTACCCAACTGAACATATCGAACATCGAAGCCTTGCGGTTTTATGCACAGTTTGCCGATGTGGTGGTACTGGCCCGTGAACTGAACCTCGATCAGGTGGCTGACATCTACCGCCAAATTGAGGAGCAACACATCTGCGGACCCTCAGGACAATTGGTTCGCATCGAGATGTTCTGTCACGGAGCGCTTTGTATGGCCATCAGCGGCAAGTGCTATATGAGTCTCGACAATACGGGGCGCTCAGCCAACCGCGGTGCCTGCATGCAGATTTGTCGCCGTTCCTATATCGTTACGGACCGCGAGACTGGCACAGAGCTGGAGATTGACAACAAATACATCATGTCGCCCAAGGACCTGAAAACCATCCGTTTCATCGACAAGATGATGCGTTCGGGCGTCAGGGTGTTCAAGATTGAAGGCCGTGCACGAGGTCCGGAATACGTGCTTACCGTCGTACAATGCTACAAGGAAGCCATCCAAAGTGTCCTTGACGGGACCTTTACGGGAGAGAAGAAGGACCAGTGGGACGAGCGCCTGGCCACTGTATTCAATCGGGGTTTCTGGGATGGCTACTATCAGGGCCAGACCTTAGGCGAATGGAACAAGAACTATGGTTCCAATGCCACCGAGCGCAAACAATATATCGGCAAGGGCGTGAAATTTTTTTCGCGTTTGGGCGTAGCTGAATTCACCGTCGAGGCCGATACGTTTAGTGTTGGCGACAAGATGCTCATCACAGGTCCGACGACAGGAGCGCTCTATGTCACTGTCGACGAGATTCACGATGACGTGCAGGCTGTCGAGACGGCCCAACAAGGCACGCGCGTCAGCATTAAGGTTCCTGAGAAGGTACGTCCCAGCGACAAGCTCTTTAAGATTATCCCTGCCGAAAACCCTCAAAACTGACCTACGATGAAGATTTGTATCTTTTGTTCAGCTAACGACCGCATCGATTCCGACTTCTTCCTGTTGACGGAAGAATTAGGAAGATGGGCTGCAAGTGAAGGTCATACTATTGTCTATGGTGGTGTGAACTGTGGACTGATGGAATGCGTGTCGAAAGCTGCCCACGAACAAGGAGGAAAGACCATTGGCGTCATTCCCCGAATTGTTGAGCAGGGAGGACGCATGTCGCAGTATGTAGATGTGGATATTCTGTGTGACAACTTAAGCGACCGCAAGCAACTGATGGAAGACCAAAGCGACGTGTTTATCGCCCTGCCTGGTGGCATCGGAACGTTGGACGAAGTTTTTACCATTGCCGCTTCAGCAACTATCGGCTATCACCAGAAACGCGTCATCCTTTATAACATGAAGGGCTTCTGGGACAAACTCATCGCTATGCTCGACGAGTTACAGGCCAAAGGACTAACCCGCAGACCTTGGCGCACGTATATTGAGGTGGCTAACAACCTCGATGAAATCAAGAATTTCTTAGCGCAGCGCTAAGGCAGCATTCTCAGCTGCTTCCATCTGTTCGCGCTCGCCGGGACCTTTGTCGTTCAATCCACAAAGGTGCAGGATGCCGTGAATGATGACACGATGCAACTCCTCGTCGTACTCCTTTTTAAACAGCTCAGCATTCGTACGGACGGTATCCAAGGAAATGACCAAGTCGCCATTCAACACATTGCCTTCATCATAGTCGAAGGTAATGATGTCAGTATAGTAGTCGTGACCCAGATACTCGCGATTCACCTCGAGGATATGCTCGTCGTCGCAAAACAAATAGCCCACTTCACCCACCCTCTTACCATAAGTGGCAGCCACGCGACGAATCCAAGCTGTCGTTTCACGGCGTTTGATACTGGGAAACTTGACGTTTTCTGTTGAATAAGTTATCATATTGTCGTTATTACGTTATAACGTTATACCGTTATTCGAATACTTCATTTTTTCGAGCGTTTCGGCAGGAACGCACTAACATCCACACCAAAGTGCTGCAACTCGCGGACCATGCTTGATGAAATGGACGAATATTGTGGTTCTGCATAGAGCAGAATGGTTTCTATACCACTGAGGCTGCGATTAATGTCGGCTTGTTCACGCTCATATTCAAAGTCCTTTACAGAGCGGACTCCCTTCACAATGAAATGGGCGTCTTCCTGTTTGGCAAAGTCAACAGCCAATCCATAATAGGGTTTCACCTCGATGGCAGGCTCGTCTTGATAGAGCTCGACTATGGCCTTGATGCGTTCCTCAGCAGAGGGCATATCGGGCTTGTGTACCTGGTCGCCTACCACGCCTATCACTAAGCGGTCGAACAACGGCAGTGCACGACGCACAATAGAATCGTGTCCCACCGTAAACGGATTAAAGCTCCCTACGAAAATGCCCGTTCTAATCATAATTCTCAATTATCAATTGTCAATTAATCAAAAAGATTCGGTTCCATAATATTCCCACTATACGGATTACGCCCAAAATGCTTATAGGCCAGTTCCGTTACCATACGACCACGTGGGGTACGCTTGATAAAACCCTCCATGATGAGGAAAGGCTCGTAGACCTCCTCCACCGTTCCGGCATCCTCGCCAACAGCGGTAGCGATAGTGGTAATGCCCACAGGACCTCCGCGGAATTTGTCGATGATGGTCAACAAGATGCGGTTATCAATCTCGTCCAGTCCGTATTGGTCGATATTCAGCGCTTTCAACGCAATCTTGGTAATCTCTGAGTCAATCTTTCCCGTACCCTTTACCTGGGCAAAGTCGCGCACCCTTCGTAGCAGGGCATTGGCAATACGGGGCGTACCACGCGAGCGACGGGAGATTTCGTCGGAAGCATCGGTAGTAATAGGTACGCGCAGAATCGAGGCGGAACGCTCGATAATCTTTTGCAGTGTTGCGGGGTCGTAGTACTGCAGGTGCATATTGATGCCGAAACGTGCACGCAACGGAGCTGTCAGCAGTCCACTACGAGTAGTAGCACCCACCAACGTAAACGGATTCAGGTCAATCTGAATGGAGCGAGCCGACGGACCTTTGTCAATCATGATGTCGATACGGTAGTCTTCCATCGCTGAATAGAGATACTCCTCAACGACAGGCGACAATCGGTGAATCTCGTCGATAAACAGCACATCGTTTTTCTCCAGCGACGTCAGGATACCAGCCAAATCACCAGGCTTGTCAAGCACAGGACCGGAGGTAATCTTAAAGCCTACCCCCAACTCGTTGGCAATAATATTCGAGAGAGTTGTCTTTCCCAGCCCTGGAGGGCCATGCAGTAACACATGGTCGAGGGGCTCGCCACGATATTTGGCGGCCTCCACAAACACCTCCAGATTCTCCACCACCTGCTGCTGTCCACTGAAATCGTTGAACGACAACGGGCGAAGGGCATTTTCAAAGTCCTTCTCAGCGGAGCTCATCTGCTCTTGGCGGATGTCAAAATCTTCGTCCATCATGATTTTTTCTTGCTTTTGTGTGCAAAGTTAAGCATATTTTTTGTAATTTTGCGCCCAAATAACAAAAATCTACTTATGAAACGTACTTTCTTTGCTTTTTTGATGTTCTTGACTACTCTGGGAGTCAATGCCATTATTACCGTTCCCCTGAAAGGAACAGTCATCAAACCCACCGACCCACATATTTTGTATACGGGACGCATCAGTTTCACCAATCCAGAGCGTCCGGCATGGAACTTTCCAGGTGTGCAAATCATCGCAGCATTCGAAGGCACGTCACTACGCATGATTGCCAAACCCCAAAGTGGCTATTTCGTGGCACAGATTGACGGGGCTGAACCATTCAAGGTGGCTTTTCGCGGAGAGCGCGACTCTGTGGTGACACTGGCAACAGCATTACCTGAAGGTCGTCATCTGGTGCGCCTGATGTATGTTATCGAGGGCTACGAGTTCTTCCCTGAGTTTTGGGGTTTTGTATTAGACAAAGGTCGTCAGTTGGTTGACGCCCCCCAACTTCCGTCAAGAAAGATCGAATTCATCGGCAATTCCATCACTTGCGGCTATGGTAACGAGGGACTGAAGAAGGAAGAGCATTTCGACTATGCCACTGAGAACCATTATTACTCATATGCCTCCATTACTGCCCGTAACCTCGAGGCCCAGCACTGGGTAGTAGCACGCAGCGGCATTGGCGCCTACCGCAACTACGATGGTCCGAAAACGGGTAATCCCGAATCCCATATGCCCGTACAATACGAATTTACAGGTTATGCATGGAAACCTGAACTCCGCAAGGAAGCAACATTCCTGAGGGAAAAGTGGGATTTCAACCGCTATCAACCCGATGTTGTCTGCATTAACCTCGGCACCAACGACCTCTCGACAAACAACTACGACGCCACATTACTGAAGCAGGGCTATCAGAAACTGCTGAAGTTGGTTCGCCAGCATAACCCCAAGGCAAAAATCGTGTTCCTAACAGGTTCCATGCTGTATAATCAGGAACTGCAACTTGCCCAAAAATTGTTGGACGAAGTCACAGCCGAAGCCCAGAAGGCTGGCGACAAAGAAGTCTATCGTTTCGATATGTCTCCCATCGACGGCAATGCGTTCTATGGCAACGACTGGCACCCCAACATCTATCAGGATGAAAAGATGGCCGGCGAACTGACAGCCTACCTCCGCAAACTGATGAATTGGTTCTAAAATGAGGCATCTGACCTTCTTCATCATCGTTTGTACAGGATGGCTGACTTTATCAGGACAGCCACCATGCAAAGTTACTTATTATGACGAAGAAGACGGGTTGCCACATGCCCATATCACTCAGTTGTTGCAAGACGAACTGGGGTTCATTTGGCTGGCAACATGGAATGGCTTGTGTCGCTATGACGGTTACGAATTTCAAACGTTCAAGGCACAAATGGGTGACGGCTGTCGCATGACGACAGACAGGTTTCGAGACATCGCCCTTAGACCTGACGGTCAGATGGTATGCCGCGTAGATGAGGACTACTATCTGTTCGACACACATACTTATCGTTTCAGCAATCTGAGCGACAGCGCAGCCACCAACATCGCAGACGACATCAAACGTTACCGCACGAGTAAGTCCGTAAGGTATGACGACGGACTCACTTCCTTTGCCCTAACCGATCGGCAGGGTAACGAATGGGCCATTACCCCTTCTGGCTTGAAAAAAGAGACGGCTGTCGTCCAACATACAAAGCGAATCGACATAGAACCCCAAGCGGAGGTAAAGTGTTTGTTTAAAGACAATCATCAACGCTATTGGGTGTGTACTAGGGGCGATGGGGCCGTGCGCATTTACTCTTACGCTGACGACCAACTGTTAGGCTATTTGGGTAAAGACGGACGATTACATCACAGTTATACTACCTTTGGATCTCCTGTTTATTGTATGTACCAGACAATGGATGGAACCCTTTGGTTAGGCTCCAAACCCGATGGACTATTCCGTTTACAAGAGACATCAGCAGGCGTTTTTAAGATTACCCATTTTACGAATCTTCCCGATCAGAATGTATATAGCATATGTGAAGACCGTTTCAGACGGCTATGGGTAGCGACGCTAGGTGGTGGACTCTACTATGCTGCGTTGTCTCAGAAAGACCAGCTGCAATTTTACACGCCCAAAGGCTATCCCAAAGAGGTGGCTCAACGAGTGCGTAATCTGCTGTTGGTCCAACAAGGAGAGGTCATGATGGCAGCTACCACAGAGGGGTTGATTATTGCCAAACTGGAACAGGATGCCCATAAAATGCGGTTTCATCGACATCTGCGCGAGTCGAATCGTGCAACCAGTTTGAGCAGTAGTGCCATCATGAATATGATGACAGGGTTCGACGGACGCATCTATGTCAGTACAGAAAGTGGTGGCATTAACAGCATCGAAGGTTCTGATTTGCTGGCCGACACATTGACTTTCCAACATTACACGGCCGGCAACAACAGGTTGCCGTCGGATGTGATTATGTCACTGACCCCTATGGACGAGGGAAACATGCTGATGGTCAGCAGCCATCTGATAGCGATGATTGACAGCATGGGACACTACAGACAACTGGATGCCCGATACTTCAATGCTGATTATCGTTTCTCTGATGCCCATCCCCTTCAACTCAGCAAAGGAAGATGGCTTTTCGGACTGATGGACGGAGCCTTTATCACTTCCACAGACCAGATGCGCCAACAGACATACAGTCCTCGGCTGGTTTTGACGGGCATTTCCATACAAGGAGGCAGTGAGAATCTGGGGGTTGCCTACTTAGACACTTTGACGCTACAACCCCACGAGCGAAGTGTCACGGTACATTTTGCCGCCATCGACTATTGTGCAGCAGAGCGCATCAGTTATGCTTTCCGTCTTCAACACCACACCGAATGGAACTACATTGGTCACGGACGTTCCGCTACGCTGCTAGACTTAGAGCCAGGAACCTATCAGTTGGAGATTCGCTCCACCAATGCCGATGGCTTGTGGCAGGATAACATACGCACCCTAACCATTATCGTCCAACCAACCTTCTTTGAATCCGCTTGGGGACGTCTGCTCATCTTGTTGCTAGTGGCAGGTACACTTCTTGGGATAGCCTACACCTTATTATATATACGCCGCATCAAACGGAAACAGCGGGAGACACTGGAGGCTTATCTGGCTCTCTTGGAAGTCAAAACAGAAAACGGCCCAGAAACTGCCCAGCAGACTCGTTCCCAAACGGATCATGCTGCATATGACCCCATGCTCAAACGCGTCATGGATTTTATCGAGGCGAACCTGTCGAATGCAGATACTTCTGTTGGCGACATGGCATCGGCAGCAGCAACCAGCCGTTCTGGTCTACAGCGCAAATTGAAGCAGACGATGGGTATCACTCCTCAGGATTTGCTACGCGAAGCACGTACGAAGCATGCCTGCAAGTTGTTGCGCGAAACGGATAAAAGCATCGCTGAAGTAGCATACGCTTGTGGATTCTCGGACCCCAAATACTTCAGCCGCTGTTTTAAACAAAGTACAGGGAAATCACCTTCTGAATATAAGACAACACCACACGCTGACTAACAATCAGAAAATGCGACTTCAGGGTGTAATCACACGTCAATAATGGTAGAAATATGCATTTTGACGCATTTTTCATACTTGTTTGATGCAATAATCACCCCATTTCATCGAAAAAACATACTACTTTTGCAGTCAGAAATCGAATAACGAATCAAAACAAACTGCAAAATGAAAACAAAATTTCTACTCCTGATGACTTTGGTGGTGATGCTTTGCACAGCATCCTACGCCAAGAAAGTACACACCTTGGGTGACTCCACCATGGCACCCTACGACGAGTCGTCCACCGTCACACGCGGCTGGGGTATGTATTTTGGAAACTTCCTCACCAACGGCTGGACCAGCATCAATTATGCCAAGGGAGGACGTGACTCCCGTGGTGGCTATAACGAGCTCTGGCAGACAGCCAAGAAGAATGTCGAGGCTGGCGACTACGTCATCATCACCTTTGGGCATAACGACGAGAAGAACAGCGGCATGGACGGCTATGCCCTGAAAGCCTACTACGAGAGCATTGATGATGCGACGGCAGCAGCCGCTGTCGACCTGCGTGGCACAGTGCCTTCGACGACTTACAAGGAATGGCTCGGCAAGATTGTCGACGAGGTGAAAGCCCTTGGTGCCACACCTATTATATGTTCGCCCGTGTGCCGCAGCTACTTCAGCGGTTCGAAGATTAAGCGCAATGGACGTCACGACTTGGGCGACAGCTACAAGGTACTGACGGAACAAGGTCCCAAGGACGGCACCAAGCTTGCCGCTGACGACCACACGATGGACTATGCCTACCACTCTGAGCAGCTGGCTCAGGAAAAGGGTGTCAGCTTTATCGACCTCACCACAGCAACTGCTACGCTTTATGAGAGTTATGGCGACGCAAAATGCCACGAGTATCTGTTCGATGGTCAGGGCTCTACCCACTTCAACACCACTGGTGCCCTATTGGTAGCTCGCGAGTGTGCCCGTCTGATGAAGGCTCAGGGCATCATGGCCGATGACATCATTCTGCCCACAGATCTTACCGTCGCTCCTGCCACTGGCGATTTCGGCGAGGCCTATAAAGGACAGACACTGACGAAGGAGTTCACGCTGAATGGCTTCGGATTGTCTCCTGAAGAGGGCTCTGTAAGCATCACGGCCTCCGAGGGCATCAAGCTCTCTACCGACAAAACCGATTGGCAGCAGTCGCTGACGGTTACCTATACCGCTTCAACACTGGTGAAGACGTTCTACGCACAGGTCATGCTGGCAGAAAACGGTGATTTCAACGGAACTATCACCATCACTCAGGGCGATAAGACCATCGAGATTCCCGTCATTGCTACGGCTGTTGTGCTGGAAGGCGGTGCGGAGGTCAATGCCTACTGGCGTCTGGAAAAGGACGACACTTATGAGTTGACGGGCCCTGCAACAGCTATTGCTCAGAGTTTTCAGGGTATGTATGTGCAGCGTTACTCCAATCCCAACGCCAAAACCGAATGGCCAGAATGGACGGGCTATGACGCTTCGCGCAAGATGCAGCGCAATCTGATTGCTGGTGATGCCTGGCCTGCCGATGAAATCGACGATAATCCAGACCGCTATATCCAGTGGGGTATCAAGCCTTCTGCGGGTATGGAACTGAAGATTGACCTCATATCGCTCTTCGTAGCTGGCTGCGGTGGTAACGGCATGTGCTGCCACGTCTACTATTCTACAGACAATTTCGAGACGCGCACCACCATTTTCGAGATGAAGAAGATGCCTGCCAACAATCCTCAGTTTGTCGAGACCAAGCCTGTGCTTACCGTCAAGGATGGTCAGAAACTGTTGGTCCGTGTATATCCCTGGTACAATGGTGCCGCAACGGGTAAGACCATCTGTCTCAGCGACCTCACCATTCATGGCATAGCAGTAGATACTACCACAGGTATCAGCCAACTGTCAACAGCCAATAGCCAACAGCCCATCGCTTTTTTTACCCTTGACGGACGCGAGCAGCCATCGCTCCGTCGTGGAATGAACATTGTTCGCATGGCTAACGGTACCACCAAGAAAATCATATTATAATATCATAACAATCAAAACTACTAATTTTAATGAAGATCAAATCTTCTTTTATGCAATTGTTAGTAACGCTCTTTGCACTGCTGCCGATGATGGCGGCAGCGCAGGAGAGCGTCAATGAGAAGGACTTTACGCTCTCATGGCCTTTGGGCAAGGGTACAGACGATGCCACAGCTGCTGAGGTAAAGAAAGCAGGGCTGTTTAGCGTGGCCGAGTTCGACTATGGCAAGCTGATTGTTTCGCAGCAGCGTGCTGCCGGAACCTCGCAGCAGACGCTCTACAAACCATCGAACCATAATGCTGCTGCAGCTAATGATGACGATGCACTGACCTTCACCATCAAACCCAAGAAGGGACTGACCTTTGCTCCCAAGTCGTTTGCCTTTGAATCATCGAAATGGGGCACCGGTGGTGGAAAGTTTGACGTTGTGGCCATAACCGGTGGCAGCGAGACCACACTTGCCACAGGCATCAACCCAGAGCGTAACAACGAATTCTCGTCACTCAGCTACGACCTGTCGCAATTGACGGTCGGAAGTGACGGACTGGTACTGAAAATCAGAGTTTATAGTTTGGCCTCCAACAAGGAATACGGCTTTGGCAACGTGGTTGTCACTGGTGACATTAGTGGTACTCCTGAGGCCGTTCCTACTTATACCATGAGTGTAAAACTGGGTATGGAAGGCGCTGGTAGCGTGTCGTGCAATCCCGCAGGTGCTGAATTTGACGAAGGCACCAAGCTGACAGTAGCTGCTACTGAGAACTTTGGCTACCACTTCACTGGCTGGACTGATGCCGATGGCAACGTCATTTCGACAGACAATCCCTATAGTTTTGAAATCAAGGCCAACACCACGCTGATAGCCCAATATACCAAGAAGAATGTCTATGCCCTCAATCTGAAACTCGAGGGCGGCGCCAATGCCAATCTAGTGCAGTTCACGCCAGAAGGTAACGTTGTAGAAGGTGTTCACTACTACGAGGAAGGCACCGATGTGAAGTTGGCTGCTCAGAATAACCGCATCCTGACCTTCACCAACTGGGAAGACAACACTACCACGATGGAACGCGATGTGAAGATGGATGGCGAGAAGAACTTCACTGCCACTTTCTCCGCTGTCGACTACATCGTAGGTTGGGATCTCTATCAGGATGCTCCCAAGAGCGACCGTGCTGCCGACTATGCTGCTGACTCCGAGAATGCCGGTATGCTGTCGCTGCGCAATGCTGCTGGTGAGACTACCAGCTGGCTGGCCAATGGTGTGGCCACAGGTAAGGTTCAGGGCCGCTACGGCATCCGTGTATGGCGCCCCATTGCCGACAACTGGTACTTCGAGATTTCTTTCTCTTCCAAGGGCTATCAGAATCTGAAGCTCTCTGCTGCCGTGGGCGACGACTATAACGCCTACAGCATCATCAATGCCGAGTATAGTACTGACGGTACGACATTCACCAAGTTTGGCACCTACGAGTTGCCTAACCGCGGTTGGACTGACGGCGAATTCGATTTGCCTGCCGAGGCCAATGACCAGCAGCGTGTCTACATCCGCTTCATGCCCGACTACACCTCTCCGAAGGTAGGTGTCGAAAGCACCAACGACGGCACTATGCTCACCGATGTCTTCGTGCTGGCTGAAACCACTGGCGCTGCCGATGCAGTGCCCGTGCTGGTCAGCAGCAATCCTGCCCAGAATGCTACGGGTGTCAGTGCCAGCGGCTCTGTCATCCTGACATTCGACAACAAGATAAAAGCTGGCAATGGTGCTGCTACGCTAGCTGGCGAGGAGATTGCCCCTGTCATCAGCGGCAAGACGGCCATCTTCAAGTATAGCGGACTGAAGTATGCTACACAATACACCTTCCAGATGCCCGAGGGCGTGCTGACCTCTCGCGGTGGCAAGGCGGTTGCTGCTACTGAGATAACCTTCACCACGATGGAGCGTACCCAGCCAGAGGCTCGTCTCTACGACGCTGTAGTGGCCAGCGACGGCTCTGGCGACTATACTACGCTGCAAGGTGCTATCGACGCTGCTCCTGAGGGACGTGCCAAGCCTTGGCTCATCTTCGTCAAAAACGGACAATATAAGGAACATATCGATATTCCTGCCAAGAAACCCTATCTGCACATCATCGGACAGGACCGCGACAAGGCTGTCATCCTCGACGACAAGCTCTGTGGTGGCGACAATGCAGTACACGTTAGCGTAGGCGCAACAGTAGTGGTCAATGCCAGCAACATCTTCTTCGAGAACATCACCCTCGAGAACTCGTATGGACACGAGAAACAGGCTGGTCCGCAGGCTTTGGCTCTGAATACACAGGGCGACCGCATCGCGCTGAACAATGTAGCCCTGCTCTCTTATCAGGACACCTGGATTACCACTTCTACCCAGAAGAACCGTCACTACATCAAGAACTCGCTCATCGAGGGTGCTGTCGACTTCATCTACAATGGCGGTGATGTCTATCTGGATGGCGACACCATCGAGATCAACCGTCCTTCGGGTGGTTACATTGTGGCTCCTTGGCACACCGCTGAGACTCAGTGGGGCTATGTGTTCCAGAACAACATCATCCGTGCCCACAAGGGTGTCGACGTGACCGATGTGTGGCTCGGGCGCCCCTGGCACGGCTCTCCCAAGACGGTGTACATCAACACGCAGACCTTCGTCAACATCCCTGCCAAAGGCTGGTACAACACGATGGGTGGTCTGCCCGAACTTTGGGCTGAGTACAACACGGTCGATGCCAACGGTAATCCGTTGGATCTGAGCCAGCGCGAATCGTACTATTACTACTGGGCTGATGCCGAAAAGACACAAAAAGTGGAAAAGTTCGACGTGAAGAACACGCTGACTGCCGAGGAGGCTGCACAATATACGCTGAAGAACGTCATGAGCGGTAACGACGGTTGGCAGCCCGACCTGCTCTGCGAGGCTTGCGACGCTCCTCAAGTCAAGGGCGAGGGCTCGACGCTCTCGTGGCAGGCTGTGCCCTACGCCATCTGTTACGTGGTGACGAAGAATGGCGAGGTAGCTGGTTTCACCAAGGAGACTTCCTTCGACGGCTATACTGAGGGTGACCTGTGGCAGGTGCAGGCTGTCAACGAGTTTGGCGGACTGAGCCAGAAGGCAACAGCCAACGCCACGACAGCCATTGACTCGAAGCCAACAGCCATTAGCCAACAGCCTTCAGCCTATTATACGCTGGACGGACGCTTGGTCAGCCAGTTGCAACACGGCCTGAACATCGTGCGCATGAGCGACGGTACCGTGCGTAAGGTAATGGTAAAGTGAGGAAAGTCTACCGCAATTCCTCGCGACAACGTTCAAGGATGGCCAATAGGTCATCCTTTTTTTCTGCCCTCAACATCGCGATACGTGTCTCACGGAAATTGGGAATGCCTTTAAACACGGGCGATGCGGCCAGATGGCGACGCGTGTGCAGAATGCCGCGATACTCGTCGATGCGCTCTACGTTAATGCGCAACTGCTCTTCCAACACGTCAATCTTCTCGTCCAGCGTCAGCTGCTGGCGACTGAATATCCAGGGGCAGCCAAATGTGGCGCGACCAATCATCACGCCATCGACGCCATACGTGTCGAACGCCCTATCGGCATCGTCCAACGACTTGATGTCGCCATTGCCAATAATGGGGATGTGGATGCGGGGATTACGCTTCACCTCGCCAATAAGCGTCCAGTCGGCTTCGCCCGTATACATCTGGCTCCGCGTGCGACCATGAATGGTCAGTGCCTGGATGCCGCAGTCCTGCAACTGCTCGGCCAGCGTAGTGATGATGAGCTGTTCGTGGTTCCAGCCCAGACGGGTCTTTGCCGTCACAGGCAGACTGACGGCATCCACCACTTTTTGCGTAATCTCCAGCATCTTCGGGATGTTTTGCAGCATACCGGCTCCTGCGCCCTTGCCTGCCACCTTCTTCACCGGACAGCCGAAGTTCAGGTCGATCAGGTCCGGTCCAGCCTGCTCGACAATTTTCGCTGCTTCCACCATCGCGTCCACGTCGCGTCCGTAGATCTGAATGCCCACGGGGCGCTCCTCGTCGCTGATGGTCAGCTTCTTCACCGTCGACTTCACATCGCGCACCAGCGCCTCAGCCGACACAAACTCCGTATACACCATCGAGGCTCCAAAGCGTTTGCACAGCATGCGGAACCCAATGTCCGTCACGTCCTCCATCGGCGCCAACAACACTGGGCGCTCGCCCAAGTCTATTGTTCCTATCTTCATCGAATTCCTTACCGCACAGCGCGGATGCAGCGACCACTGAAGCGATTGCTGGAAAGGTCGCCGTAGTGCACATTAACTTTCGAGAAGTTGAATTCCAGACACCATGCCTTGTTAGGATTCACCGTGTAGAGCGACGAGGTCCAGTAGACGCCGCTGATGGCGCGGAACTGCGTGTCTGCATAGTAGCGGAAACCCGTGATAGGCAGGAAGATAGAGTTGCCCGTCTTCTTGCTAGTAACCTTATATCCGTTGACACCATCCTGCGAGGTCCATTCCCAGGTACAGTTGTCGGGGTTCACCAATTCGTCAAACTCTTCTGCAGTAGGCATGCGCCAGTCGCCGCCCAAATTGGCGGTGGCAGCGTCGTCAGCGGAAGCCAGCTTGGTGCGCTTGTCGATAGACGAATACTTGGTCAGAAACTGCGAGTCACCCTTGCTCCAGGCATAGGTTTTCCACGAATAATATTCCTTCGCTTGAGTCTCGCCCCACGCAAAGTACGTACCATAGCCAGAAGGCTTCTTGGCGCCCACATTCATGTTGGCCCATTTCACACTAAGTCCCAAATCGACAGCCTCAATGCCGTCTCCAGCATGGCCCACTGCTGCGAACAGCACAACGGCCAGCATCGTAACAAATATCTTCTTCATATCCTTTTTGCGGACAAAGTTACGAATAAGTGAGGAAAATACAAAAGAAAAACTCGTTTTTCTTTTTATTTTCGAACGGAAGTAACTTCACCTCATCGATTTATCGCTTTGTACCTTCAGGTCAAAGAAGGGTGAAAGTTACGAATAAGTGAGCAGAAAACCAAATTTATTTGAATATTTCTAATACAAACTAAACAGAAACTGCTGGTCATCATATTCCCATTGGGCAATGTGAAAGCGAATCAGTCGGGCCAGCAGCGTGACGACCTTATGACGGGGAATGGCCGAACGGCGGACCACCTGGTTCAGCGTAAGGCGCTGTCCCTGCAGGCTGTCCATCAGTTTGCGCACCATATCCGTATAGGTCATCATCGCACCTTGCGGATTCTGCGCCTCGCGCCAGATGGCCAGATGCACGGGCGACGCCACGATGTTCTCGTCGGCAATGCGGATGTAGGCACGCTGACGCCCGTCGTTGCCAATGGCACACACGGGACGCCTGTCGGAAGGCGGCACAGTGGCAACGACTATCGTACGCATCTTTCGCCCTCCACCCGTCGTCTCTTGTGGCGCCACATGATACGTGTCGAACTTGATGCTGGCCTGCGGACGACAATATCGGTAGGCTGCCTGGTGCATCATGTAGATCTCCTCTTCGTCGCGAACGCCCGACATGTGTCCGTCGTCGCGAACACCTATCAACAGCCGCCCACCATCCGTATTGGCAAATGCCGATACCGATTTGGCCAGCTTCACAGCATCCTCCACCTTATACTTAAAGTCCTGCTGCTGATGTTCGCCCTCGCTAATCAGGCGCTGAATATATCTTTTGTCGTCCACGCGAAACGCTTTTTCGTTGTCTGTCTCTGCAAAGTTACGAATTTATTTTTGTTTTATCAAACGTTGCCGTAGTTTTATCAATCATTGCCTTAGATTTAACAAACGTTGTCGTAGTTTTATCAAACGTTGCCTTAGTTTTAACTTTGCAAGCAACCTTCCTACCTTTTACATAGGCGCTGACAACCTTTTAGGCGGCACCTTTCTGCAACAAAGGGGAAGGAAACTTTAGTCCGTCCTTGCGGACTCTCAGTCCGCTAGTTACGGACTGCCAGTCCGAAGCCTTCGGACTGAGAGTTTGCATTAGGCTGACTGAGAGCTTGCTTGTAGTATGTGTTTTGTCCATCCCTAGTATCGACTTTTCTTGAAAAAAAGAAATTTTCGAAAAGTCCCTCCCTTCCTCCCGTTTTTGCTCGGAACCCCTTTATTTACTGGGGTTGACGGACGGGAGGGAAAGACAAAGTCCCTCCCGTTACCCTCCCTTTTTGGGTCCCTTGCCTTCCCTTTTACATTATGTGTTGTGTACTGATTTTTCCTTCCCTTTTGTGTATTATGGGAGGTTCAATGATGAAAAACGGGAGGGAGACGGGAGGGATAACGAAAATCCCTCCCGTGCCCCAGCGCCTTTGTATAAAGGCGTTCCCAGCGAAAACGGGAGGAAGGGAGGGTTAATTTGAATATGGACGATTTTGGGGAATTAGCCGCTCATTCCATGATTGGTGTAACAGCGTGCCTGTCATCATGTGACCTTGGTGGTTTACAGCCCTAGGCGGAGAATTTCTCCGGACGGAGCGGAGACAATCTCCGGACGGAGCATAGAAATTCTCTGCCTGGAGCATAAAACGGGTCAGCTATCGCTGGAATTCTTGTTTAATACTCAATAAATGATCACAGAACCTTGATCAAATGGAGAGCTCTCCCTCTTTTTGAAGCTATCCGCTATATGGTATGACACTAAACACCCTTTAGTATAAGGGTAGAGTCCCTTTAGTGTCATACTATCTATCACTTCAACCCCATGATACAATTGCTTTTACTTCACCACATATTTCTTACCATTCTTGATGTATAGTCCCTTCGAGGGCTGATTGACTCGGCGGCCTTTGAGGTCGTAGATCTTTGCGGGAGAATGGACTCTAAATCTATGTATTTTCGAACGTAAGTATCTTCACCGGATGCCTTGATTATTGTTTTCTGCGGGCTAACAGGAAACCGACTTTAAGTCCTTTCAGGCGCTTCGACAGTTTGAGTAAGGTGTTGTTTGCCTTGCTGTCAGAGAAACCACCCAGCTTTTGGATATCCGACAGGGTTTTCGACAGGTCGGCAACAAGTGTCAGCGTGTCGTTCTCCATGTGGGAAACCATAGCTGCCGTCTGCACGTTCTTGACTGCTAACAGCACCTGTTCGCCAGCCGTCATCCAAGTGCCCGAAGCCTTCTGTCCGGACAAAGAGCGGCTGTAAGTGCCGTTATGGTTAAAGGTGAAAAACGTATTCTCTGCTGTCACATGGGCGCGATTGAAATAGTCGCGAACCATCTTCTCCAGTTTATGGGCCACAGCGTTCCCTGCCATTTTCAACAGCATTCTGTTCGATGTGGAAAGCACGGCAGGTTCCACGTATACCCAGGTATCGACAAGTTCCTCGGCCTTTGCCGATTTGGCAGCGAAGGCTCCCTTCACCGTCGAGGCCATCGCCTTGATATTACCTGCCTTCGTGGCAGCCTTTACGCTGTCTTTTACTTCCTTTACCGTTTGCGCTTGGACCGCCGTCAGCGACCAAACAGCAATACATAATAACACGAACTTTTTCATACCTTAGAATTCTAAAACCAACGACTGGCGGGGCTTCAGCGTCAGGTCCTGCGAGAGGTCGTAGTAGCGACCCGTTGGAACGTCCTTCGCACGAGTGGCAGAACCAATGACCTCCTGATAGCGCTTTACCTCCATTGTGGCAGGCTTGCTGGTGCCGTTGAGGATGGTGAGGGCGGTCTTGCCCTGATACTGACGGGCGATGACGTAGATGCCATTAAAGGGAATGAACTGCGTCTGGCCGCCCTTCGTGATGACGTCGTTGCCTTTGCGCCAATGGAGCAGACGCGAGAGCCACGTGAACATCTGCTGCTCGGCCTTGGTACGACCTTCGCGGGTGAAGGCATTATGCTCGTCGCCTGGGAATCCGCCAGGGAAGTCCTTGCGCACATAGCCATCAGTAATCTCCTTGGTGCCGTTCATCAGAATTTCCGTACCATAATAAAGCTGTGGAATGCGCTGAACGGTAAGCAGCAAGGCGAGGGCCTGCTTCAAAGCGAGACTGTCTTTGCCGTTACCCAAGAAGCGGTCCGTATCGTGGTTATCGATGAAGGCCATCACACTCTTCGGATTGGGATACAGATAGTCATAAACGAACGAATTATAGAGGCGGTTCAAGCCAGCAAACCACGGGTCAGTCTCTTCGTGCTTCGCTTGGTTCAGCTTGTCGTAGAACGAGAAGTCCATCACGGTCTTCAGGTATGAATTACTCTTCGCCAGCTTCGAGTCCTTCTGCCACGAAGCGGTGTAGGCAGGCTCCGTGACCCACGTCTCGCCAACGGTGTTGAAGTTGGGGTATTCCTCGTCGAGCTCCTTCATCCACTGGGCCATTGCATCAGCATAGGCATAGGGATAGGTGTCCATGCGGATGCCGTCGATACCCATTGTCTCAATCCACCACTTCGAGTTCTGGATGAGATAACGCATCAGGTGAGGATTGTGCTGGTTCAGGTCAGGCATCGTGGGCACAAACCAACCCTCGGTAGTCTCCTTCAGATCCACCTTCGCAGCATAGGGATCCATCACAGGAGTCAACTTATACGACGTTTGCAGGAAACTGGTACCCTCAGCCTTCGAAGTGCCGTTCGACTCGACGAGCCACTGGGGCAGATTCAGCCAATCCTTCGTAGGCATATCGAGCGTCCAGGGATGCTCGAAGCCAGAATGGTTGAAAATCATATCCATCACCACCTTCAGACCTTTTGCGTGGGCCTCGTCACACAAACGACGATAATCCTCGTTCGTACCAAAACGCGGATCAACACGATAGTAGTCTGTCGTCGCATAGCCGTGATAAGTGGAAAAGCCGCGTTCGTCGTCTGGCGAGTCGTTCTCCAAGACAGGAGTCAGCCACAGGGCCGTCACGCCCAACTCATTGAAGTAGTCGAGGTGTTCGCGAATACCGTTCAGGTCGCCCCCATGACGCAACGAAGGCTGCGTGCGGTCTTCCTTATAGGTACGCATACCCTTCACCTGCGGATTATGTCCTGCGCCCTGTGCAAAGCGGTCGGGCATGAGCATATAGAGCACATCGGCATTGGTGAATCCCTTGCGTTTCGAGCCTGCCATCTCGCGCTGCTTCAACGTGTAATTCGCCTTCAGCTTATCAAACTTCAGCGTCATCGTGCCAGCCTGAGCCTCGCGCAGGTTCATATAAACTAATAGGTAGTTGGGCGAGTCGAGTCGCACCACACTATCGATGACGGCACCAGGATAATCGGTGGTGACGTCCTGCACACTGGCAATGTTCTTGCCATACACCATCAGCTGTAGCGAGGGATTCTTCATTCCCACATACCAGTCAGTGGGGTCAATACGATCGATGGTTACTTTCTGTTTCGCTGCACTCATTGTCATTACGTTAGCCATCAAAATGGCGGTTACTAATAATAATCTTCTCATAGTATTTTAGTTTTGTGTTATTATTTCCTAATCAGTTCTGAGCCCGTAACGCCCTGTTCTGGACTATTGACCTGCACGACGTAGATGCCTGAGGAATTGCTAAGGGGCAAGAGATATTCTGTCGAAGAAGTAGGACGCACAACCTGCTCGCCCAACAACTGACCCGACACAGCATACACGCGAACGGTAAAAGGCTGTGCGGGTGCTTTGTCGAACGACAGACGGATGCCTCCGTCAGCAGGTCTGATGGTCAGCGCCGAGGGCTGGTGCTGCGAGAGATCCTTGATGGTTGTTGGCAAACCGAGAATGTTCAGAATACCTGCGTAAGCATCAGCAAGACCATAACCGTAGGTGTTGTTGGGAATCATGTCGCCCATAGGATGGCTCGTTTCGCGAATGATGCGTTTCACGTCGTCTGGCGATAACTGGGGATTAGCCTGTAACCACAGGGCGACGATACCCGCCATGCAAGGTGTAGCCATCGAAGTGCCGGAAATGGCAATCCAAGGATATTCGCGATCCTCAAAGGTGCTTTTAGCCACTAAGACAGCACCATAATCCTCCTCATAGTGGCTATTGGCAGAAGCATGGATATTGATGCCTGGCGTCACCACATCGGGCTTGACAAGTCCATCGAGGGTCGGGCCTTGCGATGAGAAGAAAGCGATAGTGCCTTCGTTTGACTTTACGCCCCAACTTGCAATGGTGTCTCCTTTGATATTGACGAATTTCTCTCGCCCATTCAGGGCTCCCACTGTCACAACGCTGGGCAGACAACCTGGCAGGCCTACGTTATGATCGTTGGTGGCGTTGCCGCAACGCGGATCGGTCTCTGTATCGTTGGTAAAGGCTTGTCTCATATCTACCACCATTTGTACAAAGCTGTCCTCTCCTTCAATGACGAACAACATGGTACCATCATCAGTATCTGTAGAGTCGCGAGTGAAGGTTATGGTGTAGCAAGTATCGACTTTCTCCACCACTACAGCCTTGCCAGCCAATTGTTTCTCTACCTTTCCTTCGGTGGGTGTGTAGACCAGCGAGTCGCCCTTCAGCGAACCATTCACAGATATCTTGTGTTTGCTGATAACTTTCAGCGTAAACAGGTCCTTACTGTAGAGAAAGGCCATTCCGCTTTTGTCATCCTGCAGAGAGGTACCTGCTGCCGCCATACCCTTTGGCTTGCAGACGTAATCAAGTTTGTGGCTTTCATTACCTGCTGCTGCCACTAAGATATGCCCTGGACCTACCAGCTGTGAGATGCCCTCTTCGAAGAGCACACAGTCGTTAGGCAAGGCGTTAAAGCCAATGCTATAGGTGATGACGCACGGCATCTGGCGCTCGTCGGCATAGTCGAAGAGGTACTTCATCAGCGCGAGTTCGTTGGCAGAACCGAAATTGGAATCACCAGCCACACTCGAATTGGCTGCGGCTAGCTCAGCCTCGTAAGCTACACCACGATAAGGCGTCGTATGACCAGAACCTGCTGAAATACCTAAACAGTGGGTGCCGTGAAAGTTACGATAGCTGTCGCCAGCATAACCCTTGCCCTTGATGTCTGCCTCGGTGGTGTATTCGCGCCCCAAGTCGATGGACTGACCGTATTGTTCGTCGTCAGCAGCAAACTGATCCAGGAAACGGGTCACACGCAAGGTCGTAGCGTCAGCATTGTAGAAGTTGGGGTGTGTCACTTCCAAGCCCACATCGATGATACCCAACAGAACCCCTTTACCCGTATAGGCCTGTGGCAAGCGAGTGTCTTCGTAGATGGCTGGCGAATTAATCCATTTAGGGGCAACGTCCATCAGCACCTTACCACCCTGGTGGTTCTCGATGCGCTGTACTTGGTTGTCGTTAGCCAGCGCCTTCAATTGGCTGACAGGTATATCGGCAATATAAATGTCGCCAATATGTGTGATGGCCTTGCAATGGTATTGGTCCATCACTGCCTCAGCGTCGCCATTAAAGCGAATCATCGCACGAACCGTTTCAGGCAGTTTGACACTTGAAGCCCGATGCCCTTGCGAAGTTGTCTGATTCACTAATTGGCGGATGTCGAGCGACATCTTCTGTACTCGCTGTGCTCCTATGCCGATGCACACCAGCGACAGAATACTTAAAACAATAAACTTCCTCATATTATTTGTATTCTTGCAAAAAACGAATGACTGCATTACGGATGCTGGTCAGACCAAACTCGTCAGGATTGACCTCCGTGATGGGAATCCACAATGCCTCAGCAGCATCGTCAGCAGCTTTGATGGCAGGGACATCGCCGTGCACAGGAACCAAGAAGTCCATGTCGAGCGTGTGGACACCCATGCCGCTATACAGATAGACATTGGGCGAGGAAAAGAGGTACTGGATTTCCTCGATGTCGAGTCCGGTTTCCTCCTTGATTTCGCGACGCATTCCCTGTTCTACCGTTTCGCCCATGTCGACGAAACCACCAGGCAGGTCGAGCGTCCCCTTGGCAGGTTCCTTAGCACGTCGCACCACCAGCATCTCCTGCTTGTCGTTGACAATAAAAGCTGCCGTAGCAGAACAGGGGTTTGCATAGTACGTAAACCCGCAATCCTGACACTTCTTGCTTTTGAAGTTGTTGACCTCAAAATGACTGCTGCCACAGACAGGACAATATTTGAACTTTTCTAAAGGATGCTCCATTTACCAGTTGTCTGTTCTGAACGGGAACAAAGGCAGTCCGCCAGCATTGGCCAGATTGCCTAACTGCCAGTTGCGGAAGCAGTAGCGCACAGCCACAGGTTCCTTGACCTCAGGGCTGGAAACCACGATGCACTCGTCCCAATAGCCTCCACCAGGCTGCCAGAAATGACTTGCTTTTGCAGGATGGAACACACGATCACTGCCTGCTACTTCGAAACCTTCTATATTCTCGAAACGACTGATGGCACCACACTCGTTGTTGAAGTGCAGCATGATGGTGTCGCCCTTGATGTTCATATCCTTATACGACGGGCTCTCGCAGATGACACTACTCATGCCGTAGGTCTTGTTCAGAGCCAGGAAGGCCAAGCGCTCGCCCACCTTCTGCTTCTGGGCCGGATGAATCTGAGTGCCTTCATACGGATAGACGGCATCGTTGGTACAAACCAGTCCGCTGTTGGGAATAATCTGTGAAGCACGGAACTGCTGCTCCTGCAACAAAGCATTCCATGTGCCCTGCTTGTCGCCACTATCGTAGGGGGCAATCTGCACGAAATAGAAAGGAATCTCGCCTAACTTGAACTGCGAACGCCACTGCTCGACCAACAACTTCAGACGTTCTGAATACTGGTTGCCCGGATCGCCCACATTCGAACAACCCTGATAGAACAGAATGCCCTTGACGGTATAGTTCAGAATGGGGTTGAATGTGCCGTTACCCCAGACCAATGCACGATGGTAGTCCCACTCCTTCTTGAAGTTCACAATGCCCATCGTGTCCGTAGGCTCCTGAGTGTATTTCTCCAGATTCTCCTTCGTCAGCCAGCTTTCTACGCGACTGCCACCCTTATTGGCCTCGATGAGTCCGATGGGAATATCGAGGGCCTGATTGACGACCTTGGCGAAGAAATAGCCCGTAGCAGAGAAATCGCCAACGGTTTGGGGCGAACACTCGCGCCACTCGGTATCGGCATCCTCCTGAGGAGTCATGCGCATGATGCTTGGAATCTTAGCAGAGCGCACCTGCCTTTTACCTGCGGCATTGATTACCTCCTGGTTGTAGTTCAGTACGGGGCAGTTACCAAAACCTTTGACAGGCATCTCCATATTCGACTGACCAGCACAAACCCATACTTCACCAGCCAGCACATTCTGGATAGTCACCTGTCCATCACCATCGTCGAAGGTAATTGACAATGGCTCATAGCTGGCCTTGGGCGACTTTACCGTCAACAGCCAACGACCCGCTTTGTCAGCCTTCGCCTCACTACGTTCATTGCTCCACGACGTAGTGGCAATTACCTTCTTGCCTGGCTTGGTCCAACCCCACAGACGGACGTCCGTCTGTTGCTGAATTACCATGTTGTCACCCACCAAATGGGGCAGTTTCACCTTGGCCTGAGCTCCCATCGTCAGGCACGTTGCGAAGAGTAAAGAAAGAATCTTTTTATTCATAGTTCAAAAGTTTTTATCGCTTTAATGGCGCAAAGATACGAATTATTTCGTACCTTTGCAAGCAATAAACCTATTTATTTATGAAAAAAGTATTGTTTTTCCTCATGATGTTCGCATCGACAATGGCATCAGCCCAAAAGGGCACCGAAATGAATCTGTGGCCTGACGGTCCACGAACCAGTAGTGGTGACGCAAAAGACACGGCGAAGGTTACCGTCTTTCTGCCCAACGAAAAGAAGGCCACAGGACGTGCCATCGTGTGCTGTCCTGGAGGCGGTTACTCCCATCTGGCCATGCAGCACGAAGGATTCGAGTGGGCACCGTTTTTCAACGAACAGGGTATCGCCCTCATTGTGTTGAAGTACCGCATGCCTCATGGCAACTATACTGTTCCTGCCGAGGATGCCGAAGAGGCGATGCGCCTGGTGAGGAGAAATGCGGAGGCTTGGCATATCAACCCCAACGATGTGGGCATCATGGGTTTCTCAGCTGGCGGACACTTGGCATCTACCGTTGCCACCCATGCCACCAGCGACGCAATGCCCAACTTCCAAATATTGTTCTATCCTGTCATCTCGATGGAACAGGGCATCACCCATCAGGGCTCGCGCGACAATCTGTTAGGAAAAAGTCCTAAGCAGAAGTTGGTCAACGAGTACTGCAACGAGCAGCACATCACGAAAAATAGCCCTCGCTGTTTCCTCGCATTAGCTTACGACGATCGTGCTGTGCCTCCCGCCAACAGCCTGAACTACTACGAGCAGCTCAATGCTCATGGTGTTTCCACCTCGATGCACATCTACCCCTCTGGAGGACACGGCTTTGGCATTCGCCAGTCGTTTACCTACCACTTCGAAATGATGCTCGAACTGAAAGCCTGGCTCCGCAGTTTCTAAGGCCATTAAACAAAAAGAAGGTTTGCCGCTTGGCAAACCTTTCTTTTTCTTATTGCATCTTACGTTTTAATCCGTAATCAGGTTCTCACCAGTCATGTCTGAAGGCTGCTCCAAGCCCATGATATGGAGGATAGAAGGAGCCACGTCAGCCAGACGACCGTCCTTCACCGTAGCCGAGTTGTTGTTGGTAACATAGATGAAAGGAACGGGGTTCAGCGAGTGAGCGGTGTTGGGTGTTCCATCGGGGTTGATGGCGTTGTCGGCATTTCCGTGATCGGCAATGATGATTGCCTCGTAGTCGTTGGCCTTGGCAGCCTCGATAACCTCACGAACGCAGTTGTCAACAGCCCAAACAGCCTTAGCGATAGCATTGTAGATACCTGTATGGCCTACCATATCACCATTAGCGAAGTTAACTACGATGAAATCGTACTTAGCCTCGTTGATGGCAGCTACCAGCTTATCCTTTACCTCGTAAGCACTCATTTCTGGCTTCAGGTCGTAGGTAGCCACCTTTGGAGAAGGAACCAGGATACGATCCTCACCCTCGTATGGCGCCTCGCGACCACCATTGAAGAAGAAGGTTACGTGTGCATACTTCTCAGTCTCTGCGGTATGCAGCTGCTTCTTGCCCTGCTTGCTCAGATACTCGCCCAGCGTGTCCTCAACGTTCTCCTTCGGGAAGAGGATGTGAACACCCTTGAAGTTAGCATCGTATGGAGTCATGCAGTAGTACTGCAGGCTAGGAATCGTCTTCATGCCCTGCTCTGGCATATCCTCCTGAGTCAGCGCGATAGTCATCTCCTTAGCACGGTCGTTACGGAAGTTGATGAAGATAACAACATCACCCTCTTCGATACAACCATTGACAGATGCGTTGTGGATTGGCTTGATGAATTCATCAGTTACGCCCTCGTCGTACGACTCCTGCATGGCCTGAACCATATCGGTAGCCTGCTTACCAGTACCGTTCACAATCAGGTCGTAGCCTTCCTTCACGCGCTCCCAACGCTTGTCGCGGTCCATCGCGTAGAAACGACCAACGATACTTGCGATAGCAGCATCGTTGTCAGCACAAACCTTGCTGACCTGCTCGATAAAGCCCTTACCACTCTTGGGGTCGGTGTCACGACCATCCATATAGCAATGAACAAACACCTGATTCTTCAGGCCATAAGCCTTACCAATCTCGATGAGTTTAAACAAGTGATCAAGGCTTGAGTGCACACCACCGTCAGAAGTAAGACCCATCAGGTGCAGCTTCTTGTTGTTCTCCTTAGCGTATGTGTAAGCTGCCTTTACCTGAGGGTTCTCCATGATAGAACCATCCTTGCAGGCGCGGTTGATCTTCACGAGGTCCTGGTATACGATACGACCAGCACCGATATTGAGGTGACCCACCTCAGAGTTACCCATCTGTCCATCGGGCAGACCAACGTCCTCACCAGAGGCCATCAACTGAGAGTGAGCCGAAGTGGCTGTCAACAAATCGAGATAAGGTGTGGGAGTATTGAAAATCACATCACCCTTACCATGCTTACCGATTCCCCATCCGTCGAGAATCATCAAAAGTGCTTTCTTTGCCATAATCTTAATAATTGTTTAAAGTTCTTTCTTTGGGGTGCAAAGTTACGAAGTTTTTTCCAATTATTGCTATCTTTGCACCAATAATCATTAAACAGATTGTTATGAATTGCACGATGAGACGTATTATTTTTCTTCTAACAGCCATTTTGTCATCCGTAGTTGTCAATGAAGCCTATGGACAACTGCAAGTCAAGGAGTTTAAACTGAAGAACGGCATGACCGTTTGGTTGAACGAAGACCACTCGCAACCAAAGGTGTTTGGTGCCGTTGTGGTGAAGGCGGGCGCAAAGGACTGTCCGAATACGGGTATTGCCCACTATTTTGAGCATATCATGTTCAAGGGCACGGATCGTATCGGAACTGTTGATTATCAGGCAGAAAAGCCCTGGCTGGACAGCATCTCCGTGCAGTACGACCTGTTGAGCCAGACTCAGGACGAGGCTGAGCGTACTAAGATTCAGCAGCACATCAACGAGCTGAGCCTGAAGGCAGCGGACTATGTAATCCCCAACGAGTTCAACCGTTTGATCTCGAAATATGGCGGTAGTGGCCTGAATGCCGGCACGGGTTACGACGAGACCTTTTATTACAACACCTTCCTGCCACAGTTTATCGAACAATGGTGCTGGCTGAACTCCGAGCGACTCATCACACCTGTGTTCCGTGGGTTCCAAGGAGAGCTGGAGAATGTGTATGAAGAAAAGAACCGCTCAGCAGACGGTATGGCTGGTGACGCTCAAGAGAAAGTCTTCAGTGCCGTATTCAAGACACAGCCCTACGCCTACCCCATTCTTGGCTCGACAGAGAATCTGAAGAATCCACGCCTATCGGATATGGCAGCCTTCTTCAAGAAATACTATGTGGCATCGAACATGGGACTTATACTTTGTGGCGACATCACGCCCGACTCTACGCTGACGATCCTCTTGGAGCAGACCTTCGGACGTGTGCAGACGGGCCCAGTCCCAGAGCGCGGCTATAGTCCCATGCCTGATATTCAGGAAGGTGAGTCATGCGAAATCAAACTGCCTATTCCGTTGATCGGTATTGAGGCATTGGTGTTTAAGGCTCCTACCGACTTCGAGCCTGATGCCGATGCCCTCGACTTAGCCAACTCCCTGCTCTCGAACGGTAAGGCCGGACTCATCGACTCGCTGATGAACGAGCACAAGGTGATGATGGGAGCTGCCATGAGTATGGCTTTTGCCGATGCGGGTGGTACGGCTATCGTCATCATTCCCAAACTGTTAGGCAAGATGAAAACTGCCGAAGCACGTATTATGGAGCAGGTACAACAGGTGATGGACGGAAACTTTAGCACAGAGCAAATGGAAGCCCTGAAACAGGAGATGGTGATGGAAAATGAACGCAATCTGGAAACCATTGGCAGTCGTTCGGAACTGATGGTCGATGTCTTCTCGAAAGGCCACTCGTGGCAAGAGGTGCTCGATAAGATTGAACACATCAAGCAGATCACAAAGGAAGATGTCGTCGCCGCAGCAAAGAAATACTATGGCGCTCACTATATTACCCTGCGCAAGAAGTATGGCACACCTGACAAAGAGACATTGAAACAGCCTGGCTATAAGCCCATCTCGCCGAAGAATATGGATGCCAAGTCGGCTTTCGCCCAGCAGTTGGAACAGATTCCCGTCAAGGAAGCCACCATCCGTACCGTTAATTTCCAAAAAGACGTCACGACACAGAAGCTGAACGACCACGTCACCTTATATTATAAGGAGAACCCTGTGAACGATATCTTTACGTTCACCCTGCGCTATAAGGATGGTACGCTGCACACACCCAAACTTGCTGTGCTTGCTCCCTATCTCAATGCACTAGGCACCGATTCGCTGAAGAAACAACAGCTGGAACAGGCTTGGCAGCGCATCGGCACCACGATGGAAGTGGCCCAGGGCGACGTGAACTTCAGCATCAACCTGACTGGTCCCGACCGCCAGCTGAAACCAGCCCTGCAACTGCTGGCCCATTTCCTGCGTGCAGCGAAAGGCGACGATGATGCCCTCGACGAGGCTAGGGATGCCGACAAGGTGGACCGCAAAAGCTTTGGCAAGCAGAAAGACGACGTGCTTGCTCCTATGTTACAACGAGTGGCGTATGGCAACAAATCGACTTATCTGACCCAACTGTCGAAGAAAGAAGTCAAGGCGCTGAAGAGCGACGAGCTGTTGGCGCTGTTCCGCGAGTTGCAACAGTACGACTGCGAGCTGTTCTACTGCGGGCGCCAGCCCATTCAGTTTGTTGCGACTGAGTCGCAACAAACACTCCCTTTGGCACAATGCACCAAGCCCAAGGCCGACACCTTCCGTTCTTTGCAGCAATACTCCGAGCCCACCGTCTTCTTCTACGACGTGCCCAAGTCGCGCCAGAACTTTGTCGTCAGCTACGACGCCATCAGTGCTCTGCCTACTGCTAACGAACGTGCCACGATGAAACTATGGGATGAATACTTCGGGGGCGGTATGTCGTCAGTGCTCTTCCAGAATGTCCGCGAGTTCCGTTCGCTGGCCTATTCCACAAGAGGTAAAAGCATCAACACCAGTCTTGCCCTTCACCCCAACGACCCACAGGCTTACATCACAGCCACAGGTACTCAGGCCGACAAGACAATAGAGGCTGTTGCCACCATCGATTCGCTGTTACGTCAGATGCCTATGAAGGAAGAAAACTTGGAGTCGGCCCGTCAGAGTGTGCTCAGCGACATTCAGAACGATTATCCCACGTTCCGCGGTATTGCCAAATATGTGGCCAACCAGCGTAATAACGGCTATACGTCTGATCCCAACAACGAGACGGCCCGTCTCTTGCCTGCTATCACAGCCCAAGATATTGTGCAATTCCATCAGCAACACGTGGGCAACAACCAGAGCCGCGTCTGGATCATCATTGGCGACAAGAAGACAACAGACCTCAAGGCTCTATCCAGTTACGGCAAGATTGTAGAACTGAAGAAAGAGGACGTTTATAGATAACACGCATTATTTTGTCGCAGACTGATGACAAATCGCACGCTCGTACATCTTTAATATAAAAGTATATACTTAAAGACTATGAGCGTAAAAGAATTGGAATTGCTTGCGGAGAAGGACCGTAAGCGCCTTGTTGAGGTGGTGTATGCCGCCAAAGCCGGCCACATTGGTGGCGACCTGTCGTGCCTGAACGTGATGACGGCATTGTATTTCCATGTGATGAAGAACTTGAATCCTGCCGAGCCCAAGGCAGCAGAGCGAGACCGCTTTGTGCTGTCGAAGGGACATTGTGTAGAGGCACTTTACGTAACGTTGGAAGCAAAGGGTTTCCTGAAGCCAGAAGTGCTCGACACACTGGGTAAGTTTGGAAGTATTCTGAGTGGACACCCCACCATTGAGGTGCCAGGCATTGAGGTAAATTCTGGTGCACTGGGGCATGGACTGAGTATCGGTGTCGGTATGGCTATTGCCGCCAAGATGGACCAAAAGCAGTGGAAGACCTATGTCCTCATGGGCGATGGCGAACAGGGCGAGGGCTCTATCTACGAGGCAGCTATGGCTGGTAACAAGTATCAGTTGGATAATCTGGTGGCCATCATCGACCGCAACCACCTGCAGATTAGTGGCGATACAGAGGATGTGATGCCTATCGACAGCATCAAGGAACGCTGGGGCGCCTTTGGTTGGGACGTCATCGAGATGAATGGCGACTCGATGGAGGACATCGTCAAGACCTTTGATGCCATTGACTACACCAACGGCAAACCCCACCTGCTCATCTCGAACACCACGAAGGGCAAGGGTGTCAGCTTCATGGAAGGCATCGCCAAATGGCATCATGGTGTGCTGAACGAAGAGCAGTGCAAGGACGCTGTCGCTGAAATTGAAGAGAGAATAAAAACATTAGAAGCGTAATATCGGCATACCGTTATTCCGTTATAACGAATTATCGAAAAAATTATGATTGCTTGTAGAAAACAGTTTACTGACACGTTGCTGGAACTGGCACGTGAGGACAAAGATATTATTGCCGTAACCACCGATGCTCGTGGTTCTGTGACGTTGGGCGACTATGCCAATGCACTGCCTGAGCAGTTTGTAGAGTGTGGTATCGCTGAACAGGATGCTGTGGGCATCTCAGCTGGTTTGGCGCATTCAGGTAAAAAAGTGTTCTGTTGTGGACCCGCCTGCTTCTATGTGGCTCGTTCACTGGAACAGGTTAAGGTCGACTTGGCCTATTCCGAGAACCCCGTAACCATCTTGGGCGTATCGGGCGGTGTGGCCTATGGTGCCCTTGGCGCCACCCACCACTCATTGCATGATATTGCTGTGTTGCGTACCTTCCCAGGTATGACGGTTTGTTTGCCCAGCGACTGGCGCTTTACCAAGAAACTGGTCAAGTTCTTGGTGAACTACGACAAGCCCTGCTACGTTCGTGTGGGACGTGCGGCTGTTCCCGATGTCTATGCTGACGACAATTTTGAGGTGGTACCAGGCAAGGCCATTCAGATTCTCGATGGTATGGATGTGACCATTGTTGCTGCTGGCGAAACCGTCTACCACGCTTGGCAGGCTGGCTTGCAACTGAAGGAGAAAGGCATTTCTGCCCGTGTGCTCGACTGCTCGTGGATCAAGCCTTTCGACGAGGAGGCTATCCGTAAGGCAGCGAAGGAAACGGGTCGTATCGTCACCGTTGAGGAACATTCGAAGTTTGGTGGCCTAGGCGCTATGGTCTGTGAGACACTCTCTGAGAATCCTGTCCCTGTTCGTATCATTGGTATTCCTGACGAGAACGTCGTTCATGGCACGAATGCTGAGATTTTCCACCACTACGGAATGGATGCGGAAGGCGTGGCGAAAGCTGTAACCAGCTTTCTAAATAAAGAATAAGAAATAAAAAATAAACGAGAAATGGTTCAGAGAATCATCGCTATAGACCAAAGCACGTCGTCGACAAAGGCTTTGCTGTTTGACGAACAGTGTAAGGTGGTGGCCCGTACCAACGTAGACCACAAACAGTACTATCCGCAGACGGGTTGGGTGGAGCATGATGCTGAGGAAATCTATCAAAATATGATAGAAGCCATCCGAGCTTTGCTCGAAATGAGAAATGAGAAATTAGAAATGAGAAATGCTCAGTTCTCCCTCTGCATTACGAATCAGCGCGAGACGGCTGTTGTCTGGAACAAAGCGACGGGCAAGCCCATTGCGAATGCGGTGGTGTGGCAGGATACGCGTGGTGCAGAACTGTGTCGTCAGCTTCGTGCTGACGGAAAGGCTGAAATGGTGATGACGAAGAGCGGACTGCTCATCGACCCCAACTTCTCTGCTTCAGGTGTCAAGTGGCTGCTCGACAACATCGAAGGTGCCCGTGAGGCAGCAAACAAGGGCGAACTGCTGATGGGTACCATCGACACGTGGCTCGTGTGGAAGTTGACGGGTGGTAAGACCTTTGCCACAGATACGACCAACGCATCGCGCACCATGTTGTTCAACATACATACACTCGACTGGGACGACGACTTGCTGACGCTGTTCGACATTCCCCGTTCGATGATGCCTGAGGTCAAAGCCTGCGACGCCATCTATGGTGAGACTACCTGCGAGGGCTTGTTCAGCGAGCCCATCCAGATAGCTGGTGTCTTGGGCGACTCACATGGAGCCCTTGTAGGTCAGATGTGCTTCGAACCAGGCTCGGGCAAGGTGACCTACGGCACAGGCTCGAGTGTAATGGTGAATATTGGTGAAGAGCCGAAAGCTGCTCCCCAAGGTCTCGTGACCAGCGTAGGCTTCTCGGCATTAGGAAAAACGTGGTATGGTTTCGAGGGTAACATCTATAGCACGGGAGCCACGCTGAAGTGGATCTGCGACCAGCTGCAACTCATAGGAAAGCCCTCGGAGATGGAGGCGTTGGCTACGAGTGTTGCTGATAATGGTGGCGTATATATCGTACCTGCCTTCTCCGGGTTGGGGGCTCCCTGGTGGCAGAGCGACGTGAAGGGTGCCGTCTTCGGACTGACCTTCGCCACCACTAAAGCCCATTTCCTGCGGGCTGCCTTGGAGTCTATCGCTTATCAGATTAAGGACTTGGTCGACGTGATGGCTCACGCTACAGGCGGACGACTGAAGGAGATTGCTGCTGATGGCGGACCGACGAAGAACCAGTTCCTGATGCAGTTCCAGGCAGACATGCTCGACACGCCCGTCGTTTGTACTGAAGTCGACGATGCCTCAGCCCTCGGAGCAGTCATCATGAACGGCTTTGCCCGTGGACTGTGGAAGAGTTTCGACGAAGTGACTGGTTTCCGCGTGGTGACACAGACCTTCCAACCAACCACTCACCTCTCATCCCTCACCTCTCACCTCTATGAGGGTTGGCGCAATGCAGTGAATCAACTTATCAAATAAAAACATTACTCATTTGAAAACATTTGAAGAACTTGGTGTCTGCGAAGAGATTCGCAAAGCCATCGAAGAGATGGGGTTCGTACAGCCCATGCCTGTGCAGGAGGAGGTGATTCCCTACCTGCTGGGTAATCGAAATGACGTCATTGCCTTGGCCCAGACGGGTACGGGCAAGACGGCTGCATTCGGCATTCCCGTATTGCAACGGATTGCCGAAAAACCCCGTCCCCAGCTGGGCGAGATTGGCAGAGGACTTCCCCATGCCCTCATCCTTGCTCCTACCCGTGAACTCTGTCTGCAGATTGCCGACGACATGCGTGACTTTGCCAAATACATGGACGGCATCCATATTGAGGCCGTCTATGGTGGCGCCAGCATCGAACAGCAGATTCGTGCTTTGCGGAAAGGCGTACAAATCATCGTGGCGACACCAGGACGACTCATCGACCTGATGAAGCGTGGTGTAGCCCAATTGGACGACGTGCATAATGTGGTGCTCGACGAGGCTGACGAGATGTTGAACATGGGCTTCCAAGAGAGCATTGACGCGATACTCGAGAGTGTACCTGAAGACCGCAACACCCTGCTCTTCTCGGCCACCATGAGCAAGGAGATAGAGCGCATTGCCAAGGGCTATCTGCACGACTACAAGGAGATTGTGGTGGGTTCGCGCAACGAAGGAGCCGAGCACGTAAACCACATCTACTATATGGTGAATGCGAAGGACAAGTATCTGGCGCTGAAACGACTGGTGGACTACAATCCACGCATCTTCGCCATCATCTTCTGTCGTACGAAGTTGGAGACACAGGAGGTGGCCGACAAACTGATACGCGATGGTTACAATGCAGAGTCGCTGCACGGCGACCTCTCGCAGCAACAGCGCGACCTGACCATGCAGAAGTTCCGTCAGCATACCGTTCAGCTGCTGGTGGCCACAGATGTGGCAGCACGCGGATTGGACGTCGACGACCTGACGCACGTTATCAACTATGGTCTGCCTGACGATATTGAAAACTATACCCACCGCTCGGGTCGTACGGGTCGTGCTGGCAAGAAAGGCACGTCGCTCAGCATTGTCCACTCACGCGAAAAGCATAAGATTCGCAATATTGAAAAAGAGATTGGCAAGGAGTTCGAACAAGGCACTATCCCCTCGGCCGAGGAAATCTGCAAGAAGCAACTCTATAAGGTGATGGACCAGATTGTGAAGAGCGACGTCGACGAGGAGCAGATTGCCCCCTTCATGCAGGACATCAGCCGCTATTTCGAATATATCGACAAGGACGACTTGATTAAAAAAATTGTCTCGCTGGAGTTTGGCCGTTTCCTGGCTTACTATGCGGATGCACCCGAGATTGAGCCCGTCAGCAACAAACGGGGCGAAGACGGCAAGGAGCGCAAAGAACGCAGCAAGCGCGAGAAAGGTCAGTCGTTTGCTGCCTCAGCAGGCTATCGCAAGTTGTTCATCAATCTGGGCAAGAAGGATGGTTTCTATCCTGGCGAACTGATGCAGTTCCTCAATAAGACGGTGGTGAGCACCAACCGTCACGGGAGAGGACACGTGGAAGTAGGCCACATCGACCTGCTACAGACCATCAGTTATTTCGAAGTGCCTGAGGAGGACGCACAACGTGTCATCAAATACGTCAACGGGCAGCGTTACAAGAATCGCGAAGTGCGTTGCAACGACGCCGCAGAAACCGCTCCGTCTAGACCTTCTAGAGACACTAGGACTTCTAGAAATACTAGTCCGACTAGAGATACAAGGAAATCTAGAGACACCAAGCCGTCCAAATCCCCCAACGACGTCAGGATTTACCAAAAGGACGAATGGATGCAATTCCTGAATCCCAACGGCATGAAGTCGAAGAGCGGTAAGCCACATACTGACAAAAAGCCCAAGAAGGACAAAACCAGCAAAGAGTTGAAAGGCGAGATTCCTGACTTCAGCGAAGAAGGCTGGGCCATTCGCAAACCTCGCAAGAAGAAATAAGAAAAAAGAAGGTAGGGCCAAACCCTACCTTCACTATTTTTACTTCGCGTTGATTTCCTTTAAAAGTCTATCGGCGTGTCCCCAGCGGTCCATCATGAACAACATGTAGCGCACGTCGACATTGATGGTGCGGGCCAGTTGACGATCGAAGAAAATGTCGGAAGACAGACTGTCCCAGTTGCCGTCGAAGGCCAGTCCTAACAACTCGCCTTTGCCGTTAAAGATAGGTGAACCGGAGTTTCCACCCGTAATATCGTTATTCGATAGGAAGCACAGCTGCATGGTACCCGTCAGCGAGTCGGCATAAGGTCCGAAGTCCTTGCTCGAGAGCAGTTCGTGCATCACGGGCTCAGCGAAATACTCGAAGTTCTCGTCGGCCTTCTGCATCTTCTCCCACAACGAGCGGGCTGTGGTGTAATAGCCTGAAGGACGTCCGCCCAGCGTGTATTCGCCTATCTGTCCGTAGGTCATGCGCAGGGTGAAGTTGGCATCCGAATAGTTGGGCATATCCTGTTCCATGCGCAGCACAGCGGCACACAACAGTCGCTCCTGCTCGGCAATATCATCTCTGAACTCGCTCAGGTCAGCATTAATCTTGGCCATAATCTCGCTAATCGAGATGCCATACTGCACGCCCAAATCCTTGTTGTAGCTCTTCTTGTTGAAATAGATGGGCTTGCCGCTCTTCATCAGAATCGATTTCTCATACAGCGCTTTGACATAGGCGTCATAGTTGCCAGCAAACTGCTTATCGATAGTCTCATAGAAATCGGGCAGATACTCCTTGTCGACCTGCTGGCGATAGTTACGAATCAGCGTGGCGAGGAGTTCGCAGTCGGTAGCTTCGTCCCACTCCTTGCTGTTGTCGTCGAACAGGTAATACTGCTTCTTGGGCTTGCCCTTCGGACCATGAACCTGAATGCCCCAGTTACATTTCCAGGCACGCGTCGAGATCTCGTCGTCGAATGTGTAGAAGGTCTCTCGGAAAATGGTGCGCAGGCGGGTCAGCTTCATGCGCTGCTGATAGAGTTTTGCCAATTTGTCGAAGTCGAGCTCGCCCTTCAGATAGCCCGTAGAATCCTGCCACTGGCGAATCTGGGCCTCGAACTGCTGCTTCTGCTGGATGAGTCCTATCGAGTCGATACACTTGTTCATACCGATGGAGTTCTTCCAATAGTTGCTCGAGTGGGCATACTTCGACTCGTACATGATGCGCACAGCCTCCGAAGCACGCATGTGGCGCAACATCACCTCCTGCTTCACCTCACGAACCTGAACACGGGGAGTATTCAAGGCATCACGACGCTCCTGAATGCCATACGACGACAGATAGCGACTCGTGCTTCCAGGATAACCCATAATCATACAGAAGTCGCCAGGCTTATAGCCCTGCATCGAGACGGGAGCCCACGACTTGGGGTGATAGGGCACATTGTCCTTCGAATACTTGGCAGGACCGTTCGTCTTGGGGTCGGCATAGATGCGGAACACGCTATAGTCGCACGTCTGGCGGGGCCACATCCAGTTGTCCGTCTCGCCACCAAACTTACCCATCGACTTGGGAACGGCAAACACCAGGCGCACGTCCTCGAAGTCGCGATAGGTCGTCATATAGTACTTGTTGCCCTCGTAGAAAGGCTTTACTTCCACACGCAGCGTAGAGTCCTGCTTACGGATTTCCTTCTGCCAGGCATTCTCCACGCTGTCCACATAGTCTGCCTGCTTGTTACGCGAGAGACCCTTCACATGAGGAAAAATCTGGTCGGTCACGTCCTTCTGGTCAATCATGAAACTGACGAACAGGTCTTCGTTGGGCAACTCCTCTTCATAGGACTTCGAGATGAAGCCGTTCAGCATGTAGTCGTGCTCAACGGTAGAGTGCTGGCGGATGGCATCGAAACCACAATGGTGGTTGGTAAACACCAGTCCGTCGGGCGACACGACGACTCCTGTGCAGAAACCGCCAAAGTTGACAACGGCATTCTTCACCGCATTGTCGCTCTGGTAGAGTTGCTCCATCGGTAACTCGAAGCCATACTGCTTCATCTGGTCGTAGACGGCAGTAGGCAGGTTGTACAGTGTCCACATGCCTTCGTCGGCACGTGCCACATTAACTAGAGATACTAGGCATACTAGTGATACTAGGATTTTTTTCATATGATACTAATTTTAATGAACTTTATATTTGGGACGACGGAAACGATGCCCGATGAAGGGCAGATGCTCCAACGGCAGGTCGCGCTTGAAGATAACCGCTGTAAACACCACGAGCAGCAACGTGTTGAACGCCAGCGAGAGCAGCGTGGGCCAGTCGCTGGCCACATACATCAGTCCGTACAGCACAAGGGCCAGCACGACGTAAAGCGTAATCTCCTTCAGCGGATAGTTGATGGGGTAGTACTTCTGTCCTACGATGTAGGACATCAGCATGGCCACGCCGTATCCGGCGAATCCTCCCCACGCACAAGCCATATAGCCGTAGCGGGGCACGAAGACGACGTTGACCACCAGCAGCACCGCACAACCGATGCCCGAGAAGATGGCTCCCCAGATGGTCTTGTCAATCACCTTATACCAGAACGACAGGTTGAAGTAGACGCCCATCATAATCTCTGCGGCCATCACGATGGGTACGACTTTCAAGCCTACCCAGTAGTCCTGATTGCGGACAATGTATTTCAGGACGTCCATATAACCCACTACGATGAGGAAGGCCAACAGCGTGAAGATGATGAAATACTTCATGGCCTTGGCGTACATCTCGTGCTGGTCTTTGTCCTTGACGCCAGCGAAGACGATGGGCTCGTAGGCAAAGCGGAAGGCCTGCGTAATCATCGCCATAATCATCGCTATCTTCGAGCAGGCACCATAGATGCCCAGCTGGGTCAACATGTCGCTATCCTTATAGATATAGGGGAACAGCATCTTGTCGGCCGTCTGGTTCAGGATGCCCGCCAAGCCCAGAATCAGGATGGGCCACGAATAGCTGAGCATCGAGCGCAACAGCTTCGTGTCGAGTCGCCAACGGAATCCCGTGTACTCCGTAACGAGGCAAACGGCCAGCATAGCCGTACACACCAGGTTGATATAGAACGCGTAGCCCACGTCCTTGCCGTCCATATAGTGGAAATAGATGACGTTCAACACGATGCTGACCACAATGTTCAGCAGTTTCAGGGCGGCAAACTTCAAGGCCTTCTTCTCTTGGCGCAGATGGGCGAAAGGAATGCACAGGAAAGCGTCGATGGCCACCGTCACCGCCATCACACCCACATAGTCAGGATGTTCGCCGTAGCCCATCAGCTGGCTGACGGGCGACAGGAACAGCAGTACCAACGCGGTAAACACCAGCGACAGCGACCCCACCGTAATCAGCGTGGTGCCATAGACGGTCTGCGAGTCGGTGTGCGTCTTGTTGGTGAAACGGAAATAGGTGGTCTCCATGCCGAACGTCAGCAGCACCATCGCCAGCGCCACATAGGCATAGATGTTGGTGATGATGCCATAGCCGCCACTGGCCGCAGAGAGCTGCGCCGTATAGAGCGGCACGAGCAGATAGTTCAGAAAACGGCCAATGATGCTCGACAGACCGTAAATGGCGGTATCCTTGAAGATGGTAGTTAGCTTTCCCATTGTTTCGTTATTCCGTTATTCCGTTGTTGCGTTATTTCGTTATTCCGTTATAACGTTATTACGCAAAAAAGAGGTAGCAAATCGCTATCGCTGCAATGACGCCTGCCAGGTCGGCCAGCAAGCCGCAGCTCACGGCGTGGCGGGTGTTCTTGATGCCCACCGAACCGAAGTAGACGGCCAGAATGTAGAACGTGGTGTCCGTCGATCCTTGGAAGACGCACGACAGGCGACCTACGAATGAGTCAGCTCCGTAGTTGGTCATTGCGTCGACCATCATACCGCGGGCGCCTGAGCCTGAGAGGGGTTTCATCAGCGCCGTAGGCATAGCGTCGACCCACTGGGCATTGACGCCCGTCAGTTCCACACACCAGCGCATACCGCCAATCAGCATATCCATCGCCCCTGAGGCACGGAACACACCGATTCCAACGAGGATAGCCACCAGATATGGAATGATGCGGACGGCAGTAGTAAAGCCGTCCTTCGCACCCTCGATGAAGGCGTCGTAGACGTTCACCTTCTTACGCACGCCAGCCAGTATGAAACCACAGATTATCGTCATCAGCAGGATGTTGGCAATGGTGGTGCTCACCTTGTTCATCGCGTCGGGCGACAACTGCGAGAAGCCCCAGATGATGCCGGCCACTACTGCACAGGCTCCACCCAGCGTCAACAACATGGTGCGGTTGACGAGGTTGATGCGCTGATAGAGCGAGGTGACGATGATGCCTGCCAGCGTCGAGAAGAACGTCGCCAGCAGGATAGGGATGAAGATATCCGTAGGCTGAGCGGCACCGAGTTGGGCCCTATACACCATGATGCTGACAGGGATGAGCGTCAGTCCGCTGGTGTTCAGCACCAGGAACATAATCATTGGGTTCGACGCCGTCACCTTCAGCCGTTGGAATTCGTCGTCGCTGATGGCGCCACTATCTTTCTTAACTCTTAATTCTTCATTCTTAACTTCCTCCATCTGCTCCATTGCCTTCAGGCCAAGGGGTGTGGCGGCATTGTCCAAACCCAGCATGTTGGCGGCAATGTTCATAAAGATACTGCCCGTGACGGGGTGACCTTTGGGAATATCAGGAAACAGCTTGGTAAACACGGGCGACAGCACGCGGGCCAGCACATTGACCACACCGCCCTTCTCGCCAACCTTCATCACACCCAGCCAGAGCGACAGCACACCCGTCAACCCCAGCGAAATCTCAAAGGCCGTCTTCGACGACGAGAACGTGGAATCCATCATCGCAGGAAACACGTCGAAGTCGCCCATAAACACCAACTTCACGGCAGCAATCACAAACGCCACCAGAAAAAACGCTATCCAGATATAATTTAGTACCATTGTCTTTTATTTCGGTTCGTTGCCTATACAACGTGCAAAGGTACATGTTTTCTTGTAGAAAACAAAATTATTGCCAAAAAAAGAGCGGTTGCATCGCGCAACCGCCCCTTCCTCATTATATAAAATCAAAGTATTTGATGTCTAATTACTCAGCTGTGGCTTCAAGTCTGTTTTCGTTGACATCCCTATAGTCAACATACTTACCTGTGGGGTTCACAGCCCATACTACCTCAGAATTTGCAACCCATGCTGCAAAACTGGTATAAACCTTCTTGATGTTTGCATACTCTTCGCACCACTTAGTGTTAATGGGAGCATTGAACTTACCAGCGGGTTCGCCCTGCTCAGCAGCAATCTCTACCCAATCACCGCCCTTTTGAACAGTAATAAGAATGCCGTTGCCGTCATGATCTGCGTATTCATGGTCATCAAGGACAAACGCTGCAGACGTCTTACCTGTATTCACACCAGTATTCACCATATATCCACCCAAAGCTGCTGCGCTGTGAATTTCAATACTACCTTCGGGCTCGCTAGTATTGTCGTTACGATGTCCACCAACTCGGATGGGCAGTGTACCACCGGCTGCGAGCAAATTGATATAAGCCTTACCGTCCTTGATAGTCCAGTCGAATACAACATCGTTGAAGTCCCAGTCTGAATTAGTGGCAACTGTCAAGTCCTCAGCCATAATACGACCTTCGTATTCAACTTCCTCAACAGTACCCTGTGTTGCAGGCATGAAGCTGACAATCCAATCGCTATAGTAGCCATCGGCGCAATTACCGAGCTTATACCACTTCTTGTTAGAAGAACTGTCGGGCAAATAGCCGTCTCTCAGTGCTGTAATCATATAGTCTACACGGACTCTCTTGCCACCGTACTGTGAAACACCATTGTCATCAACATAGCGGTATTCTATCTCCCACTTGTCATCTGACCAGTCGGGCTGCTTGGTACCGCAGTACTGGTTTGATTCAGCATTCAGCATCTTGACTTTCTGCGTAGTGCCGGGCATATAGGGATAGAAGCGCTTGCCATACTCCTCCTGAACAACCTCACCAAGTGTAGAAGCCTCAACATAAGCTGTGCCGTTCCATACCAGCGTGTTATCGCCCAACCAAATGCTGAAGTAGCTGTAGGTGATAGAAGTAATTTTTCCATTCTCCCAAGTCTTTTCACCAGCGAAGACATAATCATCCGGAATCATGTCGAAATCGAAGCCAATGAACGAGCGGTTCCAATCGTCAACAACCTCATCGTCGGTGATGTTTCTTTCACTAAGCCAAGTCTGGAAGGCGCTGTTGTTGTTGCAATAAGCATCGATGACTGAGCCTGCCACCTGGCGATAGCGGTCTGTGCGAACAAAGCTGGCATCTGAGTTGGCATAGCCGAACTTGTCTGTCTTGGTATTCAGCATCAGCATAATTTCGTCAGAGTGCTGGTCTGTATCAAGGGCTGCACCATTATCACCAACATTGGGATTGGTAGAGCAAGTACCATTATTGAAGTTATAGATATGCTCATTGTCAGAACCTGCGGTCAGGTGATCCATGTGCTCACCGCTGGTAATATAGGAACTGCCGTTAGCAGCAAGATACTGCTCAGGCGACTTTCCCGGCATGGGGTCATCACCACCGTCGTAAACCTGCTGTACAAAGAAGTCAATCTGACCATAGTCCTTCGTACCACCAGGATACTGGTTCATCTGGAAATAATACTGTACACGAGCTTTCTGTCCAGGAGTGAGAGGATCGGGCACACTGTAGCCCTGAGAAGCCCACTGGTTTGCATTAGGATAGGCAGAACGCGTGAATGCACGGGTAGAAGAACCGAAACCCCAAGTGTGGTTAGAGGCGGGCTGACCAAACTGAGCAACGAACTTGGCGTCGTACTCGGCCTTAACAATCTGCTCTTGAGTCATTGTCTCGAAGTCGTGCTTTGCGCAGCTGGCGAAAGCAAGAGCAGCTAAACCAATCATCAAATACTTTTTCATAAGATTTAAATTAATAATTAATACGTTATTTAGTTGAACTTTTTCCGAAACGATGGTGCAAAGGTAAATAAAAAAGAGAAAAGTAGAAAAACTTACTATTTAAAAAATGTTAATTATGGCGAAATCGTTTGCAAAAACATATATTTCGTATATTTAAACGCCCAAATTTGCGGGTTTTTGCAAAAAACGTTCTTCTCGTTTTCTCGGTTTCTCGGTTCCAAGAAAAGTTGAAGAACGCTTTTTCATAGGCTATCAGGCTTTGTCGTTCGCCATCCAATAGCTATCAGGCAATGGATGCTACTAGTTTTCGATAGTGTCCGCGCTTGACTCGCTGGATGGATTTCTCGTTGACCAGCGTTCGAATCTGAGCCGAAGCGGAGTCGGTGTTGGCCAGTCCGAAGACCTTGGCAAACTCCTCGGTAGTGAATTCACCAGGTAGCGTCCTGAAACAATCTACGAATCGCGACTTGTGGTTGCTTTGGGCTGCTATCATGGTGCGGTTCAGATTGGCATAGTAGTTGTATGCCAAACCACCAAAGTAGTGGTGCTGACAACGATACTGGATGTTCATGATGAGTCGGGCAAACTGACAATCGATATCGTCAATCTGATAGGTTCCCGTCTCGTCGAACTCCTTGGCGTGACGCATGTCGATAAAAGGAACGGATATGTTGACTCCATAGTAACCCACTCGCTGAATCAGCATCAGGTCGGCCAGATCCTCGTCGTTATACTGCGCAATGGCCAGTCGTTCGTTGGTCCACTCCTCACAACAGCTGACCAGCGGTGCTATGGGCAGTTCACCGCAACGGGTGTTCTGACGCGTGCTCCACTGACTGATGGTAGCATCGGCACGGAGGTCGGCATCAGCATCGTCCGAGCCCTTGAAGATGATGAATTCGGGCTTAGGCATGGGGATGGCAGCCAGACGCGTAGACGCACCTGTTCCGAAAGTACGTTCGTTGATCTTAGCCCTCAATGCATCGGGAGTACCGGTATAGATGTAGTTCCAATAGACATTGAACATGCCGGTATAGGACTCGCTGTTGGCGTAGTTCTGGCCGTCCTCCTCGTTGTGGAAGGCTTTCAGTTCCATAGCCGACTTGTCAATCCACGACCCGCCTTTCTGCATGTTGGTGGCATTGCAGAGCTCTGAGTCGAACGTCACCAGGTGCAGATGCATCTCGCGCCCATCGACAATCTCCACCGCATTCTGCATGTTTTCGATGAACACACCATTGGCCGTTCGTGCTGGCATGTAGCGGTTGATGCCGGAGGGTTTGTTCAGGGCGGCCTTCTCCTGAGCCTTCTTCGACGTTCCACGGGCATTTTTCTCGCGTTTGTAGTTGTTGATGGCTGCATTGGCCAGTCCTGCTTCTGCCTTCAAGGGAGCCAGAATGAGGTTGTCCAATCGTACGGCAAACGACTTACCGCTGGCTGGCACACCTACGACGTAGATGCCGTAGTTCAGTCGACGCTCCTTCGATGGCTGGAAGTAGTAGTGGTAGGTGCAACGGGTCATCAGCGTACCATAGCAGGCTGCCGCCACGAAGACCGCTGCAGGCCACGCCTTACGGGGCACCCCGTGACAGACTTCACGCAGACAGGGGTAGTAGGGCATCAGCGCCTCAATCTGGTTGGCCCAATCGCCAAGCGGCAACATGTCCAGCGGGTCGTCCGAATCTTTCTGACTCTCGACACCAGCCTGTCGCATGGCCTGCTTCAGGTCGTTCGAAGGATACATGTAGCTGGGATGCTCGGCAATGTACTGCATGGAGCGTTCTACCTCTTCAACGCCGCGTTCCTTGATGATGTCCTGAACGAACGAAACGCTTTTCACGACGTTGGCCAGCAGATGGGGGTCGTTGTCACAGATGACACTCAGTTGGTTGCCCAACTTCATCATCGTTGCGTGACGGTCGCCCTGCTTTGGCTCGCCTACGATGGCCACAAGTGCGTCGACAATCTTGGTGTAAGGCACACCATGATAGAGTTCGGCAGGCTCCTTGGCAGACTCCGTCTCAGTCTTCTGCTCGACTGCCTCTACTGCGTCTGACGGCTTCTTACGGAGTGCCTTCTCGTAGTCGCGCCATTTCTTCTGCGTCGGACAGGTCCTGGCGGGCTTGTTACGATACAGGTGGCCATACTGCTCGTGGTACTCGGGATCGACGTAGGTGAACAGCTCGTCGCTGATGAACTTCACGTCGTCGGCCTTGGGAATGAACGACGAACGGGCAGCATCCTTGCATCCGCGGTCGATGGTGACACCCAGCAGCTGAGCCATCTCGTACTGGTTGTCGATGAGGTTGCCCCAGTCCTTACGAGCCTTGAACACCACCTTGATGCCCTCGCCCGAGGGGGTGATGTAGATGAGCACAATGCCCAGCTCGTGGAAGTCCTGGCGCTTCATCCATCGGTCGACAATCTGCTCAGGATGTTCCACGTGGTCAACGTCCATCATGACCAGTCCGGTAAGCACCGAGGCATGATTCTCGCGCCACAGGCCCTCTACACCTTTCTTATTCGTAGAGGGTGTGAACATGGCCTGGAAGCAGCACACGGGCAGACGGCGTTTCTGCTTGTCGTCGTGCGTCTGACGAAAGCCATTGATTAATACACTAGTATGCTCACTCTCAGTCTCACGGCGAAACCAATCGGACGTGAGTGGCTCCATCTGAGCATAAAGATTCATGGAGCACGTTGGTTTTAAATTAGTTTTGTTTTGCATAAATGTAAAAATTTTGAAGATTAATGTCCGCAGGGACTTTCCCCTTGGATTTTTTCTGCAAAATTAATACATTTATGAACCCTTCCCTATTTACCTCGGAATCCTTAGGAAACAGCCTAAGAATCCTTAGACTTTGGTTTAATTTACGCTTTCGAAAGCTCGGAACGCAGCTTTTCGAGCAGTCGGAAGACACGCTGCGAACTGGTATTTTCGTGCCACTGGTCGGTGGGGAGTTTGAAGAACGGACTACTTGCCTCGGCGCTGTCAAGGGTGCCCGTGGGACAACCATAGTCTATATGTACTTTCAGAGTCTGTACATAGCGCTCGAAGTTGGCCTTATTCTTTTCAAACCCCCAATCTTCGACACACACAGCATACACCACCGCCCACGCCGTTTGTGCCCAGAAGAGGTCTTTGCAGGCATCCACAGCCTTGCGCAGACGCTCTTTCGTCAGATTGTTATCGTCGTTTTCTCCTTTTCTCTGTTCTTCCAAGCGTTTGGCGCTCGACACGTAATTAAGCTTCATGCCGTACAGATAATCACGACGACATATCAAATCAGTCGTGATGCCCAAATGGTCGATGATGTCGAAAAAAGCCCTCTGGTCCTCTTCGGAAAGCGTATACAACCGACTGGCAAACTTGCGCAACGAATCACCATTATCGTCCTGCTGAACGTTCTTCCACCACGACGACACCTTCATCGACACAAACTTGTCAATCAGGTCTGCACGTTCATCAATCAAGGTCAGTACGAAGTCCTCACCGTCAAACAGCGCCTTTGACATCTCCAGATAACAGCCGAGGTTCGACTGATAGGTTCTCAGATAGTCGAGTACAAACCTGCGCCAAGGGTCCTTCTTGACGTTGCGGCAGTATTCAGTGCACTTTGAAGCCTTCAAGTCTGTCCTTAGGTCGTTCCAAACCAACTTGCGCAACCATTCTAAAGAAAAGTGCGTGTCGGCGGTCTTCAGATACTCTTCCTTCTTGCTTTGTACGCCTAGCGACTGTCTGCTGATTTCGTTGTTCATCATCCTCGTGCGTGCGTACATTATTTATAATATTTGTCGTAGAGCCAAGTAGCCGTGTAGCTGGCAGCAAGACTCGAAGGATTGTAAGGCTCGAAATCAATCTCGTAGCGGTCGGCAATCTTCTTCAACGCTTCCATCGTCTCGCGCTGATACTTGCGCACACCGTTCTCGCTCTTGATATACGGGCGACGGGGCAGCATCCGGTCGGCCATCTCGCAGAACTCACGGGCACAAGCCACATACTCCTCGATATAGTTGTGAGGCACATACTCCCACAGGGCATCGGTCACACGAATCTGCTCGTCAGTAAGTCCCATCGACAGGCCCTGCTCGTGGTGGCGATACATCTCGTCTATTCCGTTCAGACTGCGTTTGATGAAGTCCTCACACTCCTCCACGTTCTCAACATGCCAATTATCACGGTAACACTCATTGGCGTAAAAATCCTGCACGGCCTGATTCGACACGATAGCCCTGTCGCACTCCACATCGAGCATCACGCGAAGAGTCAAGGCCGCAACACGCCGATACGGCGTCGTGCGAATCCAGTCGACCAAAGGTTTGTTGGTGAACAGAAAGTTTTCGCGCATGGTCTTGGCACAATCCTCCACACCAAGGAACACGTCCGTAGCGAAAGGCTCATGGCTGTACAACTGATGGCACAGATAGGCCGTATCCGCCAGCCACTCCATCGTCTTATAGTCCGTATCGTTGAGGTTGGTGTCCGCTTGGTCCCTATTCATCGTCTCGTCATATAGAAACGGGTGGGGGTCCTTGATCAGCACCAACTCGCGGTCGGCCGTGTAAAACTGGTCGCTCAGCCACATGGCCCATAAGCCGTTGGGCTGGGTATCAAACAGCCGTTCCACCTGTTCAAGCCTTAAACGGCGCTGCTCGTCTTCATCGTCCACTGAGGCTATTGCCTGCAGGTCAACACCTTCGAACACATTGTGCTCGATAGCCCTCAGCAACTCCTCTGCCGTTATTGTTTTCATTGTATATGAAATTATTTGTTCGTGGATGCAAAATTACGAATAATCCGAGAGATGTGCAAAGAAATCGTCGTTTTTTCGAGTTCTGAACCGAGAAACCGAGAAAACGAGAAAACGATTTCTTCGCAAACGCACGTTGCAGGACATAAAGTAGGTCAATCTTAGTATATATAGATAATTAATTATATGTATTAATATATTATAATAATTACTATTATTAATCATAATCATTGCTACCATTAATGCTCACAATTGCTACCATTAATACTTCGCCCCCGCCGCGCAGATGTGCAAAAATGAAACTCTCGTTTTCTCGGTTTCTCGGTTTCTGTTCTTCAAATAACCGGCTCCTATTTTTCGATAAGAGCCACTTATTTCCCAATAAGAGCCACTTATTTTTGCTCCCTGCCCAGAAAAAATTTACTGCCTGCCCAGCGCGCAAAAATTCCCAGCCCTGGGAATAAAACAGTCCCACCTTGGGAACACGCAGTCCGCTACCGGCGGACTGCCTGCTTAGTAGTAGTAAGCGGCCCGCCCATAAAAAGAGGACACCTGCCTCACGCAGATGCCCTCCTCACATTCACAAATTAAAATCTTATAATCTATATGTGTACTTTTTAGTTCGTTGCCTTAATGATTGTTATTTCCTTCAATGTAAATTTGTCACCTCGGATATTGATGCCATTATTTACAATATCACTAAGGATAGATTCCGATACCGTAAACTCAACATAACCATTCCAATTGTTATCATAGTCATCGTTGTTTACCTCTATAAGGCTACCGCTGTTCCTTGGCCAACCTACATTTATAGATGAGTTTGGATCGGTTGTTTTGAAAATTTGAACTTGCAGTCCTTTCTGACCTTTACCAGACAATCTAATTTTATCATCTTTTGCAAGACCGCTGAATGCGGATGCAGGGATGTCCTTTCCTGGCCACCAGTTAAGTGCCTCAGTACCACTCCAACCACCGCCGCCGCCGCCGCTTGGGGTAACGTTAGAGTTGTCGATGGTGACGTACTTCAGGATGAAGTTAACACCCTGAACAACGAGCTGGCTTTTACGCAGCGCTGCAGCCTGTTCTCCACTCAACTCAAAGGCAAGGGTAACAGCTCCTGTTGCACTATTTTCTGTCCAATAGGTCTTTGCATCGATCTTCTTCCAAGGATCCTCGACGTCCAGCTCAACCTGCCAAGAGGTGTTATCGTCGCCACTATTGATATTGTCTGCATATCCTACACCAGCCACGCGGATGATGGTTCCTAAACCGATACCCGTGAGCCTGTCAGCAGAAATTTTCTGTTGGCCCGCTTGTGCCCAATTCATCTCTATACCGCTTGCGCTGCTAACCAACACGTTGCCCGTAGGCTGGCTGACAGCAGGCAGTCTCGGATCGTAGCTGACCTTATAGACAGTGAAGTTGTTGCCCGTAATACCGATATCCTGTCCATGGAACTGCTTCGGACCCAGCGTGCACTTCTTGACAACTGGCGTTTCAGCAGAACGGGTGAATCCGAAACCGCGAGTGAAGCCAAAGCGGGGAGCACCCGATGTACCAGAAACGTCCTCCGTCGAAGCTCCATTCACTTCCACGCTACCATCGCCCGTACCATATATATATATGTCGGCAGCCATAGCGTCATTAAACTTGGATGCTTCGAGCGTGATACCGCTACCGCTGGAGAGCGGAGTCTGGGTATTATGCACCACATTGCCAGTCACGTTGCTGAAGCTCGTACCACTTGTGCCGCCACCAGTACTACTGCCTGTACCTTCACCCGTAGTCGTAGAAGGATCGTCATTCGGATCATATTCCATCTCATCGCCGTGAACAGTCAACGGATCGTAAGCAGTGCCGTCGGAACGTTTCAAGCCGCTGGTTGTATAGAGGTATCGTGGTACGCCTGTCGTCCAAGGATCAGTAATGTTGTTAACCCAATTCTCGAAACCTTCGTAGGCATCGCCAATCTCAACACGCTCGCCTGCCCATTGTGTGCCAAGCTTTGCACAATACTTCAAGGGGGCATTACCTTGGTCTGCCTCCAACTCAGTAGCCTCGCCACTTTGCTCTACATAGATGGGAATATTCTTCAGGCAAATGTCACCAATGTTGTCACCATCTACGTCACGAGCATAGCAGTGGTCGAGTTCGTTTCTGATTTCATACTCTTCGGGCAGTGTGGTCTTATCGACGCACAAATCTGCACGCATTTGGTTGATGCCAGGAATGTAGGTGTTTACCATCGTAGTCTGACCCACACCGAATTTCTTGTGAATCTCGCCTTGCTCGGCTACATCAAGGGATAGCGTACCACCTGCTGCCAACAGCTGAATGTAGGTGCGGTAGTGCGACTCGCTTGTCACCACACCGTTCACCAGCGTCTGCTTGACATAGATCCAAGCATCAAACACTGCGTCGTTGTAGTCAATATCTGAAGTGGAAACACTACCCAAGTCCTCGCAGAAGATGCGTCCGCACTCCTTCAGAACAACTCTAACTGTGGTCTCGTCGTCACCGCCGCCCGGCTCTGTTTCGGGCACACCATTATAACCGGGCGTACAGCCACTCACTCCCTTTACGAAATTTTCAGAGGCGGGAATGAGGTTGTCGCTGGCGTTGTTGGTTTCGGTAATTTTTGTTACATTACCAACAGCCAGCAATTCAAAGACCTTATAGTTTGCACGATAGGGATACTCCGCTTCGTTGTTATTTTCGTGATTGCCATTTCCTTCTGGATCATTAGTACCGCCGTCCTTCAGTTCAATATACAGATTGTTATGGAAATAGCCGGCACCAGTGGTTGCATCCCAATTCAAATAGACAACCTGCCCTGTCGATAACACAGCATAACCGCCCGAAGTGGGACCATACCAAGTGGCGCCCTGATTCCACAGCGTGCCGCACTTTACCAACGCACCAGCACCCAGTGCAACATACGTCGGGTCGTTGGTTCCGTCGTTACCGCCATTGAAGCGCAACTCACCGTCGACAAGGAACGAAGCACCCTGAGTCTCCTCAAGGATATATGCCTGCATATCGCCCTTCACATAGAACTGACAGGCGTTATAGATGCGGGCATTGCGGCAGATATCTGCATTAGCATTGCCAATAATAGCGACGCCATGATTGTAGAAACCATTGGTTCTCTCGCCTTCGCCAGAACCGCCAGAGGCATAATTAGCGACGTCGAAAGTACCATAGTTGAAGAACTTACCGAAGTTGTTGTTGAAAGTTCCCGTGATATTGATGGTACCGCCATTATAGTTTTCGTAACCGGTAGCATTACCGTTGGTTACCGCAATATTTCCATCTCCTTCAATTGCACCGCCAGGCAAAACCACCAAACGAGCCTGATTAACAAGATTGAGGGTATTACCGCTTGTGATGTGAAGCGTACCGCCACTGGCTATGATAATCTTTGTGTCACCACCCATCGTCTGGTCTTGGTCGTTAATATACCAAATACCTCCGTTTCCTATTACGATAGTACGTTCGCCATCACCAGCAACCTTGATGTTTCCTTCCCAAGTGCCAGTAATCTTGAAGTTCAGCACGTAGGTTGGATCGGGCACCCATGTCTGTCCAGAAGGAGCAACACCATTTACCCATGAAGTCCACTTGCCTGCTGCGGTAAGTATATCATACAAATAGCGAGTAGCTGCTGCTTCGTCGGCACAACCGAAATAATCTGACCAAGTACCGCCGCCGTTCTTGATGTTAAAGAAAGGACGACAATATGTTTCAAATAAAGTTCTGTCTTCTTCAGAACCAGTAAATTGATCTGAACTATACTGAAGGGTTGTTGCATCTCCTATCCAAGAATACCAAACAGCAGAAGAACCTCCTTCCCAATGACCGTTATCGTAGTCATCTACAACATTTTCTGCTGTTGGTTCCTTGGCCGTTTCCATATAGGTTGCCACCCAGTCCTCATCATAGGGAGCTGTCATTGCTGGAACAGACGGGTTAGACATACTACGCGTAAGTGCCCATCCTCGTGTCGTCGCTGAACCGAAGCCCCAATCCTGCAAAGGATTGATGGTGCCATAGGCAGCTTTGAAGTTATCACTGAAGGCTTGTTTCTTGGCCTCAATGATAGAACCGCTGAAGTCGTCGCGAGAACAGCTGGAAGTTAAATAGGCTGTAGTGAGCAGAGCCAACAATCCCGTGCTTACATACTTTTTCATTCCGCTCATAAGATTTTAATTTTTCGTTACGTAACTTTTAGATAATCAATTGATGGGTGCAAAATTACAAAGAAATTAGCTAGTTTGGTAATATTTAGTGTTAAAATCTATAAAAATTGGCAAAATTGCGGCTACTTATCTATATTTTTTTGCGTTTTTGAAGCAAAAATAGTAATTTTGACCGCAAATTAGGACGTACTAAATATAAAGTTATGAAGAAAACTGTTTGTCTGATATCATCCTTGTGGGTTGTGGTGACACTTCTGGGCATCACGTCGTGTCATAGTAATGACCTTTACGACATGAACCAGTACGAAAAATATCTGGACCTGAACTCGCCCGTCGACAGCATCGACATCCGTCACCAGTGGGTGCTTTCGGCCCAGCATCTGTATCGCATTACCGCCAACACGGGCAAAAACATAAAAGTCGCCATGATTCTTTCCGACAATCCACTTGCCAACAGCACGGTGTCCGTACTGAATCAGACAACGATTTCCGACGGAGGAACCGTCTCGCTGCCTGTGACCACACCCGTCACGCAAACCATCCTTTATGCGGCATTGGTGGACCAAGACGGCAAATACTATGTCACTCAATTCCCTGTCACTCAGACAGATGTAGACTTCAAGTCGTCTTCCTTCGGTTTTCCGTCAGGACTCACCCTGAAACCGCAAACCTACACCTTTGTTTTCGAAGAGAACTACCCGTTGGCTGGCGACTACGACTACAACGACCTGGTGGTCAGAATGGGCATCGACAAGCACCCCGATAATCCCAAGCAAATCACGCTGGACGTGACATTGCAGGCCGTGGGTTGTACCCACCAGATTGCCGGATTGGTCAGACTGTTGAATTGCACTTATAACGACATAGAAAGTGTGACGACAGCAGACGGAAAGACCTTCGACGACAACCTGCCTAACGGATCGAAGGAGCTGCTGAACAACACCACGACGTTCCGTTCGGGCCAAAAGGGTACAGAGGCCATTATCACGCTGTTCAACGATGCCCACTGGGCCATGAACAGCAGTCAGGAAGTGACAGAAAACAGCGGTACGATTTACAAGCGTAAGTACTATAACACCTCGATAAGCAGCACCGAAGATTTCGAAAACAGGCCATACGCCACGCAAAAGTATATCATCACCTTCAAAGATGCCGAGAAGGCCAAGAACTTCACGTTGGAACAGCTCGACCCGTTTATCGTGGCCTTCTATAACAGCGGGCGCTACGAGACCCACTTGGACAACTATAAGGCTGCCCAGGTGATTTACCCCTATCAGGTAGAATACAGAATTGACAAGACGCTACCTTGGGCATTGATGATTCCCGTCGAGAGATTCTGCTATCCCCTGGAAGGCATCCAGATTGGATTCCGCAAACTGACCCAAACGGGCGTCTACGCCATGTTCGGAGCGTACGTCACCCGCAGGCATTCCTTTGGTGAGTGGGTAGAGGATTGCGAGTCGAATCTCGACTGGTATAATTACCCCACCGACGAGAACGACGTCTGGATATTCTAATCTTAACTTCTCTAACTTCTCTAACTACTTCAACTTCGTCAAGTCAATCTGCTTGTAGCTGACTCGCTGGCGACGCCACGTGTAGACGCAGTGCAGTGTGCCGTCCTTGCCCTGAATGATAGCTGGATAGGAGTATTGGTCGATGGGCGAATCCTCGAGCGTAAGAACGTGCTGCCAATTCTGACCATCGTCACTCAGTGCAATGGAACACGGCGTGCGAACACCCTTGGGCGTCAACGGCAGCGTCTCGAAGTTGTTGTAAATCAGCGCGTGACGACCATCTTGCAACGTGACGGCATCCGTACCGCTTTGGTTGTTCTCAATATTGAGCAGGGTAACAGGCGTCCAAGTGTCGCCATTGTCCGACGAGAACGAGGTTGCTATGTGCGCATTATGCGTGCGCATCGTCACCTGCAGGCGCCCGTCCTTTAATTTCAGAATAGAGGGCTGGATGCAGTCGATGGGGTGCGGCTTGTTGTCGTCCGTCTTGATGGCCTCAGTGCTCTCAACGGGAATCCATTTCCAGTTCAGGTCCTTCGCAGGGGTGCCCTTCTTCCAGCGTCCGTCGCTCAGGTCGAGCATCTCCATGTGGAAGCGCCAGCCGTTCTTCTCCGTCGATGAAGGACAGAGCAGGCGCCCGTCGATGAGTTCGGGCTTGTTCTTGATGGGACCAAGGAAGGCGCGGCCCTCTGCGTCGAAGGGCAGCGGTTCCTTGTTGCTCCACGTGCGGCCCCCGTCTTTCGACTTACAGAGCCAGCCCGTCCAATCGCCCACGGTAGTGCCTATCTTGAAGAAGAGCCACAATTCGCCATTGGGCATCTCGAAAAGTACGGGGTTCCAGCAGGCCTTGCGCTTCAGTTTGTCAGGAACGTTCTGAAGGCGGGTGGTCTTGGTGATGTAGTCGTAGTTCTGTTCGTCGGGTATTGTTTTGTTTGTTGCGACTAAGTCGCAACATACCGTACGGATCGGGCCAGCAGTTGCGGGCGTCGTGTCGTCCTTCAGACCAGAGAGGCCCATATATTTGGCGTTAGGGTCGTCAATAGAGAGGACACCATCGGCAGCGAGAATGGGTTTGCTCCACTCGTTCGAGCCCTTCTTCTTGATGTTCACCCAGATGCAGACGTCCGGATCGCGCTCGTGGGTGCCTCCGAAGTAGCCTGCCACGAGGTCGCCGTTTTTCGTCTCCACAATGGTCGAGGCGTGGGCCTCAGGGAAATAAGTGTGCTCGTAGAGGAACTGGTCCTTCACGATAGCAGGATGCGAAGTCGGTATGTCGACGCTGAAATGATACGAGCCAGAACCGACGGTTTTCGTCTCGCCATTGGGCAGGCAGACGTCAGCCGTTGTGTTACAAGGAATGGTGACGTCCCACTCCAGGTGTTGAAGCGTCTTCCGCCAGTGGCTCTTGATGGTGCCGTAGGGCGAGTCGTAGCTGACGTTGGCCCATTCGCAGTCCTGTATCTCGAAAGCGGGCTTCAGCACGATATGCTTGTAGGCATCCGTGCTACGGATACCACCTAAGTACTGATAGCACCACGTAAGCAGGTCGCCCAGCAGCATCACATGATTGCCGCTATTCATCTTGGGAGAGGCTTTGTCGCCATTCCACAGTTCCCAGATGGTCGTAGCGCCGTTCTCCGCCATATAGCCCCACGAGGGGTAGGTCTTGGTGGTTGCCAGGCGATAGGCCACGTCAGCAAAACCGTTATCAGAGAGACCTCGCATCAACCACGAGATGCCAATGACACCGCACGACACGTGGTGCTTATTCTGGATGCAGATATTTTCTACTACGTTCTTGATGACGTCGTCCTTGCAGTCATCAGGCACGATACCTATCGCTAATGGCAGGATGTTGGCCGTAACGGTGTTGTTGCCATAATAGACAGAGTCCGGATAGAGCACATGCCCAGGACGGGGCGACGTGCCTCGCTTGATGGTCAGGAACTTCTTGTTGAAGGCTTCCGTCATCTGCTCGCGGATGGGGCGCCAATAGTCGGCCTCACAACCCCACTGCTCCATCAGCTGCATGGTGCGAATGATGTAAGCCGTAGAGATGAGCGTAACGTCCGTCTTGCGGGCTGGATCTTGCGAGTGGATGAGTTCCAGCTTTTCAGGCGGTACACACCAGTCGGCATACTTTCCGCAATGAATAATCCCGTCCTTACTATATTCCTCGATGATGTGGAGCACCCACTTTTTGATATAGGGATAGCAGTCGATGATGGGCTGGCGGTTACCATACTGTCGCCACAACATATCGCACGAGAAAGGCAATGCTGCTGCCCAGGCCACATCGTCGGAATAGTAGTTCCAAAAGGCTGGCGCCACATCAGGAATACAGCCATCCGTCCGTTGTGCTTCGCAAATGTCGCGCATCCACTTGGTATAGAGGCGTTCGTTGTCGAAAAGGAACGATTCACCCAGCGACCCCATCGTGCGGTCGCCCAGCCAAGGCTGGCGTTCATCACGCTGCGGACAATCGACAGGCATACCCTTGTAGTTGTCCAATACGCCCCACCAGGCATTGCGCATAATCTTGTTCAAAATGGTGTCCGAACACTCAAAGTGTCCTGTGGTACGCATTTCATCGGCCACCACTTCTGCCACAAAGTCTTCCTTCGAAGCGTTTTTCAGTCCGATGACCTCGGCATACTTAAAGCCGTGATAGACGAACGCGGGCGTCCACCAGCGGCCTTCCTCGTCTTCGTCGCCATTGCAAATGTAGACGTCCGTCGATTGGGCATTGCGGAAGTTCTCGCGAAAGAGAGTGCCATCAGCATTTAACTTCTCAGCATAGACAATACGGATGGTGTCACCCTTTTGTCCACGAACGCGAACTTTCAACCAACCAGCAATGTTCTGACCAATATCGACGATGATACCCTTATCAGAAGGAGACACTGTCAAGTCCCCCCTCCCGTTGGAGGGGGTTAGGGGGAGGCTCCTCATCCCCTGTGTCATTTGACTACGCAGATAGGCCTGAGGAATATCTGTACGCTCGGCATTGAGCCATTTCGAATCGTCGAAACCCACTTCGCTCCAACCCATCATCTCCATACGGGCGTCGTATTCCTCACCATCATATTCGTTGTTGGCTCGAATGGGCCCATCGGCTGTCACCTTCCAACCTTTGTCATCCGTCTTCAGACATTCGGTAGTACCATCCGTATATTCCACAATGACGTTGATGCGACACTTCGGATAACCAAAGGTATGAATCTTGTAGGGCTTGTGCTGTTGCATGGGGAACACGCGGCCATTGCCCAGAACAATCCCCAAGCATACCTTGTGGTCCCCCCTCCAGTTGGAGGGGGTTAGGGGGAGGCTGTAAGTATTGTAATAGATGGTCTTGCGATAGTCGGAGGGTACGGGTTGCAGCACGCCATCGCCCATGCGCTTCCCATTGACGTAGAACTCGTGCAGTCCGATACCAGCCACATACGCCGTTGCACGCTTGATTTGTTTATCCTTCAACTGAAACTCCTTACGCAGATAGCGGGCAGCCATACGGGTGTGCATACCACGCTCTTCGCCAGGCAACAGTTGTTCCAAACCGATCCAATAGCCACGCCATTTGCTTTCATTAAGCAATCCGATGCTGAAGCACTCGTCACTGCTCCAGTCCGATTCGCCAGCAGTAGTCCATACTTTTACTTTCCAGGTACAGAAGGTGTTGCTCTGCAACTTCTTACCAGCATAGGGAATCCACAGCTGTTGGTCGCTCTCCACCTTGCCCGTATTCCACACTTCGCCCTTATCGTCGCTGACGACGATTTCATAGGCTGTCTGCTTTACGTCTTGTTGGTCGGATTGGGTTATCCATGAGAAACGGGGCTCGGCAGTATCAATGCCTAACGGCTGATCAAGGTTTTCTACGCGTAAACTCCCAACACTCACGTCAGGCTTCACGACCTTTTTCTTTGCTGCTGAGGCCGACAACGACAACATAGCCAGCAATATAATCAGGAGCTTCTTCATTCGTTGTTCCGTTTTATCGTTATATCGACATTCCGTTATTCCGATAGTTCCTATTCGTTTAAATCGCGCTCTTTGGCCTTGTATCCGTCAGGCGACAGTTCCGTCTGGTCTTTCTTCAGATAGTCTTTTGTGCTGTCTACCACGATGAGCACACCATCCTCCACACGAGCCGACTGCGGATGATAGCGGAAGGTGAGCACCTTGTTGTCGAACTCGCCTAAATACTTCAATTTGCCCGTAGCAGCAGTCATCCACCAAACGTTCTTCTTCGCACCGCTGATCTTCGTCAGGTCGAGCTTCATGTTATTATTATTATAGTTATAGACCAGCAGATAGTCGTTGCCGCGAGTGGCAATCAGACGGTTATACCGTTCGCCATTCTCGAGAATCACGCTCTGGTCAGGCACACGCTCGAAATAGGGGAACGACAGGATGAGGCGCTTCAGGTACTGCATCTGCGAGAAACCAGGATCCTTGAGACCCTGATACCACGTCTTCACGTCGCCAGCATCACCATAGCTCGTCGGATAGCCGGGCTTCAGCATCTGCATAATGGCATTGTGACCGTAGGTATGACCACACGAGCCTGCAAACACGCTCCAGTAGGCATAGCGGCGCACATCGTAGTCCTTCCAACGTGCCTCGTTGGGGTCGTGAAGTCCCATGGGAATATCCTCGTACGAAGGCTCAGCGTCGAGCACGGGTTTGATGGGGTTGAACTTCCACGTCGAGTCGACATACATCCAGTTGTCCTCCTCCGTATTGTCAGGAATGGGGTAGTCGGCATTGCCCATGCGCTGTCCGTAGCGACGGTGTCCGCTTTGGAACGTATGGAAATCAATCCATTCAGCCTGGCTCCACCACTTGGCAGAGGTGTAGCGTCCACGAGGATGATAGGTCATCAGGTGGTTCTTGTCTATCGACTTGATGGTTGTGGCCAGCGACTCCCATACTTCAGGCTTGATGTCACCTTGAATGTCGCCTCCCATAAACCAAATGATGTTGGGCTTGTTCTTATAGCGGTTGGCGAGGAAGGTACCATATTTCTTCGCGTCCTCTACGCTTAGCTTGCCCGCCTTGACGAGTCCGCCCCAGATGCACACCATACCGATGTAGATGCCATGTTGGGCAGCCATATCGACGATATAGTCCATGTGGTCCCAATAGCCATAGACGCCTTTGCGGTTGATGTCCTTGAAGTTCCAGCCATCTATGTTCGACATCTGTCCGTAGATGTTGTAGGCAGGCACCCCGTCGATGGTCTGTACCTGTACCACATTATAACCCGCCTTGGCACACGACTGGAGATACCACTCGGCCTCAGCCCTGTCCAGACGCTCAGGCAACAGCCATCCCGTTTCGCCCTGCCAGAAGAAGGGCTGTCCGTTTTCGAACTGCAGATAACGCTGGTTATCCGAAACACGTAACTTGCCATTGTCCCATGGCTTACCGGCCTGTGCCGACACCGTCAGCAGCGCAAGGCTCAAAATCATCAGAAGCTTTTTCATATTCGTTAATCGCTCTTTATATATAAGACTCACGAAGGCACGTTTTGTCGTCATCTCTTAGAGATGAGCGGTTTTCCCTGTATCCTCGAATTGTTAATAAAACCAAAATTCTTATATATAAATAAGGTGTAACCAAAACTTTTCTCTACTTTTGCAGCCCGAATCATGTCATCATGACGTTTTGAAGAATTAAAATTAAGCATTAAAATATTCGTATGCAGAAGAATTTGGTAATAGTAGAGTCGCCTGCAAAGGCCAAGACGATAGAGAAGTTTCTTGGTAAAGAGTATAAGGTGATGTCGAGCTATGGTCATATCCGTGACCTGAAGAAGAAGGAAATGAGTATTGACACGAAATCGCTCGAACCCGAATACGAAATACCCGAGGAAAAGATAAAACTCGTCAAAGAACTGAAATCGAATGCGGAGAAGGCTGAGAAAGTCTGGTTGGCATCCGATGAAGACCGCGAGGGAGAAGCCATCAGCTGGCACTTGTGTGAGGTGTTGGGACTGGACGAAGAGAAAACGAACCGTATTGTTTTCCACGAAATTACCAAGCCTGCCATTCTGAACGCCATTGAGACTCCGCGTCATCTGGACATGAATCTGGTGAACGCCCAACAGGCTCGTCGTGTATTGGACCGTTTGGTAGGCTTTAAGCTCTCTCCCGTCTTGTGGCGCAAGGTAAAGCCAGCGCTTTCAGCTGGTCGTGTGCAGAGTGTGGCTGTACGACTGATAGTAGAACGTGAGCGCGAAATTCAAAACTTCAACAGCGAGCCCTACTACAGCATCAACGGTATCTTTGCCATTACCAATGCCGATGGTTCGCAGACGGAAGTAAAGGCTACATTGGCTCAGCGCATGAAGACCCACGAAGAGGTGGAGCAGTTCCTGGAGAAGTGTAAAGAGGCCAGCTACGTCATTGACGCTGTGGTGAAGAAGCCCATGAAGCGTACGCCCGCTCCTCCCTTCACAACGTCTACCCTGCAACAGGAAGCTGCCCGCAAATTGGGCTTTACCGTCAGCCAGACGATGATGGTTGCTCAGCATTTGTATGAGCACGGACAGATTACCTATATGCGTACGGACTCTGTCAACCTCTCTGGCCTGTGCATCAACGCCAGCAAGGAAGAGATTACCAAGCTCTATGGCGAGGAATACAGCAAGGTACGTCAGTATCACACCAATGCGAAGGGTGCTCAGGAGGCTCACGAAGCCATTCGTCCGACCTACATGGAGAATGCAAGCATCGAGGGCACGTCGCAGGAGAAGAAACTCTACGAACTGATTTGGAAGCGCACGATAGCCAGTCAGATGGCTGATGCCGAAATAGAGAAGACCACCGTGAACATCTCTATCAGCGGTACTGACGAAGTCTTTGTGGCACAGGGTGAAGTGGTGAAATTCGATGGTTTCATCAAGGTTTATCGTGAGTCGGTGGACGACGAAGAGCAGGAAGAAGAAAGCCACGTGCTGCCTCCTTTGAAGAAAGGAATGGAACTGACCCGTCGTGAGATTCAGGCCACAGAACGTTTCAGCCAGAGTCCTCTGCGCTATACAGAAGCTTCGCTCGTCAAAAAACTGGAAGAGCTGGGCATTGGCCGTCCTTCTACCTATGCGCCTACTATTTCTACCATTCAGCAGCGTGAGTATGTGCACAAGGGCGACAAGAAAGGTGAAGAGCGTTTCTACACCATCGACACCCTCAAGGGCAAGGTCATCACGCAGAAAAAGCGCAAGGAGATGGCTGGCTCTGACAAGGGTAAGCTTCTGCCTACCGACATCGGCATGGTGGTCAACGACTTCCTGATGAAGTATTTCCCGACCATTATGGACTATAACTTCACGGCAAAGGTTGAGCAGGACTTCGATAAGATTGCTGAAGGCAGTGAGAAATGGACGGACATGATGAAGAGCTTCTATAAGAAGTTTGAACCGACTGTCGAAAAGACCATGAATGCCCGTCAGGAACACAAGGCCGGCGAACGCCAGCTGGGCATTGACCCCAAGAGCGGCAAGCCCGTCTTCGTTAAGATTGGACGCTTCGGACCAGTCGTTCAGATTGGTTCTGCCGAGGATACCGAAAAACCTCGTTTTGCCCAGATTCCCAGCGACAAGAGCATGGAGACCATTACGCTCGAAGAAGCAATGGAATTGTTCCAGCTGCCTCGTACACTGGGCGACTTCGAAGGTGCTCCCATCGTAATCGGTACAGGTCGTTTCGGGCCCTATGTGCTCCACCAGAAGAAATACACCTCTCTGCCTAAGGACAGCGACCCCATGGCCGTTACGCTGGAAGAGGCTATCACACTGATTAAGGAAAAGCGCCAGCAGGAGTCGCAGAAACACCTGAAAGCCTTCGACGCTGATGGTAAGATGCAGATTCTGAATGGTCGCTACGGACCTTATATCGCCTACGACGGCAAGAACTACCGTATTCCCAAAGCCATGCACGCCACAGCTGCCAAGCTGACCTTCGACCAGTGCATGGAAATCATTGAGAAGCAGAAGAAATGAGGCGCATCATCCTGATTGGCTACATGGGCTCGGGCAAGACAACCGTAGGCAAAGCCCTCTCGAAAGAGACGGGGATGATGTTCTACGACTTGGACTGGTATATCGAGAGCCGCATGCGCAAGACGGTGTCGCAGATCTTTGCAGAAAAGGGTGAGGAAGGTTTCCGTAAGATAGAGTATAACATGTTGCACGAAGTGGCAGAATTCGAGGATGTCATCATCAGCTGTGGTGGTGGCACCCCTTGTTTCTTCGACAATATGGACTACCTGAACGAACAAGGCGACGTGGTTTATCTGAAAGCCAGTCCGGAAACACTCTACAAGCACCTGCTCATGGCCAAGGTAGAACGCCCGTTGCTAAAGGGCAAAAGCACCGAGGAATTGATAGCATATATCACTGAACACCTGAAAGAGCGTGAGCCGTTCTACGAGAAGGCCCGCCATACGCTCGACGTCAATGTGCTTGACGACTATGACAAAATAAAAATATCTGTACAACAACTACGTGAATTGCTGAAGCTATGAAGAAATGGACCACTGACGACTCCAAGGAGCTTTACAACATCAATGGCTGGGGTACCAGCTATTTCGGAATCAACGACGAAGGCAATGTCTATGTAACCCCTTGCAAGGACGGTACACAGATTGACCTCCGTGAGGTGATGGACGAACTGTCACTGCGTGATGTGCAGTCACCAGTGCTGCTGCGTTTCCCCGATATTCTCGACAACCGTATCGAGAAGACGTGGAGTTGCTTCAAGAAAGCGGCTGAGCAATATGAGTATAAGGCCGAAAACTATGTGGTGTTCCCCATCAAGGTCAACCAGATGCAACCCGTCGTGGAAGAGATTATCTCGCATGGTCGTAAGTTCAATCTGGGCATCGAGGCTGGTTCGAAACCCGAGTTGCACGCGGTGATTGCCGTACAGTGTCAGAGCGATTCTATCATCATTTGTAACGGCTACAAGGATCAGTCGTATATCGAGTTGGCGCTGTTGGCACAGAAGATGGGCAAGCGTATCTTCATCGTCGTCGAGAAACTTAACGAACTGGAAATCATAGCCAAGGAGGCTAAGAAGCTGGGTGTCAGACCCAACATCGGTATCCGTATCAAACTGGCTAGCAGTGGTGCCGGCAAGTGGGAAGAAAGCGGTGGCGACGCCTCGAAGTTCGGACTGACCAGTGCTGAACTGCTGGAGGCTCTGGAGATGCTGGACAAGAAGGATATGCGCGACTGCCTGCGACTCATCCATTTCCATATTGGTTCGCAAATCACCAAGATTCGTCGTATTCAGACGGCTCTGCGCGAGGCTTCTCAGTTCTATGTACAGCTGCACAAGATGGGCTACAACGTCGACTTCGTTGACTGCGGTGGTGGTTTGGGCGTCGACTACGACGGAACCCGTTCTCCATCGAGTGAGAGTAGTGTCAACTACTCTATCCAAGAGTACGTCAATGACTGTATCTATACTTTCGTAGATGCCGCCAACCGCAACGACATCCCCCACCCCAACCTGATTACCGAGAGCGGCCGTTCGCTGGCTGCCCACCATTCTATTCTCGTTATTGATGTGCTGGAAACAGCCTCACTACCTGAGATGCCTGAGGAGTTCGAGCCCGATGAGAACAGCCATCAGCTGGTAAAGGACCTCTATGAGATTTGGGACAACCTGTCGCCTCGCAATGTCCTTGAAGACTGGCACGATGCAGAACAGATTCGCGAGGAGGTGCTCGACCTCTTTGCACATGGTATCGTCGACTTGAAGACTCGTGCAGAGATTGAGGCCATGTATTGGAGCGTGTGTCACGAGATTCACGCTTTGGCCAAGAATCTGAAGCACGTTCCCGAGGAACTGATGAATATCGATAAGTTGCTGGCTGACAAGTATTTCTGCAACTTCTCGCTGTTCCAGTCGTTGCCCGACTCATGGGCCATCGACCAGATATTCCCCATCATGCCCATCCAGCGACTGAACGAGCGTCCCACGCGTAATGCGACCATTCAGGACATTACCTGCGACTCGGACGGTAAGATTGCCAACTTCGCAACCAACCGCCATAACTCGCATTCTCTGCCCGTTCATGCCTTGAAGAAGAACGAGAACTACTATTTGGGCGTATTCCTCGTAGGTGCCTATCAGGAAATTCTGGGCGATATGCACAACTTGTTTGGCGACACGACGGCAGTACACATTTCCGTCAAGGACGGCCATTACCACATCGACCAGATCTTTGATGGAGAAACGGTAGAAGAGGTGTTGGAGTATGTACAGTATAATCCCAAGAAACTCGTCCGTCAGCTGGAAATCTGGGTAGCCAAGAGCGTTAAGCAAGGCAAGATCACCTTGGAAGAAGGCAAAGAATTCCTTTCTAACTACCGCTCGGGACTTTATGGATATACTTATTTGGAATAACGGAATTACGATATAACGGATACCGGAATAACGAAATAGAAATGAAAGAAAAACTTACAATAGTAAAAGTAGGAGGAGCTGTAGTCGAGGATGAACTGCAGCTCTCTCAGTTGTTACGCGACTTCTCGGCTATCGAAGGCCGTAAGGTATTGGTACATGGCGGTGGCCGTAAAGCTACCAAGATAGCCGAACGTCTGGGTATTGAGACCCAAATGGTCAATGGTCGTCGCATCACCGATAGCGATATGCTCGAGGTGGTCACGATGGTCTATGGCGGACTGGTCAACAAGAACCTCGTGGCCCGTCTTCAGGCCAATGGCATCAACGCCCTCGGACTGACTGGAGCCGACGCCAATGCTATCCGTAGTCACAAGCGCCCCCTCAAAGATGGCATCGACTTCGGTTGGGTGGGCGATGTGGACGCCGCTGACGGCCAGATGCTGAGCCGACTCATCGAAGCAGGCATTACCCCCGTAATGGCTCCGCTGACGCACGATGGCGAGGGACATATCCTGAACACCAATGCCGACACCATCGCCTCTGAGACAGCCAAAGCCCTTGCCGCTATTTACGATGTGACGCTCATCTTCTCGTTCGAAAAGAAGGGTGTGCTGAGCAATCCTGACGATGACGAATCGGTGATTCCCGTCATTACTCGCACTTTATTTGATCAATATAAAGCTGACGGCACCATCTCTGGTGGTATGCTTCCCAAGATAGAAAATGCCCTGAATGCCGTCGATGCTGGTGTTTCGAAAGTAATCATTACCCTTGCTACAGCCATCGATGGCAAGCATGGAACCATCATAGAATAAAAAAATCTTAGTTTTTCTGTAACTTTTCCTTTTTTGAATCGTCTTTATTATTAGAGAGGTGAAAAAAATCAGTTTCCAAGCCGACGTGCTGCCGCTGAAGAATGAGCTCTTCAGACTGGCGCTCCGCATCACTCTCAACCGTGCGGAAGCCGAGGACGTTGTTCAGGAGACGATGATGAAGGTCTGGAACCAGCGCGACAGCTGGGACAAGATAGACTCCATAGAAGCCTTCTGCCTGACCATATGCAGAAACCTCTCGCTCGACAAGATGCGCCACCTGGACAACCAGTCAGCATCGCTCGAAGAAGAAGGTCATGAGACCGCTGACAACAGCTACGGAGCTAACCCTGAGGAGCAGGCCGTGCAACACGACAGAATAGCCCTCGTCCGGCGTATCATCGACCAATTGCCCGAAAAGCAGCGCACCGTGATGCAGCTGCGCGATATGGAGAACAAGAGTTATCGTGACATTGCAACCATCATGGGCATCACTGAAGAGCAGGTGAAGGTGAACATCTTCCGAGCCAGACAGACAATAAAAAAGGAATTTTTAAAACAAGAAAGATATGGACTATAAGTACATCGAACAGCTCCTGGAGCGCTATTGGAACGCAGAGACCACTCTCGAAGAAGAGAATATTCTGCATACCTTCTTCTGCCAGAAGGATATTCCGGCAGAGATGGAGCCTTTGCGCCCGCTCTTTACGGCAGATGCCAACGAGTCGCTGGACGACGACTTCGATGCCCGTATCCTAGCCATGATTGACGAGAAGCCGCAGACGGAAAAGGCTCAGCGGGTAACACTTACCCAGCGCCTCATGCCGCTCTTCAAGGCTGCAGCCGTCGTGGCTATCATCCTCACCCTTGGCAATGCTGCTCAGGCCCCATGGGATTCCACATGGAACACGCCCAGTGACTATGCCGAAAACCTGAAGGAAGCCGACACCGTAGCCGTTGTCATTCCCGTTCAGGTAGCCAATGTGGATGAAATGGTAGCCGACAGCACCAAAGTGCTGACCCCAGCGCTGCCCACAGACTAAGATTTATTTCTATGCTTTCTCTATAATTGATCAAGTTTATTAAACACACTAACACACAGCGAGCTACCGTCTGACACCAGAGGTAGCCCGCTTTTTTATGTCTTTCCGATTTATCTTTCTATTCTGCCCTGCGCATCCACAAATGCAACTGATAGAGGGCAGGCAACAGAATGAGCAACGAGAACACCACAGCCAGATAGACATGCATTTCGCTGCCTTTGAAGAGTTCAATCAGTTTGATGTCCGGATCGGGATAGATGTTGTAGATGACGTAAGCCGCACTATTGTTGGCCCAATGATAAGCCATACAGGGTAGGATAGACCCCGTGCGCCAATACATCCAACCCAGCAGCAGTCCAATGACGAAGGCATGCGGCATCTGAGCCGGATTCATGTGTATCAGGCTGAAGAACAAGGCCGAGATGGCAATGGCTCCCCAAGGCGATAGCTTTGTCGACTTCAGCAGCTCTTTTAGAATACCTCCGCGCATCACGATTTCTTCCGACAGTGGTGCCAAGAGACCTATGGTCACATAGCCCCAGCGATTGCCAAGAATCATGTCAAACTCCGACTCCACCAGATTGGGTAGTTCTGGCATCTGTTCTTGCACCCATGCCGATGGGATAAGGGTTCCCAGAGCCGCTACTACGCTCCACGCCAGCACCGTCCAAGGTCGGGTGCGCAACCACTTAGGCGACACCTCTGTCCAACGGGCCCACAAGAAAAGGATGATGACTGCTAAGCTGACGATTACCGTTGTCGTAATCAGCAGAGCCGGTGTCTTGTCGGGCGACCCCGTCACCAATGGCCAGACGGCATTGATAATGGCACCGCCAAGAATCTGAATGCCAAGAAAAATAACTAGATAACTGAGTGCTTTTTTCATCGTGATGTTTCTTTTATTGCTTGTTCTGCCTGAATGGCATCTTGCTTTAATTGTTCCTTAAGGGCTTCCATGCTATCGAAACGGCGTTCTTCGCGCAACCTCTTGACAAACTCCACGCTCAACGCTTGTCCGTAAAGGTCTTCGTGGAAATGCAGGATGTGCACCTCGAGTGTCTGTTCGTGTCCGTCGAAGGTAGGACGCGTGCCGATGTTCATCATGCCGCTTTGCGTGTGGAGTGAGGAGTGTGGAGTGTTGAATGTCACTCTGACTGCATAGGCTCCTGGGGCAGGAATCAGCTGGCTCTCAGACGGCACAAGGTTAGCCGTAGGGAAACCAAGCTCCGTTCCAATGTGTTCCCCATGAGCGACACGCCCGCTGATGGAATAAGGGTGACCCAGACACTGGGCTGCCTCAGCCACTTGACCCTCCAGCAACAGCTGACGGATATACGATGAACTGACTACGCCTTCCCTTCCTTCGGAGGGGGCAGGGGGGAGGCTCACTACCTCGATGCCCAGCTCCCGACCATAGCGCACATAGTCGTCGAAGCCTTCCTCGCGGTTCCGTCCGAAACGGTTGTCATAACCCGTCAGCAACACGCGCACATTCATCTGATTGCGCAACACCTGCTCCATAAACTGCCGAGCGGTCAGCGACTTCAACTCCGCCGTAAAGGCCAGCACTTCGACGCGGTCAATGCCCATTTGGCGAATCAGCCGCACCTTTTCGTCCAACGGTGTCAACACCTGTTCCTGTCGCGGTGAATGGTCGAAGGTGATGCACAACGGCTGCAACCCCGACTCGCGAGCCAGGTCTATCGTCTGCTGCAATACAAACTGGTGACCCAGATGTACGCCATCGAACATACCTATCGTTGCAACAAATCCGACCATTATTTACTTTTTTACCTTTCTCCAGATTTCCCCTATCCAAAGCACGGGCGACGTACCGATGATGATCCAAAGCCATTCGGTCAGCGAAAGGGGCACCGTACGGAACATCGCACCACCAAAAGTCACTATCAGCCACTGACCCACTAACACCGCAGGCAACACAATAAGGAAACCACGACATAGCCAAAAATTATGGAATGCTGAATAGTTCGAACCCAGACTGCGGGCATTGAACAGATTCCACCACTGCAACATGACGAAGATGCAGAAGAAGATGGTCAACTCATGAGCGTCGACACCTGCTATCCGCTCGAAATAATAGAGCAGGGCGAAGGTGAATACAAAGAACAAGCCACCGATGAAGCCAATGCCGCGTGCCATGCCCGGCGTGATGATAAAGGCATCGCGCGAACGGGGTTTCTCCTGCATCACCTCGCGCGACGGCGGCAGCGAGGCCATAGCCATAGCGGCAAACGTGTCCATAATCAGATTCACCCAAAGAATCTGCGTGATGGTCAGCGGCAGTTCCGTTCCCAAGAAGGCACCAAACAGCACCAGCAATAGGGCTGTTACGTTGACTACGAGTTGGAAGAAGATGAACCGCTGGATGTTCTTGTATAGCGAACGGCCCCACATGACCGCATGTACGATGCTGCTGAACGAATCGTCAATCAGCGTGATGTCGCTGGCTTCTTTGGCCACACTGGTGCCTGAACCCAGCGAGAGTCCCACATGGGCACGGTTCAAGGCTGGGGCGTCGTTGGTGCCGTCGCCCGTCACAGCCACCACTTCGCCTTGTTGCTGCAACAGACTGACCAGTCGTTGCTTGTCCGTCGGACGGGCTCGCGACATCACCTTCAGCCCACGAACGACATTTAAAGCCGCTTCGTCGCTCAGCGCAGCAAACTCCGCACCAGTGATGGAATCAGAAACTTGTCCACCTGATTCTACGAGTCCGCATTGCCTTGCTATCTCCATTGCCGTCTGGGCTGTGTCGCCCGTCACAATCTTCACATCTATTCCGGCCCGTTCACATTGGCGGATAGCCGCAGGAACCTCCTTGCGCAACGGGTCGCTGATGGCAACGATAGCCAGCAGCGTCTTGTCCTGAGCAATAGCCAACGTTCGCATGGCGTGCTGTTGCCACTCCAGCAACTGCTGCTGGGCCTGCTGGCGCTCGTCAGGGGTCAGGTCGCACATATCCATCACCACCTCGGGAGCACCTTTTATATATTCGGTATTGCCCACCGTCGTACTCATGTATTTCCGTTCCGTCGAGAATGGCAGACGACTGGTCAGCGTGTGCTCGTCGCGCAGCTGCTGGTAGTCGACATCCTGTTCCTGCAACCATCGCAGTAAGGCCTGTTCCGTGGGATTGCCCACGTCGTGCGTAGCCGTTGTGTTCAGCGCAATGGCCAAGTCGCATCGGCGGTCGTCTTTCATGCGTCTGACATCGACTACCGTCATGCGGTTCTCGGTCAGCGTACCCGTTTTGTCTGTACAGATGCACGTCACGGCACCCATCGTTTCCGAGGCTTGCAACTTGCGCACCAGGTTGTTCGATTTCAGCATCCGACGCATGTTCAGCGCCAAAGCCAGCGTGACTGCCATTGGCAGACCTTCGGGCACGGCCATTACGATAAGCGTGACAGCCATCATGAAATATTTCAGCACCACTTCGGCCATCCCGACGTAGTCTGTTGTATGCCATAGATCGTTGGTCAGAATATCGTGAATCAGGAACACCAGGAAAGCAGCTATCGACACACCGCTGCCTATCTTGCTGATCAGTTTGGCCAGGCGGTCCAGCTGCATATTTAGCGGAGTCTTTACGCCTGTGATTTCCGTTGCCTGACGGGCCACATGACCTATCTCCGTCTCATCGCCGACAGCAGTCACCACGTAGCGTCCCGTGCCGTTCATCACCATGGACGAACGCAACAGCTGGTCGCTAGGGTATGCCGACACTTTCTGGTGGTCCAACGATTTCTCCGTCAGCATCTCACCCGTCAGACTGCTCTCGTCGACCTGCAGATCAGTGGCTTCAAACAGCAGTCCATCGGCAGGCACTTCGTCACCCGTCTCGACTATTACCGTGTCGCCCACTACGACCTCGCGACGTGGAATCTCCACAATGGTACCATCGCGCACCACCTTCACCCGTTGTTCTTCGCCCAGCTGTGTCAGCACGTCGAACTTGCGGGCAGCGTCGCGCTCGAAGATGAAACCCACCGTCGTAGCCAAAAGCACTGCAGCAATGATACCGATGGTTTCGATGAAGTCGTTTTTCACGAACGACAGCACCAGCGACACCACAGCAGCCACCAGCAGAATACGAACCATCGGGTCCTGATATTTCTCCAGATACAAGCGCCACATCGACTGTCGACGCGGCGGAGTCAGCACGTTCTCACCATGCTCCAACCGGCTCATCGACACCTCAGCGGCACTCAATCCTTGTCGTTTATCTTCGTTCATGGGTGCAAAGGTACGATTAAGTGAGCGAAAATCCAAATTAATTTGGGTTTTTCCGAACGAGAGTACTTTCGACGAAGTCAAAGGTAGTGCAATTTTTATTAAAAATAAGGTGCAGAAGCAAATTTTTCACGCTTCACTCTTCACTTTTCACTTTTTTTTTATTACCTTTGCACCCGCAAATTGCATTTGCACTGGACTTGTAGCTCAGTTGGTTAGAGCAACAGACTCATAATCTGGAGGTCGTAGGTTCAAGCCCTACCTGGTCCACAACGGAAGTCTCAGAGGAATCTGAGACTTTTTTGTTTCCTGCGTTCAGAAAGATGCTCGCCTAGGTTCTAAAAGTTCTTTAGGTACGCGCTAAAAGGGTCGGAAGAACGGGATAAAGTTAAAACTAAGACAACGTTTGATAAAACTAAGGCAACGTTTGATAAAACTAAGACAACGTTTGATAAAACAATGCCAATGATTGCTATTTGTATCGACGAAATTACCAAAGAGAGATTTCTATGCTCTTTTTGTGCATAAATTGGAGATTTTTTGTACCTTTGCAGCGCAATGGGAAAGATAAAGCATATCGTATTCGACCTGGGTGGCGTCGTGATAGCACTGAGCTACGAACAAGCAGTAAAGCGGTTCGAGGAAATCGGACTGAGGGACGCCCGACAGCATCTGGATGCTTTCCACCAAACGGGCATCTTCGGACAATTGGAAGACGGTACCATCGGGAAAGAAGCGTTCCGACAGGAGTTGAGCAAGTTGATAGGCCGTGAGGTAACGGCGGACGAGTGCTTCTATGCCTGGCACGGCTACGTGGAGGCTGTGCCCAAACGGAACCTCGAGATGCTGACGTGGCTGCGCCAACAGGGCTATCGCGTCAGCCTGTTGTCGAACACCAATCCCTATATGATGCAATGGGCCCAAAGCAGCGAATTCGATGGCGAGGGGCATCCCATCGACGACTATTTCGACGCGATGTATCTGAGCTATCAGCTGAAGGTGATGAAACCTTCAGAACAGATTTTCCTCAGCATGCTGAAAGGCGAGCAGGCACGTGCAGAGGAAGTGCTGTTCATTGACGACGGAAAGGCTAACGTGGAAGCTGCCAACCGCATGGGTATACAGACGCTGTGTCCTCAGAACAATGAGGACTGGACGGGTATGCTGCTCGCAAAACTTGGATTATAAAGTCCTATAGTATGGCGTCGAGCCAGCAGAGGAAGGCGACGAGGGACGCGTTCCAATTGATGGCAATCTCGTTGGAGGCATACGACTCCTCTACGTCGAGATACGACTCGTCGGGATAGTTGGAGAGATACGGCGTCTTGAGTGTTTGCTTGTCCTGCTGTCCTGGGTTGGGACCACCTACAAGCATGCCTGGGAACGGCGTGTCAACGCCATCAGCAGCCGAAGGACGATGGTGTGGGTGCATGGGACTCTTGTCGCCAAAACCTGTGACATAACAATAACCTGTGGCATTGCGTCCAAAGAGGTAATCGGCATTTTGTTGGGCATAGCGGCGGTAGTTCTGTTGGCCTGAGAGCTGATCGGCATAGAGCAGAGCGAGGGCCTGACAGCAAAGATGCTCGGCCAGACAACCCCATCCAAAGTCGCGCGGGTTGTTACCATAGGGGCTGTTGAAGCAAGAGGTGGCTGCGCTCTTGATGGCTTCAGCACAATAGTCGTTCAGTTGTCCAACCATATCAGCCTTAAGAGTCTCCACTTTTTCAGGGAGATTAGAGGAACCCCCAGTCATCCACTCGAAGGCTCCAAGCGAAGCGACATTGCCCCACGTAGGAGTAGTAAAGCGCTGGGGCTTGTTTTGCAGCGCATCGTCCAGATAGGTCTGCTTGCCCGTCAGACGATAAAGTGCCGAAGCTGCCCAGAAGAATTCGTCGGAGGCTTTGCCATCACCATAGGTACCAGTGGTGACTGCGGGGTCTTTTAGCTGCCCCTGCCAATAGAAGGCCTGAGGATGTTCCTTGGCCCACTGGTAAGCCCGCTCAGCCATCGCTGCTGCCTGCGCACTAAAGCCTGGATAGTCAGCCTGGTAAGGTTCGAAGATTCGGGCTGCATCAGCCATCACAGCAGCAAAGTCGAGAGTGGCTGTGACGCTCTTGGCAACAACATATCGGGGTTGCTTACAATCTGTTGGCATGACGAAACCCTCGAAGTTCGGCGTTGTCAGTTTGTGGTAGACTCCGCCATCGTAAGGATCCTGCATGGTAAGGAACCAGCGCAGATTGAACATCATTTCGTCAAGGAAATCGGGAGTCTTGTTGCTGCTCTCGGGGATATGGGTATTGAGCTCAGCAAAATACTTGGGGAATTGCTCGTAGGTAACAAACATCAGCCCAATGCTGAAGGCAGAATTCACCACATATTTGTTGTAGTCGCCAGCATCGTACCAGCCATAGGGTGAACTGATAACAGTTCCTGCGGGCCTAAGGGGCGAGGCTGCCGAGTTATGCACCAGCACATGGGTATCGGGATGTCCCATCGGGCGGTTGTATGCTCCACCCAAAGTGATAGACACTCCTGAACGGATGAGATAGAACAAACGGAGCGAGGCTGCGGCGATGTCGCGATAGGGACGCTCCTTGATGGTCAGCGTGCAAGCCTCGTCCTTGCCAAGTGCAATGCGGTATTGTCCCTCCTGCGTCAACGCGCCAAGGTCTACAATATAGCGCGTCTTACCAGACCAAGGCGAAACGGCCTTTCTGCTGACTTTGGGTTTCACGACTTTACCATTAGGAGTAGTAATGCGCAACTTTCCTGCCGGATTGACGCCATCGATGACGATGACTTTCTCCTGCGTGGGAGCATATCCCACTTGGTTGCGACGAATCTGTTCGCTGTCTTCTGCCTGCACACTCATCGCTACGGCTATCAGGGCGATGGTAAGAATGTTCTTTCTCATATTTTTGGTTATTTAGTAATTTCTGTTTCGTTGGAACGGAAATCAGCAAGTTTACTGACTTATCCGGATCTTCAGCTGATGGCGCTTCGATGGGTCGATGGTGTAACGCTTGAGGACACCTGGGCCACACGAACTATTGCCAAGACCCATGACGGCACAATCGATGCTAAGATACGTCTTTGCCTCGCTATTGCGGGTGCTGGGACCCTCGTCGACGAGTTCGTAGTCGTGCGTCTTGCTGGCTAAGTATTGAGCCGAGTAAGGCAGCGCCGAGAATGAAAACGGCTCGTCGACAGCCTCGATGCGGAGACGCTTTCCCTTCTTGGTACGCAGTTCGACGTAGGTGCAGTCCTCGTGGTTACCCGAGTCTTGCGGACGGGGATAGTGGACATATTGCTGAGAGACCGTCGACTTCCACAAGCCAATGGGGCACGACTCTTTGCGATCAGGATAGTTGTCCCAAGGTCCGCGACCATACCACGTCAGTTGTTCGTACTCGCGGGGCAATTCGATGAGGATACCCAAACGCGGTATTGGGGGTAATGAGTCTGGAATGTCGAACGTAAACGTCAGCTCATTGCCGTTTTGTTCAGTCCACACAGGCATATACAGCGTGTCGAGTCCGCAGCGCTTCCAGTCCTTTGCCAACCAATTGCCGAAGCTCTTGTCATTATCCGTAGGTGCACGGAAGCATTGCGTTTTGATATTGGCTATCAGATTAGTGATGTCAGATGTGGCCTTTTTTGTTTTTGAAGGCTTGGGCTTGGCCGCTGAGGTCTCGCGATACTTGTTGGCTATCTCCTGCTCGCTCAGCCTACCATAAATGGCCTGCACCTCGTAATATTTAGGCGTCAGCGTGCGGTCGCTCATCACAATACCATTCATGCAAAACGCATGCAGGTTGGGCTTGTCGCCAAAGTCACCACCATAGAATACTGCATTCTTAGGTATGCCAGACCATTTCTCATTACTCATTTCTAATTTCTCATTTAGGGCTATGCCTTGATCCACCCAGTCCCAGATGAAGCCGCCCAGCATACGCGGATTAGAATTGATTTCATCCCAATATTCCTTGAAATTACCAAGGGCGTTTCCCATCGAGTGGGCGTATTCGCTGGTCAACACGGGTCGCGGACCACCATCGGAACCTACCCAAGTGCAGCGGTCGCCCGTGCGGTTGGCAATCTCCAACAAACGTTCCCAACGGGCATTCTCAGCACGTTCCTTATCAGAACCCTCGGGGATGCCAGGATTCAAGTATTCCTGCATCACTCGCGGATAGAAGCGTGAGATGACATCAACAGTCGAAGGATCGGGGTCGCCCTGCGCACCCTCGTAGTGAACGGGACGCGTGGGGTCGAACTCATGGAGCCAAGCCGACATGGCCGCTTGGTTCGGACCATAGCCGCTTTCGTTGCCGAGACTCCAGAAGATGATGCTGGGATGATTCTTGTCGCGCTCAGCCATACGGATGGCACGATCCAAAAAGGCATCACCCCAATCAGGTGTCGAAGCCAGCGTGCCTCGCAAACCATGCGTCTCGCAATCGGCCTCATCCATCACGTACATGCCCATCGAGTCGCACAGTTCATACCAACGCGGACAATTGGGATAGTGAGCCAAGCGAACGGCATTGATGTTCGCCTGCTTCATCAGTCGCAAGTCCTGAAGCATGCGCTCTTCCGTCATTACACGGGCCGTATAGGGGTCGTGCTCATGACGGTTGACACCACGAATCTTGATGGGTTGTCCGTTTATGAGCAGCTGACCACCCTTGATGGCTATCGTGCGGAAGCCCACCTGCTGCGTCACGTTTTCGATGGTTCGCCCATCGGGGTCTTTTAGCTCCATCAGCAGCGTATAGAGGTTGGGGTGCTCGACGCTCCACAGGCGCGGGTTGTCGACACGCATCTCCATGCGGGCAAACTTACGATGCCCACGCTGAGGGAACCATTCGTTCATGCGGGCAGCCTTGTGGGCAAGGTCGAGCGTTTCGTCTGTTGCGACTGAGTCGCAACAAACTATAGAGGAGCCGTCCATCAACGTTGCTACGAGACGATAGCCGTCGCCCGTCTCGCCATTGTAGACGGAGAACTGCGGATTAATCTGCAGCACACCATCCATCGAGGCACGAACAGCTACGTCGCGAACACGCACATCGGGGGTATGATAGAACAACACGTCGCGATGAATGCCGCCAAAGCGCCAAAAGTCTTGATCCTCCAGATATGAACCGTCGCTGTATTTATAAACCTCGATGGCTATCTGGTTTTCTCCTTTCTTAATATAAGGCGTGACGTTGAACTCCGAGGGCTCCATCGAACCTTGGCTATACCCTACCCGATGGCCATTGACCCATACGTAGAAAGCCGACATGACACCCTCGAAACGGAGGAAGGTCTGGCCATAGCCCGCCACCGTGCCCGACGGTTTTCCGTCGGGTGTACTCGCTACCCAACCATCAGGCACCGTAAACGTGCGGCGGTATTGGCCTGAGGGGTTGCGCTCCTCGTAAGTCGTCCAGTCCTTTTTAGGCTCTCGGGTGACATAAGGCGGGTCAATCTTAAACGGATAGCCTGCAGAGACATAGATAGGCGTACCATAGCCATTGACCTCCCAATTGGCAGGAACAGCCAAACGAGCCCAATTGGTATCATCGAAATCGACACGATAGAAGTCGCGGATGCGTTCGTCGGGAGTCTTCGTCCAACGGAAACGCCACTCACCATTCAGCGACACCATGCGGTCCCCTTTACGTTCGCCAAAGGGAATGAAATAAGCACGTGCCGGCTCGCGATTGATTTGCAACACGTGGTTGTCTTCCCAGTCGTGATGTTCTGCTGTCTGAGGCGTGCTCTTCTGGCCATAGACCACGAGGCCCACAGCGACTCCTAATGTCAATAACAATTGTCTCATCATGTCTCCGATTTGTTTTAGTATGGTTGCTGACAGCCGTTTTGGCTGTCAGCTTCCTATGCTTCTTCAGCCTCAGCAAAGGCAGCAGCCTCAGCTTCAGCAATGATTTCCTCGCGGCTTTTTTCGCGGGGAGTGGCAGTGATGTCGTCAAGGGTCAGTTCGTCGTCGAAAGCGGTTTGTTGCTGTGACACAGCAATAGACTGAACATCGTCTGTTGCGACTGAGTCGCAACAAACCTTACTATCCGCTCCCTCTCCGGGTTCGCGCTCGATGATAAAGTTCTGCTGCTCTTCCTGAAGCTTGTCAATATCGGGAGCAGCCATCACGGGCTCTTCTTCCATCTTCGTACGATCGGCCTTGGCGGCAAAGATGCTATCGATGAACTGCGGTTCACGACGCAGCAGTTGCAACGTCTCCTTGGAGGCCTGCTGCTGACTTTCCTTCTTCGAATAGCCCGTACCCTTGCTGCCTTCCAAGCCCTCGAGGAACACCTGTGTGGTAAACACGGGGCTGCCCTTGTCGTCACGACTTTCTTCCAGACTCCTAAACTCCAGCTTGACGCGGTTCTTCTGACTCCATTCCAACAGCTTCGACTTGAAGTTCACCTCCTTATAAGCTACCTTGTCGATGTTGATGACTTGAGCCAGAATACGCTTCTCCATGAATCGCATGCAGGCATCGTAACCGCAATCCAAATAGATGGCCCCGACGAGTGCCTCGAAGGCGTTGCCGTTCATGTAGGAGTTGTGTGACGTAGAGTGGCCGGCATATTTGATGAGCTGATCGATGCCCATCTCCTGAGCCAGTTTACCCAACGTTGCACGACTCACCAGCTTCGAACGGGCATTGGTCAGAAAACCCTCGCGCTTGCCCTCGAAATGGCGGAATACGATGTCGCCTACGACTGCATCGAGAATAGCATCGCCCAGAAACTCCAGACGTTCGTTGTTCTGCGGACGGCCTTTTTCGTTCTTCCGTCCTACACTTTTGTGCAGCAAGGCCTGTTTATAAAGACTGATGTCGTGAGGATAGAAGCCCAAAATGTTGTAAAGGGCTGAAAAAAGCTCCTTCTCCTTTCGGAAAGGGAGCTTTATGCTGTCAATGATGTTATTAACCCACATACTTCTTAAAGACTACGCAGGCGTTGTGACCACCAAATCCAAAGGTATTGCTGAGTCCGGCACGCACCTCACGCTTCTGAGCTTTGTTGAAAGTGAAGTTGAGGTTGTAGTCGATCTCCTCGTCCTTGTCATCATCCTCGTGGTTAATCGTGGGAGGAACGATGTCGTTCTTGACTGCCAGGATTGTTGCCATAGCCTCAACGGCACCAGCGGCACCGAGCAGGTGACCAGTCATCGACTTCGTACTGCTGATGTTCAACTTATAAGCAGCGTCGCCGAATACGTCCTTGATGGCCTTAGCCTCAGAGATATCACCCACGTGAGTTGATGTTCCGTGTACGTTGATGTAGTCGATGTCCTCGGGCTTCATACCAGCATCCTCCAGCGCATTCTTCATGACGAGCTTAGCACCCAAACCTTCTGGATGAGAAGCGGTGATGTGGTGTGCATCAGCACTCATACCAGCACCAACCATCTCTGCATAGATCTTAGCACCACGAGCCTTAGCGTGCTCCAATTCCTCGAGAATCAGACAGCCAGCACCTTCGCCCATGATGAAACCATCGCGGCTGGCGCTGAACGGACGGCTGGCCTTCTCGGGCTCATCGTTACGAGTCGAAAGAGCCTTCATGGCATTGAAACCACCCACACCCGTCTCGCAGATAGCAGCCTCAGCACCACCGGCAACGATGGCATTGGCCTTGCCCAAGCGAATCAGGTTGAAGGCATCGGCCAGTGCATTCGATGAAGAAGCACAAGCAGAAGCGGTGATATAGTTGGGACCATGGAAGCCGTACATAATAGAAATCTGACCAGCGGCGATGTCGGCAATCATCTTCGGAATGAAGAACGGGTTGAACTTCGGACCATCCTCGCGATGAGCACCATAATAGCCCACCTCTTCCTCGAAGGTCTTAATACCACCGATACCTACACCATAGACCACACCAATGCGGTCCTTATCCTCTGCTTCCAAATCCATGCCACTATCCTCGACAGCCTGCTTAGCAGCGATGATGGCCAGCTGGGTATAGCGGTCCATCTTGCGAGCCTCCTTGCGGTCGATGTAGGCGTTGACATCAAGATTCTTTACCTCGCAGGCAAACTGTGTCTTGAATTTTGATGCGTCGAAAAGTGTAATAGGCGCAGCACCGCTCTTACCAGCCACCATAGCCTGCCAAGTCTCCTCGGGACTATTACCAAGTGGTGTAACGGCACCCATGCCTGTTACTACTACTCTCTTTAATTCCATATATAATCTTTATAACTGAAAATACGCAGATTACGCAGATTACACAGATTTAATGATTCTCTGCGTAATCTGCGTAATTTGCGGTTTATCAACAAATAAACTTATTTTGCGTTCTCCTCGATGTAAGCGATAGCGTCGCCAACAGTACCAATCTTCTCAGCCTTATCGTCGGGGATAGAGATACCGAACTCCTTCTCGAACTCCATGATGAGCTCAACGGTATCCAGTGAATCAGCACCGAGGTCGTTTGTGAAGCTTGCCTCAGCCTTAACTTCTGCTTCATCTACACCGAGTTTGTCTACAATAATTGCCTTTACTTTGCTTTCAATTTCTGACATAATTTTCTTCTTTAAAATGTTAATAATTGATTTCTTTTTCTGAAAACTTCGCGACAACGTGTCGCTTAGCGGGTGCAAAGTAACACATTTTTATTGACTTACGCAAATATTTTTAAGAAAAAAGCACTCTTTTTTGCACAATCACCCCCTACTTGTGCAGGTTTTTGCGTTGAAAAGTGCCATTTTTACACTTTTATTCATCTTTTTTCTCACGTCGAAGCGGGTAATTGTTGCGCAATTGCTCAAATTTTTCAGGACATTCTTTCAGCATTTCCGTATCTTTCAGTGGATTATAAAGTTGTAGCGGATCGCCGGTATAAAGAAAGTCCACAGGCAGCGACGGTGCTTGAATGACACCCGGATGCTGTAAACCAAAATGGTTGCATAAGGCATCGACGACCATATTGTCAGCATTGACCTTGCCATCGGCAGAATAGCCAGCAATATGAGGAGTACCGATAAAGACCCGTTGGAGCAGCTGAAGGTTGAGTTGCGGTTCGTGTTCCCAGACGTCAATGACCGCATCGCGCACCCGACCCTCGTTCAGCGCCGTAAGGAGTGCATCGTTGTCGACCACCTCACCACGACTGGTGTTTATTATATAAGGTACGCGAGGGAGACGATTGAAGAAAGCGTCGTCTGCCATATGAATGGTGGCATATTCTCCATCGCGAGTCAAAGGCACGTGGAAGGTGATAACGTCACATTCGCGCTCAATGACGTCAAGCGATACGAAGGTGGTGGGTGATGGGTGATGGGTGATGGGTGATGGGTGGTGGAGAGTAGCTTGTTCCAATGGCGGGTCGCATATCAGCACACGCATACCCAGACGTTCAGCAACAGCCTTGACCTTCGAACCCACATGACCACAACCTACGATACCTATCGTCGAATGTTGCAGAGAAAGGCCCTTCTGGCGTTCCAGCAAAAGCAAGGAACACTCGAGGTATTGTGCCACAGAGGCCGCATTGCAACCAGGACAGTTAGTCCATCGAATGCCCGCCCGTTCCAGATAGGCCGTATCGATATGGTCAAAGCCTATCGTCGCTGTAGCTACAAACTGCACCCGACTCCCCTTGAGCAGCGTTTCATCGCAACGGGTACGGGTACGAACCACTAAGGCATCGGCTTCTTTCACGTCGTCAGCGCTGATTTCCGAACCGCGCAATGCCACCACCTCATCAGCCAATAATTCCAGCTTTTCGAGGATGTAAGGTATCTTATCGTCAACAACTATTTTCATCGTGGGGGCAAAATTACGAAATATTTCTTAATTCTTCGCGCTTAATTCATTTTTATTATGTATCTTTGCAAACAAAACATCATATCTATGACATTTACACAACAAGCAAATCAGATTTTTCAGCAGGCGATACGCGATTATCACCTAAAGGACCATGTAGATACTCTCATCAATAACCCCTACGAGAATGGCACCATCGAACACAGTCTCTATCTGAAGTGCTGGATAGATACTGTGCAATGGCACTTGGAGGACATCATTCGCGACCCTCACATCGATCCCGCAGAGGCATTGGGATTGAAACGACGCATCGACCGCTCGAACCAGGACCGCACGGACTTGGTGGAAGAGATTGACTCCTACTTCCGTCAGGTGTATAGCGAAGTGAAGCCCTTGCCAGAGGCCCGTCTGAATACGGAAAGTCCCGCTTGGGCTGTAGACCGTCTGAGTATTCTCGCCCTGAAGATTTGGCACATGCAGGAACAGACGGAACGTAAGGATGCCGATGCGGCCCATATCCAGAAGTGTCAGGCCAAGCTCGACGTGTTGAAGGAACAGCAGGTAGACCTCTCGACAGCTATCGATCAGCTGTTGGAGGACATCGAGGCAGGACGGAAATACATGAAGGTGTATCGCCAAATGAAGATGTATAACGACCCCGCAACCAATCCGATTCTCTACAAGAAATAGTTTCGAAATGTCGAAATAAGGACAATATGAAGAAAGAGCATATTCTCGTCATTCGATTTTCTGCTTTAGGCGACGTTGCGATGGCTGTGCCTGTGATTTATTCACTGGCCAAACAGCATCCCGACATCCGTATCACTGTGCTTAGCAGGAATATGGCCCGTCCGCTGTTCGAGAATCTGGCTCCAAACGTTGGTTTTATGGGGGCAGACTTGAAAGGCGAATATCGAGGTATCAGAGGACTTAATGCCCTTTATCGACGACTGACTGCCAAGCAATTTACCGCTATTGCCGATCTTCATAGCGTGCTACGCTCGGAATTCTTGCGTATGCGTTTTAATATGGCCAACTGCAGAGTGGCCCACATCAACAAGCATCGTAAGGGTCGCCGCAAACTGACGTCTGACGACAACAGACAACTCTCACAACAGCCGACCACCTTCCAGAACTATGTGGAAGTGTTCGAGCGTTTGGGCTATTCTATCAATATCCAGTTTACCAGCATCTTCCCTCCCGAAGGCGGCGACCTCAGTGTGTTGCCTGCTGTCATGAATGTCAAGAATGCTGGCGAGCAATGGATTGGCATTGCCCCCTTTGCAGCCCACGAAGGAAAGATTTATCCCACCCCGCTGATGCATCAGGTGATTGCACAACTGACCCAGCAGCATCCGAAAGCTCGTCTTTTCCTCTTTGGACGTGGCGAGAAAGAAGACAAGTACTTTACGGAGTGGTGTCAGGAATTCCCCACCTGCACCTATGTCAGTCGTCACGTGGAGTCAATGAACGAAGAACTCGTTCTCATGAGTCACCTCGAAGTCATGCTCTCGATGGATTCTGCCAACATGCATCTGGCTTCGCTGACAGGCATTCCTGTCGTCAGCGTCTGGGGAGCCACTCATCCCTTGGCAGGCTTTATGGGCTGGAATCAGACAAAGGCTAATGCCATTCAGGCCGACCTCGACTGTCGCCCATGCAGCATCTTCGGACAGAAGCCCTGCAAACGCGGTGATTATGCCTGTCTGAATCAGATAAAACCAGAAACAATCGTTGAGAAAATAAACACCCTATTACTAACTAAACAAAATGATTAAGCTTATGAAAAAGTACATTTGCGACACTTGTGGTTATGTGTATGACCCCGAAGTAGGCGATCCCGATAGCGGCATCGCTCCTGGCACAGCCTTTGAAGACATTCCTGAAGACTGGGTATGCCCCATCTGCGGAGTAGGTAAAGACGACTTCTCGGTAGAGGAGTAAGCCTTCAGAAATCAACAAATTAAGGTCGGAACGCACGTTTCCGACCTTCTTTTTTGAAATAATTCTTAATTCTTAATTCTTAATTCTTATTTTCTTCGTACCTTTGCACCCAGAAATAAACGTTTATTAGAAAAGATGTCATTAAAATGTGGTATTGTGGGACTGCCCAATGTGGGTAAGTCTACTTTGTTTAACTGCCTGTCGAGTGCTAAGGCTCAGGCAGCAAATTTTCCTTTTTGTACGATAGAACCCAACGTGGGTGTGATTACCGTTCCTGACGAGCGTCTGACGAAGCTTGCAGAGTTAGTTCATCCTGGTCGTATTGTGCCTGCCACCTGCGAAATCGTCGATATTGCAGGTCTCGTGAAGGGTGCCTCAAAGGGTGAAGGATTAGGTAATAAGTTCTTGGGCAATATTCGCGAGACGGATGCTATTATCCATGTGTTGCGTTGCTTCGAGGATGATAATATTACCCACGTGGATGGAACCATCGATCCCATCCGCGACAAGGAAATCATCGATACTGAGCTTCAGCTAAAAGACTTGGAGACTATCGAGAGTCGTCTGGCCAAAACGGAAAAGGCTGCAGCAGCAGGTAATAAGGAAGCAAAGATAGAAGTCGCTGTGCTGAAGGCCTATAAAGAGGTGCTGGAACAAGGCAAGAATGCCCGTATCGTTGAGTTCGAGACGAAGGACGAGCAGGACTGCGCCCGTAACCTGTTCCTGTTGACAGCAAAACCTGTATTGTATGTCTGCAATGTGGGTGAGGCTGATGCCAAAACTGGTAATGACTTTACCAAGAAGGTTGAAGCGCTGGCCAAGGAAGAAGGCGCAGAGTCGATGGTGATTGCTGCGAAGACAGAAGAGGATATTGCAGAACTCGAAAGTTACGAGGACAAGCAGTTGTTCCTGGAGGAGCTGGGCCTGGAGGAGAGCGGTGTCAATCGTCTCATCAAGAAGGCCTACGCCCTGCTGAACCTCGAAACCTTCATCACCGCTGGCGAAATGGAGGTCAAGGCTTGGACATACAAGAAGGGCTGGAAGGCTCCTCAGTGTGCTGGCGTCATCCATACCGACTTCGAGAAAGGCTTTATCCGCGCTGAAGTCATCAAGTACGACGACTATATCCAATATGGCTCTGAGACTGCTGTCCGCGAGGCAGGCAAGATGGGCATCGAGGGCAAGGAGTACGTTGTTCAGGATGGTGACATCATGCATTTTAGATTCAATGTTTAGTATCGTAGGTTAAGGTAGGTATGGTAGGTTTAGTAGGTATGGTAGGGTTGTTAGCATTTATTCATTGGAATCCGAATATCGGTTTTGGTCCGTTCCGCTGGTATGGGTTATGCTGGCTGATAGGCTTGGCGTTGGCTTTCTTCGTTGTGAAGCGACTCTATAAGGAACAAAAGATTAAGGACGAGCTCTTCGACCCGTTATTCGTCTATTGCTTCATAGGCATTCTGTTGGGAGCTCGCTTAGGGCATTGCATCTTCTACGAGCCTGACTATTTCCTGACATCCTTCAAGGGTTTGGTAGAGATGATCCTACCCATTAAGTTTGTAGATGGTAACATGAACTTCGCAGGCAATTGGCTATTTCGGATGACAGGTGGTGCTACAGCATTCATTGGCTATCAAGGACTTGCGTCTCATGGTGGTACATTAGGACTGATTATCGCCCTTTGGCTCTATGTGAAGAGCACCAAACTAAGCATCTGGCTCGTATTGGACAATATCGCCATTGCTACAGGAACGACAGCCTGCTTCATCCGTTTAGGCAACCTGATGAACTCAGAGATTATCGGTAAGGTAACGGATGTCCCCTGGGCCTTCGTTTTCGAGAAGGTCGACATGTTGCCTCGTCACCCAGGACAGCTCTACGAAGCCATCGCCTACGCCATTCTGTTCTTCATCATGTGGGCGCTGCACAAACGGATGCCCGAGAAGATTGGTACAGGCTGGTACTTTGGTTTCTGCCTGTTCTACATCTTTACGTTCCGCTTCTTCATCGAGTACACCAAAGAGCTTCAGGAAGCCTTCGAAGCCTCTCTCCCACTCGACATGGGACAGATTCTCTCGATTCCTTTCATTCTTGTTGGCGCATATTGCATGTTTAGAGCAAGGAAGTAAAATAGTCCCACGTTGGGACTGAAATGTTCCCAGGCTGGGACTAAAACGTTCCCAACGTGGGACTAAATCGTCTGCTTCCTGTAAACTATTTCCCGCCTACTATCTTTTTGATGTCGTTAAGCTTGTTCAGGGCTTCGAGGGGCGTAAGGTTGTTGACATCGAGGCCAAGGATTTCGTCGCGCACCTGACAAAGTACGGGGTCGTCCAATTGGAAGAACGACAGCTGCATGCCTTCGCGAGAGGCGGCAATTTCCGCTGTGGGCTTGCCAACGGTACCTACGGAGGCGTTATCAGCCTCCAACTGCTTCAGAATGACGTTGGCGCGTTTGACGATGCTCTTGGGCATACCCGATATCTCCGCCACATGGATACCAAACGAGTGCTCTGAGCCTCCCCGTTCCAGCTTTCTGAGGAAGATGACCTTGCCTTCTACTTCCTTTACTGAGACGTTGTAGTTCTTGATGCGCGAAAAATTCTTCTCCATTTCGTTCAGTTCGTGGTAGTGCGTCGCAAACAGCGTACGGGCCTGAGCCTTAGGATGTTCGTGCAGATATTCTACGATGGCCCAAGCGATGGAGATACCATCATAAGTACTGGTTCCTCGACCCAGCTCGTCGAATAGCACCAACGAACGGGGCGTCACATTATTCAATATGTTGGCTGCCTCCGTCATTTCCACCATAAAAGTCGATTCGCCCAGGGAAATGTTGTCTGAGGCCCCTACCCTCGTGAAAATCTTGTCTACCAAACCAATCTGAGCACTCTCTGCTGGCACAAAACTACCTATCTGGGCCAGCAGCACGATGAGTGCTGTCTGACGCAACAGGGCCGATTTACCAGCCATATTGGGACCAGTGATGATGATAATCTGCTGGCGCTCGCTGTCCAAAAGGATGTCGTTGGGCACGTAATGCTCACCAATGGGCAACTGCGTCTCAATAACAGGATGGCGACCCTGCTTGATATCGATTACATCCGATGGGGAAACGATGGGGCGCACGTAATGGTTCTCTTCTGCTGTCTTTGCTGCAGAGAGCAGACAGTCAAGATGAGCCAGCACGTTGGCATTGATCTGAATCTGCGGAATAAACTCCTGCAAGGCCAGCACAAGGTCGTTGAAGAGTTGGGCTTCCAGCGAGAGAATCTTATCCTCAGCACCCAGAATCTTCTCTTCGTACTCCTTCAGCTCCTGCGTGATATAACGTTCAGCCTGCGCCAGCGTCTGCTTGCGGACCCACTCCTGAGGCACCTTATCCTTATAGGCATTACGAACCTCCAGATAATAGCCAAACACGTTGTTATAGCCCACTTTCAACGAGGTGATTCCCGTCTCCTGGGCTTCGCGTTCCTGAATCTGAAGGAGATAGTCCTTGCCTGAATAAGCGATGTGGCGCAGTTCGTCAAGTTCGTCGTTCACCCCATTGCGAATCACCCCACCCTTTGCAACGAGCTGGGGCGGATCGTTCTGAATCTCGCGTTCTATCCTGTCGCGAATCGACTCACAAAGATTCAACTGCTCCCCTACCCTCTTCAGCACGTCGTTGTTGGCATAGAGACACGCTGTCTTGATGGGTTGGATAGCCTGCAGGGCCATCTTCAGTTGTACGACCTCACGAGGCGACACACGACCCACAGCGACCTTCGAAATGATGCGCTCCAAGTCGCCCATGCGATGCAACTGGTCGTCGATGCACTGTCGGAAGTCAGGTTCACGATAGTAGTACTCTACAATATCCAGACGTTCGTTGATGGGCTTTTCGTCCTTCAGTGGGAAGACGAGCCAACGACGCAACAGACGACCTCCCATAGGTGTCACCGTATGGTCGATAACATCCAACAGCGACTTACCGTCGTCCTGCATGGGAGCAATCAGCTCCAACGAACGAATCGTAAACTTATCGAGGCGCACATAGCGCTCTTCCTCGATACGCGAGATACTAGTGATATGGGCTATCTGCGTATGCAGCGTCTGTTCCAAGTATTGCAGAATGGCCCCAGCGGCAATGACTCCACTCTTCAGGTGGTCGATGCCAAAACCCTTCAGCGACTTCACGTTGAAGTGTTTATAAAGTTTTTGATGGGCCGTCTGTTCTGTAAACACCCAGTCGTCGAGTTCAAACGTGACGAGACGATTGCCAAAGTAACGCTCGAAATCGTGCTTGCGACCCCTGTCGTAAAGCACCTCCTTGGGTTGGAAGTTGCCAATGAGTTTCTCTACGTAGTCGTAGGTGCCCTCACCCGTCAGAAACTCACCCGTCGAGATGTCGAGGAAGGCAACGCCACACGCTGATTTACCAAAATGCACAGCTGCCAGGAAATTGTTCTCCTTGTAGTTCAGCACGGTGTCCTGCATGGCGACACCAGGCGTCACCAGTTCCGTAATGCCTCGCTTGACGAGCTTTTTCGTCAGTTTGGGGTCTTCCAACTGATCGCAGATGGCCACACGTTTGCCAGCACGAATCAGTTTAGGCAAGTAGGTGTCCAACGCATGGTGGGGAAAGCCCGCCATTTCGTCGCCCTTGTTATAACCATTGTTACGATGGGTCAGCGTGATGCCCAAAATGCGCGAGGCAATGATGGCGTCTTCGCAGTACGTCTCGTAGAAGTCACCACAACGAAACAACAACAAGGCTTCAGGGTATTTCGCCTTGAAGTCGAAGAATTGCTTCATCATCGGGGTCAGTTCACCGTCTTTCTTTGCCATCGTTTACAATTTTGCTTGCAAAGATAATCATTTTTTTGGAATTATCCGTCACTTTCATAAAGATTTATTTTGTGTTGTGCTCACTTATTCGTATCTTTGCAATCAGTATGTAACTAAAAACGAAACCGCTTATGAAACTGTATCGACTATCCATGATGATTGTGGCGCTGTTCGTGCTTTCAATCGCAACAGGTTTTGCCCAGGGTCCCAACAATTCGGGCGAGTATTACAAGCCAGCTGACGGCAAGAAAGGCGCAGAGCTGAAGACGGCGTTGTGTAAAATTATCTACGACCGCAACGAAGGCGGAGATCTGAGCACAGCCTACAAAGCCCTGTGGACACACTTCCAGACGACGGACAAGAAAGAAAATGGCAAGGTGTGGGACATGTATTCGAACAAACGCGACTTTGAGTTTGTTACGGATCAGGACAAAGGCAGCGGAGGCACTACCGAGGGCGAATACTACAATCGCGAGCACTCTTGGCCCAACAGCTGGTTTGGCGCCAAAGTAATGCCCATGTATACCGATTTGCACCACATGTACCCTACGGACAAGCTGGTCAACAACAAACGCGCCAATAATCCTTTTGGCGAGACGAATGGCGAGACCTTCAAGTCTGCCAACGAATTCAGCAAGTTGGGCAAATGTACCTATCCGGGTTATGAAGGAACCGTTTTCGAGCCTAATGACCTTTATAAAGGCGACTTTGCCCGCACCTACTTCTACATGGTGACATGCTATGAGGAGAAATTGCCAGACTGGTATACCAACTATTCAGAGTCACGACCCACACTCGACGGCAAGACCTATCCGGGATTGAGCGATTGGCAGCTGGAGATGCTGCTGAAGTGGGCCAAGAACGACCCCGTGAGCGATAAAGAGACGAACAGAAACAATGCCGTCTGGGAGATTCAGAACAATCGCAACCCGTTTATCGACTATCCGGAGTTAGAGCGCTTCATCTGGGGCGATCTGAAGGATGTTGCTTTCAGCTACGACCACTATTCGACAACGGGTATTGAAGACCTTCAGGATGATGTTCAAAATGATGAACCAGAGGCTATCTATTCGCCCAATGGAATACGTCTGGAAAAGATGCAACGAGGCCTTAATATCGTGAAGACGAAGAGTCGCAGAACCATCAAGGTCGTGATTAAGTGAGAATAAAGCAGAGTTTTAACTCATGCTTTATCGAGCGTAAACGAGCTCGAGCTTTAGCTCAAATAATAAAAAAGTAGAATTTCCGTTGGTAATCTGAAAGATTAATCGTACCTTTGCAGACTTAAAGGGTAAAAACAAAAGTAAAAAAGATATGGAATACAACTTTAGAGACATTGAACAGAAATGGCAGAAGCGCTGGGTGGAAAATGGCACCTATCGCGTAGTGGAGGATACGAACAAGAAGAAGTTCTACGTGCTGAACATGTTCCCCTACCCCAGTGGAGCTGGTTTGCACGTGGGTCATCCTTTGGGATATATTGCCTCAGACATCTATGCCCGCTACAAGCGTCAGCAGGGCTTCAACGTGCTGAACCCCATGGGTTACGACGCTTATGGTCTGCCCGCAGAGCAGTATGCCATCCAGACGGGTCAGCATCCTGAAAAGACGACTTTCGAGAACATCGACCGCTATCGCTCACAGTTGGATAAGATTGGTTTCTGCTTCGACTGGGATCGTGAGGTTCGTACCTGCGACCCTATCTACTACAAGTGGACGCAGTGGGCCTTCCAACGCATGTTCAAGAGCTACTACAGCCTTAGTTCGCAGAAGGCTCAGCCAACGATTAAGCTCATCGAGCACTTCGAACTGATGGGTACCGAGAATTGTAATGCACTCGGAACAGAGGAACTGCACTTCACCGCTTCTGACTGGGCTGCTTTCTCAGAGAAGAAAAAGCAGGAGGTGCTGATGAACTATCGTATTGCCTATCTGGCTGATACGATGGTCAACTGGTGCCCCAAGCTGGGAACAGTTTTGGCTAACGACGAAGTCGTTGATGGCGTTTCCGTTCGTGGTGGCTATCCTGTAGTACAGAAGAAGATGCGCCAGTGGTGTCTGCGTGTCAGCGCTTATGCTCAGCGTCTGCTCGATGGTCTCGAGGAGATTGACTGGACAGACTCATTGAAGGAAACCCAGCGCAACTGGATTGGACGCTCTGAGGGTACTGAGGTGGAGTTCAACGTAGCTGACTCTGACAAGCACTTCACCATCTTCACCACGCGTGCTGATACGATGTTTGGTGTGACGTTTATGGTGCTGGCTCCTGAGTCAGAGCTTGTTGCTGAATTGACCACTCCTGAGCAGAAGGAAGAAGTCGAAAAGTACCTCGACTATGTGAAGAAGCGTACAGAGCGCGATCGCCAGATGGACCACAAGGTAACTGGCGTATTCTCAGGTTCTTACGCCATCAATCCGTTTACAGACGAGAAGATTCCCATCTGGATTGCAGAATACGTATTGGCTGGTTATGGTACTGGTGCCATTATGGCTGTACCTGCTCACGACTCTCGTGACTATGCCTTCGCTAAGCACTTCAATCTGCCCATCATTCCGCTGATTGAGGGTGCTGATGTCTCTGAGGAGAGCTATGATGCTAAGGAAGGCATTATGTGCAACTCTTCGAGCGCTAAGTTCAGCCTCAACGGACTGACTGTCAAAGAAGCTATCGCTGCTACGAAGAAATTCGTCACAGAGCAAGGTTTGGGTCGTGTGAAGGTGAACTATCGTCTGCGCGATGCTATCTTCTCTCGTCAGCGCTATTGGGGTGAGCCGTTCCCTGTTTACTATAAGGACGATATGCCCTATATGATTCCCAAGGAGTGTTTGCCTCTGGAACTTCCTGAGATTGACGAATACAAGCCCACAGAGACGGGCGAGCCCCCATTGGGACGTGCCAAGAAATGGGCTTGGGATACGAAGACGGACAGTGTGGTCGATCGCTCTTCGATCGACAATAAAACTGTCTTCCCACTCGAGCTGAACACCATGCCTGGTTTCGCTGGCAGTTCAGCCTACTATTTGCGCTATATGGACCCCAAGAACGAGAAGGCTCTCGTCAGTCGCGATGCTGACGAATACTGGCGCAACGTAGACCTCTATGTTGGTGGTACTGAGCATGCTACGGGTCACCTGATCTACTCTCGTTTCTGGAACAAGTTCCTTTATGACTCAGGCTACTCTTGCGAGGACGAGCCCTTCAAGAAGCTCGTCAATCAGGGTATGATTCAAGGTCGCTCGAACTTTGTATATCGCATAGAAGACGAAGGAGCTGACAAGGGTAAGTTCGTCAGCTTTGGACTGAAGGACAAGTACACCACAACGCCAATCCACGTCGACGTCAACATTGTTTCTGCTGACGTGCTTGACGTTGAGGCCTTCAAGGCTTGGCGCCCTGAATACAATAACGCTGAGTTCATCCTCGAGGATGGTAAATACATTTGTGGTTGGGCTGTAGAGAAGATGTCGAAGTCGATGTTCAACGTGGTGAATCCGGATATGATCGTCGAGAAGTATGGTGCTGACACCCTGCGTCTCTACGAGATGTTCCTGGGTCCTGTGGAACAGTCGAAGCCTTGGGATACCAATGGTATCGATGGCTGCCACCGCTTCCTGAAGAAATTCTGGGCATTGTTCTATGGCAATAGTCGTGAGAACCCTGAAGGCAAACTCTTGATTGATTACAAACAGCCTACGAAAGAGGCTCTGAAGAGTGTCCACAAGCTCATCAAGAAGGTGACGCAGGACATTGAGGTATTCTCGTACAACACCTCTATCTCTGCCTTTATGATTTGCGTCAACGAACTGGCTCAACAGAAGTGTAAGAATCGCGACGTCCTTCGCATACTGGTCACCCTTATCGCTCCATTTGCTCCTCATATCGCTGAAGAACTGTGGGAGGCGCTGGGCGAGCAGGGTAGTGTCTGCGATGCCAAGTGGCCTGAATGGAACGAAGAATACCTCGTCGAGAACAGCGTCAAACTGGGTGTCGCCTTCAATGGTAAGACCCGTTTCGAAATGGAGTTCCCCGCTGATGCCGACAATGCTACCATCGAGGCTGCTGTGAAGGCTGACGAGCGTTCTGCGAAGTATATCGAGGGAGAAATTCTGAAGGTTATCATCGTCCCTAAGCGTATGGTGAACATCGTGTTTAAGAAGTAAATGACACTGAATCACAAAAACATTCTTAACGAGACCAGGGACTATTTCTTTATAGCCCTTGGCCTTGCTATATACACCATCGCCTTTACCGTTTTCCTGATGCCCTACCAGATTGTTGCAGGAGGTGTGACAGGTCTATCGGCTATCATTTACTACGCCACAGGATTCCATTTGGAAAACACCTATATCATCATCAATGGCATTCTGCTTGTCGTAGCACTGAAGATATTGGGATGGAAATTCTTGATGAAGACCATTTTTGCCATCTTCACGCTATACTTCATGCTGAAGTTTGCCCAGGAAATCATTCCCAAACAGGAGAATGGACTGCCCTTCAAACTGATGGGCGAGGGGCAGGATTTCATGTCGATGATTATTGGTTGCGTACTTACAGGTATTGCTTTGGCCACAGTCTTCATGAATAATGGTTCGACAGGCGGTACTGACGTGATTGCTGCCTCTGTGAATAAGTTCCATCCTAATGTTTCGCTAGGTAATGTGCTCATTGCTGCCGACTTCTGCATCATAGGTTCCTGTATGTTCTTCCCACAGTTTGGTACCTATTTGGAACGTGCCCATAAGGTGATGTTCGGCTTCTGTGTGATGGCTATGGAGAACTATACGCTCGACTATGTCATGAATGCCCGCAGACAGTCTGTGCAATTTATGATTTTCTCCCAGAAATGGCAGGAAATAGCCAATGCCATTGGTACCCAGATGAATCATGGCGTTACCATTCTCGATGGACACGGATGGTATACGGGCAAGAAGAGCAAGGTACTTTGTATTCTGGCCAAGAAAAACGAAAGCATCTATATTTTCCGCCTCATCAAGATGATCGACCCCAACGCCTTTGTATCACAATCGAGCGTTATTGGTGTCTATGGTGAAGGCTTCGACGAGATGAGAGTGAAAATCAAGGAAGAAAAGAAGGTAATTAAGGAGATAGAGGAGGTTAAAGAGAGTTAGCATGAAGATTGTTTTTGCCACGAATAATGAGCACAAGCTTTCAGAGATTCGCGCCATTCTGGGCGATGCGTTCGAAGTAGTATCCTTAGCGGATATTGGCTGTCACGAGGATATCCCTGAAACAGGTCAGACATTGGAAGAAAACGCCCTCATGAAGGCAGAATATATCTACAACAAATACCATCTCTCATGCTTTGCTGACGATACTGGCCTGGAAGTCGAGGCCCTCGATGGCGCCCCAGGCGTCTATTCAGCCCGTTATGCAAGCATGGCCACTGTTCCCGCTGGTTCTTTGACCGATGGTCAAAGTGTGGCTTCGCAATCTCCAGCGGGTATCAGCCACGATTCTGAGGCCAACATGGCCCGCCTGTTGCGTGAGTTAGCAAATAATAACAATCGCAAGGCACGATTTCGCACTGTGATTGCGTTTATAGAGAAGAAGGACGTGTGTCCATGTGGCTGTACCAGCATCAAAGTGGTCCACAAGTTCGAAGGTATTGTCGATGGCGAAATCACTCGTGAGAAGAGTGGGGCAGAGGGCTTTGGCTACGACCCCATCTTCCGTCCTGACGGATACGATAAGACATTTGCCGAGCTGGGTGCTGATATCAAGAACCAAATCAGCCATCGTGCTCGCGCCACACAGAAATTAGCAGAATATTTGCGGGCTACGCCCTAAATAAAAAATAAAAAATAAGAAATAAAATGAAGACTATAAACAAACATCAAATATCTGGCAAATGGAACTCCCATCTGCTAACCTTGTTTTTATTCTTTATTTTTTATTTTTTATTTAGCCCTATAAGGGCGCAGATTGGCACTTGGCACAATCATCTGGCATACTATGATATCCAGCAAATTCAGGCAGCAGGAGATGATATCTTCGTACTGGCTTCAAATGGCCTCTATCAGTATAACAAAAACGACCAGTCTATCGTCACTTACGATAGGGTAAACGGACTGACTGACACCAACATTACCCACATCGCCTGGTGCCCAAAAGCAAAGCGTCTCGTCGCTGTCTACAAGAACTCAAACATCGATCTGATTGAGACCAACGGAAACGTCATCAATATCAGCGACCTCTATACGAAAGTAATGACTGGCGACAAGACGGTAAGCAGTATTCGTATTGATGGCATCTATGCCTATCTGGTCTGTGGCTTTGGTATTGTTAAGATCAATGTGCAGCGTGCTGAGATTGCTGAAAGCTATACACCCAACCATCCTGATTATCCTACTACGTTGCCCGAAGAGGATAATAGCGACTACGAAAAATACTACGAAACTGTCAGCAAATTACAACCTGGTGGACCCAAGCATAATGCATTTGGTTTTATGCGTTTCATCAATGGTAAACTTTACACCTGCGGAGGCAGTTACGCTGCGCCAGCAACCATTCAGGTGTGGGATGGTACTAACTGGCTGTTATATCAGGACTCGAACATCAGTAGTACAACAGGTGTAGCCTTCCAAGGAGCGCTTTGCTTGGACGTACAACAAACCACACAAGGCGACCATGTCTTTGTGGGAGCAGGAAACGGACTGTATGAATATTTGAATGGAAACTTCGTGAAATACTACGATAAAGGCAATAGTCCTATCGAGCCTTTTGACGGAGTGAATAGGGAATACCAATTGGTGACAGGCACAAAATTCGACCAGGAAGGAACGCTTTGGGCTTTGAACAGTTCTGCACCAACTACTGCGCTGTTCAAATACGCCAACGGGGTGTTTACAAAGCTGAATCATCCAGAACTGATGAAGCTGAATCGTGGTGCCATTAAGAACAGGAGTAATGGCGAGTTAGGCAGTATGATGATTGACAGCCAGGGGATAATGTGGTTTACCAACAACAACTGGGTACTGCCTGCATTGTATCAGTACAATATGCAGACAGATGCCATCAAAGCCTACGAGGCATTCGTCAATCAGGACGATACTCCCACCAGTCTCCACCAAGGTGTACGATGCGTGGTTGAAGACCTGAACAAAAACATCTGGATAGGTACCGATATGGGACCTTTTATGCTGGAAAGAAATGAAATCAATCAGAATGGTTCCACGTTTACCCAAGTAAAGGTGCCTCGCAATGATGGTACCAACTATGCTGACTACCTGCTTGCAGGAATCGACATCAGCAGCATAGCCATTGACGGAGCAGGGCGCAAATGGTTTGCTACCAATGGTAATGGAGTCTATCTGATCAGTGCAGACAATCTGACGCAATTACAGCACTTTACTGTCGATAACAGCCCACTACTTTCCAATACGGTGTTGTCTGTAGCAATGAATCAAACTTCGGGCGAAGTATTCTTCGGAACTGAAAACGGCCTCTGCTCGTATATCAGCGACGCTACAGAAACCAATTCCGAAATGAGCAGTGACAACGTTTGGGCCTATCCCAATCCCGTCGATCCAGGTTATACCGGACTCATAACAATTACTGGTTTAACCTTAGATGCAGACGTTAAAATAGTGTCGTCGAATGGTGCTTTAGTAGCTCAAGGCAGAAGCAATGGAGGTACGTTTACGTGGGATGGTCATGACCAAAAGGGTAGGAGAGTGGCCAGTGGCGTCTATATGGTAGTGACAGCAACAAAAAGCGGTGAAAAAGGTACTGTATGCAAAATAGCTATCGTCAACTAATCAAACAGCATTGGAGCATTGCTATCATCTTTGTTCTGACGCCTATTTTGCTGTATGCCGTCATACCTATTTTGCCTACACATGATGATTGGGCAGGAACTACAAAACCTGATTTCAACCCTTTTTTCATCAAGGAACATTTTTTCTTCTACGGCTATCATTGGCGACCATTTGACACGTGGATAGGATATATCGTAGGACGTAATCCACAGGTGTTATGGCCTACTTTTAATCATGTGCTGGTAGTCATAGGCCACCTGTTCTGTTCGTTGGCTGTCTATCGCTTATTAACGATGCTTGACTTTAAACTGTCAGCCAAGAATATTTCCACTTTATGCTTTTTCCTGTCTCCAGCTACAATGGCTACTGTATCAGCTATTGACAGCCAGAATCAAGTCTATGCACTTACCTGTGGTATCATAGCTTTTTTGTTATATTGTAAGCTGAAAAAAGGAAAATACATCGTTTGGATCAGCTTGATTTTTCTGGCTACGCTCTTCAAGGAAAACGGATTGATGTGGGCTTGGATATGTCCTATTCTTGCTTATGGTTTTGACTTGATAGAAGCGAAGACGTTAAAAAAGGATTTGCTGGTAGGCACAGCCATTATGGGTGCTTATACTTTGGCGATACTTTTACTTCCTAAAGACATCACTATCCATCCGGAATACGTGCCTGAAGATTTCAAAATTGTCAAGAATGTCGTCAAATTCTTTTTCACGTCATTCATCACTGTAGACTATATTTATCTGCTTCATCAGCCCAGTAGGAATCTGTTGTTGGCAACTATTTCCTTCCTACTGACAGCCCCATTCCTCTATTTCGTTTTCTTTCGTAACATCAAAAAGTTTTCGAACAAGAAAATGGTCTGTACCTTCGTTTGTCTGCTGATAGCTGTAGCTCCGCATTTAGGCACTGTCTTCAGCATGATGCACACTTATGCAGGATTAGCTATGATAGCTATTATCATGGCTTTTTCTATCAGTCAGGTGGACCATCTGAAACCTGTTGTCGTTGCCTTCGTTCTATGGGTGATTGCTGCTCTGTCTATCGATATTCATCTGATTGACGCATCAGTAAAATCAGGCCTTATAGGAAAGAATATGGCAAAGGACGCTATCCAGAAAACGGGTTCTCCCGTTGATAGTGTTTATGTAATTATCATTGAAGATGACTATCCGAAACTTTCTTCCTTCTGTGTTATTCCTAACGAGGCTTTCGGATGGGGTCTTTCAGCACAATATGAAACGAATTACCAATGGCCTAAAGTCATTGAGGACACAACGATAGAACGTTCTGCTGATGCCTTCAGAATAGCGAAGGAGTTAGGATTGGAAACACTGAATAAACAACAACATGATTGTGTGTGGATAGTTGATCATGAGCATATTGACGTCATTAAAAGATAAGATAGGTCTGTTTACAGATAAGACTTTCATGAAGTTTGTCATGGTGGGTGTCATTAATACCATCGTGGGTACCACTATCATGTTTGTATTCTACAACGTCTTCCACCTGAGTTATTGGGTTTCTTCTGCCTCGAATTATTTCTTTGGAAGCATCTGCAGCTATTTTCTTAATAAGCATTTTACCTTCCAGTATCACGAGCGAGGATGGGCTTCTTTGTTCCGTTTCACCATCAATATTGTTTGCTGTTATCTGTTAGCATACGGTATAGCAAAACCATTGATGCAATGGATTCTCACAGACTTCAGTAAAACCATTCAGGAGAATGTTTCGATGTTGCTGGGTATGTGCCTTTTCATTGTGTTCAACTATCTGGGCCAGCGATTCTTTGCCTTTAAGTCCAAATAACTATTGCAGACCAAAGCACAAACGTATCGCTCTTACGTGACAGCGTTCCACTAATTTGGCTATCAAGACAGGCATAAACAATCCTGCCAAAAGGTTGATGGCATAAAACAGATAGAATAACTGTTCATGATAGAACACGTTTTTCCATAATATCAGTTCTACGAATGTCTGAAAGGGTAGGGACATCAGGTAGATCTGGAAGATATATTCCCTAAAGCTGGAAAAAAGATTGGGCAAATATTGGGCTACTTTCAAGCATAAAGAACACATCATCATAATGCCTACGATAGAGGTCAGCAAATCAATAGAATAGTAATAACTGACAACGTATAGCAATATGAGAATAAGTAAAGCTCCCGTACTCTTTATGTAGTTGTACAATTCATACCTGAAGAATAATATGCCAAAGAAGAAATAAACCAGATAATGCTGTATATCCATTACATAAAACACATTATAAGGGCTGTCAAGATTGGAGTCAATAAAGTATATGGCACTACAAAAAAGAAAGAAACACGCCATTCTGTACTTATTGTCACATAAATAACAGAACAGCGGATACATCAGCATAAACATCATCAGGACAGCCAAAAACCATAATGGCTGTGATGGATAACCTCGAAAATAGACGAATGACTGCAGAAAATAACTCAAAGACAACTCTGTCGGAGTCTTCGCAAATTCATTAAAAACAACCTTCAGAACATAGTAGGCAATAACAAAGAAAAAGAATGGTATCATGATACGCTGGAACTTATCTTTGTATAAAGCTTTTGTAGGAATGTTTTTACGTATTCTGCTTAGATATAGCAAGCCACCGGATATAAAGATAAACAGCGGCATTCTGATAGGATGAAACGGGAAGGCAACAGCACTGCAAAACGAGTGGTTTGTGCCTGTTGACATATCTACCAGTTGGATATGAACCATCACAACCAGCAGTATGTTAAGGCCCCTCAAAACAGCTAACCACTCAATACGTTGCTTCATGCTTTATCAGCTCAACTCAAGCATTCTTTCTATGGGTTTTACTGCATCTTTAGCAATCTCTGCATCAACCTCAACGGAAGGCCATTCGTACTTCAGACAATTATATATCTTAAGCAACGTATTCATCTTCATATATTGGCACTCGTTACAGCTGCATTCCAAGCCGCTCTCGCTGATTTCTGGAGGCACTGGGATAAATTCCTTGTCAGGACATGTTCGCTGCATCTCGTGCAGAATACCGGCCTCTGTAGCCACAATAAATTGCTTCTTATCGCTCTGCTGCGCAAAGTTTAGCATCGTTGCTGTACTTCCCTTCACATCAGCCAACGCCAATACAGGACCCTTACACTCCAAATGAGCCATTACAATAGCCTCAGGATACTGCTTTTTCAGTTCTGCTATCTTTGAAACTGAGAAGCGCTCATGTACATGACAGCCTCCATTCCAAAGCAGCATCTCTCTGCCTGTCACCTCATTGATATAATTACCCAAATTATAGTCAGGACCAAAGATAAGTTTCGCATCCTTTGGCAACTGATCGACTACTTTCTTGGCATTACCACTGGTCACTACCACATCAGTCAGAGCCTTCACAGCAGCAGTCGTATTAACATACGAAACTACTTGATAATCAGGATGTTCTTCCTTATATTTCTTCAAGTCCTCAGCCTTACAAGAGTCAGCCAACGAACAACCAGCATTCAAATCAGGACAAAGCACTGTCTTATCTGGTGACAACAGCTTGCAGGTTTCTGCCATAAAGTGTACACCACACATGACCATCATCTTTGCATCTGTCTCTGCTGCCTTACGCGCCAAAGCCAATGAGTCGCCTACAAAGTCAGCAATATCCTGAATATCACCAATAGTATAGTAGTGTGCCAAAATGATAGCATCTTTTTCCTGACACATACGACGTATCTCAGCCTTCAGATCAGTACCTTGCTTTACGGGTTCATCTATAAAACCTTGTTCTTTCCAACTCTTTTTCAACTTCATATTATTATCTTATTTTTTATTCTTTTCTTTTTTAAAAAGAGAATGAAATGGATGATATAGCGTTGATAAGTGCATAACTTATTCAGCTTTTTCTTGTTTTATCGTTTATCCACACTTGATACGACGTTATTCACATCGACTGTGAATTGTTACTCATTGATTATTAATCTGATAAGTAGTTTATCCACAATTCTCTATTTTGGTGCAAAATTAATAAGTTTATATCTTTTTTCCTAAAAAAACAGTGGAAAACTTACAGAAAAGCTTGTTATTTATGATTTTTATCCCTTGGTAGAGTAGGGGACATAGGGATATTGTTTATTAATTAATCAATTATTAACAGGGTTATCAACATAGTTATCAACACTTTTTCGTACCTTTGCAAATTGAATGAGAAAAGTAAGGACTATAGAGATGAAACGACTCACGATTGACGAATATCGTGAGGCTGAGAAACTGCCATTGATAGTGGTATTGGACGACGTGCGCTCGATGTATAATATAGGAAGTGTATTTCGTACGAGTGACGCTTTCCGAGTAGAAGCAGTATATCTTTGTGGCATTTGCCAGACACCACCATCTAGTGAAATCCACAAAACAGCCCTTGGTGCTGAGGAGAGCGTTAGCTGGCGCTACTTTAAGACGGCATTAGAGGCAGTCGACGAACTTAAAAAAGCGGGCTATACGGTGCTTTCTGTCGAGCAGGTGGAACATAGTACTAAACTGCAGACGTTCGTGCCTCAGCGCGCTCAGAAATACGCCGTAGTGCTTGGTAACGAAGTGAAAGGCGTCCACCAGGAAGTAGTAGACGCCTCAGATGGATGTTTGGAGATTCCCCAGTTGGGCACGAAACACTCTATGAATGTCTCCGTCACCGCAGGCATCATCATCTATAAGTTCGCAGAGAAACTAATACTTTAGTCCGTAAGGAGCAAACTCTGAGTCTGTTACTAGCGGACTGCCAATCCGAGGGTACGGACTGATGTTTTTAGTGGGCTTCGAGCCAGTTGGTGCCAAAGCCGGAGTCAGCGACTAAGGGTACCTGCATCTGGAAGGCGTTCTGCATCTCTTCAATGACGATACGTTCCACGCGTTCTTTCTCTTCTGGATAGACGGAGAAGTTCAATTCGTCGTGTACCTGGAGGATCATTTTGCTTTGGATGCCCTCAGCCTTGAAGCGCTGGAAGATGTGGATCATAGCGACTTTAATGATGTCAGCTGCTGTACCCTGAATCGGGGCATTGATGGCATTACGCTCAGCAAAACCACGAACGACACTGTTGGCTGAGTTGATGTCAGGCAGGTAGCGACGACGTCCGAATAGGGTAGTGACATAGCCTTGTTTGCGTGCCGTTTCCTTCGATTGCTCCATATAGTCGTGCACCTGTGGGAAAGTTTGGAAGTATCCGTCAATCAGCATCTTAGCTTCATCGCGAGGAATGTCCAACCGTTCAGCGAGACCAAAGACCGTGATGCCATAGATGATACCAAAATTGGCTCTTTTTGACTTCGTTCGTTCATCACGAGTGACTTCCTCTATAGGCTTTTTATAGATGTTGGCAGCGGTAGCAGCATGCAGGTCCTTACCCTCACGGAACACCTCAATCATCTGCGGATCCTGCGACAGATGAGCCATCACGCGAAGCTCAATCTGGCTGTAGTCCGCAGAGAAAAACAGACAGCCTGGTTCAGGAATAAACGCCTTGCGAATCTCCTTACCATCTTCGCCACGAATGGGAATATTTTGCAGGTTGGGGTCGGACGACGACAAACGTCCTGTGGCTGTAATGGTCTGATTAAACGAGGTATGGATATGACCCGTACGTGGGTTAATCAGCTTGGGCAGGGCATCGATATAGGTGCCAATGAGTTTCTTTAATCCCCTGTGTTCCAGGATGTCAGCCACGATTTCATGCTTGTTTTTCAGCTGTTGCAGCACTTCCTCAGAGGTGACATACTGACCCGTTTTGGTCTTCTTGGCCTTCTCGATGATTTTCAGTTTATCGAACAGAATCTCACCCACTTGTTTGGGCGAGGCAATATTGAATGACTGGCCAGCGAGTTCGTAGATGCGTTGTTCGATTTCGTTCATGCGAGTGGTAAACTGCTTGCTGGTTTCTGCCAACGATTCCGTATCGAGGCACACGCCATTCATCTCCATCTCTGCCAAGACTGGCATCAGGGGCATCTCAATGTCATAGAATAGTTTTTCGCAATCGTATTTCTTCAGTTCTGGCTCCAACTTGTTTTTCAGCTGAAGGGTGATGTCTGCATCCTCACACGCATACTCGTAAACCTGTTGAGGTGTCAAGTCACGCATCGAACGCTGATTTTTTCCCTTGGGTCCAATGAGTTCATCAATGTGGACTGTCTGGTAATGAAGATATACCTCAGCCATATAATCCATGTTGTGACGAAGTTCAGGTTGGATGAGGTAGTGGGCAATCATCGTGTCCCACATCGGACCATCGAGTCGGATATCATAATTTCTGAGCACCTCGAGGTCGTACTTCAAATTCTGACCAATCTTAAGAATCGACGGGTCTTCATAGAGTGGTTTAAAGATATTAACAATTTGCAACGCTTCTTCACGATTGGCAGGAATGGGCACATAAAATGCCTTGTGTTCCTCGACAGCGAAGCTCAAACCCACCAATTCTGCATCAATTGGAGACGTCGAAGTGGTTTCCGTATCTAGAACGAGAAAATCTTTTGTCCTAAAAAAATCATAAAGTTTCGTTATATCTTCTTCATTTTCAACGAGTTTGTATTCGTGAGGTACCGTTTTTAGGCTCTCAAAACTCGAGAATTCTGCGCCATTCGTACCCACGGGGGCAAATTCTGCAAAGAGATCGAGTTGTTGATTAGCAGGTTTTTGCTTTACTTCACTTTTTTTAAGAATCTTACTCGCGAGACTCTTCAACTCCAATTCTTCGAAGAGTTTGGCGAGTTCAGCCTCGTTGGGTTGCGTGACCTTCAACTCGTCCATCTTCAACTCGATGGGAACATCGGTTTTGATGGTCGCCAGGAATTTCGAGAGCTTGATATCGTCGATATGCTCTTCGACTTTTTTCTGTAATGCGCCCTTGATTTCTGATGTGCGGTTGATGAGTTCCTCGACCGTTCCAAACTCATTGATGAGTTTCACAGCTGTCTTTTCACCCACACCAGGACAACCAGGGAAATTATCCGCTGAGTCACCCATCAGTGCCAAGAGATCAATGACAGCCTCCGTCGATGGAATGGCGTATTTTGCTTTCACTTCCTCTGGTCCCATCACCTCGTAACCGCCTCCATGACGAGGACGGTATATCTTCACATTGTCACGAACCAGCTGTCCGTAGTCCTTATCAGGAGTAAGCATATAGGTATCGATACCTTGCTCTCCAGCTTTGGTGGCGAGGGTACCAATGACGTCGTCAGCTTCGAAACCATCGACCTCGAGAATGGGGATGTTCCAAGCCTTCAATATGTTTTTAATGATTGGTACACTCTGCTTGATATCCTCTGGTGTCGCCTCGCGCTGGGCTTTATAGGCAGGGTAGGCCTCGCTGCGAAACGTGGGTCCATGCGGATCGAAGGCCACACCCAAATGGGTGGGTTGCTCTTTGGTAAGTACTTCCTGAAGGGTATTCAGGAAGCCCATAATAGCACTCGTATTGAGGCCTTTCGAGTTGATACGCGGGTTCTTGATGAAGGCGTAATACGAACGATAAATGAGCGCGTAGGCGTCTAAAAGGAATAGCTTTTCCATAATCTATTGTGAATTTGTGCGTAAAATTACTAAAAAAATAGCGACTATCCAATTATTTTCATTAATTTTGCATCAAAATCATGTACGATATGGATTATTTAAGTATCATTAAGCAACCAATCGCAAAAGATTTAGACGATTTCATCGCCTTGTTTAGTCAGTCGTTGACACACGACGATGGTATGTTGGGTTCTGCTCTGAACCACATTCGTCAGCGTGGAGGAAAGCGTATGCGTCCTATTCTGACGCTGCTGATGGCCAAGAATTATGGAAAGATCAGTGATGTAACGCAGAATTCAGCAGTAGGTCTTGAACTATTGCATACTGCCTCGCTTGTTCACGACGACGTGGTAGACGAGAGTAGCGAGCGCAGAGGACAGGCTTCTGTCAATGCTTCCTATAATAATAAGGTGGCAGTGCTGGTGGGCGACTATATCCTGTCTACAGCTTTGCTGCACGTATCTTTTACAGGTCATCAGCGCATTATTGAATACCTGGCTGAATTGGGTCGTACGTTGGCAGCAGGCGAGATTCTGCAGTTGTCGAACATCCAGAATCAGGAGATTTCGGAGGATGTTTATTACCAGGTAATCCAACAGAAGACAGCTGCACTTTTTGAAGCTTGTGCAGCTATTGGTGCTATGTCTGGTGGTGCTACTGAAGAGGAAATGCAAGAGGCAAAACAGTTTGGTCAGTATCTGGGTATTATGTTCCAGATTCGCGACGATATCTTCGACTATTTTGACTCCAAGGAAATTGGTAAACCTACTGGTAACGACATGACTGAAGGAAAGTTAACTTTACCAGTAATTTATGCGTTGAATAATACTGATTTCGAAGCTATGCATACGTTGGCTAAGAAAGTAAAATCGGGTACAATCAATGCAGATGAAATCGCTGTTTTAGTGGAGTTTACCAAGCAGAATGGAGGTATCGAATATGCAGAGCAGAAGATGTCCGAATTCAGTGCTTTGTGTATGGAATATATCAACCATCATGTAAAAGATAAGGCCATCAGGGATTCCCTGACAGCCTATGTCGATTACGTCGTACAACGCAATTATTAGTGTATGGAGCGATTTTGTCGCTCCATTTTTCTTTAGAAGAACTTCACTTCCTTACCTGCCAGATCGCTCAGCACGAGGTTAGCGAGACGACTGGTTCCCAAACGGAAGTAATAGTTGTTCATCCAGTCATCACCCAGAATTTCCTTATAAATGGTGTAATAGGTGAGGGCATCTGTCATAGTGTTGATACCACCAGCGGGCTTGAAACCAATGCGGATACCCGTCTTCTGGAAGTACTCCTTGATGGCCTGACACATGACGTAAGCAGCCTCGGGCGTAGCACTGATTTTCTCCTTACCAGTTGAGGTCTTGATATAGTCTGCACCAGCATACATAGCCAGAATAGAAGCCTTCTTGATGTTTGCGCAAGAGCCCAAGTCACCAGTCTCCAAAATGACCTTCATAGGCACCTTTCCACAAGTGGCTTTCTGCTCACGAATCTCGTCGCAAACGGTCTCGTAATCGCCAGCCAGGAACTCACCAACGTGCATCACGATATCAACGTTCTTAGCACCATCCTTGATAGCTAGAGCGGTCTCAGCAACCTTGATTTCCATGAGCGCCTGTGAAGAGGGGAAAGCACCACTAACAACCGTTGGAATGACACCTTCTACTTCGCACGATTCTGCCACCAATTTGGCAAAACGGGGATAGGTGACGATGGTTGCTACGTGAGGCATATCAGGATACTCATGAGCAAAATCGTTCACTTTTTCCACCAGTTTCAGCACACTTTCGTCTGAATCAAGTGTCGTCAGGGTAGTCAGCTCAATAGATGCAAACATGAATTTCTTCACTTCTTCAGTGTTGTTCTCAGGCACCTTCTCAGCAATAATCTTCTGGACGGCTTTTGTAACATCCTCGTCCTTGATGTCGAAGTCGTAAAGGCTCAAAGCCTGCTCATACATGCTCTCCAGATGTTTCTCGTCATCATGATGATGATGATGCTCGTGGCCACAGCCACAATTGCAATGTTCACCCATAGTCAAATTAAATTTTTAGTTAATAATATGTTGTCTACTTTTTCAGTTTCTCGTTATTAATATGACGTTCAGCGTCGCGTTTTGTCTTCTTTTCAATCGATTTTTTCAGCTCTTCTGTCAGGTCTACCCCTGTTTGATTGGCTAGACAGAGCAGTACCCAGAGTATGTCTGCCATCTCTTCTCCAAGTGCCTTTTGACCATTATCTGCGCTACGAGGATCACTCGCTTTCCACGACTGATCGCCGTATCTGCGAGCCATCACGCGAGCCAATTCACCCACTTCCTCTGTCAGAACGGTCATATTTGTCAGCTCTGAGAAGTAACGAACTCCGTACGTCCTAATCCATTGGTCTACAGTCTGTTGCGCTTCTTGAATGGTCATGCTCTCATTATCATTTGTGCCAAAAGAATGAAGATGGCAATTAATAAGATGATGATGTTTTGACGATTTTCGCGTTCGTATTCCTTCCAATGGAAAGCTTTGTAAAGGAAGGTGATGAGCCATAATAACAATCCAACCACACAGGGCCACATGCCAAAATTGCTACCCCAAATCCATGAGGTAACGATTCCAATGATGACTAATATGAGTCCTGATAGCTCTAATTCTCTTAGATATCTTTTCATTTTATTCCTTATTTTTAGTGTCCATGCAGATAGTAACGGGACCATCGTTCAGAAGTTCAACCTTCATATCTGCCCCAAACTCTCCTGTTCCAACTGGTTTTGCCAATTGGCCACTTAATTGCTTACAAAATGCCTCGTAGAGTGGGATAGAGTGCTCGTGAGAACCAGCCCTAAACCAAGAAGGACGATTGCCCTTTTTATAGCTGGCATAAAGCGTGAACTGGCTTACTACCAATGCCTCGCCTTGTACGTCGAGAATCGAGCGGTTCATGACGTCGTTTTCATCACCAAACACTCGCAGATTGGCTATCTTCTTGACCAGCCAATCAACATCTTCCATTGCGTCTTCATCACAAACGCCTAGCAGGATAAGAAAACCCTGCTGAATCTCGCTTTTCACCTTGCCTTCAATGGTGACGCTGGCGTGACTGACGCGTTGTATAACTGCTCTCATGTCGCAAAGTTACGAATTATTTTTCATCCTGCCAAATCTTCCTTTAGAAAAATTATTCCCACCTTGGGAATGAATTGTTCCCAGCCTGGGACTAAAACGTTCCCAGCTTGGGACTAATCCTTCAGCTACTACCTCGTTATTGATCTTCTTCTGGATGGAAATAGGCGTACACGATCTTCGCTTTTGCAGCCCCAATGGTATCTGTCAGCATTTCCAGGGTTGCCTCCTTGATTTTCTTCACCGATTTAAGGGCATTTAGAAGCTCGTCACGCGTTTTTGTACCTATTCCCTTGATATCATCCAACTCAGAGTGTAAAGCGCGCTTAGAACGCTTGTCTCGATGGAATTCTATGGCAAAGCGGTGCACTTCATCTTGAAGGTGAGTCAATGTACGGAATAATTCGCTGTCTGTTTTCAAACCAATAACTCTTGCAGGGAATCCATAGAGCAGCTCATTGGTTCTGTGACGATCGTTTTTGGCCAGTCCGGCTATAGGAATATCGAGGCCTAATTCGTCCTGTACAGCCTGCCGGATGACCTCCATCTGACCCTTACCACCATCAGCAACGATGAGGTCGGGTAGGGGTTGTTCCTCTTCTAAAAGGCGTTTATAGCGACGAAAAACCACCTCTTTCATCGATGCATAATCGTCAGGACCCACAACGGTTTTGATGTTGTATTTGCGATAATCCTGTTTCGAGGGCTTCATCTTTTTGAATACCACGCAAGCAGCCACAGCATCAGTTCCAGAGATGTTCGAATTGTCGAAACACTCTATCTGATAAGGCATCTTTTCAAGGTGCAACAGTTCCTGCAATTCTTTCATCAGACGGACTTGTTTCTGTTCTGGATTGAGCTTTTCAGCCTGCTTTAAACGATCGAATTTGTACTGTTTGCCATTCATCTGCGACAGGTCAAGCAGCTTCTTTTTATCTCCTCGCTGGGGCACCGTTATAGTCACTCCTTCCAAATCAATATCTATCTCCTCGGGTAGGATTATTTCCTTGGCAGTACTTTGAAAACGCTCGCGCATCTCTGCAATGGCCAACTGTAACAGCTCCTCGTCAGTCTCCTCTAGACGTTTCTTGTATTCGAAAGTAAAACTCTGGTTAATCTGTCCGTTGGAAACGTGAATATAGTTGATGAAAGCAGTCTTTTCGTCGTTCGTTATCGACAGCACATCTACATTGTCAATGCTATGACTGACTACTTCGCTTCTGCTTGCAAATTGATCTACCAACAGATAGCGACGCTTGACTTCTTCAGCCTCTTCGAAACGTAATTTATCAGCCAACTGCATCATTTCCTCTCTCATGTCACGTAATACCTGACGCGTGTTTCCTTTCAATATTTCGCGAGCCTGAGAGATGTTTTTCTGATAGTCTTCCCACGACTGTTTTTGGACGCAAGGAGCACCACAATTCTTGATATGATATTCCAAGCAAACCTGGTATTTTCCCTCTTCAACACCTTCTTTGGTTAAAGGCTGTTTGCAGGGACGCGGATGGTAGAGTTTCTTGATGAGTTCAAGGATGGCATTCATTGCTCCTATGTGAGAGTACGGACCATAGTAGGTTCCTCCTTTTTTGTTGATGGTTCGTGTGGAAAAGAGGCGAGGAAGATATTCCTTTGTGATGCAGATGGAAGGGTAGGTTTTACCATCTTTCAGCAGCACATTATATCTAGGATTATACTTCTTGATGAGAGCATTTTCCAGTAGCAATGCATCCTCTTCTGAGTTGACTACGGTGTAGCTGATATCCCATATTTTGCTGACCAGCACTTTGGTCTTGAACCTGTCAACTTCTGTATGGAAGTAGGACGAAACACGGGCTTTTAGATTCTTTGCCTTTCCCACATAAATGATAGTGCCATCAGCGTCATAATACTGATAGCTACCGGGTTTCTGTGGTAAGCTAGCCACTATAGCTTTTAGTTTCGCTAACCGTGCTTCGTCCTCTTCCTTTTTCATAAGAATTGTTTCACGTGAAACATTAAACAACCATCAGGGTTGTAACGTCAACAATACCCTCAAACAAATCACGACCATGTAGACCTTCATCCGTAATTTCAATGATGAAGTTCATATAGATTTGTTTGGGATTGAAATGCTTTACTAATTTGTAAGTTGCTTTTGCGGTTCCACCTGTTGCCAGCAAATCGTCGTGAATCAAAACGACATCATTCTCGTCGATAGAATCAAGGTGCATCTCTACTATGTCAACCCCATATTCTTTAGAGAACGACTCTTTAATGACTGTTGCCGGAAGTTTACCAGGTTTTCTTGCGAGTACAACGCCGCATCCCAACTTTCCTGCTAAAGCGGAAGCCATCACAAAACCGCGACTTTCTACACCTACAATCTTGGTGATTCCTTTGTCTTTGTACAATTCGTACATCTCGTCCAACATGATCTTCATGCACTCTGCATTCTTGTACAATGTGGTCACGTCACGGAAGTTGATACCTTTCTTTGGGAAATCAGGTATGCAACGCAGATTCTCCAATAATGTTTTGTTGTTCATAATCTTTGGTTTTATCGTTATTACTAAATGAATTATATGCTTAATGTTTCACGTGAAACCTATCTGCCCATCAACACCAGCATGGCATTGATATCACTGGGAGAAACACCAGGAATGCGACTTGCTTGTGCCAATGTTTCTGGTTGAATCTTCTCCAGTTTCTGTCGTGCTTCCGTTGAGATGGCTGTTAAATTTGGATAATCGAACTTACCTTTTATCTTGATATTCTCCAATCGGTGCATCTTGTCAGCAACCATTCGTTCGCGTTCGATATATCCTTTATACTTGATATGTATCTCAGCAGCTTCTGCAATCTCTTCTTTACGATTAGGTAACTGTTCGATGATTTCGTGGAATTCTGGTACGATTTGCTGAAGTTTTTCAAAGTTCAGTTCTGGACGAGCCACAAGGTCTTCCAGCTTACAACCATAGACGAGTGGGGTAGAACCCATTGCTTCTAAGACACCATTCACCACTTTGGGTTTAATGGCGTAGGTACGACAGAATTCTTCGATTCTTTTGATGGCTTCTTTCTTTTCCATCCACCAGTCATAACGGTCTCGTTTGGCAATACCCAACTCATAAGCTTTTTCTGTCAGGCGTGCATCAGCATCATCTTGTCGCAATAAGATACGATACTCCGCCCTTGAGGTAAACATTCGGTAGGGTTCGTCAACGCCCTTTGTTACCAGGTCGTCAATCAGTACGCCAATGTAAGCTTCGTCACGCTTCAGTTCGAAGGTGGAGAATGTGGCGACAGAATCGCCACACACCGAACCGGCTTTCAAGGCCGCATTGATGCCTGCTAGCGTGCCTTGTCCTCCTGCTTCTTCATAACCCGTGGTGCCATTCACTTGACCAGCCATAAACAAGCCATCGATTATTTTCGATTCCAACGAATGTTTCAATTGGGTAGGATCGAAGAAATCGTACTCTATGGCATAGCCAGGACGGTAAACCTTCAAGTCTCTCAGAGCCGGTATCTTCTTCAGTGCTTCTATCTGTACGTCCATCGGTAGGCTTGACGAAAAACCGTTCAGATACATTTCATTGGTATCTTCGCCTTCAGGTTCCAGGAACAATAGATGCTGAGGACGCTCAGGGAACGTAACGAGCTTTGTTTCTATTGAAGGGCAGTAACGCGGACCTATCGATTGAATCTGTCCGTTATAGAGAGGAGAATCGTCCAATCCACCGAGTAATGTTTGATGCACTTCTGGGTTGGTATAACACACCCAACAAGGCAATTGTTGTAAGGGACGGCTCTCGCCCAGATACGAGAACTTGTAATATCCGTTCTCGCCATCCTGTCGTTCCATATCCTCGAAATGAACGCTTCGCTTGTCGATACGGACAGGCGTTCCCGTTTTCATTCGTGCTGAACGGACGCCGTGACGGGTGATGCTCTCGGTGAAATGGGGCACAGCGGGCTCAGCAATGCGTCCACCAGGAACCATCTTACGTCCGATGTGCATCAGGCCATTCAAGAAAGTGCCTGCCGTAATGATGACAGCCTTGGCTCTGATCTCAGCACCCCAGATGGTCTTGACGCCAACCACGCGTTTAGTGGGTCGCGACTCAGTCGCAACAGACGGAACATCTTCTACCAGCAGTTCATCCGCTTGATCTTGCCAGATGTCGAGGTTGGGAGTTGCGTCCAACATAGAGCGCCATTTCCAGATAAACTTCCCTCTGTCACATTGGGCACGGGGACTCCATACAGCAGGTCCTTTGCTTCTGTTTAGCATACGGAACTGAATGGCAGTAGCGTCAGTGACTAACCCCATCTGACCACCCAAGGCGTCAATCTCGCGAACAATCTGACCTTTTGCAATACCACCTATCGCAGGATTACACGACATTTGTGCAATCTTGTTCATATCCATTGTGACCAGTAACGTCCGAGCACCCATATTTGCAGAAGCCGTTGCAGCCTCACAACCAGCGTGCCCGCCACCAATCACAATCACGTCATATTTCAGAATCATGCTGCAAAATTACGAAAAGTAGAGCATAAAACAAAATAAATGAACCAAGAAAGTTACATCAGAATCTTTTCAAGCTGTTCCTTGTGATGTCCAGGCATGATGATATGGTGATTGCCAATAGGGTTGGTCAGAAAATACTGCACTTGACTTTTGTCAGCAAGTTGAATGACTTGTTGCGTACGACAAAGGTCGGGCTTCGACTGATTACGAATCAACGCCCCTTCTGCTATGAAATGACGTGAAAGGTCGCCAGATACCTTGAAGACAGTGACAGGCCCTTCCTTCATATAACCACGAATGCCCACACCAATGCCAGATTCAAAATGAGTGTCCAACTCATAACGTTCCACCATATCGAGAGGGATGGTACAATGTGCAAACAACATCTCACCTGTATCAGGATTGATGGTCGAAGGATTGGCTTGGAAGCCAGAAACGCCCAACAGCGAACGGACAATCATCATCGTCAACATGGCAGGCACGTCACCTTCACAACCAGCTACATAACCCTCGGCGTTGAGTTTGGCCAGAGCCAGACATCCCGTATTCTTCAGTGTGGTCAGCAAATCGAAACAACGAAGCGTAAAGCCCTGTAGTTGGTATTCGGCTAAGATGGACTTCAACGACTCGTAGATATCCTTATTTCTATACATCGTCTCCATTGGGATATCCACCAGCTCAATACCCAGACAGGTTTTTACCTGTTCCTTGTCAGCATGGCTCGAAATCAGCCAGTCAGAGGGCTGGCCAATGATACCCAAGCGCGACCCCCGTAGTGTTCTGCATGCCTTTTCCACTTGTAGTAACAAAGCTATTCGTAGGTTAATATATGATGCACTGCCATGAATAATCTCGCCTTCAATATGGTTTTGTTGCAGATAGGACAGAATCTCCATAGATGCTGCAAGCGAATTACTCTTTCCTGATGTCAACAAATAAAAAGGCCTATTGCTTTTTGTTTGTAGTTCAGGTAGAAGTTTAAGAAAGATACCCTCTGTGCCACCAGTCCGAACATAAATCAAGTTCAGACACGCAGAGCCATAATCGCTGTAATCATTGCCCTTTAGTTCAAAATCTGCATCAAGAGTAGACAGGAACTCACGGGTGACGGCATTTGTTGCCTCCGGGTTGTGAAGTTCAGAGGTAAGTGTAAAGATGGCGATGTTCTTATTCATCATGTTCGTAGTTGTTAATGGGTAATACTTCAACCTGCAAAAATACAAAAAGTGACCCAAAAGACCAAATATTCGTATGGATTTTGTATAAATAGCCGACATTTTCACGAAAACGTTTGCGTTATTCATCTTTTTTTAGTACCTTTGTACCCTAAAACGTATGTTTACTACCTTATATTAAGTATTTCAAGTTCAAATTATTAATAATTTAAATTCAATTATGTGGTTAATTAATTCATCAATTGGTCGAAAAGTTGTAATGTCCGTTACGGGTGTTGCGCTGATTCTGTTCCTGACATTCCACTGTTGCATGAACATTGTCGCGCTGTTCTCGGGTGAGGCTTACAACATGATTTGCGAATTG
>CAMHUU010000001.1 GCA_946188395.1 uncultured Prevotellaceae bacterium | reverse complement strand
GAGTAGCCTCCTCGTGAGCCTGCTGGATCTTAGCAATCTTAGCAGCCTTCTTCAGTGTGGTGTCACCCTCAACGGTCTGGTACATCTTGATAGAAGCCTTAACGACGTTAGCTACAGAACCCTGCATCTTGTCGCACAGAGCGTCAGCCTCAGCGAACTTCTGGTCCTTGATGAGACCCTTCACCTGAGCGGTGAACTTAGCGAGGTTAATCTTACCAGCAGCGGTCTTGATAGCGAAGTAACGCTCGATACCCAGACAGATAACGGTGAAGAGAAGGGTGAGGATCAGACCTACAACGAAACCTCCCTTATACACTGTACCCAGCAGATTTGCAGGATGGCCAGAACGGTCGCCACCAACGAAATTGTCGGGGTTACCCATAACGAAATACCATACTGAATAACCTGCAATAGCGCAAATCACGAGGATAATCCATGCAGCTTTTACACCCTGAAAGCCCGATTTTTTAGCTGGGGCTGCAGCCTTTGTTGTTGTTGCCATAAATGTAATTTTTAATTTTTTAGTTATTAAATAAATGATTTGTATTATTATCGCTTACGTCCCGCAAAGATAACGAAATAAAGTGGACTGACCGCCTAATTAAGAACTTTTAACTTGATATTTCTCAATTTTTACGCTAAAACGGCCAAAACGTCCTTAATACGACGCATTGCTTCAACAATATTCTCGTCACTTGTGGCATAACTCATGCGGAAACATTCGGGGTCGCCAAAGGCGTCGCCGCCCACCGTTGCCACGTGTCCCTTTTCGAGCAGATACATGGCAAAGTCGGTAGAATTACCGATGGTTTCCCCATCAGGTGTCTTCTTGCCGAAGAAGCTGGAGCACTTGGGGAACAGGTAGAAGGCTCCCTCGGGGACGTTGACCTCGAGTCCGGGAATGTCCTTGGCCAGGCGGACGATGAGGTCGCGACGGCGCTCGAAGGCCTTGCGCATCTCCTCGACACACTCCTGACTGCTGGTGTATGCAAACTCGGCAGCCTTCTGACTGACGCTGCATGGTCCGCTGGTGTACTGTCCCTGCAGCTTGTTGCAGCCCTTGACAATCCACTCCGGAGCGGCAATATAGCCAATGCGCCAGCCGGTCATTGCGTAGGCTTTCGACACGCCATTGACAATGATGGAGCGCTCCTTCATGCCCGGGAACTGGGCAATGGACTGATGTTTTCCGACGTAGTTGATGTGTTCGTAGATCTCGTCAGCCAGCACAAAGAGGTCGTCGTGGGCCAAGATGACCTTCGCGAGTCCCTCGAGTTCGGCTTTCGAATAGACGCTGCCCGTAGGATTGCTGGGCGAGCAGAGAATGAGCAGGCGCGTCTTGGGGGTGATGGCAGCCTCCAGCTGGGCAGGCGTCATCTTGAAGTTCTGCTCGAAGCCGGCCTCGACAATGACGGGCTTACCGCCAGCGAGCAACACCATCTGCGGATAGCTGACCCAATAGGGAGCAGGGATGATGACCTCGTCGCCCGGATTGATCATCGCCATCACGGTGTTGCAGACACTCTGCTTGGCACCATTCGACACCAGAATCTCGGCAGGCGTATAGTGCAGCTGGTTTTCACGCTCCAACTTACGGGCTATGGCCTGACGCAGGTCGGGGTAGCCGGGAACGGGAGAATAACGCGAGTAATTCTCGTCGATGGCCAGCTTGGCAGCCTGCTTAATATGGTCGGGGGTATTGAAGTCCGGTTCACCGACGCTCATATTGATGACGTCGATACCCTGGGCTTTCATTTCAGAACTTTTCTGCGACATGGCCAGCGTTGCTGACGGGGCCAGTCTCTGCAAACGGTCAGATAATTGTGCCATAATGATGCTTTAAGTACGTATTTTGACTGCAAAAGTAAGCAATATTATCGTGAAAAACGAATATTTGCGTCACTTTTTTTCTTTTTTCTTACCACTCACCACTTACCACTCACCATCTATTTCAGGTGCAAGGTGTGGCCCATGCGGTCTTTTTTGGTCTTCAGATAACGCAAATTATACTCGTTGGGCGTGATTTCGACGGCCACATTCTCGACGATTTCCAGCCCGTAGGCCTCCAAACCCACGCGTTTGACGGGGTTGTTCGACATGAGGCGCATCTTCTGAACACCCAGCATGCGAAGAATCTGTGCCCCACAGCCGTAGTCGCGCTCGTCGGCCTTGAAACCCAGACAGAGGTTGGCATCGACGGTGTCGTAGCCCTCTTCCTGCAACTTATAGGCAGCCAGCTTGTTCATCAAGCCGATGCCCCTACCCTCCTGCTGCATATAGACAATGACGCCCTTGCCCTCCTGCTCGATCATCTGCATGGCGCGATGAAGCTGTTCACCGCAGTCGCAGCGCTTCGAGCCCAGGATGTCGCCCGTGGCACACGACGAATGGACACGAACCAGAATAGGCTCGTCCTGCTTCCACTCGCCCTTGATGAGTGCGAAGTGCTCCTGTCCGTTGCTCTTCTGACGGAAGGGAATCATACGGAAATGACCATATTCGGTAGGCATATCCACCTCGACGCCCTCCTCGACAATGCTCTCTTTCTGCAGGCGGTAGGCAATCATATCCTTGATGGTGATAATCTTCAGCTGATGCTTCTGGGCAAACTCCATCAGCTGGGGCAGACGGGCCATGGTGCCGTCTTCGTTCATAATCTCGATGAGTGCACCGGCAGGATAGAGTCCTGTCAGCTTACACAGGTCGATGGCTGCTTCGGTATGTCCCGAACGGCGCAGTACACCATTGTCCTGAGCATACAGCGGACTGATGTGTCCCGGGCGCCCGAAGGTCTTGGCCGTCGACTCGGGATCGGCCAACGCACGGATGGTGGCGGCACGGTCGTGGGCTGAGACACCCGTCGAGCAGCCTTCTATCTTGTCGACCGTCACGGTAAACGGCGTACCCAGCAGCGAGGTATTGTCCTGCACCTGATGGGGCAGTTCCAGTTCGGCAGCACGACTGATGGTGACGGGTGCACAGAGCACACCACGGGCATTCTTCAGCATGAAGTTCACCATCTCGGGGGTAATCTTCTCGGCAGCACAGATCAGGTCGCCTTCGTTCTCGCGGTCTTCGTCGTCGACCACAATGACAAACTTACCCTCACGGAAATCGTCCAGAGCCTCGTCGATTGTATTGAGTTTCATTTGTTCCATAATTCCTTATACCTTATTATATATATAGTAGTTTTAGTCGTCAATGACAGTAACGCTTCCCTCGGCCTGCACATCGCCCAGTTCCACCACGCGGGGAATGAGTTTCTTGTTGACGCGGATGATGTGCTGCAGGTCTCTGTAAAGACGGATGCGGAAGCGGATCATGCGGAAATAGAAGAAGATGCCCGTAGGCAGGAAGATGCCCGTGATGGCGTTCAGCCACTTGCGCTGGAAGGGACGCGTATGGGCATGAGTGGCAATGACGGGGAACTGGTTCAGCTTCATCAGCACGTATGGGTTCCTCGTGTACGAGAGGTCCTCGATGGCCGACTCGAGCACGTTGTTGATATACTCTATCTCATGGTCGTCGCCAGGACGGAAGAACACCTTGATGGGGTTGGGCCAGCGCAGCAAGTGATGAACCGCACCGTAGCGCTCGATTTCGAGGCTGACATTCTTCAGTATCTCGGCGTCCGTGAGATACTTCGGATCCTCGATGATGACCTCCTTACGCGAGATGCTACGCTTCGAGCGCAGACCCAGCATACGGCTGGCTATCTGTTTATAGAGGTCGATATTGAACACCACCGAGTCGTTGTTGGCCTTATAGGTGAAGAATACGGCAATGGGCGTAAGCACTGCCGTTCCCAGCAGTTTGCCGAACCAAACGGTCCAGTTGTCGTCACGGGCCATCTTCATGCCCGTATTGTCGAGGATGTAGAACACGATGAATACCAGCACGCTGATGATGACGGGCACGCCCAGTCCACCCTTACGGATAATGGCGCCCAACGGGGCTCCGATGAAAAAGAATATCAGGCACGAGAGCGACAGCGTCACCTTGTTGATGGCCTCCATCTGGTGGGAACGGTCCTCACGGTTCAGATTCTCCGAATAGTCCACCTTGTATTCCATCTCGCTAAGAGCCGACTGGGCATTGCCGGTGGCCATAGCGATGATGCGCTGTTTCCGCTCGCCAGGAAGCTGTTCGTACAACGAATCGAGATTCACGCTCTTTTCGGCAACGGCCTTCACCACCCGCACGGAGTCATCCTTACTCAATGATGCCCGTCGCGTAGGACTCAAGCTGGACTCCTGGAAGAACTGGTGACCCACCGAGTCGTTGAATTCACGGATAGAATCGAGGTCGTGCAGAATCTTGCTCATGCTCTTGGCACGGGCATCCATTGCAATCCAACCGGCTTCAGCCATATCGAAACCGCTGTCGAAGTCGAGCACAATACGTTTCGTAGAAAAGGTTTCCCTGCGGTAAGGCACATTGGCCGCCACACCCAAGCCCGACTGGCGCATATTCTCGAACCACTCGCCACTATACAGCGTCAGCAGCATGTGCTTCTTCTCGGCAGTAGCCTGAATATGGCCCGAATCGGCCAGAATGACGGCAGCATCCTCGTAACTGCCGTTCATACGGTAAATCATAATGCCATAAAGGGTGCCCGTCTCCATGTTCTTCTTCTGCACATACAGGTTCGAGCCCGGTATGCCGTCGTAGAAGATACCCTCGGGAATCTCCACCTCAGGATTCTTCTGTTTCATCGAGATGAGCAACTGACGGAACGAGACGAATGCCTTGGGACCGACAATCTCCTGGAAGAAGAACGACATAATGGCAATGCCTGTCACAATGACGATCAGCGAACGGAAGGCCTGCATCAGCGAGATGCCTGCCGACTTGATGGCTGTCAGCTCCGAGCTCTCGCCCAGATTACCAAAAGCTATCAGCGAACTCAGCAGGATGGCCAGCGGGAAGGCCTGAGGCATCAGCATCAAACCCATGTACCAGAAGAACTGCGCCATCACCTCCAGCGACAGGCCTTTTCCAATCAGTTCGTCGACATAACGCCACAGGAACTGCATCATCAGCACAAACTGGCAGATGAAGAATGTTGCGAAGAACAGCAGTCCGAACTGTTTGGCAATGAAGATGTCTAATTTCTTGATAGGCGACCTCATATGGTCGGCAAAGGTACAACAATTTTGGTAAACAGCCAAACCATTCGCCACATTATACTAAGAAATTTTGATTTTTTATATCACAACCCGCTGACTCGGTGAAGACGTTCAAGGTTGTCGTCCCAGATGCCCCTGAGGTCGGCTTCCTCTTCGTCGTCGGCAGCATAGTCGGTGATGAGCAGGCTGAGATTGCCCGTCAGGTCGCTCTTCTCGATACGCATCTCCCAAACGGCATCAGGCGTATCGGCATGGTAATCCCACAGCATACGGATGTGGTCGTACTTTTCTATCTCTATGATGCGCGACTGCTTGGTGTCACGCTCCGTCCAGGGCTGACCCCAAGTGAAAGTCATCAAGTCGTCTTCGGAAGTCACCTTGTCGGCCAGCCATTTCTCCAAACCGTGAGCATTGCTGATTAAGTCCCAAACAATCTTTGGAGACTGTGTTGACAGCGGGTATTCAATCGTCAATTTCTGCATAGTTAGTCGTAATTAAAGGTGTGTCAGATTACGTTTACCCTGCAAAAATACAAAAAAATATCTAACCATGAAAGTTTTTTCGGAAAAAGTTTTGGTATTTCGAAAGATTTTCTTACCTTTGCAGCCGATTTCGAGAGGATGACCTCTGAAATGGCGGGGTAGCTCAGCTGGTTAGAGCGTCGGATTCATAATCCGGAGGTCGAGGGTTCGGGTCCCCCTCCCGCTACTGAAAAAGGGAAGTTTCCACACAGGAAACTTCCTTTTTTTGTTTCTCTTTCTTTATTCTTTTCATCATGTTACATTTATTATAGTTTTTGATACATATGGAAAGGAATCATACAAATAATTTATGTACCTTTGCACCAAAATAAGCTATCAAACCAATAAACTGATATGAAAAGACTCCTTTCCTGTGCTGCCCTTATCGTTGCAGCCTCGCTGGGACTGAACGCCCAGAAACCCATGAAAGCCCCCAAGGGCGGAAAGCTAATTAGTGACGAACTCATCGGTATATTTTTTGAAGACATCAGTTCTTCCGCCGACGGTGGACTCTATGCCGAGCTCATTCAGAACGGTTCCTTCGAGTATAGTCCCGCCGAGCGTGACGGCTGGGGAGCAGGCACTGCGTGGAAACAGGTACGTCCTGGCCATTCGCTGGGAACCATGCAGGTTCGCATGGACCAGCCACTGAACGCCAACAACCCCACCTATATGCGTCTGCACACTGAACGTACAAAGGAATACTACGACTACAAGGGTTGGAAGGGCTACGGACTGGAGAACACCGGTTTCGACGGCATCTCGGTAAAGGCAGGCGAGAAATATGATTTCTCGATGTTCCTCCGAAATATCAGTGGAGCCAAGCAGGTTCGTGTCGTGCTGGTAGAAGCCCAGGAGGGCTGGCCACCCCGTGACCCCAAGCTGCTGGCAGAAGCCACCTTCGACGTCAGCGCCACATCGTGGAAGAAGTATGAGGCCGTACTGACGGCCGATGCCACATCAACGAAGGCTACCCTGCAGATTCTGGTACTCACTACGGGCGACCTGGACATTGACCAGGTATCGCTGATGCCACAGGACACTTACAAAGGTCACGGACTGCGCAAGGATCTGGCCCAGGCTCTGGCCGACCTGCACCCGAAGTTCATGCGTTTCCCCGGTGGATGCGTGGTACATGGCGGTGGTGACGGTTTCTGGGATACCTACCGATGGAAGACCACCATCGGTCCGAAGGAACAGCGTAAGGGGCTGAAGAATACGTGGGGTTACCACCAGTCAATGGGCTTAGGATACTATGAGTACTTCCAGTTCTGCGAGGATCTGGGTATGGAGCCTCTGCCTATCCTGCCCTGTGGTGTATCGTGTCAAGGAACCAATGGCGGCTGGGGAATGTATCCCACTCAGGCTCAGGATGCCTGTCCGATGGAAGATATGGAGGAGTGGGCCAACGAGGCCCTCGACCTGATAGCTTGGGCCAATGGCGACCCTGCTACGAACAAATGGGCCAAAATGCGTGCCGACGCTGGTCACCCGAAGCCTTTCGGTCTGAAGTATCTCGGATTAGGCAACGAGGAGAAAATCTCGCCGGAGTTCGAGGAGCGCTTTAAGTATATATATAATAAGGTAAGAGAGAAGTATCCTGAAATCGTCATCGTAGGTACAGCAGGTCCTGGCTCTCATCCCGGCAACGCTGACCTGGAGAATGGTTGGAGGCTGGCTGACGAGGTGGGCATGCCCATCATTGACGAGCACTACTACGAGCCTAACAAGTATTTCCTGAGCAGTCGTCAGTACGACTATTACCCACGCGACCGCAAGACAAAGGTCTATCTGGGTGAGTATGCCGCCAAGGACAAGAAGCTCATCGACGCACTGGCCGAGGGCCTGTATCTGTTGCACGTCGAGCGCAATGGCGACATTGTAGCTATGACGAGCTACGCTCCCCTCTTCGCCAAGAAGACCAATACGAATTGGAATCCTGACCTGATCTACTTCGACAACGAACGTCCCTATCTGACTTGCAGCTACTATGTGCAGCAGCTGTTCGGCCAGTCAAGCGGACAGTATTACTATGGCGACTGCGTGAAGATTGACGATCCTGACGAGGCTCCCCGCTGGGACAATCTGCCCAAAGACGAGAAGAGCGGTTATCTGCAGGGACAGAGCGTCGTGCTGAACGTAAAGACCCGCAAGTTGTATGTGAAACTGGTGAACGCTTCGGACAAGGAGAAGGAGTTCGACATCAACCTCAGCCGCTTCCCCATCAAGAAGACTGCCGTCAAGACTGTGCTCACCGGCAATGCCAACGACGAGAACAACTACGAGGCTCAGCCCATCGCTCCCAAGACGGAGACCATCAAGGCTAAGAAGAAGTTCGACATCGAGCTGGATCCCTACACCATGGTGATGCTGGAGTATAGTTTATAAGAAGTTAGAGAAGTTAAAGAAGTTAGAGAAGTTAAAGAAGTTAGAGAAGTTAAAGAAGTTAGAGAAGTTAGAGAAGTCAGAATGAAACGCTGGAGTTTTATTATTTTTATTTTTTATTTTTTAATTAGCCCCGTAGGGGCGCAGAACCCCTATCTCCCGTTGTGGGAACACCTGCCCGATGGTGAGCCACGTGTATTTGAAGACCCCGATCAGCCCGGAAAGTTCCGTGCCTATATCATCGGCTCGCACGATGTGACCTATACCGCCTACTGCGGCCCAGACATCCGCATGTGGTCGGCGCCCGTCGAAGACCTGAGTCAATGGCGCGACGAAGGCCCCATATTCACATGGTTCGTGCAAGGCCAGTGGGACACAATGTTTGCCCCCGACCTTGTGGAGACGGTTGATAAGACTACGGGCAAGAAGACTTACTGGCTTTATCCCCACAGTCGTGGCTGGCGGCGTGTGCCAATGGTATGCAAAAGTGATCGTCCCAATGGTCCCTTCGTACCCGTGAACCTGACAGAAGACGGTACTCAGTGTCTGCCCGGATCACTCATCGACTTCGACCCGTCGGTATTCATCGAGACCATTACCAACAAGAAGGACAAGGACTACCAGAAGGGCTACCGTGCCTACGTGTTCTACGGTTTCCAGCATTCCACAGCTTGTGAGTTGGACCAGAACACGATGTACTCGAAGCGTGAGGGTACGGAACTCATCGACCCATTCATTCCTGCCAGCAGTCGTGACGGCAAGTTGCTCGACAAGGAAGGCAGCGAATATAAGGCCCTCTACAAGGGACAGGACCCGCTGGACTTCAATTTCTTCGAGGCATCGAGCATCCGTCAGGTAGGAAACAAGTACGTGATGGTGTTCTCGGGTTACTCGGGCAAGGAATACGGTCTGGGAAATACCAACTCGGCCCTGCGCTATGCCTTCGGTGACTCGCCTCTGGGTCCTTGGCGCTCAGGGGGTGTACTGGTTGACTCTCGTGGCGTCGTGCTTGGCGAAGACGGTGGTAAACTGATTGAGACCAATGCCGCTCACAATACCCACGGCTCGTTGCAGGAAATCAATGGTCAGTGGTATGTGTTCTATCATCGTCCTCCCCGTGGTTTCGGCAATGCCCGCCAGGCGATGGTGGCTCCTGTGAAGATTACGTGGGACAAGAAACCCGTCGCCAAGGGTGGTATGGTGAAGATTACTGGTTATGATCCCTATGCACAGGATAACACCTGGACCGCCAAGGCCTCTGACGGCAACGAATATACGGGTGCCGAGGTGACCAGCGAGGGTTTCCAGATATTCGGACTGCCACCTTACAATTATTATAGTGCCGGTATCGCCTGCTTTATGTATGGCCCTAACAGCAACAACTGGATGCAAGACAACCACGATGTATGGAATAACTCGATGGACCTTGCCGGCATTCAGAATGGTGGCATCATCGGTTTCAAATACTTCGGCTTCGGTGGTCTGACACAGGACACGAAGGGCGTGAAGGCCTTTGAAGGTGTTAAGAAGGGGGATGATGTCCATCTTAATATTAACTTGACAACAAGTGGCAAGGGCGCCTTTAAGATTCATGTGCGTCTGGACGACCCCTGGAAGGGTGAAGAGGTCGGCGTGATTGATATTCCGGCCAATTTCACCGCTAACAAGGCACTCACGGTTTCTCATGCTGTTCCCGCATTGGAGGGTCTGACTGGCAAGCATGCCATCTATCTCGTCGTCGAGGGTCCTGAGGTGAAGCAGAACGACCAGCAGCGTCCGCAGTGGGGCCGCCGTCCACAAGAACCCCAGCGTCCGCAGGGGCTCTTCGACCTCCACGGTATTGGCTTTGCTAAAAATGGCAGCGGTGCTCAGCCAGACTTTGTTCCTGAGTTGACCATCACTGTTGATGGCCAGAAGCTGAACATTCCTTCAAGACCCATCATGTCTACCAATGCCAACGGCTATACTGAGTGCAACCACTATCAGCTCTATGCTCCACTGAAGGCTGGCAGCAAGGTGGAAGCCATTTGCGAAAAGGCTCCTCAAGCCGTAACGTTCAACATCAGCCCCGTTGTGGCAGGCCGTGCTACCATCAAAGCGACCTACAAGGGCAAAGAAAAGATATTCCTAATCAATTAATAAGTTCTAAAAATCAATGCAAAGAAAAATCAAAATCTGTCTGTTGCTGGCAGCTGTGTTGTTGCCTGCAGCATCTTTTGCCCAACTGTCGACGAATCCGGACAAGTTCTTGGGTAACATCACCACAAGAGGTAATGTCGAGGCAGGAGGCGGCGTACCAAAATTCTACGAGCTCTGGAACCAGATTACCTGCGAGAATGAATCGAAATGGCAATCTGTAGAGGGAACCCGTGGTTCATACAACTGGAGTGGAGCCGACAATGCTTTCAACTATGCCAAGAAGAACAACTTCACCTACAAGTTCCACGCACTGGTGTGGGGTTCACAATATCCTGGCTGGATAGAAAACCTGTCATACACAGACCGTTATCAAGCCATTTCAGAATGGTATGATGCTGCCCATAGCAGGTATCCTGACTTACCCATGATCGACGTCGTAAACGAAGCTGTTGAAGGTCACCAACAAGGTACCCACTTCATGAAAGAAGCACTGGGCGGCGGTGGAAAGACGGGCTACGACTGGCTCATCAAGGCATTCGAGATGGCTTACGAGCGCTGGCCGAACACCATTCTGATCTACAACGATTTCAATACCTTCCAGTGGAACACCGACCAGTATATTGAGCTGGTAACTACGTTGCGTGATGCTGGTGCTCCTATTGACGCCTACGGTTGTCAGAGCCACGACCTGGGTGGTGTCAATCAGACCAATTTCAAGAATGTCATGAAGAAAATCCAGGATGCGCTGAAGATGCCCATGTATATTACCGAGTATGATATCGGCGATTCCAACGACGCCAACCAGAAATGGAACTACCAGCAGCAATTCCCAATCATGTGGGAGGCCGACTATTGTGCCGGCGTCACGCTGTGGGGATATGTCTATGGTGCTACATGGACTACCGACGGCAACTCTGGTCTTTACAAGGACGGTAAAGAGCGTTCGGCTATGACTTGGTTGAAACAATATATGGAAACTGATGCTGCCAAGAATGCCAAGAGCCCCTACCCTGGCATGAAGAAAGAGACTTCGATCTACATCCGTCCTGCTGCCCTGAAGGTGGCACGAGGTGATGTGCTTCCCATCTATGTACGTGCCAGTATGGCCACCAAGACCATTGAGAAGATTGATCTTTATGTGGAGGACGAGCTGATTGCCACCATGACTGAGGCTCCCTACAGAACAGAGTATAACGTTCCCGCGTCTATCAAATCTGGATGGAAGACCATCAAGGCTGTAGTGACTACTACCGACGGTGCCACCTATGAGCGTCTGTCGCGTTTCAGTTCACTCGCCTCTACCAAGAAGCGCAAGCCATACAGCGAGACCATTCCCCAGTTACCCGGCACAATCAACATCGCTGAGTTCGACGAAGGTGCACAAGGCGTGGCATACAACAATGCTGATCGCGAGAAGAGTGGCATGAAAGACGGCCAGTGGATGGATTATACAGTAGAAGTGGCCGAAGACGGTATCTACACGTTTGATGCCGAGATTGCAGCAAGCAGCAAAGGCGGTATGTTCCACCTGGCAGAATATGCAGAAGACAATCTCCATATTCTCACCGAATTCGTGGAAGTGCCCACTACGGGTTCCACCAGCGACTATAAGTCCCTTCACGGAAAGATGCTCGTGCCTCTGACGGCAGGTCGTCACGTACTCACAGTACTGGTCGACAAGGGCAACTTCAATTTCAAGAGCATTACTTTCAATCGCTATGAGGAAGGTCAGGGCACATGTCTGGTGAAGGCCTTCAGCGCTGAATATGGTGTTGGCGACTACATTCCTCTCGAGGCTAGAGCCACAGCAACAGGCTGCACCGTCAGTCAGGTAAACTTCTATGCCAACAACTTGTATGTAGGCACCGCTACCGAGAGTCCCTATAAGGTTGAATTCGTACCAAACGAGATGGGCACTTATGCCATTACGGCTATTGCCGTCAGTGCCGAGGGTAAGGAGAAGTGGTCGAAAGTGCGTGAACTGAAGGTTACCAGCCCCACACCGACTGCCATCCGCACCGTCCATACAGAAACCGACAACACCGACGCTCCTGCCTATAACCTGATGGGGGTTCCCGTCGACAAAAACTATCGTGGCATTGTCATCAAGAATGGCAAAAAAGTGATTATAAAATAAGTTCAAGAAGATAAATGAAAAAGTTTTTTCTTACAGCAATGCTGTTATTGTGCGCCGTGATGGGCGCTCAGGCCGAAGTAGATCCAAATTTCTACATCTACATCTGCTTTGGCCAGTCGAATATGGAGGGCAATGCCCAGTGGGAAGCCCAGGACGTGGGAAATGTGGACCCACGATTCCAAATGCTGGCAACTTGCAATTTCGATAATCCAAAACGTAAACTAGGCAACTGGTATACGGCAGAATGTCCTATTGTCAGCCCCGTTGGAAAACTGGGCCCCTCTGACTATTTTGGCCGTACCATGGTTAAGGAACTCCCCGACAAGAAGATTGGCGTCATTGCCGTTGCTATGGGCGGCAGTCCTATCGAGATGTTCGACAAGGACCTCTACGAGCAGAAATACAAAGACAATTACAATGAGTGGTGGGCTCAGATAGCCAGGAATTACTACGGCGAGAACCCTTACGGCCGCATTATCGAGATGGCTAAGAAAGCTCAGGAAGTGGGTGTCATCAAGGGCATCCTGTTGCATCAGGGTGAGTCGAACAATGGCGACGAAAAGTGGCCTGGAATGGTGAAGAAAATCTATAAAGACATGCTGAGGGACCTGGGTCTCAGAGCTTCCGATGTACCCATCTTTGTCGGTGAGACAGAATATGAGGAGATGGGTGGTGGTTGTTCTTGGCATAACCATGTGGTTGCGAAGATTCCCGAAGTCATCCCTACTGGTCATGTAGTGTCTGCTAAGGATATTCCTGGCAATGGCACCGACCCCTGGCACTTCTCAGCTGAAGGCTATCGCATCTTCGGCAAGCGCTATGCCGAGAAAGTACTTGATGTCATGAATCATCCTGAGGCCTACACCAAGCAATACACTATTGATGAGCGCCTGACAGGCACACTGACCGACTTGGCTGGTAAGTCATTTGCCATCGTCAACGAGGCAGAACAGAAAGCATTCTACTGCGAGTCTGGTCAACAGTTAGGCTATGGCGATTTCAAGACGGCTTTCGACGTATCCAATGAGGGCTATCAATTTAAAGTATCGAGAATTTCCGGTGGCAGTTCCTTGAAACTCATGACGCCTGATGATGAGGTGTATGAAGTGGACGGCAATACCGCCTACCTGAACACACAGGATGTTACGGGTGATTGCTGTTTCGTCAACGGACTGAATAACCAGAGAGGCTACGAGATTGCCAATGGTGCTGTATGGAAACTCGAATATGCAGACGGCAAGGGATGGGCCATGAAGAATGGTGGCACTGGCAAGTATATGAAGGAGCCCACGTCACCCGCCAAGTACGACGAGCCCACCTACTTCACCTTCTGCACACTGAAGGAAGCCACTACTGGCATTGAGGCAGTGACGGTCGTAAAGGAAATCAACGACAACAACTGGTATTCGATAGACGGACGCAAGGTTAATCCCGAGAACTTGCGCCCCGGACTCTATATCAACAAGGGTAGAAAGATTGTGATTAAGTAGACTGGAAAGTCTTGGTGAATAGGGCCAACGCCCTATTTCACCAAATTTCCAAGAATGTCACGGGTAAGTTCCTTCGTAATAGTACGAGTAGCTGCACTCGTGGCATTTTTTGCTACCCTACCCGTAGTCGAAGTTCTCGACTTCGTCTTCTTACCGGTCACCTTATCGCTGACGTAGGAGCCCAGCACGGCAGCTAATGTCGAGGTGATGGCAGTGATAACAGCCTTCAGCACTTTCGACATCATGCTGGGCTTCTTCTTTTCCTCCTTCTCGGCTTTTTCATTAGCCTTAGCCTCTTCGATAGCGGCAGCTTCTTCCTCCTGAAGGGCCAACTGCTGTTCAGCCTCAGCCATCAGCACCTCAAAGGCACTCTCGCGGTCTATGGGCGTATCGTATTTACCATAGATGCGGCTCTGCTTGATGATGTCCAGACGCTGGCCTTCGGTAACGGCACCAATCTGACTGAGCGGGAACAGCACCTTGGCGCGTTCTACGACACTGGGGGCACCCTTTTCGTCCAGGAAGCTCACCAACGCCTCACCCGTCTCCAGATTCATGATGGCCTCATCGGTCTTAAACTCCGGATTGGCACGGAACGTATCAGCAGCTGTCTTCACGGCCTTCTGGTCCTTCGGCGTATAGGCACGCAGGGCATGCTGTACGCGGTTACCCAACTGTCCGAGGATATTTTCAGGAATATCGGTCGGACTCTGCGTGATAAAGTAGATACCCACACCCTTTGAACGAATCAGACGAATCACCTGTTCTATCTTGTCGAGCAATGCCTTGCTGGTATCAGTAAACAGCATGTGAGCCTCGTCGAAGAAGAACACCAGTTTGGGTAATGGCAGGTCACCCACCTCGGGCAACGTCGAGTAAAGCTCACTCAACAGCCACAATAGGAAAGTGCTGTACAGTTTCGGCTGCAACATCAGTTTATCGGCTGCCAAGACGTTCATCACGCCTTTGCCACCTTCACATTGCATCAGGTCGTAGATGTCGAACGACGGCTCTCCGAAGAACTTGTCGGCACCCTGGCTCTCCAACTGCAACAAAGCACGCTGGATGGCACCGATGGTGGGCGTCGAGATGTTACCATACTTGGTGGTATACTCCTTGGCATGCTGCGATACCCAGTCGAGCATCGAGCGCAAGTCTTTCAGGTCGATAAGCAACAGACCGCGCTCATCGGCTATGCGGAACACGATGTTCAGCACACCATCCTGCGTCTCGTTCAGCTGCATCAGACGACTGAGCAACTGCGGACCCATCTGCGAGATGGTGGCACGCATGGGGTGACCTTGCTCGCCGAAAACGTCAAAGAAGCGTACAGGACAGCTTTGGAACTCCGGATTCTCAATGCCGAACTCCGGCAGACGCTTCTCGATGAACCCACTCATCTTGCCGACCTGTGAAATACCACTCAGGTCGCCCTTCATATCGGCCATAAAGCAAGGCACACCAGCCTGGCAGAAAGTCTCCGCCATCACTTGCAGCGTCACTGTCTTACCAGTACCTGTAGCACCAGCGATGAGTCCATGACGATTAGCCATCTTACCTGTAATACTGAGCGCACCATTGGCGCAATGGGCAATGTAAAGCCCCCGTTCTTTGTCGTACATAATAGTAGTAATTTAGTTATTTTTCGGCAAAGATACGAAATTTCTCTCAACTCTCAACACTAAACTCTAAACTTTTTCGTATTTTTGCACCCAAAATATGAATCGCTTCATTCGTTTCATCAAAAATTGGACATTACCCGTGGCTATTGCTGTGGGTTCCACATGCTATCTGACGTTCTACTGGGTTCCTGCTCTCGACACGCTGGGCAACCAACTAAGTCCCGTGTTCGACGTCATCTTCCCCCTGTTTGTATTCCTCACCCTGCTGATTACCTTCTGCAAGGTCGACTACCACCAGCTTCGCCCACACCGCTGGCATATCGGTGTATTAGTGGCCCAGCTATTGCTCATCGCAATGACGATTGTAGTCATCTTCTGGGTCGAGGAATATGCCGAGCAAAAACTGCTTTGGGAGGCCTTACTGACGTGCATCATCGGCCCCTCAGCATCAGCAGCTCCTGTTGTAGTCGGCAAACTGGGTGGCAACATCAATACCATGACCACCTACGTCATCCTATCGTCACTGGCCTCCACCGTACTCATACCCCTCGTATTCCCCATCCTCGAACCGGCTGCTGGTGTGGCCTTTTTAGAAGCGTTCCTCGTCATTCTAAACAAAGTGGCCATCGTCCTGATGCTACCCCTCGTTCTGGGTTGGTTCATCAAGCATTACCTGCCCCAGCTACAGCGTCGTATTGCCGCCATGCCCAACCTCAGTTTTTATACTTGGGCTATCTCGCTGAGCATCACCACGGGCATCACCGTCAAGAATATCGTTCACAGCAATGCCACCATGATGCTCTTGTTTTGGATTGCCGTGACGACACTCCTGCTCTGCTTCGTTCAGTTTCTCATCGGACGAGGCATCGGACATTGGCTTGGCGAAGAGGTCAATGCCGGTCAGGGACTGTTTCAAAAGAACACCGCACTCAGCATTTGGGTGGCTTATATGTATCTGAATCCTGTGGCTTCGGTGGGAGCAGGCTGTTACGTATTGTGGCAAAATATTATCAATAGTTTTGAAATCTGGCAGGACAGAAAGCGGCAAAACCCGTCGTAAACTGCAACATGATACATCAAAGAAAGTCCGCGAAACATGACAAAAGGTTTGTTTCGCGGATTTTTCGTATCTTTGCCGAGCAATTACCGCAGAAACTATGAAACGAACAACAATATTTTCCGCTACTATAGCGATAGCTATGAGTAGTACCGCACAGAATCCCTTTGTGCAGACTTGGTGTACGAGCGACCCCGCTCCGATGGTACACGACGGAACGATGTATGTCTATACCGGTCACGATGAGGATGGCGCCGACTTCTTCTGGATGCAGGAGTGGCGCGTCTATTCCACGCAGGACATGGTGAACTGGCAGGATCACGGTTCACCCTTGGCTCTCGAGAGTTTCTCGTGGGCCGACGACCGGGCCTGGGCTTCACAGACTATCGAGCGCGACGGCAAGTTCTATTGGTACATCTGTGCCCATTCGAAGATTTCCAATGGTATGGCCATCGGTGTGGCCGTCAGCGACTCACCGACGGGACCCTTCCGCGATGCCATCGGCAAACCGCTGTTCGAGAATGGCTCGTGGGACCATATCGACCCCACGGTGATGATCGACGACGACGGCCAGGCCTGGCTCATGTGGGGAAACCCCCGCGTGTACTACCTAAAACTGAACCGCGACATGATATCCTATAGTGGTGAACTGGGCATGCTCGATATGACCGAAGAGGCCTTCGGTGCCCCGTCGATGGACAAGCGCGAGAAAGGCAAGAAGTACAAGGACTGCTATACCGAGGGTCCCTGGCTCCGAAAAGTGGACAGTTCAAAGTTCAAAGTTGAAAGTTCAAAGGTCTATCAGTTGCTCTATGCTGCTGGTGGCGTGCCTGAGCACATCTCTTACAGCACAGCTCCCTCGCCCACAGGTCCCTGGACCTATGCCGGCGAGATTATGCCCCTCTGCGACACGAAGTCGTTCACCAACCACTGCGGCGTGGCCGACTACAAAGGGCACTCCTACTTTTTCTACCACACGGGCAAGTTGCCTAATGGTGGTGGTTTCGGACGCAGCGTAGCCGTCGAAGAGTTCCAGTATAATGCCGACGGCAGCTTCCCAACCATCATGCCTACCGACGAGGGCGTAAAACCCATCGCCACCTTCAACCCCTATCGCAAAGTGGAAGCCGAGACGATGGCTTTCTCGAAGGGCGTCAAGACGGAACAATTCGCAACGCCACACTCTGACCAAGGGTCAGAGAACGAACAGGTGGGTGTTTATGTATCGGATATTCACAACGGTGATTATATCAAACTGCAAAACGTCTGCTTCTGCAACAAATTGCCCCGCACCTTCACCGCCCGTGTGGCCAGTGGTCTGCGTGGCGGACAGATTGAAGTACGCATCGACAGCATCCATGGCCAACTATTGGGACGTCTTGAAGTTCCTGCCACGGGAGGCTGGGAGAACTGGCAGACGCTCACTGCCGACTTCACAGAGAAGGTCATGGGCCACCACGACCTCTACTTCGTGTTCACAGGCCGCAAGGGTCCCAAGCTCTTCAATTTCGACTGGTGGGAGATGCGCGGACTGGAGCAGGTCAACATGCCACTCTTCCAGACCAAGTACACTGCCGACCCCTCACCCTTGGTGGTGGGCGACACCTTGTTCCTCTATACCTCGCACGACGCATCACCCGAGGACATCGTCGACGAAAACGAACGCAGCTCGGCAGGATTCTTCATGTACGACTGGCTGCTGTGGTCGACCACCGATATGGTGAACTGGACCGAGCACGGTGCTGTAGCCTCGCTGAAGGACTTCTCCTGGCGTTCGCGTGAGAACGGTGGCTGGGCCATCCAGACCGTCGAGCGCAACGGTAAGTACTACCTCTATGCCCCACTCCACGGGCACGGCATCGGTGTGCTGGTGGCCGACTCTCCCTACGGTCCTTTCCGCGATCCTCTGGGCAAACCGTTAGTATGGGACCAGAGCAACTGGTTCGACATCGACCCCTCAGTCTATACCGACGACGACGGCCAGGCCTACATGTATTGGGGCAATCCCCACACCTTCTGGGCCAAGCTGAACGACGACATGATTAGCATTAAAAAGGATGCCAATGTTCCCGACGGTTCTCCGTCGGGCGTCACTAAGCTCCCCCACATCCCCAACTACCAGGAAGGACCCTGGTTCTATAAGAGGAGCCTCACCCCCAACCCCTCTCCAAAGGACGAGGGGAGTAAATACTATCTTGCTTTTGCCAGCACCTGCTGTCCTGAGGCGCTCGGCTATGCCATGAGCGACTCACCCACAGGACCCTGGGAGTGGAAAGGCTACATCATGCGACCCACCCAGCGCGACCGAGGCAACCATCCTGGTATCTGCGACTACAAGGGCCATTCGTATGTCTTCGGACAGAACTACGACCTGATGCACCTCGAGACCTTCGAGCACCACGAGCGTCGCTCGGTGTCGGCACAGGAGATTCATTACAATGCCGACGGCACCATTCAGGAAATTCCTTACTGGCTCGACCAGGAGCCCATGAAGCAGCTCCATTGGCTGAATCCCTACCAGCGTGTCGAGGCCGAGACGATGGCTTGGGGCTATGGTTTGAAGTCGGCCAAGATGGGCATCCCCAATACGGGTGTCGTGGCCGATATGCCCGAATCAACGGGAAAGAAGAATATGTACATCTACGACCTCGACGACGGCGAGTATATCCGCCTGCGTGGTGTCGACTTCGGCGAGAAAGGTGCCAAGCAGTTTGCCATCACCGCTGCTGCCACCGGTACGGCTACCGTAACCCTTCGCCTCGACAGCCAGAAGGGCGACATCATCGGTACAGCAGTCATTGGCAAGACGGGCAGCGTCGAGAAATACAAGTCGTTCACCGCCAAGGTGAAGAACGCCACAGGTGTCCACGACCTGTACCTCTGTTTCGACAAGGCACAGGGCGACGTACACCTCGACTGGTGGACGTTTAAATAAGCGGTACTGCGTACCTAAATATAAAATAAAAAAATAATGAATAATGAAGTAATACGAATTATGAAAGCAAAACACCTGAGATTTTTTTTATTTTTTATTTTTTCTTTATTATTTAGCCCCATAGGGGCGCAAAACCCTATCATCCGCGACCAGTTTACGGCCGACCCGACGGCTCGCGTGTTTAACAACAAGGTGTACCTCTACCCCTCGCACGACATCAAGCCCCCGCAGGGACAGCGTCAAGATTGGTTCTGCATGGAGGACTACCACGTCTTTTCTTCCGAGAACCTTACCGACTGGACCGACCACGGCGTCATTGTCACTCAGAACAAGGTGCCCTGGGTGCGTCCAGACTCCTATTCCATGTGGGCACCCGACTGTGTCGAGCGGAATGGAAAGTACTATTTCTATTTCCCGTCCACGCCTGCTGGAGCCATGCGTGGCTTTGGTGTGGGCGTAGCCATCAGCGATAGCCCCGAGGGGCCGTTCGTCTGTGAACCAGAGCCTATCAAGGGCATCAACGGCATCGACCCGTGTGTGCTTCAGGCCTCCGACGGCAACGCCTACATCTTCTGGGGGGCAGGCCGTTGCGCCAAACTGAAGCCCAACATGAAGGAACTGGCTGACGACACTCCGAAGGAGAAAGTCAAGTGGGGCGACCGTGAGTTCGAGATGATGGGTGTCAACTGTCTGAAAGACTTGCCCAACCGTCAGGCCGAAGGTCCGTTTGCCTTCGAGGCTAACGGCTGGTACTACCTCACCTATCCCTATGTGCGTGAAAAGACCGAAGTCCTCGGCTACGCCATGAGCAAGAACCCCATGGGGCCCTACGAATACAAGGGCATCATTATGGCCGAGCACCCCAACTGCTGGACCAATCACCACAGCATCGTCAACTACAAGGGCCAGTGGTATCTGTTCTACCATCAGAATGCCTTCTCGCCCAACGACGACAAGCGCCGCTCCGTACAGATCGAAAAACTGTTCTTCAATGCCGACGGTACCATTCAGGAGGTTCGTCCTACCCTGCGCGGCGTGGGCATCAACCAGGCTACCGAGAAAATCGAGATCGACCGCTACAGCACAGCCAGTGCCGATGTCACCACCCAGCTCATCGATACCGTCAACACCTTCCGCAGCTACGAGGCCACACTACCCGTCAAGGGCAGTTGGCTGAAATATGACGACATCGATTTCAGCTGTCTCACCGACGGCTATCTCATCATCAATGCCAAGGCTGCCGACAACACCCGGTTGTTCGTCCGCGAGAAAGCGGCCAATGGTAAGGTCATCGCCAAGTTCGACCTCACCGTGAAGCCCGAGACGCCGGCAGGCATTCCAGCCATGTTCCGTCGCGACTTCAGCAACCAGTGGCTCACGCTGACGGCTCCGTTGGAGTATACTCCTCAAGGCGTTTCCGACCTGGTTATTACTGTCGAAGGCGATGCCGGCATCAGCGTCGACTGGGTGCAGTTCAAGAACCGTCCGAAATACTTCACTCACGTTGAGTCTGGTGCGATGCCATCGCACCCAGACAACGACGGCTTCATCCGCCGCTGGCTCATCCTCGAGCCCATCGACAAGCCCAACAGCGGCAACACCGTCTTCACCGACTCCTATCTGCGCGAGCACTTCAACCGTGAATACTTCAAGGGCCAGCAGACCATCATTCCGAAGGATGGTCAGAAGGTCAAGGCCGTCTTCCAGCAGGAACAGGCTCCCGCAGGTTTCGGTCGTGGCATGCAGGCTCCTGCTCAGCCCGAAATCAAGACCGTCAAGCAGACGCTCACCTGGCATGCCCTCGACAGCGAGAACTACAACGTCAAACTTTTCCGCTTCGCCGAGAAGTGGGGCGAGAAGGTCTATGGCGTGCTCTTCTGGACCGTCACCATCATCGACTGCGACGAGGATATTGCTGACGTTCGTCTGGCTGTCGGTTCCAACTCTGCCTCTATGTGGTGGCTCAATGGCGAGGAAGCCCTCTTGCTCTCTGGCGACCGCCGCATGGTGAAGGACGACGCCATGTCGCCACGCCTCACCCTGAAGAAAGGCCGCAACATCCTGCGTGGTGCCATCATCAACGGCCCCGGCATGAGCGACTTCTGCGTCCGTTTCCTCGACGAGAAAGGCCAGCCCGTTACGGGCTATGCCCTAAATATAAAATAAAAAATAATGAATAATAAAGTAATACGAATTATGAAAGCAAAGCACTTGAGAATATTTATATTTTTTATTTTTTCTTTATTATTTAGCCCTGTAAGGGCGCAAATTGGCGCCCCCTATATCCACGACCCCTCGACCATTGCCGAGTGCGACGGTAAGTATTACACCTATGGCACAGGTGGTGGCGGACTCATCTCTGAAGACGGCTGGTCGTGGCACAGTGGCGCTGAGCGTCCCGGTGGCGGTGCAGCCCCCGACGTGCTGAAAATCGGCGACCGCTACCTCTGCATCTATGGCGCCACGGGCGGTGGTCTGGGTGGCGGACATGCTGGCCGCATCCTCACCATGTGGAACAAGACGCTCGACCCCAAGTCACCCGACTTCCATTGGACCGAGGCCGTCGAGGTGTGCTCGTCCGACGGTATGGAGGATCAGGATGCCATCGACCCCGGACTGTTGCTCGACCCCACCACAGGTCGGCTGTGGGTCAGCTACGGCACCTATTTCGGCACCATCCGTCTCATCGAGCTCGATCCCAAGACCGGTTTCCGCGTAAAGGGCAATAAGGAGAAGGACATTGCCATCGACTGCGAGGCCTCCGACCTCATGTATCGCGATGGCTGGTACTACCTGTTGGGCACCCATGGCACCTGCTGCGACGGTGTCAACTCCACCTATAACATCGTGGTAGGTCGCTCGCGCAGCGTCGAGGGTCCCTATATAGATAATGTGGGCCGCGACATGTTCCACGGTGGTGGCCGTATGGTCATTGCCGCAGGCGATCGCAAGACAGGGGCAGGACACTTCGGACGTACCATCGTCGACGAGGGCGTCGAGGTGATGTCGTTCCACTGGGAGGCCGACATGGACCTCAGCGGACGATCCACGCTGGCCATCCGTCCCCTGCTCTGGAAGAACGGCTGGCCCGTCGGTGGCGAACTGTTCAAGGGCGGTACCTTCGAGATTGAGAGCGAGCGTCGCGGCTATGCCCTCGAGCTGGCTGTCGACTTCGTTCGCATGCAGGTAGCCCGTGCAGGCTGGTTCAATCGTGAACAAATGCAGCAGCCCGTCAAACCCATTGCCAACCAGACGCTGGCCGAAGTCATCGGCACATGGCCTGAAGGCGACATCCCCGCCCGCATTGGCGACTATATGTTCCGTCCCCACCAGCGCTGGACCATCAGTCCCGTCGAGGGCAAGGGCGCCTATCTGGGCAACACCTACTTCAAGATTGTCATCGAGGGCACCGACCGTACTTTGGCAGCTACCGCCGACCGCGAAGTGACCACCGTGCCCGCCTATACCGGAGACGACAGCCAGCTTTGGCGCATCGAACAGCTCACCGACGGCACCTTCCGCCTGATGCCCAAGGTCATCCCCGGCCAGGAAGGCATCAACACCCGCTACTGCCTCTACTCCGCAGGCGACAGCACCCCCACCCTCGCCGAGTACGACTTCCAGAGCGACAACTCCAAATGGAACTTCCGCAACCACTAACCCCCTTTTCTAACAACAATCAAACAACTATTAAGCGCGTGGACCAACAACCACGCGCTTAATTTTTGCAAAACTAATGACATCCGACATAGCCGTTATCGCAAATAGCTTATTTATAAGTAGTTATCGAAATTTTCATACTCATTATACTGACATAATACTGACATACTACTGACATAGAACCGACATAATACTGGTTTACTAGGGGGCTAGCGGCTCTGATACTTGGCGCTTACGTGTTTTCCTCCCAATACCTTTTACGAAATTCTCTAGAGAATTTTACCTTTACCTAGGCACTTAGCAATTGTTAGGACTGGGGTAAGCACGAAATTCTCTAGAGAATTTCATAGTAAGATTTATTCTAAAGATTGTAAAACCTTATCCTTCAGTTCACTTACCTTCCTTCTGAACAACTGCGTGCTTCGTTCCCCAAAAACAGACTTCATAATGACGCTTCAAGTCTGCTTGCTGCCAGTTTTATGTCGGAACAATGTCAGTAGTATGTCAGTATTATGTCGGTTCTATGTCAGTATTATGTCAGTTTTAAACTATATAACCATCTGGCTATCAAAAATATAACATACAGATTATGTCGGATGTCAGTATATTATTGAATTTTTGAATAGAATTATGTGATTAATGACACGTCAGCTATCGCTAGAATTTTAGGCTAATGACCGTAAGATCAAAATCACAAAATGGATTAAGAATAGTTGATTGTGGCAGAAAAGTGCAGAATAATTTGGGCAATTTGGATAAAGTGCGTAAATTTGCTGCTTTAAAATAAAACAATCCCTATGAGCAAACGTTGCGAAACCAAGCATAACCAGCACCGACGGTCATATTGGCACGACTACTACCAGAAAGGGCTGTACATGATAACAATGTTTACGGGCGGAAGAGGGAGAAATTGACGCTGCCGTACTGGCGGTGCTCCAGGAAGTGGGGATGCTGGGTGAAGTCGTAATCCTTGCCGTGCTCGAGGACGAAGAGTCCGTCGGGCTTCAGCAGTCCGCGCTCGATGATGAGGTCGGGCAGCGTGGGGAGTTCTTTCAGCGCATAGGGCGGGTCGGCAAAGATGAAGTCGAACTGCTGATGGCAGGACTTGACGAATCGGAAGACATCAGCGCGGAGTGCTATCATATTGGGGACAGTCCCCCTGTTATCCGCTTCGCTACTCACAGAGGGGACAGTCCCCTTTGTGGCGGTGAGTTTTTTCAGGCAGTCCTGGATGAAGCGATGGTGGTCGCGGTCGAGTTCGACGCTGACGACGCGACTGCAGCCACGCGAGAGAAGTTCGAGGGAGATGCTGCCCGTGCCTGAGAAGAGGTCGAGGGCCTCGGCACCGTCGAAGTCGACGTACTGAATGAGTACGTTGAAGATGTTCTCCTTGGCGAAATCGGTGGTAGGCCTCGCCTTGAACGAGCGGGGAATGTCGAAATGACGGCCTTTGTATTTTCCTGTAATAATACGCATCTCTTAACTACTGATTACTGTCTCCTGACTCCTTTAACTCCTCAAATATACCAGCATCACGTCGTAGGGCATGCCGTCGATCTGGGTGACAGGGGCACGGTTGAACTCTCCGGAGGGATTGCTGGCAAAGACACGCTTGACAAACGTGAGGGCACGATCCTTCAGCTCGGGCATCGTTCCCGCCAGATGCAACTCGTCGGACTGTGGGTCCATGCCGAGCTGTTTCCAAACGGAAAGTACATAATAGAGTGCATCGTCGGGCGTCGTGACGGCATAGGTATTCTGGAACTTGAAACGATTGGGCCCGAAAGCAAAGACTTCCAGCTTGCGGTCGTGGTAATAGCAATAGAGTTTGGCATGCTGACCAGTGAAGCTCTTCTGGTACATATGCCGCCATACAGCCGACATGAGCGGCTGGTAGCTGACGTGTCCGAAGCGGTCGGCCAGCACCTGACGCAGGTCTTTCTGTACGGCAAAAACGGCTACGGCATTCAGGTCGGGCAATACAGCGTGCATGACCATGAACTGGTCGTGACGCGTAAAGGTGTAGTGGTAAAGTTGGTCGCGTTCCTCCTCGCGGAACATCGCCACGGGGATGGTGAGCACGGGCGAGTCGACAAGCACCAGCACATGCTCGTAGTCGTCTTGCAGGATGAGTTGTGTGCGGAGAGCCTCGCGCATGTTGGCGGCGAGCGATATGCCGCTATTCATCGGGTAGCGCTCGTAGCGCACCTGACCATTGTCGGAAGTCGACAGGGCGATGGAGTCGCGGCTGATCCGGATGATGAGTCGTTGTCTGTTCATAGTGTCTATTTCTCCAAGATGCTCAGCACACACAATACGGCTAACACCGCACTGACCAGCGCCAAAATGATATTTGTCTTCTGAATGTTCGTCATTACGGCTGCGAAGGTACGAAAAAGTGAGCAAAATGCCAAAATTTATTTGGAGAATTACACATTTTTTCGTAATTTCGCAGGCAGAAATGATTGCCGACGAACTGACATACCGCATCCGCGAGGCACTTGGCCTGGAGCCTACCGCCGAGCAGAACGAAACCATCGACACCTTTGGACGGTTTATGACCGACCGCCACGAAGAAGCCGTCATGGTGATGCGCGGTTCGGCAGGTACGGGAAAGACCACGCTGGCTGCCGCCATTGTGAAGGCCATGACTACGCTGGGCCAGAAGTTGGTGCTGCTGGCACCGACAGGGCGTGCCGCCAAGGTGTTTTCGCTCTATGCAGGACATGCGGCATTTACCATCCATCGCCGCATCTACCGCCAGAAGTCGTTGGAGGGCCGCTTCGAGCTGAGCTTCAACAACGCACAGAACACGCTGTTCATTGTGGACGAGGCGTCGATGATTGCCAACGGATCGTCATTCTCGGACACCATCTTCGCAGGTGGACAACTGATGGACGACCTGATTCGCTTCGTCTATAACGACCGCAACTGCCGCATTCTGTTCATCGGCGACCGCGCCCAGCTGCCACCCGTAGGCGAGACAGAGAGCCCGGCCCTACAGTCGGACGTGCTGCGCAGCTACGGACTGCACGTCCACGAGTGCGACCTGAGTCAGGTGCTGCGACAAAGCCAGGAGTCGGGCATCCTATGGAACGCGACGCGAATCAGAAGCCTTGGCACCGCCGGAGAACCGTCGGGACTCCCGAAAATCCGATTTGCAGGATTCGACGACATCCGCATCGTGCCTGGCGACGAACTCATCGAGACACTGACGAACAGCTATTCGCACGTCGGAATGGACGAGACCATCGTCGTCACCCGTAGCAACAAGCGCGCCAACATCTACAACCAGGGCATCCGCAACCAAGTGCTGGACCGCGATGAGGAACTCTGCACCGGCGACCAGCTGATGATTGTGAAGAACAACTACTACTGGCTGGAAGAGGAATTGCGGCAGGCCACTGAGAAGATTGAACAGCCGATGTCGTTTCTGGCCAATGGCGACAGGGCTGTGGTGCGCCGTGTGCGCCATGTGCACGAGCAGTATGGGTTCCGTTTCGCCGAGGTCACTATGACGTTCCCCGACTATGACGACTACCAGCTGACGGTTATGACGCTGCTGGACACGCTGACATCAGAAGCCCCCGCACTGACTCGCGAACAGCAGGAGCTATTATATAATAAGGTAATGGAGGACTATGCGGACATTCCCCACAAGGCCGACCGCATCAAGAAGGTCAGGGAGGACCGCTATTACAATGCCGTGCAGGTGAAGTTCGCCTATGCAGCCACATGTCACAAGGCTCAGGGTGGTCAGTGGGCGCATGTGTATCTTGACCAAGGATACATGACCGACGACATGCTATCGGCCGACTATCTGCACTGGCTCTATACGGCATTTACCCGTGCTACGGAACAGTTGTACCTGGTGAACTGGCCTAAGACGCAGACGGAAGAGAGTGAGTGTTGAATGTGGAATGTAGAATGTTGAATGAATAAAATAAGGATATGATGATTGTAGTATATATAATAATAGGTATAGCCTTAGGGGCTATGGCGGTGTACTTCGTGATGAACCAGAAGCAGAGCCGAATGGCTGTGGAACTGGCCAAGAAGGAGACCGAGATAGAGATGATGAAAACCACCAAGGACCAGTTGCGCGACATGGGTGTGCTGCTGGCCGAGGCGCAGGCCCGCCACCTGAACAAAGAGAATCAGGAGAGTATGGACCACATCACGCAACCTCTGAAACAGGCCATCAGCGAGATGCGCAAAGCCATCAGCGACAACACCAAGGACCACACGGCCCAGACAGCATCGCTGAAGGAACAGCTGAGGCTGATGATGGAGACGGGTCGCGAGATGAGCGAGAAGGCCGAGGGGCTGGCTAACGTGCTGCGCCGCGACAACAAGATCAGCGGCAACATGGGCGAAATCATCCTGGGCGACCTGCTGACGTCGCAGGGACTGACCGAAGGTATCCACTACGAGGTGCAGGCCCGGCTGCGCGACGAGATGGGGCGTCCGCTGAGGAACGACGAGACGGGACGCGAGATGCAACCCGACGTCATTCTGCACTATCCGCAGGGACAGGATGCTGTCATCGACTCGAAGGTGTCGCTCGTGGCTTACCAGCGCTACGTGAATGCCGAAACACCCGAAGAAAAGGAGCGTGCCCTGCAGGAGCACATCAAGTCGATTCGCTCGCACGTCAACGAACTGTCGCGTAAAGACTATTCGAAATACATCAAGGCACCACGCGAAGCCATCGACTTCGTCATCATGTTCGTGCCCTTCGAGTCGTCGTTGCAACTGGCATTGGCCAACGACCCCACGCTGTGGCGCGACGCCTTTGAACGCAAGGTATTCGTCACGGGCGAACAGAACCTGCTGGGCATTCTGCATATGATACACATTGCCTGGGTACAGAACCAGCAGGCCGAGAACCAGCAGAAGGTGTTCGGCATTGCCGAGCAACTGTTGGATCGTCTGGGCGACTTCATACAGCGCTACAACAAGCTGGGCGAACACATCGAACTGGTGCGCAAGGACTTCGATGCCGCAGGCAACAAGCTGTTTACCGGCCGACAGAGCGTCGTGCAGAAAGGCCGCGAACTCATCGACCTGGGCGGCAAGGAGAATCCCAACCGCCGAATCCCCAAGGCAGAGATGTCGCTAGCGGAGATTTCCGATAGCTCAGAATACTCAGGAAATTCGGAAGAATCCGGTAATTCCAAATTATCAGAAGTAGACGAATGATTTACTTGAACGACGACATAGCCCATTTCGACTTCGACGCTGCTCTGCCACTGCTGAGCGACCAGCGCCGCGAACAGGCCATGAAGTTCAAATACGAATTGGGCCGTAAGACGTGTGCGATGGCCTATCTGCTGCTTTGCGAGGGACTCGAGAAGGAATACGGGCTGACGGAACGCCCCATTTTCGAATTCGGCGAGCACGGCAAACCCACGATTGTAGGCCATCAGAACATCCACTTCAATCTGAGTCACTGTCGCGAGGCCGTCATCTGCGCCGTCAGCGACAAACCCGTCGGCATCGACATCGAGTGCATCCGCGAATTCAAGGATTCCCTCGTGCACTACACGATGAACGACCAGGAAGTGCAACAGATAGAACAGGCCGCACGACCCAACATGGAGTTCATCCGCCTGTGGACCATGAAAGAGGCCAAACTAAAGTTGATAGGAAGCGGCATTACCGACAATATGAAGAACGTATTGGACGGCTCAGAGCACTTTGAAACCGTCGTAAACGAAAAAAAAGGCTACATTTATAGTGTGATTTACTAAAAAATGATTATATTTGCAGGCAAAATGATAAACTTTAAAACTATAGCATTATGAAATTAGACGGAAGACGCGAAAGCTCGAATGTGGAAGATCGCCGCGGTATGAGCGGTGGTGCTAAGGCCGGTCTGGGTATCGGTGGTATTATTGTAGTGGCCCTGATGGCATGGATGACGGGTGGCAACCCCCTAGAGGCTGTTGTGCAGCAAGTACAGCAGAATGGATTTGGTGGCAATACGGAAGTCAACGAGGGACAGCGTGAGTTCACCGAAGAGGAGCAGGCACTGGCAAAGTTCTCGACACAAATTCTAGCTGGTACGGAAGATGTGTGGACAGAAATCTTCAAGCAGCATGGCGCCCAGTATCAGAATCCCACCATGGTGCTCTATACTGACGGCACGCAGACCGCCTGCGGACAGGGCTCCGCAGCTATGGGTCCGTTCTATTGCTCGGGCGATCAAAAGCTGTATATCGACCTATCGTTCTTTACGACGATGAAGCAACAACTTGGTGCCGATGGCGACTTCTCGTATGCCTACGTCATTGCCCATGAGGTAGGACACCATGTGGAGTACCTGACGGGAACACTGGAAAAGGTGCATGCCCAGATGGCCAAGCTCAGCCAGACGGAAGCTAACAAACTGAGTGTGCGACTGGAACTGCTGGCCGACTTCTATGCCGGCGTTTGGGCCCACCACGACAACAAGCGCTTCGGTTCGCTGGAGGACGGCGACATCGAGGAAGCCATCAACTGCGCCCAGAAGATTGGTGACGACTACCTGCAGACCAAAGCCCGCGGATATGCCGTGCCCGAATCGTTCAACCACGGTACTTCGAAGCAGCGCATGAAGTGGTTCAAGCTGGGACTTGAGACAGGCGACATCACGAAGGGTACTACCTTCCAGTGCTCTGATGCAGAACTCTAAAAGTTTCCAGAAAACAAAAGCATAATAATAAGACGGACTCCCGTTGGGGAGCCCGTCTTTGATTTAACCACATAATTCAGCTTATTCCTTAGGGAAGGCTGATAGCCTCTGACGGACAAACGTCAGCGCAAGTGCCACACTCGGTGCACATGTCGGGGTTGATTGAATACTTGTCGCCCTCAGAGATAGCTCCTGCGGGGCACTCATCGATACATGTTCCACATGCGATGCAGTCGTCACCAATTACGTATGCCATAATCTTATAAAAATTAAATTGTTTAACTTAAAATACTTACTAATTGTGATGCAAAGGTAAGCATTTTTTTGGTTCATACCTAATTTATGGTAGAGAAAATTTCATTTTATCACTTAATTTATACAGTATCGAAATAATAAAATGCCCTATTATTACGTTATTAATGATGTATATGAAACGAATTATAACAACACTGACTGTCATTTTAGTCTGCTCTCTGAGCGTGGTAGCACAGAGCGACCGCCGCGTGCAGAATAAGCCATACATCGACCTGCGCCCGTTACACGTAGGCATTCTGGTGGGTCTGAACATGCAGGATATTGAGTTCGAAAACGTAGGTCCGCAGAGTATCACTTACGAGGACGGAAGCATACACGAAGAACTGATTGTGTGTGATGCCGACAAGTGGAATCCGGGGTTCACGGTAGGCGTGCTGGCAGAATGGCGGCTGAGCGACCATTTCTCGCTGCGCTTCACGCCACAGATGCATTTCGGAGCGAAACACCTGACGTTTCTCAACTTAAAACAGCTGGACGCCGAGGGCAGACCATTCAGCCAGACGCAGGACCTGAAGAACACCTACGTCTCGCTGCCTTTTGACCTGAAGTTTGCCGCCCCACGCTGGAACAACCACCGGCCCTACATCATGGCCGGCATTAATCCCGTGATGAACCTGACGGGGGGTGATTCAGACATTGTACGTCTGAACCGCTACAACACGATGCTGGAGGTGGGACTGGGCTGTGACTTCTATCTGCCGTTCTTCAAGCTGATTCCTGAATTGAAGTTCTGTTTCGGACTGGGCAATGTGCTGGACACCAACCACAAAAACGAACTGCGCGATGCCAACCTCAAGGCCTATGCAGGCAGTGTCAGCAGCGCGCAGTCGAAAATGATTGTCCTGACGTTCTATTTCGAATAACAATCGAAACTTATTTCAAATCGACAACCAGTTTCCCGACAAAGATGGCGGCTTTACCGTTCTGATCGACAGGAACTGGCTTTCCGTCCATATTATTCTCGTACATCAGCTCTTCCATATAGGTATGGGTATGGCCGCCCAGCACCAGGTCGATGTTGCGTGAACCGTGGATCATATACTGGTCGTCATGCCCGCGATTGCTGTTCCACCCAAGATGAGAGATGCAGACCACCATGTCACACTTCTTTTCCTGTTTCAGCATGGTGGCCGTCTGGAGTGCCACCTGTGCAGGATCGGAATACTTCACGCCCGGACAGTTCTTGGCCGACACCAGTCCCTCCAGTCGAGGGCAGACGGCAAAGACTCCAATCTTCACCCCGTTGCGCTTGATAATAATCCAAGGCTTGGTAATGCCCTCCATCGGGGTTCCCGTAAAATCGTAGTTGGCACAAAGAATGGGGAAATTGGCTTTCTTCAGCATCTCAGCCAAGTTATCGAGTCCGAAGTCGAACTCATGGTTTCCGAGCGTCGAAGCATCGATACCCATCAGGTTCATCAGTCCAATTTCAGCATCTCCCTTGAACATGGTGAAATAGGCGGAGCCCTGCCAAAAGTCGCCCGAATCGAAATACAGCAAATCGGGATGTTTCTGGCGCTCTTCCTTCAACATGGCTATGCGACGGATGAATCCTCCCCTTCCCGCCTTCATCGTGTCGGGCAACTGCTCGCTAATCGGGAATATCTGCGAATGGGTATCATTCGTATGAAGAATAACCAGCTGCTTCTTCTGCGCCCCTGCAGGGCTAAATAAAAAAGAAAAAATAAAAAATAAAACGGCAGGCAGTAGATTCTGCGTAAAACGTATATGTATAGTGTTCTTTTTCATTGCTCTTTATATTTATTATTTTTTATTTAATATTTAGGGATTCGCCCGCGATAGTTACTCGTCCCTCGATTTCAGCATCCACCACCTTGCCCTGCTTCTGCATGTCGCGGAAGTAGTTCATGATGATGAATCGCGTATTGTTACTGGTTTCTTTGGGCGAATTGATATTCGTGCCCTTCTTGAAAGCTTCCATCTTGTCGGTACCGCCCAACAGATAGTCAATGGTGGTGACGCGATAGTTGCGGGCGGGGTCTACGGGCTCACCATTGATGGTCGCACTGACCAGTTTGTTGTCCTTTGAGATGACCATCCGCATTGAATGACTCATACCCTCGCCACCCACAGCGGCAATCTGTCCCAGCAGTTCAAGCAGCACATCGCCAGACAGCGTGATGAAAGCAATCTTGTTCTCGAACGGTGCCACGTCGAGCACATTGCCATAGGTAATCTCGCCCTTGGGCAAGTCGGCACGTACACCTCCCATGTTGTAAATGCCCAAATCAACCTGTTCGTTGTAGTCCTTTGCCGCCCATACTAAGATGTCAGCCAACAGGTTCGATAGGGTGCCTTCCGGACGCTGGGCCGTCATATACTTGGCCGAACGCCCCACAATAGGTCCCATGACGCTGTCGACAACATGTTTGTAAGGAGCTAAAAATTCCGTTGCACGGACATCGGGCTGGGCATCGTAGCGGCTATCGACCAGAATTCTGGTGCGCTGAATGCCAGCCACCTCATAATGAGAACGGCACGCACAAACCGCCATCAATAAGATGGCCATCAGAGTCATCAATGTGGGTTGTCTTTTCATAATATCATAGTTTTATGCTGCAAAAATACAAAAAATAATGGCCAAATCCTAATTTTTTCGCCATATTTTTTTGTATTTCAATAAAAATTCGTACCTTTGCAGCCGCTTTTCGGCGTAACCGATGGAGGGAAGTCACGAGTTGCCCGTCTATGTTGCGTTGGAACGATACAACAACATTATTATTTTAATAGTAAAATGGATTTAATTAAAGTTGCTGAAGAAGCATTTGCAACCGGCAAGCAGTTCCCAGAGTTCAAGGCTGGTGACACTATCACTGTCGCTTACAAAATTATCGAGGGTTCTAAGGAGCGTATCCAGCTCTATCGTGGCGTCGTTATCAAGATCTGTGGTCACGGTGAGAAAAAACGCTTCACTGTTCGCAAGATGTCAGGTACCGTTGGTGTAGAGCGTATCTTCCCCATCGAGTCGCCCAACATTGAGAGCATCGAGGTGAACAAGGTTGGTAAGGTTCGTCGCGCTAAGCTTTACTATCTGCGCAAGCTTACTGGTAAGGCTGCCCGTATTAAGGAGAAGCGTTCTGCCATTAAGGCCGACTAAGCCGCACGTTCCTGCACGACATAAAAAGAGACACTCATTGGTTGGGTGTCTCTTTTTTCGTTTCCTTTTCCGTCTGCTTGCTGTGGTCTTGATGACCGCCATAGATGGTTTCGCCCCCCAAGTCACCATGCAGGGTTTCCTGGAACGACTCCCAATCCTGGAAACCAGCCAATAACGACAGCCGGTCCAGCGTCTTGCGATTGGGCTTCTGCAACAATTCTTTCTCCACTGCTTCTAAAAGTTTACGCAGTGCATGTCTCTTTTTCTCCATAACGCATGCAAAATTACATTTTTTTTTGTAATTTTGCAGCCAGAAACGAAAAAAATCATATTAACAATGAAAGAATTAGCACTCAAGTACGGATGTAATCCGAATCAGAAGCCCTCACGAATCTTCATGACCGAGGGTGAGCTCCCCATCGAAGTGATTAACGGTCGTCCTGGCTACATCAACTTCCTCGATGCCTTCAACGCCTGGCAACTGGTAAAAGAGCTGAAGGCTGCCACAGGTCTGCCCGCCGCAGCGTCGTTCAAGCACGTCAGCCCTGCCGGTGCCGCCGTGGGGTTACCCCTGAGCGACACGCTGAAAAAAATCTACTTCGTGGATGACGTGAAGGGATTGGACGACAGTGCCATTGCCTGTGCCTATGCCCGTGCCCGCGGTGCTGACCGCATGTCGAGCTATGGCGACTTCGTGGCTCTGAGCGACACCTGCGATGCCACCACCGCCTTGCTGCTGAAACGTGAGGTCAGCGATGGTGTCATTGCGCCTGACTATACCACTGAAGCCATCGAGATTTTGAAGGATAAGCGCAAGGGTACCTACAACGTCATCAAGATTGACCCCAGCTACGTGCCCGAGCCCATCGAGCGCAAGCAGGTCTTCGGTATTACCTTCGAGCAGGGCCGCAACGAAATCCGTCTCGACGACGACGCCCTCTTCGAGAATATCCCCACGCAGAACAAGACCTTCACACCTGAGGCCAAGCGCGACCTCATCATCGCCCTCATCACGCTGAAGTACACCCAGTCGAACAGCGTCTGCTACGTCAAGGACGGACAGGCTATCGGTATCGGTGCCGGCCAGCAGAGCCGTATCCACTGTACCCGCCTGGCAGGCAACAAGGCCGACATCTGGTGGCTGCGCCAGCATCCGAAGGTAATGGCACTGCCATTCAAGGAGGGCATCCGTCGTGCTGACCGCGACAACACCATCGACGTGTATATCTCTGAAGACGAGCATGATGACGTATTGCGCGACGGTGCCTGGCAGCAGTTCTTTACGGAGCAGCCAGAAGTACTGACTTTAGAAGAAAAGAAAGCTTGGATTGCCCAGAACACGAAGGTGGCTCTTGGCTCTGATGCCTTCTTCCCCTTTGGCGACAATATCGAGCGCGCTCACAAGAGCGGTGTCGAGTTCATCGCTCAGGCTGGCGGCTCTGTTCGCGACGATCATGTCATCATGACCTGCGACAAGTATGGTATCGCAATGGCATTTACTGGAGTTCGTCTTTTCCATCATTAAATTTAATGCATAATTCATAATGCATCATTCATAATTATGAGTAAAGAGAGTGACTTCCAGGAGATTCTGGAAAATGGCATTTCGTTTGGTCGTGGCGGCGGTCCCCGCAAGGAAGAAGACAAGGTAAAGACCAAGGCCAAGAAAAAGAAATACATCACTGGTGCTCACGGTAGTGGCTCTGCCCGACAGAAAGCCAAATACCGTGAGCAGCGGGCCAATCGCCATAAGAAATAGCATACAAAACAACTACTAACGATATGAAGAATACTCTACTACTGACATTATGCCTTGTGCTGACCACCATGGTTTCAGCACAAAAATACGTAGGCGGCGACATATCGATGTTGCCGAAATTCCAAGAACAAGGAGCTATCTACAACAACCAGGATGGACAGGCCGTACAGCCATTGGCCTTTTTCAAGGAACAGGGTTGGAATGCCATGCGCGTCCGCTTGTTTGTTGACCCGTCAAAGGCTTCTGCTGAGGACCGGAAGGAAGGAGCCATCCAAGATCTGGCGTATGTCAAGTCCTTGGGCAAGCAAATCAAAGACGCTGGGTTCCAATTCATGCTCGACTTCCACTATAGCGACACCTGGACCGATCCTGGACAGCATGCCACACCGGCGGAATGGAAATCGCTGACTGCCGAACAGCTGGCTGCCAAGATAGGCGAATACACCAAAGAGTGTCTGCAAGAGATGAAACAAGCTGGCGCCGAACCCGATTTTATCCAGACAGGCAATGAGATTACCACTGGCATGCTGTGGCCCACAGGCAAGATTTATGCCGGTGGCGGTGCCCCGTCAGGAGGATCATGGAATCATTTTGCAGCCTATCTCTCCAGCGCTATCAAAGCCTGTCGCGAGGAGTGTCCCCAAGCAAAAATAGTCATCCATACTGAAATGCATGCTCCAGCTGACGTACCCAAGTTCTATAATCAGCTGAAGAAATACAGTGATGTGGCCTACGACATCATCGGGCTGAGCTACTATCCTGACTATCACGGCAACCTGAGTGTGCTCAACACAGCCTTGACGACACTCGAAGCTGACCATCCCGACAAACAGATTATGATTGTCGAGACGGGCTATGGTTTCCAATGGCAGTTGTCCGATGCTAAATACAACTTCACCAGCACGTGGCCCTTGTCGGAAAGTGGACAAAAGCAGTTTACCACCGATCTCATAGCTGCCTTACAGACACATCCCAACGTCAACGGCATCTTCTGGTGGTATCCTGAATACACACTCAACAACATCGTATTCAAGGATGGAGGCGAAGACTGGAGCAAGGACTTCACCAGCGGCTATTGGAATGCCGCCCTGTTCCACTACAAGACAGGAAAAGCTCTGAAAGCCCTCTATGAACTGAAGAACTTTGTGAACAGTACAGGTATAGATGTCGTGAACCGCGAAACAATCACCGACAGTCATTGGTTTACCCTTGACGGCAGGCGACTTTCAGCCCAGCCCACACAAAAGGGCATCTACATCCATCAAGGTAAAAAGGTTATCGTGAAATAAGGCTTGGTTATTAGAAAATAAGTGGCACTTATCGCACGATAAGTGCCACTTATTCTTTATTAAGAGCCAAGTATTCAAAAGTCGAGTTCATGGCCTCGGTAGAACTCGATGAGAGTCTGCTGGTAGAGGTTCTCGTAGCGGGCCTGCACAAGGTCTGACTCCGACTTCAGGTAGTTGTTCTTCGATTCGTTGAACTCGGTGATGGTAGCCTTGCCGTTCTCGTATTTCGCCTGCATCAGCTGGAAGGCATCCTTGGTGCTCTGCAAGGCTTCTTCTGAAGATTTCTCCTTCGTCTGTGCGTTCAGCGCATTGTAGTACACCTGCTGGATTTCCTTATAGAGCGTCTTCTTCGTATTGTCGAGTTGCAGCTGTTGATTCTCCTGTTCGATGCGGGCATGACGAATGTTGTTGCGCGTCTGGAAACGTGAGAAAATGGGCACATTAAGATTCAATCCGATATACTGCGAGAAGTTGTTCTTCAGCTGGGTGCCAAAGGCATCGCTCTTGAAACCACTTGTCGTGTAATAGTTGGTGCCGAGTCCTCCATTCAACGACAGTGTGGGAAGATTGGCGGCCTGAGCAATTTTGATATTGTGGCTGGTGGCCTTCAGACGAAGTTGCTGGGCAGCTATTTCGGGCTTGACGCCAAGAGCTTCGGCATAGATCATATCGGGGGTAAGTCCGGAAACTCCCGACAGTCCAGGAATTTTAGAAATATCAGGACGGACGATGGCAAAACCATCGGGCGTAGGCAGTTCGAGCAATTGCGTCAGAGTAAGGATGGCCAGACGGGTATTGTTGTCAGCCTGCGTAGCCATGAGCCGACTGTTGGCAAGTGTTGCCTTCTGTTGCGAAAGTTCGGCTTCGGAAGCCTTGCCGTTGTTGACGAAAGCCTGCAGACGAGCAACCTGTGCAGAATCAATATCTATCTGTCGATGGGCAACATCAGCGATTTCAAGGTCATACAGAATCTGTACGTAGGCCTGCGCGACCTGCATCTGGATGTCGTTCTTCGCCTTCTCGAGATCGGCAGTAGCAGCCTCCAGATTCAGCTGATTGAGCTTAATCTGATTGGGGATTTGGAAACCAGTAAAGATGGGTACACTGGTTCCCATCTGGAACGACGTCGACGAAGTATTCGTGTTCGAATAGGTGTTCGCTGCGGTGAGACCACGTCCGAATGAGAAGTTCTGCGAGGCAGAGACATTGAGATCCGGCAGACGTGAGTTCTTAGCCGTCGAAAGCTGCAATTCCTGCTGACGGCGGGAATTCTCCTGCTGTTTGATGCTGATATTATGCTCGACAGCATAATCGCAACACTCACGCAGAGACCACTGCTTTGTCTGAGCCGAGATGGGCTGCGATAATATCGCAGCAAACAGAACAAAAACTGATATTATCTTCATGGCTTTTTACTATTTATCGTCGTCAGCAATAATCTCCGGCCCACGCACCTTATCCTTATCGGTGAGGCCCTTCTTAATCTCGATATTCACACCATCAGAGAGTCCCGTAACGACATGACGGCGGTCGTAATCCTTCTCTTTTCCTTCGCCCTTGATGATGTAGACGAAAGTGGAGTCGCCGCTGAACTCAATAGCACTCTCGGGGATGGTAAGCACCTTGTCGGCACGGGCAAGAACAATTTCTGCGTTAGCACTATAGCCCGAGCGTAACTTATCGTCCTTGGCCACATGAACAGCAGCCTTGATTTCAAACTGATTGGCACCATTCGACTCGACAGCCTTGGGCGAGATATACTCCAATGCTGCATCGAACTTCAGGTCCTGCAGGGCACCAATAGTAATCTTCATAGGCATGCCGCTGATGAGTTGTCCGACCTCTGTCTCGTCAATATTACCACGGAAGATGAGGTCATTCATGTTAGCCACACTGGCAATGGTGGTACCATCGTTAAACGTATTCGAGAGAATGACGCTGTTACCGACCTTGACGGGAATGTCGAGGATGACGCCGCTAATAGTCGAACGGATGAGTGTTGACGATGCCTTGGCGTTCGATTTCGATACACCGTCGCGAACCACCTGCAAAGCATCCTCGGCAGCAAGTTTCTCCTGCTTGGCCTGATTCAGTGCCAGGCGGGATTTGTCGTACTCGTCGGCAGATACCAGTTTCTGGTTAAAGAGGTTCTCTTCACGTTGGAAGTCTGTCTCGGCCTGTTTCAGATTAATCTCTGCCAGGCGCACACGCATCTCGGCAGAGCTCAGCTGATTCATATCGGGAATAACCTTCACCTTGGCGATGACGTCTCCAGCATTCACATAATCGCCTGGAACCTTGTACAGCTCAGAGATGATGCCAGAAATCTGGGGCTTGATATTCACCTCGTTGCGAGGTTCTATCTTACCTGTAATGATGGTGGTTTTCTGGATGCTGTCCAACTTCGGGGTAAACTCGGAGTACACAACTTCCTTGGGTTGACTCTTCTGCCAAAGGAACACGAAGGTTCCGATGAAGATCAGCGCGATAATCGCTGCGATAATCAGTTTACTGTAACGTTTCATAATCTATGTTGTTTTTTGTTTTTGTTCTTATCCTTGGTCAGCGGCAAAACCGCTGACAACACTACTCGTCGCGCATGGCATCGACAGGTTTGATGCTCATGGCACGGGCAGCAGGGGCTAATCCTGCAAGCACACCCATGGCTGACACCACAAGTGCTGCAAAGATAGCTGTCCAAAATCCGACCTGGAAGTGAGCAGCCACAATGCCGTCCTCGGTATTACCCATTTCAAGCATCTGCAGAATCAGCACGCCAAAGAGAATGCCACTCATACCGGCAACCAGTGTCAGTACGATACTTTCGGAGATAATCTGCGAAAGAATCATCTTCGGTGTCGCTCCGATGGCTCGGCGGATACCAATCTCCGTGGTACGCTCGCGAACGGTGACCATCATGATATTCGACACACCAATGGCTCCTGCAAGCAGTGTTCCGAGACCCACAAGCCAGATGAGGAAGTTGACACCTCGGAACAGGTTATCGAGCATCTGGAAGAGCACCTCGGTATTAAACACCATGGCTCCCTGTTCGTCAGTAGGATCCACGAAATGTGCCATTGTCACTGTCTCGCGGATGCGGTCTGTCAATTTCGACATCACCACACCTTGGCGGCCAGTAGCCACTATCATATCCACTTGGTTACCACGATTGTAGGTCTGCTGCATCAGAGTCACCGGCAGCGTTACCTTTTCCTCGCCTCGTCCGTTGATATTCATATTCGTCGAGGCATAATCTACACCTATCACCTCGTAGTAGGTAGAGTCGATGCGAATGCTCTTGCCACAAGGATCACCACCCTCTTTGAAGAGTTCTTTATAGATTTTCTTACCAATGACACACACCTTACGATGCTCCTTCATGTCCATCTCGTTGATATAACGACCATAGTAGAGTTTGGGAGCTACCACTTTGGCATAATCTGGCGATGTACCCTGGATACGTGGATTTGTCTTCTGGTCGCCATAATAGGCCGTGTTCGACTTTCCCCAAGGGGCAAAGAGCACAGGTGCCGCCACATCGAGCTCAGGAACACGCTGCTTCAAACGCTCGATATCCTTATAGTCCATGCTCCACCAACGTCCCTTGCGGAAACCTTTGTAAGCCTTTGAAGTCTGCTGTCCCCAAACAATAACGGTATTTTGTGCAAAACCCTCGAAGTTTTTCTCCAGCATCTCCTTCAGACCTTGTCCGCCTCCGATAAGAGCAACAAGCATGAAGACACCCCAGAATACGCCAAAGCCCGTCAGAAACGATCGTGCCTTGTTGCGGGTCAGCGTATCAAGGATTTCTCTATATGAATCAATATCTATTCTCATAATCAATCTTCATTTTTCATTGTTTAATCTGCGCGGAGGGCTTCAATCGGGCGGATACGACTGGCCTTGAAGGCTGGAATCAACCCTGCAATGGTACCGGCAATGATCATGACCATCGTCGCTTCAAAACAAACATCGAGACCCACGGTAGGATTCAGGAACATCGTAGCCTGGAATACTCCTGTGTCGATAGTCTCATGACCTATCGTCGCATCCATATACTCGTTAGCACAAACACCAAGTACCATACCGATATAGCCAAAGAACGTGGTGATAATGACACTCTCGACGATAATCAGTTTTAGGATGCTCCAAGGTTTGGCACCAATGGCCTTGCGGATACCGAATTCATGGGTGCGTTCCTTAACGGTGATGAGCATGATATTCGATACGCCCACGATACCTGAGAGCAAGGTAAACAGACCCACTATCCAAAGGGCGGTACGGATGATGGCGATACCCTGTTCCATCTGCAGGCTCTGCGTGTAACCGTTCCAAATCCAGATGGCACGCTCGTCCTCTGGATGTGCCTGATGGTTAGCATTCAATCGACGACGATAGTCCTTTTCAAAGGCGTCGTTGGCTTCCTCCGTCGGTAGTCCATGGAAGGTAAACTCGATGTTTCCTATACTATTACTATTGGCACCATAAATACCCTTGATAGTGGAATAAGCCGCATAAGCCGAACTCTCACCGTCGCCGGGAGTCTTATAAATGCCCACCACCTTGAACGAGAAGTTGCCCACCTTGACGTTTTTACCTAACAGCGACTTAAAGTCCTTCGGCTCCAGTTCCTTGGCCTGTTTGTCGGTCAACACCAGCACCTTACGCTTCTCTTTCAGGTCAATATCGTTAATGTTGCGTCCGCAAATCAGCGAGCGCTTCACAATACTGCTATGTATGGGATACACACCCATGATTTGCAGATTCATGTATTGCTCGCCATTAGTCACCGTCGCACTTTGGTAATACACGGCTCCCACGTCGTCGATATGATTTTTGAATTCCGATTCGGTGGCTGAAAGATCGTGGGTATTCAGACTGATGTAGCGCCCCTCGCTCAGTCCTTTATAGGCCTTCGAAGTGCGGCCTCCATACGCCTCCATCGAGTTGGTAAGCCAATTACCGGCCTGCTCCATATTGGCATTGATGAGTCCGTTGCCGGCACCCAGCAGCACAATAATCATGAAGATGCCCCACGCCACAGCGAAGCCCGTGAGCGTCGTACGGAGCTTATTTCTCCGAGCCGTCTGCCATATCTCACTTATTATATCACGCATAGCTTATTTCATCATGCCGTTGATTCCGAAGGGCGATGCATTATGGTTGAGGTTCTCCTCAATCTGTCCGATGATACCGTCCTTGATATGTACGATCTTATTGGTCTCGTTAGCTACACCACTCTCGTGGGTTACCACAACGATGGTCATACCCTCCTCCTGGTTCAGCTGCTTCAGCAACTGCATCACCTCGACAGAGGTCTTCGAGTCAAGGGCACCCGTAGGTTCGTCGGCCAGGATAATCTGGGGTTTCGTAATCAGCGCACGGGCAATGGCCACACGCTGTTTCTGCCCGCCAGAGAGTTCGTTGGGGTAATGCTCGGCCCAGTCTAAGAGGCCCAAGCGCTCCAGATACTCCAAAGCAAGGGTGTGTCGCTTTTTACGCGACACCCCTTGGTAGAAAAGTGGCAACTCAACATTTTCTACGGCTGTTTTAAACGAGATGAGATTAAATGACTGAAAGATAAAACCTATCATGCGGTTGCGATAGTCGGCAGCCTTCGTCTCCGAGAGGTTCCAGATGGGAGTTCCGTTGAGCTCGTAGCTCCCCGAGTCGTAGTTGTCGAGGATACCTAGAATGTTCAGAAGCGTTGACTTGCCTGAACCTGAGGCTCCCATAATCGAGACGAACTCGCCTTTTGCAATATCGAGGTTAATACCCTTCAGCACATGGAGCGGCTGAGCACCCTGATAGGTTTTGTTGATGTCTTGCAGATGGATCATAAAAACAATCTTCTTACCTTAAAGTTGAACTTAGTTTTGTCAGTTAGACGCTGCAAAAGTACAAAAAGTTGCATTTCCTGCAAAATATTTGGGATATTCTGCACAGTTCTGTGACGAATGACGGGGATGAATGCTCATGGTTTAACACTCTTTATGTCTTTGTAGGCATTTGCAACGTCGTCGATGGTGATGTCGAGCAACGCCATCTGGCGGAACAGTTCGGGCAGTCGCTGCTTCATGAACTCCTGCTTGCGCTCTTTCAGGATCTGCTTCTTGGCACCTGGAGTGACGAAATATCCCAAGCCGCGCTTATTATATATAATGTTCGCGCGAGCCAGTTCGTCGTAAGCCTTGACTGCCGTATTGGTATTTACCTCGAGGAGTACGCTGTACTCACGAACGCTGGGAATGCGGTCGTCGTCTTTGTACTTGCCTGCAAGAATCTCATCGCAGAGGCGATCGGCCATCTGGATATAAATCGCTTTATCATTTGTGAAAGTCATACGTTCAACCATTTATTGTTAATAACCTGCATGCGGGTAAACAGCTTATACGAAATCCAATAGTGGATGGGAATGAGTAGCGTAACTGCCGTGTTTAGAATATAGAAGAAGGGATGGAATATCGTTGTATAGGTCTTCGTCTTCTCGTCCCAAGTGCCATTTATGAAATCGATGTTGACGCTGTTCCAATCAATCTGGTTCAGGACAATAATCAGCAGGATGACGACGACGGCAATCGTAGCGCTGGTCATCAGGAACTGCTGGCGACGGAACAGCGTGCCGCCCACAATGTAGAGCGAATGGAAATAGAACACCCAATTGAAGAGCATCCAAACCATCTGCCAATGCTCAAAAGCCGGACTATAGATAATACGAGTAAAAATCATAGGGGTTCCCCAGACGATTATACGTCCCGTCAAGCTGTCAATGAATACGCGTAAGGCGTCAGCCAGCACATAGGCGGCAATGGTGAGGACAGCCATCAGCACAATGGAATACAGAAGACTGACGACATACTTCTCCAGATTGCTGACGGGCCATAGCAGATAGGCAGAGCGCTTGCGCGTATCCTTCATCTGCGAGAACATGAAACTGGCACAAAACAGCATAGCTATGCAGAAGAATACGACGCCAAAGACACTCGTCTGTTCCACATGTTGAGTGTAAGTACGAATCAGTTCTTCCATCGACCAGCTTCCTGTCTCTATACCTTCTTCCATTGAACTATAGGAAAAACCATTCACACGGGTAAAGAACAGATTGGCCATAAACAGGACGAGCGTATAGATGCCGAAGAGGCGAATCCACGATTTGCGCTCTACCAGGAAGTGGCACTTCAGTGCCTGTGAGAATCTATTGAAATTAAATGTATTCATAATCCTAAATTCGTTTATTTCGTGATATTCGTGGTTTTATAATTAAATAGCAGTTCGAGGTTCACCTGCGTCTCTGCGTCACCTGCCTGACGACGGGTGATGACGGCATTGCCCTGCAGGGTGGGCTCAGCGTAAAGCACCGTGTCATCCATCTCCTGCGGAGTACGGTATTCAAAGGTGTACTGGTCTTGAATGTCCTGCATCGAGGCATTCAGCAATACGCTGCGCTGGTCAAGCATCACGATATGGTCCAACATCTGCTCAACGTCGTGCACCTGATGGGTAGAAATCATCACCGTGCGATCCTCCGTCATATTCTGGGCCACCACCTTGCGGAACTGACTCTTCGAGGGGATATCGAGACCGTTCGTAGGTTCGTCCATCAACAGATACTTGGCATTCGTGGCCATTGCGAACGACATATAAGCCTTCTTCTTCTGACCCATCGACAGCTCATTCAGGTGAATGTCACCCTCCAACTCGAAGTCGCGCAGACAACTGTTCAGCACCTCAGCCGAGAAGTTGGGATAGAAAGGTTTGTAGAGCCTAACATATTCAGAGAGGCGGATGTTGGGCATCTCGAACTCCTCCGTCACGAGGAACAGGTCGCGAAGCAACTCCGGTGTTCGTTTGTATGTTGCAACTGAGTCGCAACACACCGTACCTTTGACGGGGCGCAGCAGGCCCGACAACAAATAAAGCAGAGTAGACTTGCCTGTGCCGTTCTTGCCCAACAAGCCGTAAATGCGGTTCTCCTCCAACTGAAGACTGAACCCGTCGAAAACAAGCGCCTTTTGGCCCTTGTACTTGAAACTGATGTTTTCTACGTTAATCATACGTTTTTCGTTTATTTTTATACTGTTCATTTAACTCTGTATTGGTGTACTACTTCAATAGTACGCTGCAAAGGTAGGGTTTATTTCCTTTCCCTCCAAACTTTTTCGCCATTTTTTTTCGTTTTAACGCAACTTTAACATTTCCACCTTATTTATTATAAATATACAAGTTCTAAACAAATGTTAAACGTTGGTTGTTTGTAGATTTTACATCAAAAAATTTGAAGAATAAGTGTAAAAACACTACCTTTGCACTATAAAAACCATAAACGGTTAACAAAAAAACTATCAATATGATAAAATTACGATATATAATCACCATACTATGCATAGCCTTCGCCTGCCTGTCAACAGTCTCTGTGCGAGCGCAGGAAAAGGATGACACCGCCGATCGGTTACTTCAGCAAGTACGCATCACCTTCAATCAAAATAACGAACAAGAATTCTACGAAGCCATCGAACAATACGGCAACTACTTATTGAAGAAAGGTGACATTAGCGGCTACTATCTGAACTGGAAGAATGAAGTATTATACGACGTAAACCATAACCACTTTTATCGCGCAATGCGCAAGACAATGGCCATGCAGAGCGACATGGAGAAGCGTGGAACCACGAGCGAGTACTACAAGACGACCCACCTACAGGGCATCATCTACTCACTACGTGGCAATATTCCCTTGGCCCACCAGTATTTTGAGAAAGCACTGGAGCAGGTAGACCATTCGCAGCCCGCTAATCTGATTTCGCTCTACATGGACCTGTCGAACATCGAGATGGACACCCACCCCGAGGAGGCCATGAAGCATCTGGACCTTGCCATAGAAGTCATCAAGGACAATGGAGCCAGCTATGAATACAGCGACGCTATAGGCTTCAAGGTCATTGTGGCCTTCGCCATGCGCGACTGGAAACTGGTGAACGAAGCCTTTGCCGAGTACATGAGACTACGCAAGAAGCTGGGCCAGGACTTCAGTACCACTTATTACAACTATGCCGTAATCTGCAAAAGTGCTGCTGACGGACGCTATAGCGACGCCATCAAGCAGACCTACGAACTGACCAACACAACAGATATATATAAATTCCAGACGGAAATCTACGAACTGGCAGGCGACACCAAACAGGCCTTTGAATGTCAGAAACGTTACATGGCTATCAAGGACTCCGTGAACAACGTCATCATGAGCGAGGAGATGATGGGTTCGGCAATAGACCTGAAACACGCTGAGGAACAGCACGATGCAGTAACCAAAAAGAATGAATTGCTAAAATGCATCATTCCCACCGTCATCATCATTGCGCTGATTATTGGTTTCCTAATCTATCGCATGAACCGTCTTCGCTATATGCGAAGACTGCAGAAGCAGAATCGTGAACTGCTCATTGCCCGCGACAAGTGCCACGAATCGGAACGCATGAAAGTGAACTTCCTGCAGAACATGAGCCACGAAATACGCACACCGCTGAACATTATCAGCGGTTATGCCCAGATCATCAGCGACCCACAGACACTGATGAGCGATAAGGAACGTGCGGATATGGCCCAGCGTATCACCCACAGCACGCACAGCATTGTCCGTATCGTCGATGAGCTGCTCGACATTTCTGGTAAGGAGAGCATCCATTTTATTGACAAGACGGATTTGGTAAATTGTAACGACCTGGCCCGACAGGTGCTGGATCCCTTTATAGACAAGCTTGGGACCATCCAGATGATAACAGACACACAACTAAAGGAGAGTTTCTGTATCTTGACAAACCGCATTGAAGTGGAAAAGATTCTACACCACCTGCTAGACAACGCACTGAAGTTCACCCAACAGGGTACCATCACCCTCAGTACCTATTTCGACAAGCAGGACAAAACCGTCTGCTTCAGCATAACGGATACAGGGTGCGGTGTCAAAGAGAGTGATGAAGAGAAAATCTTCGAACACTTCTACAAGTCGGACATCTACAAAGAAGGCATCGGACTGGGTCTCTCGCTAGCACGCAGGGTAGCACGCCAATTAGGCGGCGACGTACTGCTTGACAGCGACTACAAAGATGGCAGTCGTTTCATTTTGAAACTGCCGAAAGAGTAAGTATTGGCTGTTTGCTATTGGCTATTAGCTGTTTGTTTTAAACGCGCTGATCGGCCCCCCACATCATTTTTTCACGCAAAGTGTGGAAATACTTCGTACCCGCACGCTTTATGACCTGTACCCTGTAAGGGGCACGGCGCAAGGTCAGCGTCGTCGTGTCAGGTAACTTCTCACTGCGTCCGTCCAAAGCCACCAGATAATTCTGCGTACGGCTTTCAACAGACAGTTCGATCACCGAATCTTCGCCAATGACAATGGGGCGTACGTTTAGTGAATGAGGAGCCACAGCCGTCAGCGAAAAGACGTGAGTACCAGGCACGATGATAGGTCCGCCAACAGACAAAGAATAAGCTGTAGAACCTGTTGGAGTCGACACGATGAGTCCGTCTGCCTGATAGGTAGTCAGCATCTCACTATTAATCGTAGCACGAATCGCAATCATTGAGGCGTTGTCGCGCTTCAGGATGGCCACATCGTTCAACGCACAGTTGTAACCTTGCAGGGGCTGGCCATTCGTTTCCACCTGAATAACGGCACGTGTGTCGACAGCATAGTCCTCATCGTGCAAGGCAGCAATGGTTCGCTCTATCTCCTGAGCATTGACATCAGCGAGAAAACCTAGACGGCCCGTATTGATGCCCAAAATGGGAATCTGCTTCATACCCACCACACTGGCCGTACGAAGAAACGTACCATCACCTCCCATCGAGATGGCAAAGTCAGCTTCGAACTGGTCGTCGTCGAAGACGTTGACATCCTTCAGCGGCAACTGCTGACCCTCGGTAATAAAGGTATAGAAGTTGCGCTCGATATAGGCTTCAGCCTCGTGCTGAGCCAGACAAGCAAGGATTTTCTGTATGGAAACAGACTTCTTGGGCTGGTAGATGTTGCCGAAGATGGCAAACCTAAGTTTTCGTGTCGTCATCATTTTTTTCTCTTTTTTCGATGATTATTCGCAAATAATTACTATCTTTGCGGTTGCAAAGATAATAAAACTTTGTGTAATAAGGTACAAAACGAAGCAAAAAAATGACGAAACTGAGTGTAAACATTAATAAAATCGCAACTTTGCGCAACGCTCGCGGTGGCAACAACCCCAACGTGCTGGCTGTAGCACGCGACGCAGAAATCTTTGGTGCTCAAGGCATTACGGTTCATCCTCGTCCTGACGAGCGTCACATTCGCTACCAGGATGTGCGCGACATCCGCCCTCTCATCACGACAGAGTTCAACATCGAGGGTAACCCCATCGATTCGTTCACCGAACTGGTACTTTCCGTCAAGCCCAATCAGGTGACACTGGTGCCTGACGGACACGACCAGTTGACCAGCAATCATGGTTGGGACACCATCCAGAACCGTCCCTTCCTCACGGACATCTGCAAGACATTCAAGGCTGCAGGCATCCGCACTAGTATCTTTGTCAACGCCGATCCACGAATGGTGGAGGGTGCCAAAGCATGTGGCGCTGATCGTGTGGAGCTCTATACAGAACCCTATGCCGCTGGCTATCAGGCCAATCGCGAAGCAGCCATTGCCCCGTTCATTGCTGCAGCCGAAGAGGCCCGTCGGGTTGGTTTAGGCCTCAACGCTGGCCACGACCTGTCGCTCGAAAACCTGCACTACTATCACCAGCAGATTCCTTGGACGGATGAGGTATCGATTGGGCATGCCCTTATCTGCGATGCCCTGTATTTAGGCCTGCGTGAAACCATTCAGCAATATCTTAAAGCACTACAATAATATGAAGAAGGTATATGTATTCTTAGCAGACGGCTTCGAAGATGTCGAGGCCCTGATTCCCATCGATGTATGGCGTCGTGGAGGAGTAGACGTGACGACAGTGAGCATCAGCGACTTCCCATTGGTGCAATCCGCTCATGGTGTGAACATCGAGACTGATATCATGTTCGAACAAGGAGAGTTCGACGATGCCGACCTCATCTTCCTGCCTGGCGGTATGCCTGGTGCTTCGAATCTGTTCGAACACAAGGGCGTATGCAAGGCTGTTGTCGACCAACACATGGCAGGCAAAAAAGTCGCTGCCATCTGTGCTTCACCCGCTGTCGTACTGGCTCCTTTGGGTATTCTCGAGGGCAAGCGCGCCACCTGCTATCCCGGCTTCGAACAGGCACTCGAAGATGCCACATACACTGGCGATTTGGTGACTGTCGACGGCAACGTTACCACTGGCGAAGGTCCTGCTGCAGCATTCCCCTTTGCCTACGAACTGCTGAGCCAGTTGGTCAACAAGCAGACCTCTGACCAGATTGCAGAAGGCATGCGCTTTAAACACCTGATGGCCTGATGGATTACGTCATCATCGTAGCAGGCGGGAAAGGACTTCGCATGGGAAGCGACATTCCCAAGCAGTTTCTGCCCATAAGCGGGAAACCGGTACTGATGCGGACGCTGGAGCGGTTTCGCCAGTATTCCCCTACCCTGCAAATCATCCTTGTATTGCCCAAAGCCCAACAAGACTATTGGCAGGAGCTCTGCAAGGAGTATGACTTCAAGGTGGAATACCTTTTAGCCGACGGGGGCGAGACGCGATTCCATAGTGTGCAACACGGATTGGCGCTCATTCCTGACGATGCAGAAGGTGTCGTGGGCGTTCACGATGGTGTCCGTCCCTTCCCCTCGATTGAGGTCATCCGCAACTGCTACGAAACAGCCCGCACCGCAAAAGCTGTCATTCCCGTCATCCCTGTGGTAGAGACGGTGCGTCACATTTCTCTCGCCTCTCACATCTCACCTCTCACCTCTAAAACCGTTCCTCGCAACGAGTATCGTCTAGTGCAGACGCCGCAAGCCTTTGACATCCAGCTACTTAAGGCTGCCAACCGCCAGCCTTACAACGAAGGCTTTACGGACGACGCCAGTGTGGTCGAATCTTTTGGCTTCGATATCACCCTCGTCGAGGGCAATCGCGAAAATATCAAGATTACCACTCCCTACGACCTTAAAATCGCTGAAGTGCTGACAGCATGATCTCACTGCTCCAACAAGACATTCAATACCTGCCTGGCGTAGGTCCCAACAGGCGTAAGATGCTCGGCGAAGAACTGGGCATCCATACGTTTGGCGACTTGTTGGAATACTATCCCTACAAACATGTGGACCGGAGCCGTCTGTACAGCATCAGCGAACTGAACGGCGATATGCCTTTCGTACAGGTGAAAGGCCATATCCTGAGTTTCGAAACCTTTAAGATGAGTGCCCGCAAGGAACGCGTCGTAGCCCACTTTACCGACGGAAGCGGCAAGGTCATGGACCTGACGTGGTTCAATGGCGGCAAGTATGCCAAGCAAAGTTATACTATTGGCAAGGAATACATCGTCTTCGGGCGCCCTAACGTCTATAACGGACGCATCAACGTAACCCATCCGGACATCGACCCGGCAGAGAAACTGGAGTTGTCGGCCATGGGTATGCAGCCCTACTACAACACGACGGAGAAGATGAAGAAGATGGGGCTGAACTCACGTTCAGTAGAGCGTCTCACCAAGACGCTTCTCGACGTCATGAAGGAGGCCCTGCCAGAAACCCTTCCATCCTTCATTACCGAAAAACTGCACCTGATGAGCCGCGACGAGGCAATGAGGAAAATCCACTATCCTCAGAATGCCAAAGAACTGGAACAAGCCCGTGTCCGTCTGAAATTCGAAGAGCTGTTCTATGTGCAGCTTAATATATTAAGGTACGCCAGCGACCAGCGACGCAAATACAGGGGCTACGTCTTTTCGAAGGTAGGCGACTACTTCAACGAATTCTATCGCGACAACCTGCCCTTCCAACTGACGGAAGCTCAGAAACGCGTCATCCGTGAAATCCGCAAGGATATGGGCTCCGGCAAGCAAATGAACCGCTTGCTGCAAGGCGATGTAGGTTCTGGGAAAACGCTGGTAGCGCTGATGTCGATGCTCATCGCGCTGGACAACGGCTATCAGGCCTGCATCATGGCCCCTACGGAAATCCTGGCCGAGCAGCACCTAACGACCATCATGAACTTTCTGGAGGGTATGGATATCCGCGTAGCACTGCTGACAGGCATCGTGAAAGGCAAGCGTCGACAGGAGATTCTCGACGGACTGCTCGACGGCACCGTCCAGATTCTCGTTGGCACTCACGCTGTCATTGAAGACACCGTACAGTTTGCCCGCCTAGGCATGGTTGTCGTCGACGAACAGCACCGTTTTGGCGTAGCCCAGCGTGCCAAGCTTTGGAGTAAGAGCGTGAATCCACCACATGTTCTGGTTATGACAGCAACGCCCATTCCCCGTACCTTGGCTATGACGCTTTATGGCGATCTGGACGTCAGCGTCATCGACGAACTTCCTCCTGGACGCAAACCTGTGGTCACCCAACACGTCTTCGACCGTTCGCTGCCCTCACTCTACGACGGCATACGGCAACAGATTCACCAAGGGCGACAGGTGTATATTGTATTCCCCCTTATCGAGGAAAGCGAGAAGATAGACCTCAAGAACTTGGAGGACGGTTTCCAAGTGTTAACGCAGGTTTTCCCCGAGTTCCGTCTGAGCAAGGTTCACGGCAAGATGAAGCCTGCTGACAAAGAAGCAGAGATGATGAAATTTGTCAATGGCGAAACACAAATTCTCGTCGCCACAACCGTCATCGAGGTGGGTGTCAACGTGCCTAACGCCTCTGTGATGGTCATTCTCGATGCACAGCGCTTCGGACTCTCCCAGCTCCACCAGCTCAGGGGACGTGTGGGACGTGGTGCCGACCAGAGCTATTGCATTCTCGTGACTGGATTCCAGCTGGCCTCCGATACCAAGAAACGTATCGACATCATGTGCGAGACCAACGACGGTTTCCGCATTGCCGAAGCCGACCTTAAGTTGCGCGGACCTGGCGATCTGGAAGGAACCCAACAGAGCGGTATGGCTTTCGACCTGAAAATAGCCGACATTGCACGCGACGGGCAGCTCGTTCAGATGGCTCGCGACGAGGCACAAATCCTCATCGACGACGACCCCACCTGTACCTCCGAACGCTACACCATTTTGTGGCACCGACTGAAGGAACTTCGCAAGACAAATATCAATTGGGCGGCTATTTCATAGGGGGTTAAGTGTTAAAACACACAAATAAACCTTAAACGATTCGTAATATCTACTTGATTTTCATCAAGATTTATTATCTTTGCACCGTTGTTTTTCCTGAAGACAAAGAAAACGACTCGTTAGAGACGTGTTTTACAGGGTGATTTTACAGAACCCATAACCAAGAAAATTATAGATTAATGAAGATATTAAAGACAATTGCATTTCTGGCTTTAGCAACGATGAGTTCCCTCCCGACTATGGGACAGGACTTGTTGGCACGCCAGGCCCCTATTGATAGAAAAATGAAGGCAGTGGACAGCGTCGCACTGCAACGACTGATAGAGACAGAGACATATTACGAGTCTCCGTCTTCCGATTTGTATGACGATTGGGACAACATGCATGCTCACAGCCATGCAACAGTATTGCCCGATTCGTTCCGCATCTCGCTGAAGAACTTCTGCATGCCCACCACGAGCCGTGTGCTCACCTCTAACTTTGGTGCCCGTTGGGGACGCCAGCACAAGGGTTTGGACATCAAGGTATATATTGGCGACACCATTCGTGCTGCCTTCGACGGTAAGGTACGCGTAGTACGTTACGAAGGACGCGGCTATGGCAAGTATGTAGTTATTCGTCACGACAACGGCCTGGAGACCTACTATGCTCACATGTCGAAGCAGTTGGTATCGGAGGATCAGGAAGTTCGCGCTGGAGACCCCATCGGACTGGGTGGTAACACCGGACGTAGCACGGGTTCGCACCTGCATTTCGAGACTCGTCTCTGCGGTGTAGCACTGAATCCGGCTCTGATGTTCGACTTCCGCAATCAGGATGTGGTCGACGACTACTACGTTTATCGCAAGTCTACCTATCAGAAGGAGTCTGTCGCAGCAACCCGTCTGCGTGGTGCTGGTGGCATGACCTTTGGTGGTGATGGCGATGAGGTAGAATTGGCTACTTCAGCACCTGCAGCCAGCTATTCACAGGAGGCTCGTTTCCACAAGGTCAAGAAGGGTGAGACGCTCTTCTCGATTGCCAAGAAGCGCGGCACCACAGTGGATTCCATTATGAAGCTGAATCACCTGAAGAAGAACTCAAAGCTCAAGGCAGGTCAGATTCTGAAATTCAATTAAACACGATTCTAAATATAAAGTGACGGCTCTGAAATGATTGTTTCAGAGCCGTAGTTTTTTATATCATCACAAAGAAAGTCACTATTTGATGACATAGCCGCCCTTTGTTTTCTTGAATGCATTCATACGAATAGTATGATTCACATGATCAAAATACTTATTGGAATTAACAGCCTTTCCTTTTACACGCGTCTCAAAATGCAAATGTTCTGTGGTTGCACGCCCCGTACGTCCTGTCAGCGCTATCAACTGACCAGCCTTGACACGGTCGCCCGCCTTGACTAGATTCTTCGAGTTGTGGCTGTAATACGTTTCCAACCCATTCGAATGCTGGATACGTATCAATAACCCATAGCCATAAAAACTGCCAGCAAAAGTCACCTCTCCATCGAAAGCGGCATAGATATTATCGTTGGCTTTCGTCTTGATATCTGTTCCCGTGTGACGTTTTCGTTTTCCACCATAGGGGCTGATGACCTTGGCTCCAGGCAACGGGTAACACCACCACAGACCCTTATCCATTGTCGTTTGGCTTTTGGCACTGTCCACTTTGACGCTGTCCCGTGTCTGGGCACACGACGAGAGCGTAAACAACCAAAAGCCAACAGCAAAAAGCCAACAGCTAGTCTTCCTCATATTCAAAGTCCTCGTAGTCCTCGATATCCTCTATGTCTTCGTCATCGATGTATTCGATATCCCCGTCCTCTCCCTCATCAGCCAGTTCTTCGGCAAAGCGGGTCATATCTTTGTCGCGATGCACCAAAGTGTCCTCGGCCAATACGGAAGCCAACTTATTGCTCTCGGCATTCAACTCGCGCCACAGCACGTCTTTCAACTCGTTAAGGCCCTGATTGGCCACAGCAGAGATGAAAACACAAGGCAGGTCTTCAGGCAGCGTCTCACGTAACATCTCCACCAGTTCTTCATCCAGCAAGTCGCACTTGGTGATAGCCAACACGCGATGCTTGTCGAGCATGTCGGGATTAAACTGACGCAATTCGTTCAGCAGAATTTCGTATTCGCGCTTGATGTCGTCCGTATCGCCAGGCACCATAAACAGCAACAGCGAGTTACGCTCGATGTGGCGCAGGAACCGCAGTCCCAAGCCCTTGCCTTCCGCTGCACCTTCGATGATGCCGGGAATGTCAGCCATCACAAACGACTTATTGTCGCGATAGCCCACAATGCCCAGTGAGGGTTCCATCGTGGTAAAGGGGTAGTTGGCAATCTTCGGGCGTGCATTCGACAGCGACGAGAGCAGCGTCGACTTGCCCGCATTGGGGAATCCCACCAGTCCGACGTCAGCCAGCAGCTTCAGTTCCAGAATGATGGTCATCTCCTGCATGGGCTCTCCGGGCTGTGCATAGCGCGGAGCCTGATTGGTGGCAGTGCGGAACTGGAAGTTGCCCAATCCGCCTCGTCCGCCTTTCAGCAGTACGATTTCCTGTCCGTCGTAGGTGATATCGCAGACGTACTTACCCGTCTCTGCGTCGTAGACCACCGTACCGCAAGGAACGTCGATATAGACATCCTTGCCGTCCGTCCCGTGACACTTGTCTTTGCCGCCATTGCCTCCGTGTTCAGCGAAGATATGGCGTTCGTACTTCAGGTGAAGCAGTGTCCAGTAGTTGTGGTTACCACGCAGAATAATGCTGCCGCCCTTGCCGCCGTCGCCGCCATCGGGGCCACCGTTGGGGTTATACTTCACATGGCGCAGGTGCATCGAGCCCCTGCCACCCTTGCCTGAACGACAGTATATCTTGACGTAGTCTACGAAATTAGATTCCATCTATCACCTTTTGAATATCACTGAAGATGCGCTCCAGAGTACCACTGCCATTGATGTGGTGGTGCAGTCCTTCCTGCTTGTACCACTCGATGAGCGGCTGGGTCTGCGAGTGATACACCACCAGACGCTTCTTGATGGTCTCTTCATTGTCGTCGGCACGTCCACTTTCCTGTCCGCGCTTGATGAGACGTGTCATCAACTCGTCCTCGGGCACGTCCAACTCAATCATGGCTGCCACCTTGTCGCCACGCTCGCTAAGCATCTGCTTCAGGGCTTCTGCCTGCGGAATGGTGCGGGGGAAACCGTCGAAGATAACACCCTTGTGGCCGCGTCCGAAGTCGTCGTAGACCTTGGCCAGGATGCTAATCATCAAGTCGTCGGGAATCAGGTTGCCTTTGTCGATGAAACTCTGGGCAGTCTTACCCAACTCTGTACCATTCTTAATCTCGTTTCTGAGCACATCGCCTGTCGAGATGTGTCCCAAACCATAGTGTTCTATCATCAGATCGCTCTGTGTGCCCTTCCCTGAACCGGGGGCACCGAAAATAACAATGTTTTTCATTTGAATTCTTTGTTCTTGTTTATCCTGTTTAATTTTTGTTTCTTTTCCTTTATACCACAAGTCGGTCATCAAGTCGCTCTTACGCTCCTCGACGTCACTGGGCAGGTGGGGTAATTTGATTTGTCGCATAATTATTATTCCACTAAAGTATAAATTTCCTTCAACCCGCGGCCCTGCTGGTCGTAGTCCAGTCCGTAGCCCACGATGAAATCATTGGGAATCGAGAAGGCTGCATACTCAATGTCGAGCGGTTCTTCCAACTTGTCGGGCTTCACAAACAGCGTACAGATATGGATGGAAGCGGGATTGCGCGTACCCAGCGACTCTACCATCTGCTTCATCGTACGGCCTGTGTCCACAATGTCTTCCACGATAACGACGTCACGACCCGACAGATTCTCGTTGATACCCAACACCTCGTGCACCTTACCCGTCGAGGTGATGCCTTGGTACGAGGCCAGCTTCACGAACGAGATCTCGCAGGGGATAGTCATCTCGCGCATCAAGTCGGCAGCAAAAATGAACGATCCGTTCAGCACACCAAGCAATAGGGGATTCTTGCCTTCCAAGTCCTTACTGATTCGGGCGGCCAACTCCTTCACACGCTGTTTAATCTCGGCTTCGGGAATCGAGGTTTGAAACGTTTTGTCTTTGATTTTAACGATACTCATGGCTGCAAAATATTAATTTGGTGCAAAATTACGATTTTTTTTGCAAAAAGTAGTCATTGATTAGCATATTTTTCGTATTTTTGCAGGCAAATGAAGATATTTACAAGCGCTCAGATACATGAGCTGGACCGATACACCATCGAAAACGAGCCTATTCCCAGTCTCGATCTGATGGAGCGTGCTGCCAAAGCACTGACGCAGGCCATCACGGAAATGTACTCCGCATCGATGCCTGTTGTCGTCTTTGCCGGACCAGGCAACAATGGTGGCGACGCTTTGGCGGTGGCCCGTCTGATGGCCGACAAGGGCTATCAGGTCAGCGTATACCTATTCAATATCAGTGGAAGTCTGTCACCCGACTGTGCTGCCAACAAGCAGCGTATTCAGGAGAACAAACGCATCCAGAAGTTCATCGAGGTCATTGAGGAGTTCAATCCGCCAGTCCTTGAAGCCAATATGCTGGTTATCGACGGACTCTTTGGTTCCGGACTCAACAAGCCGCTGGCTGGCGGTTTTGCCTCGCTGGTCAAGTATATCAACGCCTCGCCGTCCCAAGTGGTGGCCATTGACGTACCCTCAGGTCTGATGACGGAGGACAACACGTACAACGTGCGTGCCAACATCATCCGCGCCACTCACACGCTGACCCTTCAGCAACTCAAGTTGTCGTTCCTCTTCGCTGAGAACCAGCAGTTTGTGGGCAACCTCCGTGTGCTCGACATCCGTCTGAGTCAGGAGGGAATGGCGAAGATTGAAGCACCCTACACCATCGTCGAAGAAAACGACGTACGCCAACTGATGCTCAGCCGCAGTCCTTTTGCCCATAAGGGCCAGATGGGCAACGCCTTGCTCATAGCCGGCAGTTATTGCATGGCAGGAGCTGCTGTATTGGCCGCTCGAGCCTGTCTGCGGGCTGGTGCCGGCAAGGTCTACGTCAATTCTCCCAAGCGCAACATCCCCATTCTGCAGATGTCTGTCCCTGAGGCTATCATTCAGAAAGGGAATGAAGAAACCATGTTTGCCGAAGCCGTCGATACGGAAGACTTCAATGCCCTGGGTATTGGTCCCGGACTGGGACAGAGTGAGCAGACGGCTATTGCACTGATTGCCCAGTTGCGCCGTACGCAGTGCCCTATTGTGGCCGATGCTGACGCGCTGAACATCCTGGCCAACCATCGTGCCTGGCTGCAGCAGCTGCCGCAAGGCATCATCATGACGCCACATCCCAAGGAACTCGACCGTCTGGACGGACATTCTGCCGACAGCTACGAACGGCTCATCAAGGCCAGCAAACTGGCTGAGCGACTGAAGGGATATATCATTTTGAAAGGTCACTACACGGCCATCTGCTGTCCTGGCGGGCACATCCTGTTCAACCCGACAGGCAATGCCGGAATGGCTACTGCGGGCAGTGGCGACGTGCTGACAGGCATCATTACGGCACTGCTGGCTCGTGGTTACAAACACGAGGAGGCTTGCATCGTGGGTGTCTATCTGCATGGGCTTGCTGGCGACATGGCCGCCCAGGAGCTGGGTGAAGAGAGCCTCATAGCCAGCGACATCATCAAGTACCTGCCGCGAGCCTTTAAGAGAGTTCAAAGTTGAAAGACAAAAGTTGAAAGTTAAATGTTCAAAGTTGAAAGTTCAATGTTCAAAGTTCTCTCTTCGAGAGTGTGGCGTTGCGAACAAAGTATACTTTTCCTCCTACTGTTCTGTCTGTCGCTGAGTGCACAGCCGGAAATGACGCAGTTGCAGCCCGGTCAGACTCCCGAAGGCGTCGTCTACTACCTGCCCAAGACTTCGCTCCGCGTCCATCTGCTTGTCGAAAAGCAGACCTACACCCCGGGACAGTTCGCCCGCTATGCCGAGCGCTATCTGCACCTGAAGGGCGTCGTACAGGAGGAGCAGATCAGCCAGCGCATCGTCAGTTGCGAAGTCAGCAGCTTTGGTGTGCGCGACACATCGAAATGCTATTCCGTCCGTCTGAAGGGCAAGGCCGAGACTGCCGAGATTCGTCTCAGCGAGCAGGGTACTCTGCTGGCTGTCAACGACGAGCCCCTCGCCTACTCCGTCCCTACGCTCTACTCACCACTCTCCACTCACCACTCACCAAGCACCACTCACCAGACATTGCTTTCCGCAGAAGCCCTTGCTGCAGGCAGTACGGCAAAGATGGCCGAGATTACCGCTCAGCAGATTCAGGAGCTGCAGGAACGCCGCCAGCAGCTGGCTACGGGCGAGGCCGACGAGATGCCACAGGACGAGCAGCAGCTGCGACTGATGCTGCAAGAGATTGACCAGAAGTGCAACCAGCTGATGGCACACTTTACAGGCACCGTGCGTCGCGACAGCTCCGAACACGTGCTGACGCTGTGTCCAGAAAAGGAGATGAGCCATCAGGTGCTGTTCCGTATATCGCGTCGCTTGGGACTGGTCGACAAGGACGACCTATCGGGCATACCTTATTATATAGACCTGAAGAACCTGAGTCCAGCCGAGCATCCCACGCCTGAAAACAAGAAGTTGCTGGGATTCTACGTCAACGTGCCCGGCATGGCCCAGCTCACCATCAGCCAGGACGACCAGACGCTGGCGCAGTTCCAGGTGCCGCTGGCCCAGTTCGGATTCACCGAGTTGCGCGATGGCGACCTCTTCCGTCGCTTCGTCACCCACTTGCAGTTGCATCCGGCCACAGGCGCTGTAGTCCGTCAGCAGGTAGAATTAGAAAAATAGAACAACCATAAAATAACAAAAACAACAAAAGGAAAAGAAACATGAAAAAGTATCTGATTGGAGCCCTCGTGCTCATCGCTGCAGTAGCCATGATTAAGACGGTTCCCGACAAGAAGGCACATAAGAAAGCCATGATGGAAGCCGTGAAGGAGTATGTCGACGAAGAAGCCGCCAAGCGTGGCATAGGCGACGGCATACTGTCGAAACTCGGCAAGAACATTGTCAACAAGACTGTTGAAGTGGCGCTGAACTCCAAACTCGAGGTCGACAACTACCTGCTTTTCAATACAACCCACGTTGAACTCGACGACGAGGTGAAGACGCTGTCGCTGGGCGTCCTGGGCCATGTGTTTACGTTCGACAAAGAGATGCTGCGCGACGCTCTCGAGACGTCTGCTAAGGAAAAACAGGAGCAGAAAGACGAGCGCAAGGCTGCCAAGGATGCCGCCAAAGAGGCTAAAAAGCTGGAAAAGCAGCTGAAGAAAGAGCAGAAGAAGCGCGAAAAGGCTGCCCGCAAGGAACAGAAGCGTCGCGAAAAGGAAGCCCGCAAAGAGCAGAAGCGCCGCGAGAAAGAAGCCAAAGAAAAGAACAAGAAATAATAATCAGAACAACTCTTCGTGGTCGTAACGTGGCATGCGGCGTATCAACTTGTGGATAGCCGCCTGTGCCATTGCTTCGTAGGCCCGCTCGCTGGGGTGCAGATGGTCGCCGCTGTCGAATCCGTCGGCAAAGGCCTTGGGATTGGTGACACTGCGTACGGCCGCATCGAAGTCAATGCATCCGTCGAAGATGGGTGACGTGCGCAACCATTCGTTGAACGTCTGACGCATGGCATCGCGCTCTTCGTTATACGTTCGCCAGCCAAAGATAGGCAGCAACGTGCCGCTCCACACTTTCAGCCCCATCGCCTTGGCGGGCCTGACGTAAATATCCTCTACCCCCTGTTCCATCTCCTCCACCGTAGGCAAATCGCTCCACGGGCGGAAGGGGTTGACATCCGTCCCTACAGGATGGATGATGTCGTTGATGCCGTGCTGGATGATGACGTCAGAAGCACCCGCCACATTCATCTCGATGGGGAAACGCGTGGCACCCTTCAGACCGTATGCCTGATACGTGATGCAGTCGTACTGACGCAGGATGCGCGTACCGCTGACCGCACGGCGTATGATGGCAGCATTCGAGCCAAAGGCCATCTGCGCCATGTAGTCGGGCCACGACTGGGCGGTGATGCTGTCGCCATAGCACACAATGGCATGATTCTCAGCCGACGTCAGCACATCGATGGTATTCAGAAAATAGAACCAGTTGGTGCTTCGGCTCAGGTCCAACGGCAACTCGTCGGCCTCAGCATAATCACCGTAGGCATAATAGCCCTTCGAGAGCGGACCCGTAATAAACGTCCCGCTATTCATCTGCGTATAGTCCGCCATATAGAAACTCACCTCGATGGTGTCGCCGCGATTCACGCTGTAGCTAATGGCATCGCTCTCCGTCTCCTTGCCAGGCATGAGCGTAACGCTCGGCGCTCCGTCAAACGTGATAGGCGTATGGCCCACAAAAGCCTTATCGAGCGTAACGGGCTCCGTTCCAGTGAGATTCGAGAAGCGAAAACGCAGCATTTTACCGCTAAAACACATCCGAATGGGGTAACGCAGCGTGAGGTCCTTGGCAAAAATGGCCTCGCGACGGTTCGAAATCGACGTGGCATTGCCCCAACAAGCCACCCATTTGCTATTGTCTGTCATCATTTTAGGTTCTTTTTACTCCGCAAAGATAGCAATAATAGTTGAAACAGAAAAGAAAAATCCATAAAAGAACTAACGCCATAGGATAAATTAACGATTTTACCCTCCCTTCCTCCCGTTTTCGCTCGGAACCCCTTTGTACAAAGGCACTGAGGCACGGGAGGGAGAATAATTATCCCTCCCGTTACCCTCCCTTTTTTGGTCCCATTCCTCCCATTTATAATATGACGGGAGGGCTTTTGCTTGAAAACGGGAGGGAGACGGGAGGGAAGACGAAAAACCCTCCCGTCCGTTAACTCTAGTAAATAAAGGGGCTCCCAGCGAAAACGGGAGGAAGGGAGGGACATTTAAAGTTATTCTTTTTTTCAGGAGAAATCGATAACAATGATGGAGTGCCAAGTCACACACTACAGCTGGTCCTCAGTCAGCCTAATGCAAACTCTGAGTCCGAAGGCTTCGGACTCGCAGTCCGTAACTAGCGGACTCTCAGTCCGCAAGGACGGACTAAAGCGTGCACCCCTACCCTTTAGGCCTTGAAGTTTTAGGGTTCAGTGCACGAAGGGTTAGGGTTCATTGCCTCAACTCTAACCACACAAAGTCTCAGACCCTTCGTGTTATGGTATGATACTAAAGGCCCTCTAGTGTCATACTAAAGGGTGTTTAGTGTCATACCATATTGCCGATAGTTTCAAACCCAATGATCAAGGGACAGTGATCATTTCTCATCAAGTCGAAAGCCGTCAGAAAAGTCAGCCACGGGCACTACCAGAAACTATTAAATGCCATCTAAAACAAATAAGGGGACTCACCATTGAGCCCCCTTGTTTTTTTTATCAGAATTACACAAAAAGATTGCAGCGCAACACTCAGACCTTCGGTCGGAGAACCGCACCTTTTGTGTTAATTCAGTCATTTGGGAGTTAATCCTTTTTCCCATGAGTTCTGAATCTTAGGTTTGAAATTAATCATACGCGCTATTGTGACTATTTTGCGTAGAAATTCTCTATCAGCTTGCCGATTTTGGCAATATCGAAGAAGTCTTCGAAGTCCAGCTCGTAATCAGGCTTGATGCCGTTGTCAATATTCTCGCCTTTCAGGTTGTTCAGGCGGGCACGATGGGTGGAGTATCGATAGCCGAAGCCGTCGGCAGAGGGATTGTAGAGCACGCAGCAGGAGCCGCCTCCCGACTGCTTGCCCAGCAGGCAGATGCCGTAGTCTTTCAACAGTGCTGGCAGCAAGTTGCCACACGAGAAGCTGCAGGAGCTGATGATGACGCCGATGTTCATCTTCAGCTTCACCTCTTTGTCTTTCTCGTCGAACTTGCCGTCCAGATTGCGGTCTACGTCATACGAGCACTTCATCTTCTGTCCTGTCAGCACGTTCTCGTAGTAAATGTCGGGCTTGTCGCAGAACATCGAAGTGATGAACATCACGATGTCCGACGAGCCTCCGCCATTGGTGGATGTGTCGAGGATAAAGTTCTTGACTTCAGGGTCGTTCTGGGCCCTTTCAATGGCGTCGACGAGAATGACCAGCCAGTCGTTGGGATATTGCTCGATGGTGGGCTTAGGACCTTCGCCCTTGTAGTACTTGCGCCATCCGGAGTCGTCGCACATGAACTCGTTGAAATAGCAGTAGGCTGTATTGCCCACCTTGGTGTAGTGCACGTCCTTGCCTATCTTTTCCTCGCGCAGCTCGCGCAGTTGTTTTCGCAACTTTGAATTTTCGGCCCTTGCATCCTTAATGGGCTTGTATTCTGGGCAATAGCCGTCAAACTCCTCCAGTTTGGCCTTACGGATGGGGTTCAGCTTCTGATAGAAACTGCTCAGGGTGTCTATCGTGTTAATCGTCAGCAGGTCTGTGTAGGTGTGTCCGCCATCAAAGAGCAGACAGCTCAGCGTGGCGGTGCCCGAGAAGTAGTCGTACATATCCGTCGACTTCAGCAGTTCGCGCGTCATGGTGCCTGCCTTGCCGTAGTCCTGCAGCGCCTGGTCCAGTCCCTTCTCCTTCATGCTTTTCTCCAGCAGCGTGCGCCCAGGATAGCCGAAAAAGTTGGTCAGCGTGAAACACAGGTTCTTGTAGCTGTAGTCCGTCATGTCAGCCGTGCGCGTATCCTGCAGCAGGGGCGTGATGAGGAACTCGGGATAGCCGCTGTCCAAGCTGTAGGCGCCATTGGGAGCCACCATCACCGTCAGTCCGTTATAGTCGGCCATGTGCATATAGCCGTCTACGTAAAGGTCGGAAATGGTTGCGAAGGGGAAGTAGACGTCCCCAGCGTCCTCGCGGATGTCGATGCCGTATTTGCCATAGTCCAGCGTCACGTCCACCTGTTTGGGCTTGGCCTCCAGCGACTTCCACCGGATGATGGGCAGCGCGTCGTATGTCGTGTTAGGCATTCCTGGCTGCACCATCCCCATCATGTTGGTAAACGCCTCGTAGTCATTGCTCATGAAGAGGTTTTTCTCTGTGTCCACCTGAGCCGTTCCGCAGGGGCTGGTCAACGCATACCGGCCATTGCCCAGACTCTGCACCTGAACGGTGGTGCCAGGATACATCATCTCGTGGAAATGGCTGACGCTGACATAGGCCACATTGGGCATATCGTCGTAGAACCGCAGCATCACGGTTCCTTGTGCATTGTTCTTCGGGTCGACAACGGGCACCAGACGCTCTACATACTTTTTGTCCTTGTCGCCTCCGCCGCCACCGGCGTCGTCATCGTTGTCAGTACACGACGTCAGCGTGACGCTGATCGCCATCATCATGCTCAGCAAAAGCAATACTCTCTCTTTCATACAGTAATTCATATTTTCAATTTTATAGCGCACATGTGGACAGTGAAGTGTGCACATGATGCTGCAAAAATACAAAAAGTTTTTGGAAATAAAAAGAAAAAAGGGAAAAACAAGGAGATTTTTTGTATCTACTCCCGCCGACACTTCAACAAGCCATTACACTTTGAATTGAAGAAATAAGGGTTTCGCTTGTGAACCGACGAAAAAAAATAGGTGCGTTCAGAATATTGAACGCACCTAATAATCAAAAGTCTGTCAACTAATTACTGCTGAGCCAGTTGACTTCGTCGACTTGCCTCACGTTCGGCAAAACTCAAGCAAGCTTGGTTTTGCTCTCACTTACTCGGCAAGTTTACCGTCAGAACCGAGCACATTCACAATCTTGTGGATGTACATCTTCTTCATGTTCTCACGAGCGGGCTTCAGATACTGGCGAGGATCGAAGTGATCGGGATGCTCAGCCAGATACTGACGGATGGCAGCAGTCATAGCCAGACGAGAGTCTGAGTCGATGTTGATCTTGCAGACAGCGCTCTTGGAAGCCTCGCGGAGCTGATCCTCGGGAATACCGATAGCGTCGGGCAGGTTGCCGCCGAACTTGTTGATGGTGTCGACTTCCTCCTGGGGAACTGAAGAAGAACCGTGCAGGACGATGGGGAATCCAGGAAGCTTAGCCTCAATCTCGTGCAGCACGTCGAATGCCAAGGGAGGAGGAACGAGCTTGCCAGTCTTCGGGTCGCGTGTGCACTGCTCGGGCTTGAACTTGTAAGCACCGTGAGAAGTACCGATAGAAATAGCCAGCGAGTCGCAACCTGTACGGGTAGCGAAGTCGATAACCTCCTCGGGCTTGGTGTAGTGGCTTACCTCAGAGGCTACCTCATCCTCAACACCAGCGAGCACACCGAGTTCGCACTCAACGGTTACGTCGTGCTGGTGAGCATACTCTACAACCTGACGAGAGATCTTGATGTTCTCCTCGTAAGGCAGTGAGCTACCATCGTACATCACTGAAGAGAAGCCCATGTCGATGCAGTCCTTGCAGAGCTCGAAGCTGTCACCGTGGTCGAGGTGCAACACAATCTCAGGATGAGCGCACCCCAGCTCCTTAGCATAAGCCACAGCACCCTCGGCCATGTAACGCAGAATGGTAGCGTTAGCATAGTTACGAGCACCCTTAGACACCTGCATGATGACGGGAGACTTTGTCTCAACGGCAGCCTGTACGATAGCCTGCATCTGCTCCATAGTGTTGAAGTTGAAAGCGGGGATAGCATAGCCACCGGCTACTGCTCTCTTGAACATCTCGCGAGTATTGACGAGACCTAAATCTTTGTAATTAACCATAGTTGTAATATTATTAAAATGAATAATGTTTCCTTGAAATCGAGTGCAAAGATACGAAATAATTAAGAATTAAGAATGAAGAATGAAGAATTAATTCGTCCGTTTTCACGGATTTTAAGTCTTTCAGAGCCACTTCGCAAGTTGTTTAGGCAAAAATGCAAACTACGTGTTGCAAAAGTCCATCAGAACTGCCACCTGCTGGGCATCTGGCGTTCGGGCCAAAGATGCTTGGCATAGGTGTATCCCAAATGCTCGTAGAGAGTCGTCAGACGTGTGAGTCGCTCGAGGAAAGCCTTATAGTCCTTGCGGTCTGGCTGTGTCCACTGTACCTCAGCCAATGCCGACATACGAGGCAACACCTGATATTCGGCCATTTCCTCTGTTGTGACATACTCCGTCCAAAGGTTTGCCTGCACACCTAAGATATGCCTTTGAGCCTCAGCAGAGAATCCATCGGGCACAGGATTGAGGCCGTACACCCGCTCGACAGGGATAAAGCCCCCGCAGCGACTGGGTTCAAACTGGCGATCCTCCACCTGCTGATAATCGAAATAGCAGTGTGTGGTGGGCGCCATCACGACGTCGTGCCCCTGTGCAGCTGCCTTAGAACCCGGCTCGGTGCCACGCCACGACATAATCATCGCATCCTGAGGACTGCCATCAAGAATCTCGTCCCATCCCAAGGCGCGACGATGGTGGGCAGTGAGGAAATCGAAGACGCGACGGGTGAAGCGGGCTTGGAGGGGAAATTGGTGTTGGGTGTTGGGTGTTAGGTGTTGGACAAGTGACTGGCACTTCGGGCATTGTTCCCACTTTTCTGTAGGCGTCTCGTCGCCACCAATATGAATGACCTCCGAAGGGAAGATATCCATGATTTCCGTCAGCACATCCTCTACAAACTGATAGACGCGTACGTTGGCCACACAGAGCACATCCTTGTAGACGCCCCAATAGTGGCCCACCTGATAAGGGCCACCCGTACAGCCCAGCTCCGGATAGGAGGCAAGGGCAGCTAACATATGGCCAGGCATATCGATTTCAGGCACTACGGTGATGTGACGGGCCTTAGCATAAGCGACGATTTCGCGAGCCTCATCCTGCGTGTAATAGCCGCCATATGGCGTATGGTCGTCGAGGTCGGAATTGGTGCCGATAATCGTCCCACTACGCTGTGAACCCACTGTTATTAACTTGGGCCAACGTTTGATTTCGATGCGCCAGCCTTGATCGTCGGACAGATGCCAATGGAACACGTTCATATTGTGCAGGGCCAGCAGGTCGATATACTTCTTGACAAACGCTATGGGAAAGAAATGGCGCGAGCAGTCGAGATGCATTCCACGCCACGAGAAACGCGGAGCATCGACAATGTTGACAGCGGGTAACAGCACACTGCCACCTTTTGTCTGCTCCTCATCAGCCAATGCTTTTCGAAGCGTCTGGATGCCATAGAACACACCCGCAGCAGAGCCGCCCTGAATGGTAATGCCTTTCTTGTTGACAATGAGCACAAAGCCCTCAGCAGCCTGTACTTTAGGTGAAAGAGAAAGTTCGATGTAGCTCACTTTTTTCTCCCGCTTCTGACTGATGGTCAGCGACTGGCCCGTCAGTTCCTGAAGGTATGACTGCAAGAATCCTGCCTCCTGTTGCAACCCATCGGCAGCAAGAATCTGCACTTGGCCGTTCAACACAAACGGTTCCCCTTGTTGTAGAGCAACCTGTTGTGGCATAGGCACCACATCGTAATTTACAGCGTGTACAGACACGCACAACAACACAGCAAAAAGCAAAAACAACTTCTTCATAATTTACACCTTTAAAAGTGGTATTCCACAAAAGCCTCCATAGCCTCGTAGCAGGCCAGTCCAAGATCGTCATAGCGCTTGGCCAAAGCACGATTGCGGTCTTCAGCACGCTGCCAGAAGAGGCGTTCGTCGTTGCCCATAAAGGGGGCACTCTCCATCTGGCTCTGATGACGCAGGATGGCGTTGCGCTTCTCGCGTAACTCCTCAGGACTCATCGGCACACACATCTCGATATCGGGTACATCCCACTCGGCCCATGCACCGCGATACATCCACACACGACAGTCGTTCAGCCACGCAGCTCCTGTCTGCTTCTCCTCATCGATAGCTGCCAACACAGCATCGGTACATTTGCGATGGGTGCCATGAGGATCGGCTAAGTCAGCGGCAACGAATATCTGGTGCGGCTGAATCTTGGACAATAGTTGCTGAATGGGTAACACATCCCGTTCCGTCATCGGCAACTTCTCAATCTTCCCACTCTCATAGAAAGGCAGGTCGAGGAAGTGGATATGACTGCTGTCAATGCCGTTATACTCACAAGCCAGACGAGCCTCTCCCCTGCGGATAAGTCCTTTCAGTCGGAGCACTGTTTCATTGTCGACGTCGCCAGGTTTCTTGTCTTTCAGAAAGTCCCTGACAGTCTGATAGCTGTTGTTGATGACCTCGTCGGAGCCACTGGTAAAAATCATATTAAACCCCTTGATGAAGTGCATAAAACGGCTTACCTCCTCGTCGCCTACGGCAATGTTGCCCGACGTCTCGTAAGCCACGTGGACATCATGGTGCTGCTGCATGAGTCGACGGATGGTACCTCCCATTGAGATGACATCATCGTCAGGATGGGGTGAGAACACAATAACCCGTTTGGGATAAGGCATAGCCCGTTCCGGACGCGTCGAATCATCCACATCGGGTTTACCACCAGGCCAGCCTGTGATGGTGTGCTGCAATTCGTTAAAAACCTCGATATTCACCAGTCCGGCCTGTCCGTCAAACTGTTCGACAAGATATCCAAGACCATTGTCCACATAGTCCTTTGTCGAGAGTTTCAGCAGGGGTTTGCCAACCTTCTCGCAAAGGGCGATGACCTGTCGCCGCAGCGTATGGCTGGGCATCGTGATGGTTGCTGTAAGATTTAAGTTCATCATTAAAAGGCTTCTATTTCAAAATGTATTTCCGCATCCTTACCCATTGTGGGTAACGTACAAGTAATAGTGCGCGACTCGCCAGGAGCCAGCGTCACATAGTTATCCGACCAATAGGCTGGACACACCAAAGCGCCCGTCGCATCCTTCACCATCAGACGCTGGAAGAAAGCAACTGCCGACGAAGGATTGGTGAGAGTCAGTTCGAAACATTGACCATTGGCCCGTTTTGAGGTCAGCTGGCAGGTAACACGAGGCAGGGTGTTGAGCGCACGATAGGACGCATAGCGGCTGATGGGTGTCGTGACCCAGTCTGTCTTTTCCCAGTCGTATTGGTCACTTTCAAAGGGAAGGAAATAGTCGTTGACGGCTATCTCATTGCCAGTTTCATCGGTAGCCTTCAGGAACAGGAAGGCGTCAGTCTCATAAGAAACGTCGAAAGCCTTCACAATGGAACCGGGCTTCAATGTTAGCATCACCTTTTCCTGTTTGTCAGTCGTTCCTGCTATCAGCCGCATGGCAGCATTCAATGTTACAGGCTGCAACGTCTCGTTAACAGCAAATACTGCCCGACGCAGGTAGTCATAGATAAGTTGCACGGGCTGATTACCTCGCTTAACAGCATAGTAGGCGGCATTGGGCTGCAGGTAGTAATCATAGAGCTGCCAGTAGATGCTGGGGCGTGCACTATTCAACATCCACTGGATGATGCCCGTAGCAACACCACGTTCTCCGACCTGAAAGTCAGAGTGTGGCTTTGCATTTACGCGGAATGCCTCGAACATCGACTTCGTACCCTCATAGCTCAACAAGTCGGCTCGATGCAGATACTCGGCAATGGTCTTCGACGCTCCAAAACGGGCATTGATGACTTCTGTCAGTCTGGCCAGCGTGTTCATCTCGGAACTGGATGCCGTACACAGAATATTCCATCGCTCGTCAATAGGCCAAAGTGATCCGCGAAGCATTTTTTCTAAGGATTCTCTGACAGGCAATTGAGCACCTACTCCCGTCTCAGTATTGAAGCCAAAGGCACCACCGGGAGCCTTCGCATCATACCAATAGGCAGGCGCCACGTAGTCGTAAGGACCTTCCATCTTTGAACCCGAGAGTCCGGAAATGGTACTTTCCAGTTGTTTGGCTGATACGACCATAGGACGGTCATCACAGGTAGCCAGAAAATCGCGATAACGCCATTCCAAATCTGGCACGGGCAAACGGTCGCTACCTACAAACCAGGCGATAATGCTGGGATGATGGCGCAGCCAAAGCACCTGATTGGCAAACGATTCGCTAATCAGACGGATGTTCTCCTCGCTGGTGATTCCTCCATACCGTTCATCACAGGGCGAGCCCAGATACTCTTCCCACTCCCAATGGCAACTCCAGCCTGCCAGCAACAGCAGTCCCAGCTCGTCGCAAAGGTCGTAGAGGCTCTGTGATGTGCCCCAGAAGCCCTCCAAGCGAACCGTATTCATATTCATATCACGCACATATTCCAACTGCTGGCGATTCCGTTCAGGAGCGTCGCGCAGATAGATATCATCCGTCCATCCAGCACCCCTCAACAGCACATCGCGTCCATTAAGCGTAAAGGCACGATAGCCCTCTGGGGTCAGATGGCTCTGAATGTCGCGAATGCCGAAACGCACATTCTCGGCATCAGTCACTACCCCACCCTGCTGGAACTCCATCCGCAGGTCGTAAAGTTCCGGACTGCCTAACGTATGACACCACCACAGACGGGGATTTTCATAATGAACATCAGCAGCCAATGTCACCAGACGCCGCTCGTGAGGAGCCAATGTAACGGGAGTCGTCAACTGTCGTCCATCGAAGGTCCCACAAAGCATACCCTTTACCGTTTCTCCCGTATGGTTGGTCAGTTCGGCATCAATGGTCAGCCACGCCTCTTCCAACGTCTCCGTATTTACCCGAGAGCGGACGGACGAATGACTGATGGAAACGTCGCCACACGTTTTGACCATCACCTCACGAAACAGGCCCATGCTCTCATCAGCAGGGCGAGGATTCCAGTCGACAAAACCAATGTTCGGTTCACCGAGCTGGGCACGAAACACCTCCACCGCCAACACATTTTCCTCGCGAACAAAAGGCGTCACATCGAACGTAAATTGTCGATACGTTCCAGCCACTTGATCCTTGTCGGCAACAAGATGCCCATTCAGCCAGATGTTGGCACGATAGCTGATACCATCGAAGGAAAGCAACACATGCTCCTTTGACCTTTGTTTAAGGGTAAAGGTCGTGCGGTACCACCAGCTGACGTCAAAACGACATTTGTCGATTCGCTGATAGTCTTCTGCTGTCAGTGCTTCAGGTTCCACGCCATTAGTGGTCAGCACACCCATCAATGTCGACGGCACAGTAGCCTCGTACCACCCGGCCACATCGACAGCAGGCGTAGAGAGCACATCACCCGTCGACTGTACTTTTGCCGACGACTGCACCAGCCACCCCTTCGATAGCGTCAGCGTTTCAGCATGGGCCACACAGCCCAGTATCACGGCTATAGCCGTCATGATTATTCGTTGACTCTTCATCATGATAGAAACAGAGAAGAAATCCCGATAGTTTCTCCTACCGGGATTATCAGATAAGTTTTATTGATAAAGAATTATTTCTCAGCGGGCTCAATGAGCTTCCAAATGCCAGCAGCCAAAGCACCACCGACGAAAGGACCTACGATGAAAATCCAGAGGTTAGCCAATGCGGTACCACCCTGGAAGATAGCAGGAGCCAGCGAACGTGCGGGGTTCACAGAAGTTCCTGTATAGCGGATGCAGACGAGGTGAACCAACACGAGGCTCAGACCAATGGCCAGACCAGCGAAGTTGTTGGTAGCGCCATTCGTCTTGGCAGTAGCGCCCAACACGACGAGTACGAAGACACAGGTGAAAATAATCTCAGCCAGCAGACCACCCAGCACGCTGACGTTAGCCTGCAGGTCGTTGGCACCCGTTCCCTCCATTCCAGGAACATTAGCCACCAATACAGCAAGCAGTGCAGAACCGATGAAAGCACCAATGCACTGGAACAAGATATACATGCAGCCCTCTTTGGCATCCATGCGGCCAGCGAGGATGCAGCCCAGCGTGATGGCGGGATTGATGTGGCAACCTGAAATGCCGCCAATGGTGTAAGCCATTGCGACTACAGCCAAGCCGAAGGCAAAAGCTGTACCCACCACAGCGGGAATGTTGTTTACAGGATCACAACCCAGACTTACGGCTACACCGCAGCCCATCAGAACGAGCACCATCGTGCCCACCATTTCTGCTAAATACTTTTTCATAATGTTTAAGTTTTAAAGGATTAACGTTAATTTGTCGTTCGTGTCTTAGGTAAGATAGTCCATCTGCTTCTTCAGCGCCTGAAGCTCCGAGCTGATGTTGATGAGGCGCGTCAGCACATCGGCCTTACGGTCAGCACCATTGCGATTGGCATTGATGATTTTCCGGGCAGCCTCCAACTTGAAGCCACGCACCTTCACCAGGTTATGGATCAGACGAATCTGCTCAATATCCTTCTCCTGATATTGGCGTATTTTGGCTGGTCCTGAGTTTTTCGGCTTCAAGTAAGGGAACTCCTTTTCCCAATAGCGTAACGTACTCTCATTGACGCCAAACATCTCTGCCACCTCGCGTATGCTGTAGTACAGCTTCAAATTCTTGTTGAGATTCAGTGCCATAACTATCTAATTTTCCGCAAAGATACGAAAATATCAGCAAACGACAAAAAGAAAAAGCATTTTTTTTCTAATACGCTAACACATCCCATAGGTCACGGATTCGCTTCTCCGGATCCCAACGGTCCTTAAATGTCCAACGGGCCGTGATTTCATGAAATTCAGGTTTGCCGGGTGCCTGTTTCAGATTGTCGTTAAGCCATCCGCTGTGTCCGCCGTCACGACGACAGCCGTAATAATAGATGCGCGGTCCCCAAGGACATGGGTCAAGTTTCTTTCCCTGCCGGGCCATTTCCTCAGCGGTACGTCCCTTATAGGCATGTTCAATGTTTTTGTCGAGAATCTGGTTTGTCATCTGACAGTTGATGATATAGAACTGCGAATCGTGGTGGTAGCGTCCCAGTTCCGTCGGACTCAGCGCATCGAACTTCGAATTGGTAATAACCAGTTTCTGATCCTTGTCACCGCGTCCGTCGTGCCAGATGAGTGCATGTCCGTCGCCTATCAACTGGCAACGCGTCGCATAACACCAACCTCGGGGACACAGAAAATCAACACCCAGACAACGCAACTGCAAGTCAGCATGATAATACATGCCTCTCTCGGGAGCCCACAGCGACAAAGCATCATTACCGTCAGCCCAAATGTTGCTATTTATTATTATGGTACGCGTCGCGCGCCCGTACACCGCCATCTGGTGCGTCGTATTGCCCGGTTCCACCGTCGTACCATAACTGTTGTAGATAGTCAGTCCGCTAATCACGCAGTCGTCAGCCCCTTCCTGCAGAATGACGACCCCATGGTGAACAGGTTGTCCGCGATACTCCTTCACACTTTTTGTCGGTTCCGTTTCTGCCAGTGTAATGATGGTGCTGTCGCGCTGTTCACCTACCAACACGATATTCGGGCGGTCGATGACAACCTTCTGGCGATAGGTACCCTTACAGATAAAAATCTTGAAAGGTTTTTCCGGATGCTCCGGAGCTTTCTCAATAGCCGACTGGATACTCTCACCCTCACGCACTACGACATCAAAGTCGCCCATGTGCTTCTCAGGTTGGCGGAACATCTCTATCAGCCCGTTCTCGTTGGCACCCTTCGTAGTCAAGCTGACGTCAACCTTGTGAGTCGGATCGTTCTTGGCCACCCATTCCTCATACAACGGATAAAGATCGGCAGGGCGATTTCCAAACCACGCATAGCCGTTACGGCGTTCGTGGCCGATATCCTCCAAGCGGCGACGAGGCAACCCGTCACGATCGCACACATACGGCTCGCAGTATCTCAAATCGTAGTAACGCGCCCACAGAGGACCCGCCGTCGAGTCTTCCACCAATCGCGTCTCGCTCTCGGGACTGGCCCACATGCCCGAACGCACCACCTTCAGACCCGTCAGCTTGTATTTGTCGAACCACGCCATAGCGGCATGAACAGACTGCTTCACACGCTCATCGGGATGCTTCAACTGCATCAGCAACTTGACGATGCTGGCACTCTCCATCGAGCAATACGACGGCAACTCATAGGCACGGGCAGCAGCCGGAGCCAGCGTCTCACGGTCATGTTGTTGGCACCACACCGTCAGGACCCCGTCGGCATTGCGCATCTGCGTAGCCAGAATACACTCCACACCTTTGTCGAAGGCCTCCTGACAACGCTTGCGCAAAGCAGCATCAGCGAGACCTTCGTAAGGTTTTTTCTGCCGGGCGACGTCACGCAACAGTTTCATCGTATTCACCATGGCATCGTCGTTGTAGGTGATGTGAATCTGGTATCCATGCATCTCGGGCCAGAACTGGGGCCAGCCGCCATTGGCATACTGTCCGCTGAGCAAATACTCGACGCCACGCAGGAATCCCTCCTTATAACGCTCGTCCTTAGTACCCTGATACAAACGCGCCAAGAAGATGATTTGCTGTGAAGTAGCGCTGTTGTCCGTCGTCGAGTCGTCGCGGCGTTCCTTGTCTTTCAGCACCTGCGCACGTTGTTCTTCGTTCAGCGGAGTAGCCATATTGATGTTCTTAGGCCAGCCGCCCGTCACTCGTTGGTAGAGCAGCACCTGGTCACCAATACGTCGCGCCTCCTCCGTCTGGAAGAATTCGTCTTTCTGATGGTTGGGAAGATTTCTGCCCGCCCAGCGACCCTGCGCCGAAAGGACGAGGGTCGTCAGGGTAAGCATCATTGTAATTAGCAGTCTAGTCATTAGCAGTTTTGTAGTTCGTTTAGCGTCACGCTATATCTTGGTGATAATGCCCGTCGTTGAGCTTCGGAGAAACTCAATGATGTGTCGGATGAAGGGGCCGTCGGGCACCTGTTCCTCGATCTGGTTCACCGCATCGAAGAGGGCCGTCTTACCATGAAATACCAAACGGTAGGCATTGGCAATGTGCTTCAACATTTTCTCGTCGACGCCATGCGCACGGGCCACCTGCATATTCACACCTCCGTATTCTGCATGCTTGGTACAAATGATATAGGGAGGAACGTCCTTCGAGAATGTCGTACCAGCCTGAATCATCGAGCCGCGTCCGACACGCGTCTTGGCATTTTCGATGACCGACGACGAGAAGATGACACCATCCTCTATCTCGCAGTCACCGGCAATCTTAGTGCCATAGCCGAAGACACAGCGGTTGCCCACCTTCGTGTCGTGCGAGATATGAGCACCCTCCATCAGCACGTTTTCGTTGCCGATAACGGTCTGTCCACCACTATGAGTAGCACGGTTGATGACCACATTCTCACGAATGACGTTACCGTCGCCGATGATACACTCCGACTTCTCGCCCCGGAACTCAAAGTCCTGCGGCAGGGCGCCGATGACGGAACCCTGATGGACCTTGTTCCTGGCTCCCATGCGCGTACCATTCATGATACTCACGAAGGGGAAGAGAATACAGCCATCACCTATCTCCACATCGTCCTCTATATAGACGAAGGGGAATATCTTACAATTATCGCCGATTTTCGCCTTAGAGCTGATTTCGGCTTTTGGACTTATTTCGCTTGCCATAATTATTCACTTTTCACTTTTACCTATTACTTTACTTTCCACCGCCTCCGAGAGCTGTATACAACGACACCACAGCCTGCATCTTCTGGAAATCGTCGGTAACCTTATTGATCTGCGACGACAGCAGTTGGGTCTGTGCCGTGAGCACCTCCAAATAGGAAGAGCCCTTGCTCTGATAGAGTGCACGAGTGTCTTCCACGTTCTTCGTCAGTACCTCGACACGTTGAGCCTCGAGCTTCGAGTTTGCATCGTACATGTTGTAGTTGACGAGTGCGTTCGACACCTCGTTGCCTGCCGAGTATACGGCATTCTGCCACGTATTGAAGGCCTGCTCATACTGCAACTTCGACACCTTTAAGTTGGCAATCAGCGCACCACGTGCAAAGATAGGCTGCGTGAGACCGGCAAACAAATTTGTCATCCACTTGCCTGGATTCAGTGACCCGCTAGCATTGGTAAAGGCTCCTGTAGCACCGATGGTGATGGTGGGATAGAACTGCGAACGGGCTGTCTGTACATCGTGAAAACATGCTGCCAGATTCATCTCGGCATTGTGCACGTCGGGACGGTTCTTCAGCAAGGCAATACCCACACCCGTTGCAAACTCGCTGGGCAGCGACTGCTGGGCCAGCGTCGTACGGGGAATCTGTTGCCCGGCCTGTCCAATGAGCAGCGAGAGGGCATTCTCCGTCGAACGGATCTGACGGCGCATGTCGTTGGCCTGCGTCAGAATCGACAGATACGAAGCCTCGGCACTCTGCACGCTGGTCGAACGCATACGACCCAGCTGATACTGCAGCTTCATCATGTCCCACGTTTCCTTGGCCATTTCCGACATCTCTGTCACGATACGCAACTGCTCGTCGAGCATCAGCAATGTGTAGTAACAGTTGGCGATACCACTTACCACCTGGGCGCGGACAGCCATCTGGTAGTCCTTGAAGCCCAGCAGCTTCATCTGTGTCGAACGCTTCTGCGACAGGATATTGCCGAAGATGTCCAGCGTCCATGATGCCGTCACGGGCAACGCGTAGCTCTTAACGGTCTGCGACGGATCGGTATAGAGGGTCTGGATATTTCCCATCGACTGCTGGCTGCCCAACGTGATGGCAGGCAGGAAGGCCAACTTGGCAGCCTTCAGCATCGTCTCGTACATCTGTACGGTCAGCACTGCATTCTGCAGATTGGCATTCTTCTGCAAGCCCTGCTCGATGAGCGCCTGCAGCTGGGGGTCAGTGAACACAGCGCGCCAAGGCAGATTGCCGAACGATGCCGTATCCTGCACCGCCAGCGTGTCCACATCGCTCACTGCGTCACGAATCAGTCCCGCAGTCTCGACGTCCGGGCGCTCGTACTTATTATATACGCCGCAACTGCTCATCAGCAGCATGGCGGCACCAAATATCATAATCTTCTTCATAGTCTCTTACTTCTCCAATTCATAATCAACGGGATGGTGTGCATACTGTGCAATCTCCGATGCCACGTCAGTATTCTCCTCCTCGTCCTCGAACTTCATCGGGCGGAACTTCTCCTGCAGCGACTGGAAGATAACGAACAGTCCAGGCACTACCAGCACCTGCAACAGCGTACCAATTAACATACCACCGACAGCGGCTGCACCCAGCGTCTGGTTACCGTTCTTACCCACACCGCTGGCAAACATCATTGGCAACAGACCGATGACCATAGCCAACGACGTCATCAAGATAGGACGCAGACGTGCTGCAGCACCGAGAATAGCCGACCACGTAATGGCCATACCCGTCTCACGGCGCTCCAGTGCGAACTGCACTATCAGAATGGCGTTCTTTGCCAACAGACCAATCAGCATGATGAGCGAGATCTGCATATAGATGTCGTTCGCATGTCCGAACATCATTGTAAACAGGAAGCAGCCTGCCAGTCCGAAGGGTACTGAGAGTACTACGGCCAGCGGCAGGATGTACGACTCGTACTGTGCCGACAGAATCAGATAGATGAAGATGAAGCACAGCAGGAAGATGACGGCAGTTGTATTCGACGCCTTGGCCTCCTCACGAGTAAGACCCTGATAGTCGTATGAATAACCGTCGGGCAAGATTTCGGCAGCCACCTCTTGGGCGGCCTTGATAGCCTCACCCGTCGAGTAGCCGCTGGCCACCGTAGCCGTCACGTTGATACTCGTATACAGATTGAAGCGGTTGATGTTGGCTGGTCCGTAGACGCGTTCCAAACGGCAGAACTCCTCCACAGGCGACATACCATCTGATGTGCGGACATAGATGCTCTTCAGCGATTCCGTCGTCATACGCGTCTCGGGCGAAGCCTGAATCATAACGCGGTACAGCTTACCATAGGCGTTGAAGTTCGAGGCATACAGTCCGCCGTAGTATCCTTGCAGCGTGCTCAGCACCGTTGCCGGTGACACACCAGCCTGCTTACACTTCGCCACATCCATGTGAATCATGTACTGCGGATAGTTGGGGTTGTACGACGTCTGTGCTGTCTGGAACTCCGGACGCTTGTTCAGCTCGGCCAAGTAGTCCTTGACATTGTTATAGAACCTGTCAAGCGAACCACCCGTACGGTCCTGCATCACGATAGACACACCCGAGTTGGCCGAGAAGCCGGGAATCATAGGCGGTGCGAAGGCCAGCACTTGGGCGTCTTTGATATGGGCCGTCTTGATGAAGATTTGGGCAATGACACCCGTCGACTCCAACGGATTCAGGAAGAAACGGTAGATACCATCGCCTTGCCATAGTCCACTGAGCTTCCAGAAGAAGCCCTTCTGACGCTCTTCGAACGGTTTCAGCTTGATGATGAACGTAGCCTGGTCAGATCCCGAACCAGCAATGAAGTTGTAACCCTGAATCTGCTCACGGCTCTGAATAGCGGGATCAGCAGCCAGGATGGAGTCCACCTCGTCGATGATGTGGCGCGTGCGTGCCACAGAGGTCGAAGGAGGCATCGTAATGGTACAGAAGATGGTTCCCGTATCCTCGTCCGGCACCAGTCCCGTCTTGGTGAACGAGAAGGTAGCCACCAACACCACAATACCGATAATTACTGTCGTGAGCACGCTGATGGGCTTGCGCACCAGCTTTTCGACATTACCTTTATATTTTCCTAAGATCTTGTCGTATGCCGTATTGAACGAAGCGTGGAAGCGGTCAATCATCGACATCTTCTTCTCGTGTCCGTTCTCATCGTGCGGCTTCAGGAAGATGGCACACAGAGCCGGCGACAGCGTCAAGGCGTTCAATGCCGAGATGAAGATGGAGACAGCCATCGTCACACCGAACTCACGATAGAACGTACCTGAGGTACCACCGATGAACGACACCGGTACGAACACCGAGGCCATCACCAGCGTGATGGAGATGATAGCTCCCGAAATCTCGTTCATGGCGTCTATCGAAGCCGTCAGCGACGACTTGTATCCCTGGTCCAGTTTCGCGTGCACGGCCTCGACCACCACAATGGCGTCGTCCACCACGATGGCAATAGCCAAGAGCAAGGCGGACAGCGTCAAGAGGTTGATGGAGAATCCGAAGACGTTCAGGAAGAAGAACGTACCAATCAGCGATACCGGCACGGCGATAAGCGGAATCAGCGTCGAGCGCCAGTCTTGCAGGAACACATAGATCACAATGAACACCAGAATCAGCGTGAACACCAGCGTGAACACCACCTCCTCGATAGATGCATACAGGAACTCCGTGACGTCGTAGTTGATCTTATACTCCATGCCTGGGGGGAACAGCTTAGCCTGGTCCTCCAACTCGGCCTTCACAGCCTTGGCAATCTCGTTAGCGTTCGAACCGGCAATCTGCTGCACCATACCTAGCACTGACGGCAGGTTGTTGTTACGCATCGACACCGCGTAGGTCTGACCACCCAGTTCAATCTCTGCCACATCCTTCAGCTTCAGCGTCTGACCATTGCGGTCGCTCGAAATGATGATATTGCCAAACTCCTCAGCTGTCTTCAGACGACCTGTATAGCGCATGGTATACTCGTAAGCCACATCCGTTCGCTCACCGAACGAACCAGGTGCAGCCTCGATATTCTGCTCAGCCAGCACATTCGAGATGTCGCTTGGCATCAAGTTGTACTGCTTCATCACGTCGGGCTTCAGCCAGATACGCATCGAGTAGTTTTTCATACCCGGGCTCTGCACGTCACCCACACCCTGAATACGCTTGATGGCAGGAATAATATTGATATTGTTATAGTTCGTCAAGAACTCGTCGTCGTAACGTCCATCCGACGTCAGCGTAAACATCAGCACCTGCGACGTCTGACGCTTCGTCACCGTCACACCGATGCGCGTCACCTCAGCAGGCAGCAACGCCAGCGCCTGCGACACGCGGTTCTGCACGTTTACGGCACACATATCGGCATTCATGCCCTGACGGAACAGCACACTGATTTGCGCCGAACCGGCACCGGCTGTGGACGAGATATAGTCCATACCCTCCACACCGTTGATGCTCTCCTCCAACGGCACAATGACGGAGTTCTTTACCGTCTCGGCATCGGCACCGGGATAGCTCGTCCACACCGCAACGGTAGGAGGCGCTATGTTGGGGTACTGCTCAATAGGCAGCGACACCAGGCCGATGAAACCCAGCAGGACGATGAGGATTGAGATCACCGTCGACAACACCGGGCGTTTGATAAATGTTGTAAAAGTCATATCTTCTTACATCTTACTTCTTACATCTTACTTCTTCATTGCTCCCACGATGTCTCCAGCGCTCATGGCCTTGGCCTGCTCTTGGATCTTCTGCTGGTAACGCTCCGGCGTGATGGGCACAATCTCCATACCGTCGTTCAGCTTGGTGATACCATTGGTCACATACTTGTCGCCCGTCTTCAGGCCCTCGGTGACAATGTAGTTGTTGCCGTCGTTCTGCGGATCCACCTTAATCTCGGTATACTTCACCTTGTTGTCTTTGCCCAGCAGATAGACGAACTTCTTGTTCTGCACCTCGCTGACGCAACTCATCGGAATAATGATGGCGTTGTTGTTCTGACGGGGAATGATGATGGTTCCCGTAGCACCGCTCTTCAGCGTCTTCTCGGGATTGGCAAAGGCGGCAATCAGCTGCACAGAACCCGTAGTAGCGTCAACCACACCACTCATCTTCGTCACCTTACCCTCGTGCGGGTAGATGCTGCCGTCGGCCAACTGCAGCTTCACGGCAGGAATCTGGTCCAGACCAGTCTGCGAAATGGCCATCGCCTCTTTCTCCGTCACTGAGAAGTACACCTCCATCGACGAGATATTGGCCACGTTGGTCAGCACATTCGAAGCGCTCACCAGCGAGCCTCTCTTATAGGGCAGCGTACCTACCACACCAGCGGCAGGACTCTTCACGTAGCAGAAGCTCAGCGCCTCCTTGGCATTGGCCAGCTGGGCCTGAGCCTGAGCCAGCTGGGCCTTGGCCTGCTCATAGGCATTCTGCGACGTTTGCAGCTCATAATCACCAATCACCTTATTCTCGTGCAGCTGTATGGAGTTATCGTAGGTCAACTTAGCGGTGTTCACACCCTGTTGGGCAGTATTCACGGCAGCCTGAGCCTGGCGCACCTGAGCCTGGAATGTCTCGTTGTCAATCACGAACAACACCTGTCCGGCGCTCACCGTCTGTCCTTCCTTCACATTGATCTGAGTCAGGAATCCTGACGTCTTAGGACGTATCTCTACGTCCTGAACACCCTTAATTGCGGCAGGGTATGTGGTTTGCATGTCAGCACTTGAGACTCCCGCAGCAGTTACAGGATACTCGTTATCGCCAAAGGTCGGGCGTCCGCCGCCCCCTCCACACGATACCAACGTTGCAGCAATTGCTGCAAGCATCAAAATCTTTTTCATTTTCTTTTTCCTATTAAATTTATTATTCGAATAATCTTTTCCGAGGTTCCCATACCCTCACGGCAGGGAGCTCTTTTGGCTTGCAAAAATACAAAAAAAGGCGCATACCTATTATATAGGTACACGTCTTTTAACAAAGTTTACTATTATTTTTGTACAATAATCGTTTACTGACTACAGCCCCATGACGAGTTTCACCAGCAACAGCACCACGGGGATGGTAACCAGGAAAATGCCGATGATGTCGATGATGACACCCGACTTAATCATCTTGGTGATAGGCACATATCCCGAAGCATAGACGATGGCGTTAGGCGGCGTCGACACAGGCATCATGAATCCCAGCGACGTCGACAGCGCCAGTCCGACGGCCACAGGAATAGGGCTGAACCCCAGCGATACTGCCGTACTGATGGCTATCGGCGCTATCAGGTTCGTGGCTGCCGTGTGCGACGTCAGTTCCGACAGCAGCAGTCCCGTCACGCAGAACAGGGCTACGAACATCAGTTCCGACGGATGTCCGCCCAGCACGTCGCGAATACCTTCGCCGACCCATCCCGACAGGCCCGTCGAATACATCATGCTACCCATGGCCAGTCCACCACCGAAGAGCAGCAGTGTGCCCCACTCGATGCCTTCCTGTCCGTCCTTCCAACTCAGCGTCATCACGCCCTTCTTCCTGTCAACGGGCAGGAAGAACAGCAACAGGCCACCAATCATGGCTGCCATTTCTTCGGGCAGATATTTGTTAAATTCTTTCACTATCTCAGAATCAGCGCCGTACACCATACTCAAGATGCCTGGTGCTACCCAGATGACCACCGCCAGTCCGAAACAGAACAACGTATTTTTCTGTGCTCGTGTCCACCGGCCCAGCTCCTTGGCGTGACGTCCTATGAATTCGTGGGCTCCGTCGATGTGCTCCACGTCGGCAGGGAACATCTTCCACAACACAAAATAGGCAATGGCGAAGTATGCCGCCATCGCCACGAAGCCCCACACCATCCAGTCGAAGAACGACACCTCGGGAGCCTGTGGAGCCAACTCCTGCAAGAATCCCAGCATAATGATGTTCGGAGGCGTACCGATGGGTGTCAGCACGCCGCCAATGGAACAGGCGTAGGCCGTCATCAGCATCAGTCCCGTGGCGTATTTGTAGTCCTTCAGATCTATCTGCTTGCCGTTGGCAGCCATCATCTCGCGGATGGCTTCCAGCAGACCCAGGGCAATGGGAAACATCATAGCCGCTGTAGCAGTATTACTGATCCACCCCGAGCAGATCATACAGGCCGCGCCCAACGCAATGAAAATGCGGCGCGGCGAGTCGCCCACCCACTTCATCGACATGATGCCATAGGCAAAGCGTTTGTCAAGTCCGTTTACCATCATTCCCTTGGCTATCAGGAAACCGCCCATAAACAGGAATATCATCGGGCTGGCAAACGAGTGGAAAGCCGTCTTCATATCCACCACGCCGCACAACACACACAGCGTGGGTCCTAACAGCGACGTGACTGGAATGGCCACAGGCTCCGTAATCCACCAGATAGCCACCAATGACATGATAGCCAACAGCCGGTGCTGCTCTACCGTCAGACTCTCTATGGGACTAACCCATATCAACAATGCGCACAGCGGGCCCAGTATGGCTCCTGCCAAGTGGCGCTTACTATCGAACGACACATCTTGTTTCATATCTCCTGACTACTTTTTGCTAATCCTTTTCGTGACTCCAATGGCCCCTGCCGGACACACCAGTCGGCAGAGGTGACAACCCACACACTTCGTGCCTACCAGTCGCGGCTGGCGGCTCTCCATGTCGAACACGATGGCCTGATGGCCGCCGTCGCTACACGACACCGCACAACGGCCGCATCCCACACACAGTTCCTTGTCGAACTTCGGATAGATGATGGTGTCGCGGTCCAGCATGTCAGGATGCAGGAATTTCTCCACGCGCTCGCCCACCAGGGACTCTACCGACGACAAGCCGCGCTTGACCATATAGCGCTGCAAGCCCAGCACCAGGTCGTCGATGATACGATAGCCGTATTGCATCACGGCGGTACACACCTGCACATTGCTGCACCCCAGCTGGATAAACTCCAGGGCGTCGCGCCACGTCTCAATGCCGCCAATGCCGCTGAGTTCGGTCTTTACTGGCATCTTGGCCATCTCAAGGATGAAGCGCAGGGCAATGGGTTTCACAGCACGTCCCGAATAGCCCGATATGGTGCGCTGTCCCGACACTTCCGAGTCGAAGGTCATCGTCACCGACTTGATGGTGTTGATGGCAGATATGGCGTCGGCACCGGCCTCCACACACGCGGCGGCGGGGACGGCCATATTGGTGATGTTGGGCGTCATCTTCGGAATGACGGGAATCCGCACGCTCTTCTTGACGGCGGCGGTGTACTGTCTGACCAGTTCCGGACTCTGTCCCACGTCGCTGCCCATGCCTTCGTGCTTCATCTGCGGACACGAGAAGTTCAGCTCCACCGCGTCGCAACCGGCCTCCTCGGCCATCTGCGCCAACTGCTGCCACTCCTCCTCGTTCTGTCCCATAATCGAGGCTATGACCACCTTCGTGGGGTAGTCCTGCTTCAGCCGCCGCAGAATGTCGAAATCCATCTCCACGGGGTTCTCGCTCAGCTGTTCCATATTACGGAAACCGTAGAAATCGCCGTGCATACCATTGTCGTGCAAGGCATCGAAACGCGGTGACACCTCCTTTATTTCCTTCATGCAGATGGTCTTGTAGAACACACCCGCCCAGCCGGCATCAAAGGCCCGCGCCACCATCTCGTAGTTCGTACAGACGGCCGACGACGCCAGGAAGAACGGATTCTCGCAGCGGATGCCGCAGAAGTCTATTGCCAGCGACGGCGCATTCACTATCCGCCATTGACCATTAACCTTCTCCCATTCCAAGTCTACGTCATCCTTATGGATGGCCTTCATCATCTCCTTGATGCGGATGTGCCAGTTATAATGTATGCAGGCCTGTTCCGCACGCTCCAAATCGGCATCATTGCAGTCCTTGACCCATTGCAGCGCTGGCTTATGGTTGTCGAACCGGACGGCACGGATGGCACGGGCCGGGTCGCCGCGCTTGCAGGCCTTCGTGCACGGCGCATCCTGACACAACAAGCAGCGGCACGCCTCTTCGTAGATGTTCACTTTCCTCCGTTTCTGGTCCTTCAGCTTGATCTCGTTATTATCCAGCGACTCGATAATGGCCAGCGACTCGACATGCGCGATGCCGGCTTCCAACAGCCGCTGACGACCGTGCTGGAACTCCTTCTCAATGAGGAAAGCCATACCCACCAGTGTGGCACCGGCCTGCTGGCACAGATCCTGAATAGCCAGCCCCGTATTGCCGTAGGCCAGGAAGTCGTCGACAAACAACACGCGGTCCTCGGGCAACAGGTGTTCACGGCTGATAATCAGCGGCGTGTCCTTGTCTTTGGTAAACGAGTGCACCGTGGTCGACAGGAATTCACCCATCGTCGACGGCTTCTGCTTCTTGGCAAACACCACGGGCAGCTCCATCAGGTAGCCCAGCATCACCGCCGGTGCTATGCCCGATGCCTCGACGGTCACAATCTTCGTCACGCCGGAACGGGCAAAACGCGAGAAAAACTCCACCGCCACCTGTTTCATCAGGCCTGGATCCATTTGGTGGTTCACGAATCGGTCCACTTTCAAGACGCCACCCTCCAGACAATACCCGTCCTGCAATATTCGGTCAATTAATTTCTTCATAACATTCCACACTCAACAATCCACTTTCTACTTTCCACTTTCCACTACAACCTCACACCCAGCGAAACGCGGCCCCACGCATCGATGATGGTTACCTTCGTGGCGTCCTGCTTGTACGAGAAACGGTTCATCTGCAGCTGCATACCCGTGAAATAGCGCCTCCAGTTGTAGGCAATACCCAGTCTGACGTCGATGTTCAGCTGCAAGCGGCCGTAGCTGGTGCTCTGGTCCGTCTCCCAGCATTCCACGTCTTCTAACCATTTGTCTTCACTGTCCATGGGCTTATACCGCTCGCCGTTGGCCCACCGGCGCGTCTCCGGGTTCCACTCACCGTAGTCGTCGGGGTGTTCGCTGCCGAAATCCAGCATGTAGTTGAAGTCGTATTTATACACCTTCACGCGGTTATAAACACTCAGCGTAGGCATGGCCATCGCGTTCACCACAAAGCCACGGAAGGGCACCCAGTTGAATCCGTAGCCCACACCGATGTTGGCCTGGTGAATCTTGATGAGTCCCGTGCTCTTGCTGCCGATGACGAACGGTGCATTCTTCGGGTCCGACAGGTCCATCGACGACTGATACCACGTGGCCCCGAGCAGCAGCGAGCCTGCCGAGCGGCGCTGGATGACCGACTGGTTGTAGGCAGCAGCCTGCGAATAGTGCCTGCCGTTCAACACGTAATATCCGTTGGCATACACCGAGCGGATCCATACCGGTGCATCCAGCTGACCGTGGAGCGAAACCTCTGCTTCCTTCTTGCCGTTAATATAGTCTGCACCTGTAAAGTCCACATCGTCCATGCTGAAACGTCGCAGCCGGAAGTTAAAGCCGTACTTGGCGCCAGTGGTGGAAATCGAGAAGTTACGCCCCGAGTTCTTGGCCAGCGAATACGAATACGAGATACCCGTACCGCGATAGCCCACCCACACACCGACGGATGCCGCCACGGGGGGCTTGAAACTCAACTTCCATTCCGAGTATTCATTGTATTCGGGGAAATTCAGGTTGTTCTCGTAGTCCACGTTTACCGCACTCTCCTTGTAGCGCAGGATGACCCTCCACGGTCTGTCGGGCACCTCGATGAACCGCGGGTCCACCTTCCGTTTGGCCGCCGAGTCCAGGTAGTTCTGCACACGGCGGAGCTGGTTCACTAGGCGGCTGCTCTTCTTCTGGCCGACGGCTGTCGAGTCCTGCTCCTGTGCCGCAGCTCCCAACGAAAGCAGCATCACCACACACGCTATCACATATTTCTTCATGACATTCAACACTCAACATTCAACACTCCACATTCAACTAACTCTCAGACACATCATCGTCAGGTCGTCGTTCGGCTCGGCACCGTCCCTGTGGCGCTCCACCTCGGCCTTCAGCGTCTCAATCACCTGCTGGGCACTGTCGAAATGCGTGTTCCGCAGGATGTCCAACAGCCTATCGTCGCCAAACTGCTCGAATTCCCTGTTCTCGGCCTCGTTCAGTCCGTCGGTATACAGGAACAGCGGACGGCCCTTGATGCTTGCTATCTCCTCGCCCTTGTACTCCAGTCCGGGCACAATGCCGATGGGCACGTTGGGCAACATCTCCAGCATCTCGCCGTGTTTTTCGCCACCGCCGATGACGGGCGGATTGTGGCCCGCATTGCAGTAGCTCAGGTGGCCGTTCCCGAGGTCCACCATACCCACAAACAGCGTGACAAACATGTTCGTCGGATTCTCGTCGCCCGACAGCGCGTCGTTCATGCGCTGGCAGATCTCTGCCGGCGGCATCTGCTGGGTGGCCAGCGTGCGGAACAGTCGTGTGGCCTGCGCCATAAACAGCGATGCAGGAATACCCTTGCCGCTGACGTCGCCCAGACAGAAGTACAGGTTGTCGCCCTTCAGCACATAACCGTACAGGTCGCCGCCGACTTCCTTGGCGGGAGTCATCGACGCAAACATGTCCAGTCCCTCGCGGTCAGGGAACACGCTGGGCAACATCGACATCTGGATGTTGCTGGCCACGTTCAGCTCACTCTCTATCGACGCCTTCTGCGCCGTCGTTTTCTTCAGTTCTTCGATGTAGTTCACCAGCGACTGCTGCATGTTGCCGAACGAATGGCTCAGCTGTCCTATTTCGTCCGTGCGCTTATAGTCGGGCAGCCTCGTGTCGAACTGTCCCGAGGCAACGGTCTCGGCTTCCTGCGCCAGCTGCTGCAGGGGTGTCAGTTGTCGCGTAATGATGCGGATAAAGAACACCAGCATCAGCAACAAGCCTACTCCCACGATGGCCGCCACCGTGCGCTGCAGTCTTTCGAACCCGCCGAAGATGTCGCTCTCCGGACACACGATGGCCATGCTCCACCCCGTCGATCCCAGCGGCTTGTAGAACACGTAGCAGTCCTCGCCGTTGACCTTCAGTTGCCGCATGCCCTCCTCGCCGCGCTGCATGGCGTGACCCAGATTGCTCTGTGCCGTGTCGGGGTTCTCCAGCGTGGCAGTAAAGATGGTCTGGTTCAGCAGCTTCGTCGAGTCGGGGTGCACGAAATACGTGCCACCGTGTCCGATCATGATGCTGTACGAGTTCGGATAGGGCTTCACGGCCGATATGGTATGCGACAGCCAGTTCAGCGACAGTCCCGTGTTGATGACACCCACCATCCGGCCCTCCGCATTCTTCAGCGGCCGGCAGTACGACGTCACCATCTCCTTCGTGTTCGTCATCACGTCCAGGTCCATGTAGGGCTCCGTCCAGCACGGACGGTCCAACAGCTGCGGCATCAGGTACCAGTCCATATAGAAATATTGGTACGAGTCGCTGCCGCCCTGTGTCGTTCTGATGCTGTCGCCCTGCCGCTTGGCGTATGCCGAGAAGTAGCGGCCGTATTTCTTGAAATAATACGGCTCGAAGGCTATCGAGCAGTTAAAGTATTCGGGATTGTTCAGCAGCACGCCCTCGCTATAGACGAACATCGAGTCGGCCACGTCCGGATGGCGCATCACCAGCCATTCCGTCATCTTCGCCGACACCTCCGCACGGTTCAGGATACCCGTCACGTGCAGCGACGTATTGTCCAGAATCTGCGAGGCGCGGTTGATGGCCTCCTGTCTGACGGCCTCCCTCGACTGGATAAACAGGAACCCCAGTGCTGCCAGGAAAATCACGGCGGCAAACACCACCACGCCCAGACTCAGCTTCACCGAGAGTTTCCGTTGGATATATTCTATCATATTCTTCATGTCGTTGTCCTCCCCCCTTTTATCGTGCTATCAGTTCGTCATACTTCACCTCGCGCTGCAGCATGCCGTTCTCCTTCATCAGTCGGCTGGCCAGCTGCACCATGTCCGGGCGCAACCGGAACTCGCGCTTCTTCGACTCGCGGTCCACCTGCAACCTCAGCACCTCCTTCAGCATCAGCCGCTGCATCGTGCGGTTCGTACCGATGTGGTCGCGCTGCACGTATTTCATCACGATGTCCAGCGTCTCCTCAGGGTGAGCCGAGGCCCACTCCCAGCCCTTACGGCTGGCCTGTGCAAAGTGATGCATCGCGGTCTTGTGCTTCCGGTAGTAGTCCAGCGTCACATACAGACCGTCCTCCTGCACGTTATATCCGTGGTCGCAGAATCGGTACACGTTCTTCTCCGTCAGTTCCATGCCCGCCTGCACCAGCTGGTAGTATTCGTTGTAGCTCATGGCCAGCGTGGCGTCCAGCGCACCGCTCACAAACAGGTTCACGTTTTGGGCAAAACGCACCCACTGGTAGTCCAGTCCGTCCTTGATGCTCATGCAGATGGCCAGCTGTCCGAAGCCCACGCTCCACACACCCACGCGCTCGCCCTTCTGCGTCAGCGGGTCCTTGCCGCGGGCCGACACAATCACCATCGCGTTGTTCATCGACGTCTGCAGGATGTTCACCAGCTCCACGCCCACATCGGCCAGCTCCAACGCCTGACACAGCTGCAGCGTCGTCGCCTGACTCGTCTTGTTGAACATGCGCGACATGGCCGACTGCGTCACCGACGGGTGCACGATATCCACGTTCACACCGGCCTCGCGATAAAATCCCTTCTCCTGCGCCACATAGTAGCCTGCAAACTGCGCCTGCGCCGTCCATTGCGGCGTAAACACAATTTTTTCCGTCTTCTGACCCCATGCGCCGATGCTCATCAGCAGCAGCCCCATCGCCAGCATTCTTAACGTCTTCATATTGCGTTTCTAGTTGTTGATTACCTTATCGTCTGCAAAGATAGTGCAAATCAAACGAAAAACCAAAAAAAAATTGAGTTTTCTCGAGCGAGAGTAACTTCTCCAAAGGAGAAAGATAGTAAAAAAACTCCTTCCTTTTTGATATCAGCCCCATCCATTTTCCCGATGAAATGGGCATTTTTTGCAGTTTGGCTCTGCACTCGCTGTTGCAGTTGTTGCAGTGTTGCAGTTCCAAAATAGATTCTACGATAGTCAAAAATTAACTCTATATTTATATATAAATATAGAAGTATTTTTAGGGTATGGAAATATCCTTTTGAGAACTGCAACATTGCAACAGTGCAACAGATTCTGTATACTTTTCAGTATGAAAAAACGTGAGAAAAATAAAAAATTCTTGGAAAATATTCGTAGACCGCAACGAAATTTTCGTACCTTTGCATTGTCGAAAGATGAGGTGGCGGAGGCGGCCGTTAAGGAGAAAAATTGCGAGAGTTAAATCTAAAAATTGCGCGCATTAATGATGGCAAGATTTTTCCTTAATCATGCTGACGGAGCCGATTCTGACGGCAAACGTGAGAACTATCAATTTATTTAACAATTCTAATTCTAAAAGGAGATTTAAATTATGGCTATTAAAGTAATTGCACAGCGCCGAGAAGTTAAGCTCGGAAAGAATCCAGGGAAGAATAATCTTACGACGCCACGCGATGTTCTTTCTTCTTGAACATGCGGCTCATGCTGGCCAGATAGTCGGCTGGCGTGATGCCGAAGGCGAACTTGAAGGCGTGGTTGTAGTCGTCGGTACTCCTAAAGCCGCACTTAAGGGCTAGTTCGTCTGAGGTGTAGTCGGAGCGGTCCATGAGCAGCTTGGCAGCGTATTCTGCCCGGAGGGAGTTGATGTAGTCGAGCGTTCTGGCAGGCTCCTGATAGCGAGGCACCAGCGTGCAGAACGTTGCATTGTCGACGCCCATAAACCGCACCAGAGCGTCGTGATCGAAGTCGGGATCGGTGAAGGGACGCTCCTTATTGAGGCGGGCATCCATCTTGACAGAGAAACTGGGTTTATCGTCCTTCAGAACGGCTTTGACTTTCTTCGACGCCTGCAGTTTCTGCTGCAGAACCTCTTCCTGCTGGTCGAGCGAAAGTTCACTATTACCCAACAGGTCTCTGTATTCGTTCAGTACCGTCAGGATGCGCTGCATCTGTTCGTTGCGCCGACTGATAATCCTATTGTAATACAGGCTGTAGCCGCCCAAAATGATGAGGACTGCGACGATGAAAATGAGTATCACGATAATGACGTTGGCCTTGGCCAGCGTATATCCCTGGGCATAGCAGTACGGGGTTGCCAATAACAGCAGTGAGGCGGTTGATATGAAATTCTTTCTCATCTCTTTGAATAATTAGTTTCTGCAAAGATAGTAAATATTTTCCACTTTTGCAAGACTAAACCGCCTTTTCTGGCAGATTTTGCATATTCTGAAACCTTTTTTGTAAATTCTGAGAGTCAGAAGTTTGGTTAAAAAGCGAGGCAAAGACGAACGGTCTTATTAGCTTCGGTCTTAAGTACGCCATTGATGGTGGCGACGATGCTGTTCTCGGCGACTTTTTTAACATACAGCACCCATGCGTATTCTGAATCGCGGTGTAGCATTCGCGGCGACTGTGTTGGCATTTGCCCACGACGACATCGTTTCTGCGTCTTGCAAAGCGAGAGCCAGGACGTGACTACCATCCAAATGGACTATCACAGCCACCTTATTGACACCCGCAGGCAGAGAAGCATTAGCAGCATAATTACGACCGTCGCTGCCAATCACCTGTCCCAAGGCGGGGCTGGACAAGTTGAGAGTCGACAATTCGTGGAAGGGACGGACGGTGAGACCGTCGGCTTTTGATGAGCTATTAGTATTAAAACCAGCAATAACACGATTGAATTGGAGGCTAATTGCCCTATCGCTGGCAGCAGACGTTGAACTCCAATAATAGCCCCAATAGGAAGCGCTCATCAAATTCGATCCATTCATTTTATATCCTGCCGCTGGGAGGAACAGGGCGTTGCTGCCGATGGTAAGCGTAAAGCCATTCACGCCATTTGGAGCACCCCAGGCCTTCCTGAGACCGACAAGGGCATCCAGTTCAGCCTTCGATGGGACATACCAGCCGTTGGATAGTCCTGACGACTGGTTGGCGAAGGTGTAGTAAGTGCCGTAGGCCTCGGGGCAGAGGGCTCCGGTATTCATCAGGGCAACGGCTTTCTTCGTGCCGCTGAAGTCGACGACGATGGCGGGGAGTCCGTCCACCACGCCGACAGTACCAACGGCGTCGTTGCTGGAGAGTGCAGGCAATTGAGTCAGCGCCACGCTGGCCGTGTAGTTCTTGCCGTTAACAAGCGGGGCACTTTTCGTGCCGGTATACCAACGGCCTGCGCCATCCTGAATGGTGAAGGAATATTTCTGCTTACCGCTAAGATTGTTGCGCAAGGCGATGTAGACATCAGCGGATGGGGTAGCGAGGGTGCCGGTGACTGCCCCCACGGTCTCAGAGCCATTCGTTGCGATGCGTTGCACCAAACCGGGGGCCGCAATGCCAAAGGTCTTCACACTAACGGCATTACCGCCGCAAGTGAACGAGAACTTGGTGATGGACTGCTTGGCAGCGAGCGTGACATTGGTAGTGGTAAAGGTCAAGACGGGGCTTACTGTTTTTACCGTGAGGGTGCCCTCCGCATAATCATGGATGGCGCCGATACCCGTCAGCGTACCCACCTGATTGTCGTAACTGGCCGTCGCACTGCGATAGCGCAGGGTGACCACCTCGTTGACGGCAAGGGTCTTTGCATCCAGGGAGCCCGTCAGCGTGGTGCTGGTCCCCGCCGTCTGGGCTCTTAGCGTGCCGACGATGGTGCTACGTCGGCATCGACCACTACCACTTGATCGTTCGCGGCAAAGCTTGAGATAATAGCATTATCAGCTCCCTCCCTCAGTGCACGCGTCGTGGCGTCGCCCATCGATGCCGTAAGGGTGACGGTCCAGAACTGAGGGTCGTCAGCGACAGAATCATCACTATTGCTTGAACAAGCGCAGCATGCCAGCATGGCCAGCATTCCACAAAGACGCTGTAATGTTTTCACCTTCATTTCCTTATTCATCTGTCCAAACATCTTCTTGATACTGGTATCCCTTTAACGAAGCACTATTCAACAGCAGCAGCCCGCTGTTTTTTATTTCCACGACCTGGACGGTGGGTTGGCAATATTTCCTTTTTGTTTTCAACATATCTGTTTCCATCTGTCTTATCGCTTGAAAATTTTACGTCCATTCCGGATGACGATGCCACGATAGCTGTCGTCGACTTGCTGGCCTTGCAGGTTGTAGGAGTTTCCACTCCCCTCGCCCATTGGAGAGGGGCTGGGGGTGAGGCTCTCCATGTCTGTCGTGATGTCCTCGGTGAAGCCATAAGCCACAACCTCGATACGGTCGTTGGTCAACGGCAGGTTCTCGAACGTACGGGCATCGTAGGCTGTGAAGCAGTAGCTCATGGGCGTCATGGTGGCACGTTTTGACGATGCGACGCGACGGAAGCAGCAGCTGTGTGAGGCGGCGTTGAACACCAGTGCCCCGTACTCACTCAGCACATCGTCGCTCTCGGGCAACGGCATCTGCCAAACGTCGTAGCGTCCGGCGAATGTGGAGCACCAGTAGTGAAGCGCATTGAATACTGCCATAGCCTCATCGTCGTCCATTGTTTCGGCGAGCCTCTGCAACAACGCATCGATTTCGATGCCCGTCTGCCTGGTGACTAACGGCTCGACACGAGGACGCTTGGCACGCACCAGCAGGGGAACGGCGATGGGCAGTTCCATGCCCACTTCGACGGGTTCGTAGACGGCCGTCACAGCATAGCGTGGATCGCCAAAGCGCAGGTCGACAGACTCGCGGTCGAAAATGTCGGTGAGACACAGGATGTCGTAGTCGGCGAGCATCTCGGCCGTAAACGTCTGGGGCTTACGTGGGTCGAGGAAGATGGGTTGCCAGCCCTTGGCAGTCAGTGTCGAGAACGGAGCACTCTGCGATGCCCTCCGCTGGCCGGCAGCCGGTGCGGAAGAGCCACCACCGCTGGCCTGTCGGCGCGCCCAGTCGGTTTGCTCGTATTGTTCGAGGTTACCTGTGGCCTTGTCGACGTATTGCAGGTAGTAGCGGAAGGGCAGCAATCCCGTTTCGCCGTCGGTGAGGACGAAGTCGGCCTTGCTGTCGTTCCAGATGTACATCAGTTCCCTCAGCGTTCGGTCGGCAGCAATGGTGTCGTAGGTAACCATCAGGCGCGCCATATCCTTCTGGTTTGCCAACGTGGCCGCCGTGCCGTCGGACGGCATCCGGACAGTCATCGGCTCGGTGCGGCCATCCTTGACGAGCTTCATCTGGAAGGCGTATTCCGTATCATTGGTTGTGCGGAACGCCAAGGGTTCGTTGGCTTCGACCTGATAAGGCGTATCGCCCTGAATCTTCACGTTCTGGATGTTGCCCGTGGCGTCTTTCTCGAAGCGGTAGAACTCCACACCCTCATGGAGCATGCCTTTATCAACGGTATAGTCGAAGGGCAGCACCCAGGGCTCGTAGGCTCCGTTGGTGCCACGACGCTTGTAGGTAATCTGGTCGACCTGCACCACGGCGGAACATCTGAAGGGCTTGGCATCGACGATGGTCAGCGACTCAAGATGTCGGCTGGTGATGGCTGTAGTATCGCCGGCGACGACGAGAATCGGTTTTGCCACGTCGAGAATGCCCTTGGCATAGACGGGATAATCGGCCTGCACCGTCAAGGCACTGTCGACTTGGGCAGCATACCCATTGGTGCTGGTGGGACTCATCCAGGTCCAGTAGTCCACAACGGCCTTCGACGGATCGCTGATGGGATAGACAGCGCCCTTGAGGCTGTCCTGCAGGACGAGACTGCCCGTGGCCGAGCAATGGTCGACGATGCCACCGTCGTTCAGCTTCAGCGCAATGCCGGCAATGTGGTTCTCTTCATTTTCGAAGCCCTGTTTGCGGATGTCTCCACGGAAGTGGCAGTCGCTGATAGTGCCTTCGTTGTTGTAGGCTATACCTCCGCAATCCTTCGTCGTGACGATGTTAGCCTCGACGCGCAGATGGCGCACCGAAGCTCCTCCGCAAACCTTCTTAAAGAGTCCTCGTCCGCTGGTGCTGTTGCTGTAGGTGATGGTATGTCCGCCGCCGTCGAGGTGTCCGCGGATGTCGATGTCGCCGTTCCACTCGCCGAGGTCGAGGTCCTGCGTCAGATGGATATCACCCTCCTGAGTGGCATAGGCATTGAAATCATGTTTGTCGTTGATGTAATACTGAGGACGGGCAAAAGCCGTGTTGCTATACGCGGGATGTCCGTTCAACAAGTAACTGTACACCACCGCATGACTGCCATTGAGGACGGGAATGCTGTCGGTGCCTAACGTCTGCCGCCAGACAACATCTTCGCTCTGGGAGCCGTTTAGCAGATAGCACATCTCGCCCGACGCAAAGCGCTCGGGGGTGTATTCTGTTCCCATGGTGAATATCTTGTCTTGCCCGACAAAAGAGGCGCTATCGCCCACGGCATAACAGTTACGCACCTGTCCGCCCGCGCTTAGACTTCCAGCAATGACAGCGACGCACGACTTGTCGGCCGCCCCGGCAATGGTGTAATGTTCGATGCCCAGACGCTCGACGACACCGCTGACTTGACGGAACAGTCCTACTGCCCCACCCTCGTTGGAGTCGACCGTCAGGTTGCGGATGACGTAACCGCCACCGTCGTAGTGACCCTCAAAGTTCTCCACGCTGGACGCCAAGGGAGTGAAGGATGCGCCCGTCATGTCGATGTCGGCCGTCTGCAGCACATGGATCCGGCTGTCGCCCATCAGCTGGATATACTGGTCGACGGCCTTCAGGTCGGCCTGACTCTTGACTTTAAACGGGTCGTTGGCCGTTCCCTTGCCTAACTGGCGTATCGCCTTCGGGGAGACGGTGACCAGCAGGTCCAAACCGTCGTAGAAGTTTTCGTCGTCGGTGACAAACAGAATGGTCATCTCGTTCTCGGTACTGATAATCCTGCCAATGTTCTCCTTGGCACCATCCGTCGTGCTGCAGAAGACGTTACTGAAGCCTTCGCCGCTCCTGGCATGGTCGTTGGTGAGCACTTTCGTCTCATCGCCCTCATCATCGCCGTCGAACACTTTCATATAGTCGCGCGGCTTGCCGTCGCTGCCCAGTGCCTCGGTCGTGATAGTTCCGGTCAGCGTCATGATGCAGTCGTCCGGAGCCACCAGCGTGAGTGCACCATTGTTGCTCTTGCCATACGGCTTGTTGTAGCCGCCGTTGTCGTAGACACGGAAGCGCACGGTATCCGTACGCAGCGTCACGACTATCGACGTGTCGGCAGGAACCTCCAGTTCCCACACGGCATAGAGTGAGAGATGGTCTGTCGGCAGCAGCCGGGCATCGGAGGGATAGAATGTGCCCTTGCCGTCGGCTGTGGTGTTCCAACCTGCGAAATCATAGAACCGGCGCTCCTTGGCGTAAGGTGCCAGCGAGAATTCCGGCGTGTAGTAGTTGTCGTCGGCCCTGAATGCCAGCACCGTCTGCACGTGGTCCACATCAGCATTCGAGTGCAGCGTAAACACGACCTGATGCGGCTTGCTGCTGGAGTTGGTAAACATGGTCTGGTCGTTGAGCTCGTAACGGTAAACCGGTTTGTGGGTGGGGCTGTTGGGTACGGGCAGACTGTCGGTCTTGATGTTCTGACCCCATACCGACGTGTCGTCGCTCTTCGAACCACCGAGCAGATAACAGATCTCACCCGAGGTGAAGCGGCTGTCGATGACATTCCGTTCGGAGGTGACGATGTTTTTGGCACCTTCCTGTCCACCAGCCGTCAGCGACGGTCCGTCGGTGAACAGTAGGTCGCCCTTGGCGCTGCTGCCTATGTAGCCCACGACGTGCCCGTAGTGCGTCCGCTCGTCCTCGCGTCCCACGACGGTATTGCGGTAGCCGTAGCAGCCTTTGATGCCCGAGTTGTCGGTCATTTCGCCCACCAAGGCTCCCACCACGGTCTTCGGGTAGTGGTTGTTGTCTATCGTACAGTCCTTGGCGTAACAGTTGCGCAACTGTCCGCCCGCCGTCAGTCGTCCGGCGAAGGCTCCCACACGCGTCGTCTTTTCGTCGGCCATGAACGTGCAGTTCTCGATGCCGAGTCGCTCGACGACGCCGCTGATGTTGTTGAACAGTCCCAGGGATTCGCCCTGGTAATTTTGCATATTCATGTTGCGGATGACGTGCCCGCCACCATCGTAATGACCCGCGAAACCGTTGGTACAGGAACCGATGGGGATAACGGTGGTAGTATCCTTCATATCGATGTCGGCGGTTTGCAGCACATAGAAATTGCTGCTCTTCATCAGTCCGATGCTCACGATGAGCGTCTGCAAATCCTCGGCGCTGCCAATCTTATAAGGCTCGGCCTGTGTGCCTTTGCCTAACTTGCTGATGTCCAGGGCGTCGTTGGTATACACATCGTTGTTTAACCTGAACAACATAGCGTGATCGCCCGACAGCACAGGAGCCTCGTCGTGGTCACTGTGATTGTCGACATTCTGGAACCAGACGGGGTCAGGGCTGTTCGCGCTGTTGTTCAGCAGATAGCACACCTCGCCGCTGGCAAAGTTGGCGGGCTGCAATCCTGGACCAGACTCGCATCCCGAGGTAACGCCATGGGCTTCGTCACTACTGACCAGCTTGTTGCCGTCCGTGTAGCACCGTTCGAGCCGGGTACCACTGGCCATGTCGCTGCAGATGTATCCTGTTCTGCTGGCACTCAACGTGTTTTTGAAACCAAGACTGTTTCTGACAATGGCATGGTCGTACATATCGCCCACTATGGCTCCCGCCACACTGGCCTTGTCGCTAATCAACGTGCATTCCCTGACAGAGCAGTTGGTGATGAGTCCGTTACCCCTCAAGCGTCCGGCAATACCGCCCAGACGTGCATCGCCGTTCACACCCGTGATGGTCATCTTCTCCACGCTGAGCCGGGTCACCGTTCCTGTGACGGTACCGAAGATACCCGTCACCAATGCACTCGTAGCGGATTCCACTTTACCACTGGTAATGCTGTGTCCGCCACCGTCGTAGTAGCCGTCAAAGACACCGGAACCCTTGCCAATCGGTTCCCAATTGCTGCCGTTCATATCGATGTCGGCAGTCTGAAGGAAGTGGATGCCCGTGCTCTTATTGCCGTCATTACAATATTTGGCTACCTTCTTCAAATCGGAAAGGCTGCCGATGCGGTAGGGGTCCTCCGCAGTACCGCTACCGGGGAGTGCGTAGATTCCCAGGGGCTCGTTGGAGTATTTCCCGTCTTCGCAGTACACACGGCTGCTTTCATTGTCAAGCACGGGATAGGCATCGGGGTTCGGCTTTCCCGCCAAGTTCTGATACCAAGTGGGGCCATACGCCGGACTGCTGGTGCTCACCGCAGTCTTATCGTTCAACATCCATGTGATTGCGCCACTGGCCATTCTGTCTGTGCTGATGTTAACCTCACAGCGGGTGGCCTTGCCGCGATTGTCGGGAGCGATACCTCCTCCACTGGTGAAACACCTGTCGACCGTGGCATTCTCCCGGATGATGCTGCTAAAGCTTCCGGCATGTGCACCGCCGAGGTTGTTGTTGGTTTCAAGGCAATGACTCATACTGGCGTTCTTTTCCATTTCGCCCACCACACAACCCACGTAGGGGCCACTGATGGTGTTGCGTGCGGAATAGCAGTTCTGCATGCTGCCTGCACGCGACAGTTCATACCTGTCTTGCACCAGCATACCGGCAATGGCTCCACAGCGGTCGTTCGCTTCGCTACTCTTGATGGTCACCTCCTCGACTCCCAGGTTGTGGATCGTGCCCATCACCCGTCCGAAGATGCCGATGCCTGTGCCGATGTTGGCCACGGTGGCCTTACGGATCAGGTAGCCGCCGCCGTCGTAGTCGCCCTCAAACGTCCGGGTATGGCCGATAGGCGTCCAGCGGTCACCCCTTCCGGTGTTCTTCAGCACATCGTCGACAACGATGTCGCCCTCCTGGCGGAACCATACTCCACGGGTGTTGCCGCCGCCCGTCACGTAGTCAGCCAACGTCAGCAGCCGGGCATCCTCAATGATGAACGGGGCGTTCTGCGTTCCCTTACCCTGCGGGAACAAATCCTTATACTGTTTCCACTCACTATAGACATCAGTGGTTCCACAGCCTACCGTGCATTCGTCGTATGCCGCCACCTTCGAGTCGCTGCCGTCTTTGTTGCTGCTCCATTGCAGCAGATATTTTTCCGCGTCGGTCAACCCCAAGTCGTAATGCGTCGGGACGATGACTGTGGTGGAGCCGGAATTGACATTCGACCTGTATCCGGCCTTGCTAGATTTCTGTAACGAGCCACCAACCGCATTATAGCAGATGAGGTAGTCTTTATTGGTGGGGCTGGACTGGCTTTTGTTTCCACCACTGCCGCCAGAGCCACCTTGTCCAGGCTGACAACCCCATTCAGAGTCACTATCGCGTTTATAATATGCTTCAGCACCATTGGCTTGATAATCGCTTTCAGCATTTTTTCCGCCATATCCGCCTTTAGCGCCAACAATGTGAGTACCACTGGTTCCTTTCCAATCGACATTACCGCCGCCGCCACCACCGCCGCCGCCGCCGCCACCGCCGCCGGTACCGATAGCAGAGGCAGAGCAACCACCGGCACCGCCGCCACCGCCGCCACCGCCGCCTGCAGTATTCTGGGAAATTGCAAAATTACCCCAAGACCAGCCTGGCTTTTTCTTGTAGTCACCACTACCACTACCACCGCCGCTGCCAAATGCTCCAGCACTGCCACCCTTGGCTTCAACGCTTACTTTATCACCATTTAAGTATTCTACAAAGATGGTACCCATGGCAAGAGCTGAAGAACCATTGGAGCCATCAGATCCGCTGTTGCCAGATATAACCTGTGAGCCTGAAAAGCCTCTCAATGCAGCAGCACCGCTTCCGCCACTGCCGCCGTTGCCTCCTCGGGTACCGATGCCTGCGCCAGCACCACCACCTCCGTTGCCGCCATCGCCGCCACCTCCTGGCAGCATGCTATCGTCATTATGGGAAGCGTTTTCACCATTACTGCCTTTTTCACCATTAGCGGCATTGCCGCCCGTGGCGACTACCTTGCCTGCACCCTCGAGGTAGAGGGTGCTGCCCGATGGAAGCAGAATTCCTGCACCGGCACCTGTCCGTCCGTCTGCATTGCCGCCCTTGGCAGTAAGTGTAACGCCCCGAGGTATATAGATATGCACCGTAGAACCAGGGGCAATAGTCAATCCGCTGTTACAGGAGCTGTTGCTAAACTCTATATTTCGAGTGACATAATAATATCCTGACCTCAGTGTCTTTCCTGAAGAGGAGCCTTCCGACAGAAACACCCAGTGTTTACCCATCACTGGCACGGCCTTGCCGTCGACAATCTGCCACGAGCCGGGCAGTCTGCCGTTCATCAGGTTCACCACCTCGTCCTGGTCGGTCTTGTTATAGTAGTCCACATTTGTCCAGCCGTGCTGGGTAATGGTGAAACTACCACTGTTGGTTCCCCATGATTGCATGCCACCATTATGATACATGCAGAAGAACATCCACTCAGCATAGGGTCCGCCTTGATCATAGACACGTTGTAAATTCCAGCTGCCGCCATTGTTGGCCCATCCGATGATGTCGCCGGCATATGTTCCACTTAAACTATTTGTATTAACCTTACCGTCAAAACGACAGTCGGTCATATACACATGTGCCATGTCAGAATGTCCGATGATGCCGCCGGCATGGGTGCTCGTTGAGGTCACCTTTACGGATACCCAAACACGGTCGATGTTGACGGTGGGAGAACCATTTGTTTGGCCTAAAAGTCCTGCGGAATGTATACCGCCATTAACTGTACCCGTTACGTGCAGGTCCATGATGGTGGCATCGCTCACATAGCAGAACGGGGCAATGGCTCTATTGTTACCACCGTTGATATTAACATTCAGCGTATGACCGTTACCCTCGAACGTACCTCGGTAGGGGTAGCTATCTCCAAAGCCAATGGCTTGAATAACGGAGATGTCGGCTTCCAGGCGGGCATCAATAAAATACTGGCCTTTGGCGGCCTCTACCATATCACGGAACTTATTCCAGTCCTCGGTAGAACGGATGGAAATAAATTCGGATTTAGCCGAGGCTTTCTCTATCCATAACGTGCTGCTGATGGTGAGCAGCATGGTCAGTGCAAACAATATCTTTTTCATCGCTTAATCACTTTTCGTCCGTTTTGCAGAATAACACCCTTATACGACGCACCAACGCGCTGTCCGTTGAGATTATAAGAACTTTGATCATTGAACTTTGAACTTTGAACTGTCTCAACGCTTGTCGTCTCTCCTGTTCCGATGAACTCGACATTCACGCGGTCGCCCATCAGTGGCAGCAATTCGTAGGTGTTGGCATTGAGCACCGTGATGCAATAGCTCATGGGAGTCGTGGTGCGGTTGTCGGTGCCGGTGGCATAGAGGAATGACTGGTTGTAGTAGCTGTCGTTGAACATCATACAGCCATATTCCGCCAGATCGGCATACTTCGCTGGCGAAGGCAGAGGCCATACGTCAAGTCGCTCGCCGAACGCTGCACACCAATAGTGCGGCATCTCGAAGTCGTCCGCGTCGTCATCATCGTCATCATCCATCCATGACTGCAGTATCAGGGCCTCAATCTCGGCACCCGTCTTTTCGTCCACCAGCGGCTCGGCATCGGAACGCTTGGCTCGCACCAGCAGCGGCAGGGCAGCAGGCAGTTCCGTGCGACTGTCAACCATCCGATAGACGAGTGTCACCACTGACAGCGGCTCGTCGCCTTCCTCGCCCACCGACTCGGAACGTGCATCAGCCAGACATGCCACCTCGTAATAGTCAAGCATACGGGCTGTGACGCTCTGCGGTTGGCGCGGGTCGAGGAAGATGGGCTGCCAGCCGTCGGCCATAGCCGAAGCCAGGCGTCGCGGCGCAGCGCCGGGGCTCTGACTGGTCGAGGCACCGCCTGTTGCCCACCCGGTTTCCGCGTAGGTTACGTATTTCTTTTCCACCTTGTCATAGAACTGCAGATAGAAGCGGAATGGCTTGATGTCAGACGTTCCGTCGGCAGGCACAAACAGCTTCTTCGCATTGTCCCATGTGTCGTGCATGATTTCCTCTTTGGCTGTCGCGGCTGGTATGCCGTCGTATGTGACGTAGAAAGTGCCGATGTCCGATGCCGACACGTCGTGTGCCATGTAGTTGCTGTTAGTGGCTTTGACAGTGATGGGGCCGTCGGCGTTAGTCAGCACGTACGACTTCACGTCGCTGCCGTCGCTCGTGACCATCCAAGGGTTGTTGGCCCGATAGCTGACGGCCGTGGGCGCCTCGGTGAGCGTCAGCTTGTTGGCATCGCCGATGTCCAGCTTGTTTTGGCTGTTTTTCACAAACTCATGATAGTCCAGCGTCCCGTTGCCGGCGATACGGTTGAAGTCGAACGGAAGCACCCACTGCTCCAAACTGCTCATGGCTCGGCGCTTATAGACTATGCGGCCGACCTTGACGTCGCCGGTACATACGAATGGAACGCCGTCGGTGATGGTGAGTTCACTGAGTGTCTCGCCAACGCCGACACGCAGCGTGTCACTGCCCGTCATGATGCGGGGCGTTGTCTTGTCAAGAATACCCTGCGCAAAGACCGGCCAGTCGTTGAGGACAGCATGGGCCAGGTTGGTCTGTTCCTGATACCGCCCAGTGTCGCTGCTGCTCACCCAGACGCTTTCGGTGATGTTGGCATCACTCTGTGCACACAGCGGACTCTTGTCCGTAGCATCCTGATTCGCCCGGCATATCAGTTCGCCCGTAGCCGAACAGTGGTCAATACGCCCCGCCTTGGCATTCACCTTGTAGGCAATGGCTGCAATGCGGTTCATAGAAGCGTCAGGCGACGGGATTCTCGATATCCTGCCACAGAAGTGACAGTCGCGGATGGTGCCTTGGTTGTCGTAGGCTATTCCGGCACAGTCAATCTCGGATTCTACGTATCCCACAACGCGCAGTCCTTCGAGCACAGCGCCCTTCCTGATTTTCTGGAACAGGCCCTTGCAACTTTCAGTGGCATCGTACCTGATGGTGTGACCGTCACCCCGGAAATGACCATTCAGCGTCACTTTCCTGGTCCAGTTGTGCAAGTCGATGTCCCTGCGAAGGATGAATGTGCCACTCTTGTCGCTGATAGCGCTCAGCTGCTTGGCAGTGTAGATGAGCGTGCCAACCTGCGTCTTGAAGGTGACCAGCACATCGTGGGCAGGCATGGTGAACGAGAATTCATAAACGTTTTCGGTATTGTCGTCAAACGCGCAGTTCTGAGCGTCGCTGCCATCGGGTGCTGACAGGACGATGCTCTCCAGGTGGTAGTTGCCCGATACCGTCACTGTTCCCTTGACGACAGTACCGGCACCTCCTGACATAGGCGTCAGTTCGGTGGTAACATAATCGGGCTTCGAGGTGGTGACGTTATAGAAGCTGTACCTGCTCCTAATGCTGGCAGCGAATACGGGATAGGCATCCTGCTGGTCCTTGGCCAGATCGGCGAGCTCGGCAGGCGTTGCTACAGTCGCACCGTTACAGACCGTCGCACCAGCGTCCGTCACATAGCGGTTGTTCGCGATGGTGCTGTTATTCACATCATTGCAGATGACGTATGCCAGACCGTTATCTGCGGTCAGCCGGCCGCTGAAGACATTATCACTGACGGTTGCACCCCATGTCTGCCAGGCTATGCCGTAGGCCGTCGCACCGCTGATGTTATCGCAGACCACGTGACAGTGCGAGACGGTACCTTCACGCGGACCGTTCTGTCCCGCCACGCCAGCGGCGACGCCGTAATTTTCCTTGGAATTCTTAATCGTACCGCTCACCTCACAGTCCTCGATGACGCCATTGTTATACATGGCTATTCCGCCGATGTAGGAATCTTCCCCATCGATGTTGGCTTTGACATACAGATGTCGCACGGAAGCAGCTGGGTCGACGGACTCAAAGAGACTCGCCGAGCCGCTGTAGGTGATGCGATGCCCATTGCCGTTGAAATGGCCGGACATGATGATGCCGCTGTTCCATCCGTCGCCCAGGTCAATGTCGTTCTCGAGATTGAACTCGCCACACTCTTGATGGATATCGTCCAGCTGTGCCGCAGTAGTGATGGGTACAATAAACTCGGGAGTCAGCGTAATCTGTGTACCGGGCATCTTGAACGTATAGTCACCGGCACCGGTAGTGGCATCCACGTTGTCAGTCTTGTCTATCGCTATGCCGCCAGGCGAGGTCGTGATTCGTTTCAACCTGCAACCCGCATCGGTCTTTACCGTAACCGTCACCTCTTCACCCTCGTGCGCGTTTTCATTACTGACAGTGAGCGTTCCTCCGAAACAGTCATCAACGTCAACCTTCAACACGTCTACATCCATCGTAATGGTGACATCCTTGTTGTCCTGCTTGACAAAGTGGTAGCTGACCTCACGCCGGCCAGCGTCCAGTGTATCGAGAATAAGGTGATAGCGCCGGTTGTTCTGACGATACATCATTTCGTAGATGGCGTAACCCTCGTCAGCCTGTCCTTTGGCTCGGATGGTGTCGCCTTCCATGGCCCTGACCGTAGTGCCCTGTTCGCCAGTAGCAGTATTCGACAGTGTCACGGTGGCACGAGCATCTGCCTGGAGACTCACCGTCGACTGCTTGCCCTGTGGGGTATAGTCTATGGTCACATCGGTGTCACCCATGGTGACAACAAGCACGTCCTCGTCCTTGATGGTTTTCCCGTCAGTGGGTAGCAGCAGACAGAAATCATCGAACATGGGACCTTCGCTCGTGTACTTCCTGTCCGGATTGTCGCCCTCAGCCGTTACCACGAACTTCAGCTCGCTGGCCTTGGCGTTGACCTCAGCCGTTTTGAACACGCTTTGCCAGCCTTCCCGTCCGTTGCTCATATCGGCAACGACCAGCGTATCCGCCATGCCGTCACCGATTGCCACGACACTTGCCTCACAACGCGGGGCGCGGAAAGGATTGATGCTGGCAAGGGCGGCAATTTTCAGTTTGCCATCCGTTTTGGCATCATCAGAGAGGTTTTTGAGTGACACCGTCTGCGACATACTATTCCTGACACTTGCGCGCCAATAATTGTTGCCGTCGGCAGCGGTTTCCGTCACCATCGACAGACCCGCACCGACATAGTCGTTCGTCTCTGTCCAACCTGCCATGCCCTGGTCGGCAAAACTGTTCTTCAGGGCATTATGGTAAACGATCGGGGTCGGCGTATCCTTGTCTGCTTTAGCCGTATATGTGGCACTGAATTGCTTAGGCATTGTAAACACTACGGGAATTTGCTGGTCCTTGCGCGCTACACCGGGATAGTCGGGAATCATCTCGGGGATATAGGTCTTTACACGCCCGGAGTGCTGCGTGTCGTTGACGGTCAGGGAATATACCCGCTCAGCCCCAACATCGATCGTGACATCCTGCAAATCGACCTTGAAGCGATAGACGGTTTTCCACCGGCCGTCGCTCTCCCGTTGCGGCTTGTCCACAAGCCACCACGACTGGCAGCCCGTAATGGAAATGTTGGAAGGGATATATCCTTTATCTGATATCAGGGTTACCTCTACCTCTTCACGAGATTTCGGAGCAGTATTGCTCAGTTGCACATCGACGTGAGTATTTCCCTCAATGGTAACATTGTAGTTGCTCTTGCCAAAGATCGGTGTAATATACACGGTCTCGTTCTTCGAGGGCATATAGACGGAGAGGATGGAGTCGGAGGTTCTTTGACAGTAGGACTTGTCAACACCGACAACGTTTACATCCACCAGGTCGTTACCCGTCTGGGGAATAATCTTCAGCTGGATGGGCAGCCGGGGCACATTCCATGCCACGGTGTCAACGCCCTCCTTATGACCATAAAGCGCCTTCAGCGAGTCGCCATCGGCCTGATGAATTACCAACTTACGCAAGGGAGTGAAGAATGCCCAAACCTCAACGTCCGCATCGGGCATGACGAATTCGAAGTCCAGCAGGCTGGCCCGGTCATCGGGATAAGTAGCCTTGGGGGTAGCCGACATTTCTGAAAGATATTCACCGTTGGCGTTTTTGGTAGCATAGAAAACGCCCCTCGACATGCCGTAGCCCTCAGACGGATGACTATATACCTTCACTATCGTGCCGGCTGCGACATGCTGCATGGGAATGTCAATGCTTCCGTTTTGATTAGCATCCGACAAATTGGTACGTAAACTTACAGCATGCTTCCCTGCCAACACACTGACAGAAACGAGCAGCATCAGTGCAATAAATATCCGCCTCATAGTCCTCTCAATTCTTACATCTTACCTCTTACCTCTCACTTCTTACCTCTTAATATACTTCGTACCCTGATAGATATAGAGTCCGTGCGGGAGTCCGTTGAACGGATCGCCCACGTCAGTCACCCTGCGTACCACACGGCCCTGCATGTCGTAGACATTGGGATCGATACGTTTCTGCAGTGACGGCTGTTCCATTGTGGGGACCTTGATGGCCGTAGGGAACGGAGTGACCTGCCAAAAACCATAATATTCATGATACCTATATGGGCGCAGACTGCTTTCTGACGAATTTTCATCGGACAATCCGTAAGCCACAGACTGTACCAATGAACCTTCGTCATCATAGATGAAGTACAAGCCACCGGTCACGACCGGTCTGCCGTTAACCATCTTTTCATAACGAATTTCCAGGAGATAGTCGTCGGTAGCACGGAGGATATAGTGATCACGGCAGATTGTCACGTCATCTGCGGAATCTATATAATAGTAAATGACATGAATGGTATTGTCAAAATAGTCCATATACTCCATGTACATATCGTCATCAATATCAATATCAACATCCAAGCCCTCGTTATCGTAGGTTCTACTGAATTCCAAATGGGTTTCACCCGTGATGCGGTCATACGAATAGCCATTGGTAACGGTAGCATTGCCCGTGGTTTCATCGTATTTTGTCTCCAAGCTCCAGACGGGCTTCAACTCACCGTCGACACTCTGTTGGTAGACGATGTCGTAATCGTTTTTGAAATTGATGCGCGACGTCAGCGAAGGAGTGCCGTCCCGCCCAACAGTGTATTCGTCAATTCGTTTCTTGTCGCCAGTGTACACACACATCGTCTCCGTTGTTGCCTTCACCTTGCCTGATGACAATATTTCGTATTCTGTCATTTTGAGGTATGACGAGTCGGCAGGCTCCAAAAAGGACTCGAACGCCAACAGACTGCCTCCACTAATCTCATCGTACATACTGAAGCCCTCAGGAACGCTGCGGGTGACAACATACAAGCGCTCGAAATCGGCATACTGAACAGAGTCTTCACGCAAAACATCTTTAACGGTACGGCCTAACGCTGAAGGTGAGTTCTCGTCCACATAGCCGCCAGTTACCTCGTCCTCTTCGCCCTCATCCTCAGGATCGTCGGCAGCGTCGTCAGGGGCTGCTGCGGCACGCCACGCATAAGCCCTCTGCGGTGTCGGGATGGCACTATTGGCCTTGGCCTGAATGGCGGTATTGACTACGGGAACAGGATAATGGTCGTCCTGCGACTTCTCGAAGCTGGGCGACTCGCTTTCCTCGTTGAGCAATAGAACCATCGCATATGAAGTCAACACATCCTGACTTACCTGAGTGAGACCGGGACCACTGCCCTGGGTCGAGAAACAATGACGTAACGTCGTAGTCGGTAGCTCATCCACAGGTCCATCAAGGACATTGGTAGAAGCACCGTAACTATTCAGGATGTGTCCTAAGGGCATGCCGCACACCATCGTGTTCCATTGGCCATATGCCCTTATACCGGCAACCGACGCACCATTAACGATGCTTACCTGCCGGTCGGCATAGCCCACGATGCCTCCCACATTGTCGGTACCTTCCAGGGTTCCGAAACTAGCGCAATTCAGGATGTCACAATTAGAGGCATAACCCACAATGCCACCCACACAAGCTCTACCCCTCAGGGTATTTCCGCTGTCAAAGATGAGATTGGCAATGACGGCATTCTTCAGGAGCGTTCCCTTTGCCACGCCCACAAAACCCAGACAGTCGAAACCCTGATAGGAATAGACGATGCCGCGAATACGGTGTCCATGCCCGTTGAGCACGCCCTGGAACGGATTGTCGAAAGTGCCCAAAGGTACCATCGTAGTATCTTTGTCGAACACAAGGTCGCGATTGATGTTTACACCTATATTGCCGGGAATCCTGCCTATCGACATTAACTCAGACAGGACATGCATCTCACTGGCGTAATTAACTTCGTAGACCGTACCGTCGGCACTGGCTTTTGGCTTGCGCAGATGGCACACGCGGCATACACCGTCGGCATCGAAATTATGTTCCTTCACATCATAAGTATAGGTAATTTCCGCAAACGGGCATCGCTCGCACACTGACACAGAGCCGGCATTACTCATACAACTGGCTTCCGTGGTAGAACGCACGACCATGCTGTGCTCCTTATATCGGGGAGCTATCGCGATGGTGCTGTCCTTACCACAGACGTCGCACGTGGAATAGCTTTCACCTTCCTGGCCGCAGATAGGCTCGCGCGATACTTGCATCTTGCCGAACTGATGAACATGGACCTTCAGGTTGTCGATGCTTCCAGCAATATTGCACTTCTTGGCACTAAAACGGGCTTCGAATTCTATATAATGTTTTCCTTCGGTAATCTCGACTTTATCCGCCTGCGCTACGATACTGACGGGATCGCTATGATCGATAGCGATATTTCCATCACGTCTCACGGTGAAAGAAAGATTAGATTGCTTGGGAAGCTTTGCACCTGATTTCGAAGAATATATTTCGAGGAACAACTTGTATGAAAGACTTGCCACTGTTCCCGCAGGTACAGTGATAGTGAACGACAGAACGGAACGAGAGTTCTTGCTCTCAAGCTGTATGGTATTAACATTGGTAAGCTGCCGGAAAGCACTATCCATCTTCACGTCAGCAATCACTAATCCGTCACTGGTCGTACCTTCCACAAGGCTCTGCGCCCCTGCGGAGCTAAATATAAAATATAAAATATAAAATAAAAACAGCCTTCTCATATTTCTCTTATATCTTACCTTTTTATTTATTATTGTTTATTTAGGCCTGAAAGGCCGCATTTTTACTGCTCTGACGCCGTCTCCGGCAGTACGGCATCAGATCCGCTGCCACAGATTGCTGCGGAGGTATTGCCCGAAAGACTGCCGCCTTCGTTCGTACCGCAAATACCGCCGGCATAGTCGCGCACACCGCCTACCCATACATTGCTTTCAGTAACACAGCCGGAGATGGTTCCTTTGTTCAATCCGCAGATGCCGCCAAGGTTCATGCCGTTACCGATACTGCTCATGATAGAGAACAGCACATGGCAACCTTTAATCGTACCTTGGTTGACACCCGCCACAGCACCGACGTTGTTCCAGCCACGCATGTTGCACGCGACGAGTGTCACGTTCTGCACAGTAGCGTCCTTGCCAATGGTCCCGAAGAGTCCGCGATAGCCGCAGCCTGCTACGGGTTCTTCCGTCTGGAGTGTGGTGATGACGTGACCGCCACCGTCGAAGGTGCCCTGGAATGCCGTGCTGTCGGTGGCACCGATAGGCAGCCAGGACTGTCGCATGAAGTCGTCGGCAATGAGGTCGTTGGCCAGACGGACGTTGGTCTTGGGACGGCGGTTGTTCACATAGTCGGCTATCCAGTAGAGGTTGCCGAAGCTCTTGACAACATATACGCTGTCGCTGGTGCCAGCGAGGGGCTCCACAGCAGGCTTCTCATAGGGATGGAGACAGCTCTTGCGGCGGCAGATGCCATACTGGTCGTAGTCGTGTCCCTCGCCGGGCTCCTCGAAGTATGCCCGATGGTAGCACTGCTTGCAGGTGTATTCCATGACGACGGTCTCGCAGTTACGGTTCTTTTCCGTACGCACATCACCGTACTCATGGCGGAGTTTCTGAAAGAATCCGCAATCACAGTAAATCATGTGATAAAAATCGTCCACGGGAATCTTTTGCTTGCCGAAATTAACATGATTGGCCTTGATGACAAAATCGCAAACGAGACAACGCTGGTTGTGACTGCCCCAGTCGGACGAATAGCTTGCCCATTTATGGGCTTCAGTAACGATCTGTCCGCAGTCAAGACATTTCTTGTAGTGTTTTTCTGCGCTCAGCTTGTCGGTCTTGGGAAATTGCATCCAGATGTCGATGCCGTCGTAGAGCTGGGGGAAGCGGTGTGGCTCTATTTTTGTGAGTCCGCACTGGTCGCGGTCACAATAACGAATATGGGTGGTGATGTCTCCATCAGAAGCGGTATCGGTAACCTTCTTCTTGAATTTGGACTCATGGCTATGCCAGGTAAAGACGAAGTAGCGTCCGCCGCCGGCATGCCCGCCGCTGTAGGTTTCATTTGAAGTCAGATCCTTAGGCTTGCTGGTAGTGACCTTTGCCGAACGGAGCACCTTCTTGTTGAAATCGTTGTTGCCGGTGCGGCTGACATAGACATGGGCCTGCTTCTCGTAGGCTCCGCCAAAAATGCTATAGTTACGGCCGTTGAGTCCGCCTTGGTAACTTTCGTCCTTATGCTTATCGGCCTGGAAGAAGGGGACGGGTGTGTATTTCTTTCCTCCTGATGTAAATTCTTCGCCATAGCTGTCCCTTATCTCCACAGCCACATCGGTGATGTATTGAGCCGTGTCGGTACTGTTCTTGAAGATGGCAAACACACAGCCACCGCCACGACCCTTGCGGAAATCCAGATAGGCATCGCCGTCACCGCTATAGCCACTGGATTGGGCGGCAAGATCCTTATACTCCTGAACGGCAACGACTTTTATCTCCGTCACCATACCCTGCGCTCCTGCCGAGGAAATGAAGAATGAAGAATGAAGAATGAAGAATGCTGCGCTTAAGCAAGAGCAAAGCCAAGCTTGCTTGGGCTTTGCCGAGCACCAGCAGCAAAGGCGATAAGCCAATGCTGCGCACAGCATACTCCTCATTGTCAGGCCTATTTTAACACTCATCCGTCTTATGTTATTATTGGTAATCATAATTCTCAATTATCAACTGTCAATTGTCAATTATCTACAAGTGCTTAAAGTCCCTACGGCGTAGCAGTAGTGCCTGACCGATTTTTTCGTTCTCCAGCGGTTTGACAGAGGATGCCTTAGGTTCCAGCCAGAAAATGCCATACTGGTTCTTTTCGCTATCGAACAGGATAAACCGCTTGTAGCCGAAGAACGGGGGCGTCTCACTCATTTTAATACGGTCAGCAGCGAACACCTCGCCGGAATGGTACATGAAACGCACGATCTCGTTCGTCCTCACCGTATTGGCCACCTCGTAGCCCACGGGGACATCCTTCAGCAGGGTGCGTATGGTGTTCATCGCCGATTTGTCTTCGCTGGTGTTGGCCATCACACCCTGATGCAGGTAGTAGGGGCCAATCTTCATATTGGCCGTACAGGTGTCGTTCCACATATACAGGGCTGCCTGACTGATTGAAGCAGCGGTAGTGTAGAACTTGATACTATCGGTAGGCGAGATATCGATGTCTCCGTTGTTATAATAGATGTAATCATCGTAGTTAAGTCGTACGAGCGGGGTGACATAGGCTTTCGCCTGGCGCTCCGCACCCTCGAGATACTGCCATGTGATGGTGAACAGGCTGTCGTCACTGCATCGGCGACCAATACCCTCGCGACCCATCTTACCACCCAGTGTGGGATAGAACACCGTATATTCCACGTTGTGGACGTATTCATTGAGTATCTCACCGATAATCTCGTTTTGGACAACAACCTTATTGGTGACGAAACGCTGGGTAAGCTGGAGAGCGGAAGTCGGAATCTTGGCATATATCGTATTCCTGGCACGGGGCATGACGTTGGTCTCGTAGGCAATGTGCTTGCCCACCAGCAGGTTATAGAGTGAGGCGACGCTAGGCTCGGTGATGAGGTCGGCGATGGGTGCCACCTTGATGTCGATGAGCTCGACATTATTGTCATCCTTATCGGCGCCGGGCGTGAACTTAAGCGACTTGAACCACTCGTCAACCACCTTGCTCTTCAGCGCATTGTCGTCGCTTTCATGCAGCCCCGACAACTGCAGGGCGAGGGCACTGTTGCCGCCAAGAGCCTCGATGTGGGTCTCGCGATCTGTCTGTGTGTTGATGACCCAGTCTTGTTTCGCTGTACCGTCGGTGCTTCCAATGCAATAGAGGAACGATGCACTGGCCTGCTGCTCTACCGAATTGCGCGAGTCAACCACATGGCGGTTCATGGTGGTGCTGAACTTCAGCTTGCCACCCAGCTTGGCATGATAGATAATGTGGGTGCCGTAGGTCTGAAACATATTCTGAATGATGCGAATGGCCTCGGTGTTATTATTCTTGTCGATGGCCTCCTTGGCGAGCCTCTGGTAACGGAGGAATCCCGGAGAAAGGGCTTCTGGATGCTCACGGGCGATATAGTACAGGTCGTAGGGTTCCAGATGGCGCGACGCCAGGGTCAGACCGTCGTGAATGGTGCAGAAAGCGTATTCGTTGCTCACCATGTCGGTTTTGTTATAGGTCGATGAGACTTCGGCCTGAAAGAGGACAACATCGACACTCGTCGAGGCGTTTGCCGTGAGTTTCTGGCATATCGTAATAGCATCGGTACCACTGTAGACATGATGGTAGGACGACGGGGAGATGTCGTCGACGATGGTTGTAGAGCCGTGCTGCTGGTCGAACTTCTGAATATACGACAGGTCGATGACACGGTCGCGCACCTCGTCGTAGTCGCTGTACTTTCCCGTGCCGTTATAGCCGTAGCCCACACCGTAGCTGCGATACAGGTCGCCGATGTATTCCTGGCGCTGTGCTGCATGCACCCGCCGCCAGTGAGCCTCGCTGTAGGTGCCGTTGGCATCCGCAGGATCGTACTGCTCAACAGCCGTCAGCATGTCGCTGTCTTCTTCATGCGTGCAAGAAGTCAAAAGCGCTACGCTAAATATAAAATATAAAATATAAAATAAAAACAGCCTTCTCATATTTCTCTTATATCTTATCTTTTTATTTATTATTTTTTATTTAGGCCGCAGGCCGTATTAGAATTTGTCTATCGTAATATATATGGGGAAAAACTTGAAGTACATCTGATCGGAGTAGTTGAACGCCCTGACATATTCCGGATAGTCGAGCAGCAGGTCGGTGCCTGAACCGCTCAAACGCAGGATGCGCACCTGACCCTTGTCGTTGGTAATCACCGGCATGCCCTGACCGTCGTTCCGTTCAGGCTTGAATCCCGTCTTTACCAGACCAGGGGCCGAGAGGACCCAGTAGCCGGCAGGCCAGTCCAGTCCGAGCATGTTACGTCCATCGTATGAGCGGTCGTAGAAAATGCTCATGCGGTTGCCCAGCATGCGGGTGATGCTCTTCGACTGCGCGACCGTAGGCAGATAGTCGTTCAGACCGATGGCTTTCACCGACTGGCTCACGGCGGCAGTCCATTGTTTATTGCCTTCGTTGTCGTCCGTGAAGTCTTTAACGCGTTTCATGTTGTCGCCTCCGTCCACCAGGCAGTAGCAATACTTGCCGACCTTGAATAATAAGCCGTTATTATCAAGAAGTCCTTTCGTTGAGAATATCTGGAACAATTTGTCTTGCTTCCAGTATTCCTGCATGCTTTCAGTTTTCATCACAACGGGACGCACCGACCAGAATGTGCTGGCCACCTTAGCAATGGTGGTAGGCTCGGCAAGAGTTGCAGGCTGGGTAGTGAAAACGGAGCTGCTGTATGTCTTCGGTGCTTTACCGGCTGTGGGACAGGGCTGCGCGTGAACGGCATTCCAGTAGAAATACACATTCTTCAGGGCGTGGGTCTCCGCGTCGAAGAGGTTGCGGATGGAGGTGCTGTCGCTCTCATAGAAGATGCTGTCGGAAGGCGTGTAGACCGATGAACTGCCCTCCCAGACGACACGTCCCGGACGATGGCTCTCGTCGCCGACAAACAGTCCCGTATACAGGAACGGACGTACGTTGCCGTCGGCACCGCGGATGAGCGGGTAGGCCACGACACACGGCTTGTCGCTACGGATGCTGGGAACATACTCCTGACACATGATACATGCTTTATTAGAATCCACCGCAGCCACCCGCACATCGGGACCGTAATTGCCTGCAACGGGCATGACTCCGTAGTCGGGCTCATACTGTTCTTGCGTGGGCGCCTCCTTCTTCAGGTACAGCTCGTAGGCCCGTCGCAAGGCCCGACGGGTGGTGGAATCCTCGAACAACTCATAGAACGGCAGATAACGTCCGCCAATGAAGGATGCATTATAGTTATCGGGCTCGATGCTGATATGGTTGGCCCAGTTGTAATAGTCGCCATCGCTGATTTTCACTGCGGCAGCCTTCGTCTCGTCGAAAATTCTGTGAAGTGAATCGCAGCGGTCTTTCGCACCGCCCTTGACGCTGATTTGTCCGTGATACTGAACACTGTGTTTGGATATTTCGCTGATTACCTTCGAGTTGGTGGTCTTCGTCACCTTCTTGCCAAGGATGATCTCACTGACCTGCTGCGTGGTGTACACGCGGTCGACACACGAGTCGCGGTTGATTTCCATCTGCAGCTCTATCATGCCACCCAGATTAGACGACACCACTAGGTGCGTGCCATACTTCTCGGAAAACTTGGTGGCACTGGCGGTATCGATGCCGCTCTTCACCAGTTCGGCGACATCCTTGCGGAAGTCTGCTTCCAACACGCTATTGGCATCGTCCAGATTGTCCAGGTTCAGACAACGCAGTATGCCCGCATCGATGGTCATGGTAGCCATCACATGCTTGATGAACATGTGGGCCTTGTAGCAGTTTTTCCACTTGCCGGTGTATGTCGTCTTATTATTGCGGTAATACTTACCACTGCCGATGGCTTCACTGTCATCGATTGTGAACTTGGTTTCCTCATGTCCCAGTTCCTGCAGGGTGTTTCCGCTGAAGATGTCCATCGACGTATAGTGGCGAAGCTCGGAGTTGATGATCAGCCCATACGTTTTCTCGGCTGCTTTGAGACGGTCAATGTTGATGACGGGCTTCGCGGAAAAACTACTGTCGTCCATCACATTGCCGGCAGCGTTATAGGCATATCCCAAACGCTGCAACTTGACCTGTTCGTCAGAGTAGGCTCTTGTAAACCGATAGTTACCGTCATCAGTTCCAGCATCCGCAAGGTCATCGGTACAGGACGTGAGAAGCGCTACGCTAAATATAAAATATAAAATATAAAATAAACGCTTCGGGCTTCTGCTTATTTGGGTTTCCATATCGTTGCCTTTTTTATTTTTTATTTCTTATTTTTATTTAGGCCAAAGGCCGCATCAATTCTCTTCGTAGTTACGCAGCGATTTATCCATATAGTTCTTCAGGATGGTACGCGTCTTTTGATCGTAGATCACCTCGTAGATAGGCACCAGACGGATGTCGATGAGTGCAGCATCCTGAGGCGTCACCGTCGCCTGCCACTTGCGCAGTGTCGAGGTGTCTATCGTCGCTGCCTGACCCGTAGTGAATGCCGTCACGAGCGACACATTGCCACCACGGGCGGTGATATGGCTCTCTGAATTGCGGCTGCACTTCATGGCTGCATCGTGATATTCAGTACTCACACTGGTACCGACGGAGATGAATTTAATCTGAACAGACACCTCAAGAGCCACCTTCACATCGAGCGAATTGGACACAGAGTCCATACGCGTGGTGTTGTAGTAGTCGAGCGAACAGCCTAAGACAGAGCGGGTCACGAAACCAGAGCCCACCTCGTCGATAAACTCGCGGCAAATGCCGCTGGCTGCGAATGCGGACGGAGCGGCATGGATTTTACGGATGAACTTCTGCATCACCTCTGAGAAGCCGGGCGCATAAGCCTCGCGGAAGAGCGGCACTACCCTGGCCAGCGAGTCGGCATCGATGCTGGGATAGGTGGTAGCCGCTGAAGAAGCAGCAATAGCATTGGCCACCTGTTCGCGCAGATTCAGGTAGTTCAAGTCGCGCGAGAAGTAACTCTGCTTCATGCGCATCATCGAATAATAGTTCTTCGTGGTCGAGAATTTCTTCTTGTTGAAGGCGACGTCCAAGTCTAAGGCGAACACACCGACGTCAAAGCCTATGCCGATGTCCAGCGACAACTGATCCTTCAACTCCTGGATGCTCTCGCTGTAGAAGAACTTCTGCTCGTTGACGGGCATGTAGTCGTCCTGGATATAGGTGGTGTTATACTTACGCTCCATATCGCGCAGACTACGCATGTTGAACACCTCCATATCGGTGCCGACACAATACGACTCGTTGTCCCTGTAGGTGTAGCCTGCACCACGAATGGCGCCGATGGCATCTTCCACATTCTGCAGCTCTTCGGAAGTATGGGCACGGGCAAGCCACGACACCGGACTGTTTGCCTCTTCGGTGTCAACAGTGGCCTGAGGTGTTTCCGGGACAACTGGCGTTTCGTCGTCAGTGGCGCACGATGCAAGCGTCATGCTAAATATAAAATATAAAATATAAGATAAAAGATATTGAGTCTTCATTTATTATTTATTTTTATTTAGGCCGTAGGCCGCTCTCTTTAGTTCGTCCTCAGGATATAGTTCACTCTGTCTTGCACCTTTCCCGTAAAGAGATTCGCAATAGATGCAATCTTCACGTCGGTCATGGCGCACATCTTCAGTTGTTCGCTGTTGGGGGCGGGTGGGAAGTTGACACTCTCCATCCATTCCTTGATGCCCTGTGGTGAGGCTTTCAAACCCGACAGTACTTCGGTGACAGCTTGCACGTTGCCGCCACGAACGTGGATGTCAAGGCTATAGCGGTCACGGGAAACCTTCTGGAACTGCTCGGTACCCACGTTCGCCGATGCATCGACACCGACAATGAGTCCGACACTGGCATTGAGTGCCATCTCGAGACTCTGGTTCTCGCTGATAGCCGACTTGTCTATCTGCAACACGTATTCCAGCACACCGCCCATGAAGGAGCGCGCCACGAAACCCCTACCCCACTTGTTCACGAAGTCGAACACCATCTGGTTGCTCACCTCGGACTGATTGGCGTTGTTGCCTTCCAGCTTCTTCCAGTCGGCATAAAAACCGGGGGAAAAAACCATGCTGTCGCCCGTTTCCTTGTAGTACATAATGACATTCTTGTACTGAAGGTCACGGCTGTAGGCCACGCGCTTGGTGCGCTTCATGGCAAACACCGACTGGCTCTCCTCGACACTGCCCTTGGAATAGTTACCCGACACCTTGATGTCGGCAACGATGAAGTTGACACCAACGCTGGCCGACACTGCCAACTGCTTCGACACGGCACTGCGCGTCTCTCCGGTGATAATCTGTTCCTCACTATACGGCGTATAGTCGTCGCTGATGAAATTCAGTCCCTTGACATACTGGATGGAGTCCAGGTAGTTCAGGTTGAAGATGTTGAACGTCACGCCTTCCAAATAGTCAGCACCTGTGGCATAGCAGTAGCCCACACCACGCTCAAAGCCCGGGGGAGCCAGCAGCCGCGACACATAACCCTCCGATGCCAGTCTGTTACCCTGGGATGCTCCATTGACACCGTTACGGATTATCTCCAGGTACTCTGCTTCTGACAACGGGTCGTCAGTAGCGCACGACGCAAGCGTCATGCTAAATATAAAATATAAAATATAAGATAAAAGATTTCGGGTCTTCATTTATTTCTTATTTTTTATTTATTATTTAGGCCGCAGGCCGCAAAGTAGTTCTTTAGCACTTCACGGGCGTAGGTATCGGCAATGAGCGCATAGATGGGTATCAGCGCCATGTCGACCATGACGGCACGGGTGGGAAGACAACTGTTCTGCCACGCCGTGACGTCGCTGTCGTCCAACTCGCCGCCAGTGACCAGGATGCACACCTTGCTCACGTCGCCGCCGCGCACCTTGACAGTCGCCGTCGTCTTCGCCATCAGTTCTTTGGCTTCCTTCGAGACGCCGATATCAATCGTTCCTCCGCCGCCTACCGACTTGTTCTTCACCTTGGTCTGGAAACTGGCCTCGAGAGCCACCTCGACACCCAGCGTGTCGCGGAGCGACGTGCTGTCGACGCTGATCTGGTAGTCGAGCACCGTGCCCATGGCCGACTTGCTGATGAAGCAGGGACCGATTTCATCCAGGAACTTACTGCAGATATCATACTGCTTCGTCGTATTCCCCTTTGCAGCAGCGACGTCCTTGGCAAACGTTTCCTGAACGGAGAGGAATCCCGGCGACAGCAGCTTCTGCTTCTCTTCACGCGTGGTAGCCTTTTCCAGCAGCGCCATGATGTTCATGTAATGAATCTCGCGGGTGAACTGGGTGTTCTTCAGACGTTTCAGGGCGTACTTGTTTCTCGACTTCTCCTCATGACCTTTTCCCACACCGACACTGATGCTGCCGCTGCCCGTTCCCTTGCTCTTCACCGAACCGAAGTTCATGCCAGCAGAGGCATTGACCATAAGACCCTTGGTGATACCTGACTCACTGTCCGAGACCATGAATTCCTGGCTGGTCGTGGGGAATATGTCGTCGGAAATCAGCCTGACTCCCGTGGCACGCTGTATGCTGTCGAGCGTGACGAGGTTGAACAGCTGAATCAGTGCTCCGTCGCAATATTCGCCGCCAGGCATATAGCTGTAGCCGGCACCTTTATTGGCGGAAAACACCGCCGAGATGGAGTCCAGCGAGGGACTGCCCGACTGTACGATGGACACGCGATACGTCGACGCACCACCGGCTCGCGTGGCTGAACCCTGGGCCGTAAGCGTCAGCACATTCTCGCGCACCGCTCCCCAGTTCTCACCCACCTGAACGACAGCCTTCGTCGGACCGTCGCCACGCGACGGATACACGGCAGCCAATCCCTTCGAAGTTGCCACAGACCACTTGCCCGGCACATCGATGAAGGCAGTGTACTCCCCATAGGACGCGCCGGTATTCACGACGCCGCCCGCAGGGGTTCCGAGGATGGTAAACGGTGCATAGCTCGCGCTGCCGGTCACCTCATTGCCTGTCATATCCTCACTGCTGGAGCATGCTGCCGCTAAGGCGGCCGCAAGCACCAACACCGAGTAGGATTTGCTTCTGCTCATACGTTATTTCAGGTCGCTTAAGTCTATCTTTAGCTCGTTCCCGTATTTGTTTTCGTCGAGCGGGAAATTCTTGTCTATATATTTGATGAGATATGCGCGGGCTTTACCCTCGTCGCTGTCAGCGTCAGCTTTGAAGATGTCGTAGATAGGATGCACCTGCATACCCACCATCGCAGCCTTTTCAGGCTCAGCACCGAGCATCCACTGCGCCAGGTCGGTACAATTCAGTGAGCCGCCGGTGGCCAGGATGTTCACCAACTGGACATCATTGCCGCGAGCCTTGACCTTGGCCTTGGTAGAGGAGGCTGCGTCAAACTGGGCATCGGTCACCTGAACATTGCCGCTGAAGAAGAAGTTCTTCAACTTCGCGCTGTCCTTCATCAGTTCCACCATCTTGGCCTTGGCCGCAGAGTCGAGCTGAGCAGTATCCTTAATCTGCTGCTGCCACTTGAAGTCGAGGGCGGCCTTCACATCGGTGCTCTTAGAGACCTTCTTGGCGTCAACAGTCATGCGGTAGTTGAGTTCGCAGCCTAACAGGCATTTTGTAATGACATGGGTACCTACGATTCTGAAGAACTCGTCGGCAGCGGCCTTCTGCTTGATGGAATCACCACCGGCATCCTTGAACTGAGTGATGAAAAGGTTCTTGTAATACTTATAGCCATGGGTGTAGTTATTGTCGTTAAACCAAGCCTTTTCCCATGCGAGTTCACGGCTGTACATCGAACGCGTCAGCGACTTCTGTACGACAGTCTGTCCTTTCTGCGAAACGCGGCTGACATTCACGTCGCCACTCAAACCCAGCTTGACAGCGCCGAAGTTACCGCCGGGATTGCCCTTGACGGCAACCAGCTTGTCCATCATGCTGTCGCTGGTATGATAGTAGTACTCTTCCTGGGTCTGCGGTGCAAAGTCGTGCTTGACAAGGGTGTCAGTCCCGTTGAGGGTCTCCATTTCGAAAATCTGAATGCCGGTACACAGTTCGGGAACAGGATTCTTTGTAGCATTGTAACCATAGCCGACAAAGACGTTCGAGTTGATAACCTTTTTGAACCTGTCAAGACTTAATAGTGCATCCTGGCTCAACGTCTGTCCTTCGCCAGCCCGGGTGGTAGCCTTCAGCGGCTGACCGTTTTCGCCGAAGAACTTCACATTGTACGTCAACTGGCGGGGCTGGGCCCAGTTGTTGCCAATAATCACCGGAACGCGCATGCTGCCGCGACCAAACATCCTGGTGGGAGTGAACTCCATGTTGTCGCCGCACTCGATATACCAGATGCCATCGGTCTTGATGTCCAGATAATACGTGCCTGCGTTGGGCGACACACTGGCAACCTGCTGGCCACTGGCATCAGTCAGTATGGCAGTATTCATAGGCTGGTTGTCTAACACACGGTCGGCTGTTCCCGACTCAGAAAGCATGGAGTCAGAACAAGCGGTGAAGGCCATTAAAGCCACTGCTGCTACTAACAGCTGTTTTGTCATTTTTTTCATAATCTTCAATGTTTTTATATAATAATTTTCTTACCTTTATATATATATACGCCCTTCTGCGTGGGCTTACCCTGCAGTTTTAGGCCGTCGAGCGTGTACCACGCGTCAGAACTTTGAACTTTAAACTTTGAACTTTCAACTATCTGAATGCCTGTGGAATTTGCTGTCTCGCAGATCCACTCGAAGTCATTCACTATTCCTTCAGTGAGACACAATTCTGCAAAAAAGGAGATGGCAGCCGTCATGTGGTCATCTTCGCTGAAAGTGTCGTTAATGCGGTAGATGCTGCCCTCGCCGTCAGGATGTGCGTCGCGGAAGGCCAGATAATTACCGAAGGGCACCACCATGTCACTGCGTGAGTGGTAGAACTGTATGGGGTGCCGGGGCTCCCATCCCGTGACCACCGAGTTGTCGGCCAGGGCGCGGTGCAGGGCCTGCTGGGCGTTGGCTGCCTCAGCGGGCACAACAGACAGGTTGTCGGCGTTGTTCAGGTAGTCAAATGTCGCCGTGGTGAACATCTTGTCGAGATGTCCCGATACCTTGTCCTCTTTAGGCGAGGAGAACATTTCTGCCATCTGCTCCGGGGAATAGTGGCGGCCATCGGCGTCTAACCCCGACTGCAACTGGTCGTACCACATCTTCGACATCTGGCTGGTGGTGTATTCCTTGCTGTCTATCCAGGCGAGCACATTCGTGTCGAGCAGTTGCTGCGACAGGTAATCCTCGATGGGGTATGGAGCAATTGCAGGATGGGTGGCACACATGCCCTTGATAATCATCGGAACCACCACGGGATAGGTGCAGATGCCCTTCCGGTGGTCTGTCTCTGCACCGTAACTGGTGCCGTCGTCGTCGAAATAGTAGCGCATGGTCTCTATGAGGTCGTAAGGACCGTCGCCGCAGATGCTGCCTTTGAAGTGCAACGACTCTGCCAGCCCCTCCTCCTCAATCAGTCGTTGTAAGGCCAGTGTCACTGCACCGCCCTGGGAATAGCCGATGGCAAACGTGCGCCAGTCGCTCTTGATGGGCAGCAGCGGGTCGTCGTCCGACTTTTCTGCCGCCAGCTTGCGGTAGAGGTCGAGCCCGTAGTTGACGCCATCGAGCACCTGCTGCGCCGTCAGTCGCTGCGACAGGTAGGGATGTGGTACGTCCTTGGTCACGCCGAAGCCCTCATAGTCGGGTGCAATGATGATGCAGCGTCCCACGTAGTCGGCCCGCACATCCCCAGCGTAATCGCCGTAGGTGCGTCTGGGCAGCGTCTGTAACATAAGCTGCTCTTTGGAGAATCCGTCTGTAGAAGGCCGCTCTTCATCCGAGCCGATGGTGGCGTGGCTGTAGATGTGCACACTCTCGATGCTGTCGCCATCGTAACCATCGTCGGGTGTCCAGGCTACAAGTGCTGATGAGAGCACGATGCGCTCGCCGGCGGTATTGACTGTCGGATAGTTAAATGTATACACTGTGCTTTTGATAAATGCGTGCAGCTTCGTCAGCCGTTCCGACGGTTCCGCCTGTGCCCACGTCTTTGTTGGCACGACAGCTGTCAGACACAACAGAAGGGTTGCCACCTTCATCCTTAGAGGTAAAATTGCTTTCATTGTTTGATGTTTTGATACGTATCTTGATACAGTTACTATTAATCATCACTCTCCGTCACGAAACAGGCCACGAGTCCGTAGGTGATGGTGGGACGAATCCAGATTTCGGTGAGCATATAATTGGTGTATTCGTTGATAGGCTCCAGATAGATGTCCAAATTGTAGAGGGCGGCAATGAGCATGTCGATGACGCAGATCATCCACAGATTGCTCTTCGAGTAGCTCTTCCAATCCTTGCGGGCATAGAAATAGGTCAGCGTGCAGAGCAGCAGCACCGACAGCGAGAAGCAAACCAGGTGCAAGGCATAAAAGGCCAAAGGTGGTGCAAAGAGAATGTCGCGCAACAGCACCGTGATGCCTACTAAGATGGAACACCAGTAGTTGAACCGGAGGCTGTCGAGGCGGTTGAAGAAGTACATCCAGATCATCGTCAGACAGGCAATGTAGAACAAGTTGAGCACCAGTTCGGGCCACGACTCGGCCAGTCCGAAATGAAAAATGGCGTAAAGCATGACACCCACCGACAGCGTACCACCGACAGTGGTAATCACGATGTCTGCAATCTTGGCATTCTTTTTAAATCTTGTCTGCATAAGTCATTTTAGGTTTTTACTTTTGCAAAGATAGAGAAAATTTCTCAAAAAACCAAGCCTCGCGTGCTATTAATATGCAAATTTTGCAGATTCTGAAACATTTTTGCATATTCTGCAAGTCACGTGAGCGATTTCGCATCACAAGAATGCAAAGTCGCTTACCCAGACAGCGAATATCCACTGCACAGCCCGTCAGGTGATTGCTGCTCGTCGCACCGCCCACCGCCTCATTCACCTACGGACTCCTGTACCCGCTGTTGATGATAATCGGATCGTCCCCGTCGCCGTAGCGGCGGTTCATCTATTTAAAAGTGTACTCGGTGTAGTCCTCGCCGCGGCCATTCATGCGGAGGGTGCGGAGCGACTTCGTCTTGGCGTCGACGGTTAGGACGAAAGAGGTGAACAGCTGGCGTTTCTGCTTGCCCGTCGGCACGATGGTGACGGTGGTGGTAGATGCCTTGGTTACGACGGTCAAGTCGTCGCCCTGGGGAATGGCCTGCTGGTTGATGACTGCCTTGAGCACCGTGTGGAAGGTGGCAAACTGGGGGTTCTTGCGGCTGTCGGTGACGTGCTGGCGTCCGCCCATCGTCATAGTGAACGTGGTGGCGTCCATCGTGAGCTGGTCTTTGCCGCCATCGGTAGATATGCAGATGTAGTCGGGCTTGCGGATGGTCAGCGTGCCTGTGGTGACGACATCGGTCTTGACGGCCTTTTTATGACTGGTCTTGGTGACAGTCTGCGCGTTGGCGCTAAAAATAGGCGCCACGCTAAATATAAAAGAAAAAATATAAAATATAAAATATCGTGTCTTCATAACTTTATTCTTCTTATTTTATTTGTTCCTTTTTATTTCATTATTTATTTTTAATTTTATATTTAGGCCGAAGGCCGCATTCCTCACGTATAGAGTCCTCCGTTGATGGAAACGACTTCGCCGGTGATGTAGCCCGCACGGGGCGATGCGAGGAAGGCCACCAGGTCGGCCACCTCCTCGGGGGTGCCGAAGCGTTGGGCGGGAATGGTCTTCTTGAGGGTAGCCTCGTCAAGGCCCTCGGTCATGTCGGTCTTGATGAATCCCGGTGCTACGGCATTGACGGTGACGCCACGTCGGGCCACCTCCTGTGCCAACGCCTTCGTGGCAGCGATGATGCCACCCTTGGCAGCAGAATAGTTGGTCTGACCGGGCAGTCCCTTCAGTCCGCTGACGCTAGCCATCGAGATGATGCGTCCGAACTTATGCAGCTGCATGGCAGGCAGCAGAGGCTGGGTGACATTGAAGAATCCCGACAGCGTGATGTCGACCACGCGGTGCCAGTCGTCCTCGGGCATCAGTGCCATGACGTTGTCGCGACGGATGCCGGCATTGTTGACGACAACCTCGATGTACTCGCCATCATGACGTCGCTGCCACTCATCCAGCGCCTGGTGCGTCTGCTGGCTGTCGCTCACGTCGAAGGGCAGCAGTTCGCCGTTGCCCCCCGTCATTTCCAGCGTCCGACGGGCTTCGGCCTCGTTGCTGGTGTAATTGATTATCACTTGGTAGCCCTCCTGTGCCAAGCGGACACAAACGGCCCGTCCTATGCCTCGGCTACCGCCGGTTACTAATGCGTATTTCATATTGTTGAGAGTTTAGAGTTTAGAGTTTAGAGTTGAGAGTTGAGAGTTTTGTGCATGACGCACTCCAATGTATTGAACGCCGTACGCGTTACGCCCTCGAGTCCGTGCAGCACCAGACTCTGTCCGGTCAGCAAGAGATTGGGGATGGGAGTCTTGGGCGACAGCATGGTCATCAGCGGCATGCGGCAGTCCTTCCTGACGCCGAAGGCCGAACCACAGGGCGACAGCGTGTAGTCGCGCCAGGTGAGTGGCGTACTGGTGTAACGTCGCTCGACCATCGCCGCCAAGCCCGGTATGACGCGCTCGGCCAACCGGATGCACTCGTCAGCCAGCCGGTCCTTCTGCAACTCGTAGATCTGTCCGCGACGCCCTATCGTCGTATCCTCCCAATGGCGGCATACCTCCCAGGGCATGGGTGTGAGCAGGTCGATCTGACGCACGAACTGCGTATCGTCGTCGGGCACTCTGGCACTGACCATCACGCCCCCGACGCCGTCAGTTTCCTCGGCGAAGGTCCATACGTTAGCCTTGCGGTAGACGTATTTGTTGTGGTTGAAGTAAGGCAGCGTGCCCGCTTTCAGCACCAGGGAGACGGTGAATATTCCAAACGTGTTCTCCAGCGCATTGATGCGGCGGTGGAACACACCTTTCAGCAGTGTGGAATCCTTCAGCCAGCCGAAGGTCAGCTGCGGGTGTACGTCGCTGATAAAGAGGCGCCCTTCGAACACTCGGCCGTTCGGACCATGTGCGGCCACGATGGTGCCACCGCGTTCCTCAAGGCGCTTGACCTCTGCACCACAGCAGACTTCACCCCCGGCAGCCTTGATGTCGCTGACGAGTGAGTCGACAATCAGGTTGCCGCTGCCCTTCAGTCGCCAGCTGCTTTGGACGTAGCTGCTCTGGCTGTGGGCAAAGTTGAACAGCGGCAGCGACTCGCGACGGAGTTCCATCTTCATGGCAGTGGCCGAAAGGATGTTGACGAGCAACGGGTCGTGGAAGAGTGTCGTCAGGTAGTCGTAGGCATTCACATGACTGCTGTCCTCGAACGAAGGCAGATGGCGCAACATGTCGACAAACTGCTGCAGGGCGTGGCGCTCCTGCGGGAAATAGCCACTCAGCACGTCGGCAAAATGGTCGAAGCCCTCGGCCAGCGGGTAAGTCTGACGGCCTATCGTGATCTGGTCGAAACCATCGGCGTCGAGCCGTTGCCAAGGCAGTTTGAGCAGTCCCAGCTGACTGAAGGCATCGTAGAGCGGCTGTCCCTCGGCCAGTCCGCCCACATAGTGCAGGCCGGTGTCGAACTCCATACCGCCCCGACGGTAGCTCTGCAGACAGCCGCCGGGCTGGTGCTGACGTTCCAACACCAACACGCTGCGTCCGCTCTGTGCCAGCTGTCGGGCACAAATCAGTCCGCCCAGTCCGCTACCTATCACGATGACATCGTATTTCATGGGCTACTTGCGATTTAGCCACCGATAGACGGCAGGTTGTACGACATAGGAAAGGATGATGGCCGAGAGCAGTCCAACCAATGTGGAGAAGCCCACACTGCGGATGGCGGGATGCACGGCGAGTAGCATGCTGCCTACGGTAACGAGCAGCGTGACGGCGGAGAGCAGGATGGCGGTCTTGTGGTAATTGAGTGTTGAATGTTGAGTGTTGAATGTTGAATGATTCTCGCTTCGCTGCGATGTCAGGCCGTGCATGATGAAGATGCTATAGTCGACACCGATACCGAAGATAAAGGTGGAGATGATGATGCTGATGAGGTTGAACTGCTGGCCGAAGATGTTCATGGCCCCCAGCACGATGAGCCAGCTGAGCAGGATGGGCATGAAGCCCAGCAGGGTGCGCTTGACGTTGAACCGGAACGACAGCCACAGCACCAGCAGCACAAAGGCCATCGACAACCATTGCAGGCGGTCGAAGTCGCTGCTCATCTGGAGCAGGGTGTCCGTCGTATAATAATAGGTGTCGAGTACCAGCAGATGGGGGTCGCTGCTGACGGCATCGCAGATGCGCATATAGTCGCTGTCGCTGCTGCGTACGGAGTCGTTCTGACAGCGCACGGAGGTGAAGCAGAGCCAAGTGCCGTCGTACGACTGCTCCATGAGCGTCGACAGATAGCCCTCGGGAATCAGGTTGGCCTTGTAGAGGGCGTCAGCCTCATAGTCGCCCTGGGCAGCCTCGAAGAAGGTCTCGAAAGCTTCAGGACGCAGGTCGGCAGCGGGCGCCGTTGCGGCAATGAGCTGGCGGACGGTGGCCAGACGGCTGTCGTCCCAGTAGCGGTGCCAGGCATCGATGCGTTGCTGCTGACGGTCGAGCGACACCAGCAACTCGTCGGTGGGCGTATAGCTCTTTACCAGTCCCAGGCGCTGCAGGGAGTCGAGCTTATGGCGCAGCACGCCGAAGTGATGGAGGGCTTCCTCCATGGTCTGGCCCTGACTGGCAAAATATTTGGTTTTGTCGCCGGTATAGGTCTTCGTGCTCAGCAGATTCTCGGAATGCTCGACCATCGGGTTGTCGTAGCCCAGATTATGCATGTCGGCATCGAAGTGGGTGCCGCCCACGCACCAGGCACCGATGAAGATAATGACGAGTAGCGCCAAAAGCCTCCCCAAGCCCCTCCTAAGGAGGGGATGTTCGGATAGATAGTTTGAAGAATGAAGCCTATTCAGGTAACCCAACACCCCTCCCTTTGGGAGGGCTTGGGTAGGCTCATCCCTTAAAAGATGCGGCAGATAGATCAGTGAGAACAGCGTGGTGCCGAGGATGGCAAAGGCTGCAAACAGTCCGAAGTCGCGCAGCAGGTCGGTCTGAATGAACAGGAGGCCTGAAAACGAGCCGATGGTGGTGATGCACCCCAGAAGGACGGGCTTCACCTGGTCGCGTAGCAGTTGTACGGGGTCGCTGACATACTGGTGGTGCGTCATGACGTGCAGCACATAGCTGAGTGCCACGCCAAGCACCACGCCACCGATACCTAATGCCAGCAGCGAGAACTCGCCCTTCAGCCAGTACATCATGGTCAGTCCGAACAGCGTACCGAAGGCCACGGGCAACAGGAGCAGGGGGATGGCATCCCACCGGCGGATTGCGTGCCACACTCCGACCTTCAGGTCGGAGAAACACAGCAGCAGGAAGATGAGTACCAGGACCAGTGCACCGGCAATGGTGGTGGTCAGGTCGTGCTTGATCTGTGTGGAGTTGTAGTAGCCGCTGGCTGGTGTACCGTGATAGCTGATGTCGACGTCGGGATGCGACTGCCGCAGCTGGCTGATGACGGTGTTGAGGCGTTCGAAGAGTGCAGAGCCCTGACCGGTATTGGTCGACGAGAACCGAGGGGTTAGGAATGCCAGACACACCGTCGTGTCGGGCACGAAGAAATGGTTGTCAACGGTCTTATAGCTGCCACCACTCAACAGCGACGTCATTTGTTCGGCCAAGACGTTGCGCATGCCCATGGGGTCGAGCTCGATGAGTTCGGGAAACATCTCGCCGAACTCGCCTTGCAGGTCGTCACGGTTTTGTTGCATCTGCACGGCGAAGTGTTCACGTGTCAGCAAGGAATCGAAACGTGCGTACACCGCCGTATCGACGTAGGCCGGCAGGTGGGCCGTCATGTAGTCGATGGCCTCGGGTAACAGGTCTTCGTCCATCCTGTAGAACAGGTTCTCGACTAGCGCCGTATCGCGTTGCAGGGAGTCAGCGAAGGCATCGCAGACAGCGGTGAGCAACGCTACCCGTTCGCTGTCTGAGTAATCACTCCCCTCGCCCTTTGGAGAGGGGTCGGGGGTGAGGCCGAAAAGCACAAAGACCTTGTCCTTGATCTTCAGGTCGGCAAAGGCCAGCTTGGTGGTGCCATCCTCGTTTTTCGACGACGGCATCAGCTGGTTGATGTCCTCCTCGAGATGAATCTGCGAGGAGAAATAGCCGAACAGCACGAAGAGGCTCACCATGGAGAGCCAGTAAAAGAGCCGGTGGCTGTGGAAATACTGGTAGATTCGGACAAACAGTTCTGTCATTGAACAAATATTTTCAAGTCTACTTCGCAAATGGTGTCGTCGCCGATGCAGGATTTCCCGTGACAGAGCGTCATGGAACCAAACGAGAAGCCCATCGTCACAGTCGTCGTGATGAGCTCATGGAGACGTGGACGGCGCTGGCAGACGAAATGCTTCACTTCGGCAATCATACCCACTGGCGGACGGACGGCTCCCTGCTGCGTAGCCACATGTCCGGCAAGTGCCGAGGCTGACTGGGCGATATGCTCAATCAGTCCCGACGCCGACATTTCTTCATCGGGCAGCATGAAATAGTTGTCCTTGCGCACAGACAACGAGGTCGTACACGTTGCTCCCGTCAGGCTGTCAGCCGTCGTAGGAGCCTCCCCAGCCTCAAATTCATCCACCATCACAAAGGGTTTGCGCTGGGGAATCAGCCGCTCTATGTCCTTACCTTTATATTTCATTCCACATTCCACACTCCACATTCCACATTCTTACAGGTGCTGCTCGATGTAGTCGTACAGGTTGTTGAAGGTCTGGATCTGTTTCAGGTCTTCAACGGGGATGGTAATCTTGTAGGTCATCTGCACCAGGGCGATGAGGTCAACCAGATTGATACTGTCCAGCGAGAGTGTCTCTTTCAGGTTTGCATCGGGGGCAAACTCACTCTGTTCTACTTCAAACTCTTCTTCCAGCAGGTTGTTGACCTGCGCAATGATTTCTTCTCTTGTCATTTTGATTTAAAATTTTACGATTATAATGAATACTTCAATTTTACGATTCTTCAACCCTTCAGGTCTTTGACGATGAGCGTTGAATTGGTTCCGCCAAAGCCGAACGAGTTGCTCAGGAACATGTCGAAATGCTGCTGGCGGGTCTCGGGGATGACGTTGATGCACTGGGTCACCTCGTCAGGATTCTCGAAATTCAAAGAACCGCCAATGAAGTCGTTCTTCATCATCAGCATCGAATAGACAATCTCTGAAGCTCCGGCCATCCACATCTCGTGGCCCGTCTGGCTCTTCGTCGACGTGACAGGTACCTTGTAGTCGCCAAACACCTGGGCAATGGCCTCGGCCTCGCGGCTGTCACCGATGGGTGTAGAGGTGGCATGGGCATTGACGTAGCCAATGTCAGTGGGTTTGACGCCAGCACTCTCCAAACAACGCAGCAGCGAGCGTGAGGGCCCCTCGACATTAGGCGTGGAGATGTGGTCGCCATTGCCCGAGAATCCCCAGCCGAGAATCTCAGCCAAGATGGGAGCACCGCGCTTCACGGCATGCTCGTAGCTCTCGATGATGAGTGTGGCGGCACCACCGCTGGGCACCAATCCGTCGCGGTCGCGATCGAAGGGACGACTGGCTTTGGTGGGGTCGTCGATACGAGTGGAGAACGTCTGCAGGGCATCGAACGAAGCAATGCCGTACATGTTGTTCTCTTCCGCACCGCCACAGACGATGCAGTCCTGCAAACCGTTCTTGATGAGCAGGAAGCCCAGTCCCAACGACTGCGAACCGCTGGCGCAAGCTGCCGATGCCGTCAGGTTGATACCTTTCAGGTGGAACAGCGTGGCCAGATTCATCGTCACCGTCGAGTTCATCGACTGGAAGATGGCGCCAGAGCCACAGGCTGCCGTAGAGCCGACCTGACGGAACTTGTCCATAGCCACCATCGTCGACTCGGCTACGGAGTCGTTGCCATAGATGACACCCACCTCGTGGCTGTCGATATAGTCTTGTGTCAGGCGTGCCTGCTCCAGGGCCTGCACAGTGGCCACATAGGCATACTGTGCCTCCTCGGGCATCATCTGACGTACGTTACGGCTTAATACTTTCTTCAAATCGGGATGCGGCACATTGGCACAGATGGGCGAGCGGAATCCCGCATCCTTGCGCTCCTGACTGAACACAATGCCGCTGCGTCCTTCGAACAAGGACTGGCGCACCTCGTCGAGCGTCGTACCGATGCACGACCAGATGCCCATACCCGTAATCACTACTCTTCTTTCCATTTTTTTTATTTCTTAACTCCTTTAACTCCTTTAACTCCTTAATTCCTTAATATAGCACCTTCGGCGTTTGACGTACTCGGGCTGCAGCGCTTTCCACTGCGACAGTTCGCGAATGTTGTTCTCCAACTGCGGTCCCGTCTCGGCCCACTTGAAGCCATACCGGTTGTAAATAGGTATCAGGTCGTCGAAGAACAGGGCATTCACACCCATGCCCTGATAGTCGGGACGCACACCGACAAGCAGCATCTCCACCGTATCCTCGTGCTTCCACTTCAGCGCCTTCAGCAGGTGATACCAGCCAGTGGGCCACAGTCGGCCATCGGCCTTCTGCAAGGCCCGCGACAAGCTGCCTATCGTGACGGCAGCCCCCACCACTTCACCTTGTTCGTTGAGCACGATGGGTGCCATCTGTCTGTCAAGAAGCGGCAGGTAACGGTCGAGGAATGCTGTAATCTGAGTCTCCGACAAGGCAGAAAAGCCGAAGATAGGAGCGTATGCCTCGTTGAACATCTCGAGCGCCTGCCGTGCATAGCGTCGCGGCTCAATGCCGGCATCACCCATCTTCACCACCCGCAAACCAATCTGTTCGCGGACATACTGTGCCGTACGACTATAGCGAAGGGGTGTTTCCTTGGGAATTCCGATGCGTATCTGCAACCAGTCGACAGCTTTCTGGAAGCCCAGCGCCTCCATGTGACGCGGATAATAGTCGGGGTTCCAGATGGTGTTCATCGTACCCGTCAAGTGGAAGTCCTCGACGAGCATACCCTCCTTGTCGAAGTCGGTAATGCCCAACGGACCTTGCAGGGTGTCCATGCCCTGCTCCTGACCCCACTGCGCAACGGCGTCGAGCAGGGCACGGCTGACGTCCAGGTCGTCGATGAACTCAATCAGTCCGAACCGCACCACCCGCTGCTGCCAGCGTTCGTTGGCCTTGCGGTTCACGATGCCTGCGATGCGCCCCACGGGGATGTCGTCGCGATAAGCCACGAAAGGCTGGACATCGGAAAATTCCAGTCCCGGATTACTCTTCCGGCAAAAGACAGCAACGACATCGCGTTCCAGGTCGGGCACATATTGCGGCACGCCACGATACATCAAGCGTGGCAGACGAACAAAATCGTCCATCGACTGTCGGCACGTCACCTTGCGAACTTCCACTTTCATCGGCCTATCTTGGTTTGGTTTCTATACGCTAATGGGGTCATCCCCGCCTCTTCACGGAAATACTGCCCGAAGAAAGAGGAGTTGGGAAATCCAAGACGATTCGATATTTCCTTCACCGACAGGTCGCTGTCTTTCAACAGCATGTAGCAGTCCTGCATCACACTTTCCGTAATCCATCGCGACGGCGACTTGTCGCTCACACGTTTACAAATGGTGGAGAGGTATTTGGGTGTGATGTTCAAAAGACCAGCATAGAAAGCCACTTGCTGTCTTTTCTGCTGTTGCCTGCCGAGAAACACCAGGAAGCGGTTGAACAGTTCCTTGTCATGGTCGGTCGATTCATCCTCATCCTTCATGCTCATATGCTCATGGTGAAGCAAGTCCTCGCAGATCAGCAACAGCGTCATCCGCAGGTACGACTCCAGAATATCCTTCGACAGGTGCATCTCGCCACAGCGAGAGAGCATAGGCATCGAGAGGTGCTGAATATCCGACATCCAATCGGTATTTTCTATGACGAAAATTTCCTTCATGTACAACGCCTTGTTCCAGATGTGAATCTGACTGCCAAGCAACAGTTTCAGCATCCTTTCGCTGACGAGCAGCGCATGGGCCTCGATGTCGGTACTGATCATCATGGGCTGAACGAGTTTCCCAGCCGGAATCAGCAATATCTGTCCAGGCTGCACATTGATTTGACTGCTGCCACCCACCTCTATCATGATACGCCCCGAGCGGCACACCACAATGGAGTTATAATCAATCCTCAGCGAAGGCAGATTCCGAACCAGTCGCACACTGTCGATGTACAACACGTCTTTGCCTATCACCTGGAGCGGCTCTCCGATGTTTTCCAACGATTTCATTTCGTCCATATGCTCAGTCCATAGCGAGACTCGCTATTCCCCGCCACATTTTTCGGGTGCAAAATTAAACATTTTCTGTAAATTTCCGATGTCCGTTTCTTCTCCAATAACGTTTATTTTGTCCAAACACATTAACTTCAAGAAAGTATTTACGGGAAAATGAAGTCGGTCTTCACCACGCCGTCGCCGTAGATGGTCTTGAAGTCATTCTTCATCGAGATGATATGGTATCCCGCCTCACGCCATTTTGCCTCACGACGAGCACCCTCGGCCAAGTCGGCATGGTCGCGGGCATCATCGTCGGCCACAAGCATAAATGTGGCGGTCTTGTATGTCTTATTGCCCATGCAGTAGTTGTGCATGGCGCAGTCGCCGCTGCTGTTGCCGAACGACAGCACGGGCACCTTGCCTATCTCCTGCGAGATCTGCAGCACCTTGTTAGTCTTCAGGTTCTTGATGATGAGCTCGTCGGTGCGAACAAGGTCTTCCTTCTGGGTCATGGTATAATCGACGCCAGCCTCCGTGCCTTGACTGGTAGAGTGCAGTTTCACGTCCATGCCGATGACGCGGTTAGGCTCAATGCCGATGCTTTCCACCAGCGAACGGCAGATAAAGCGGTCGGAGCCCGAGACGACGTAATAAGTAAAACCGTTGTCTTTCAGGTAGTCGAATACCTCCAACATGGGCTTATAGAAACTCTGGCCGTAGGTCATGCCGCTGAAGCCGTTGGCGGGCTGCTGGGCATAGGCCTTGACGTAGGCATCAAACTGGGCGAGCGTCATGCCGCTGTATGCCTTGGCTGCCGCGTAGGCGTGCTTCATGTCGAAGTGGTCGGGCAGTTTCTTGCCGTTGCGCACGAAGTCGCGAATATCCTGCGCCGTCTCCCTCACGTCCTCGGGGGCGCTGTTCTTATACGCAGGGTCGTCCAACGCACGGTACTCCAGCATGTTATACTCGAAGTACGTCGGGTACAGTTCGCCGACGAATGTGCCGTCCATATCGAACGTCGCGATGCGATCTTCCACCTTGATGAAGTTCGGACTGTTCGGATCCGTCACGTCCTTGACGTAGTTCTGCAGTGCCGTCAGCGCCTCGCACTGGTTCCATAGCGTGAAATACTCTTTGGTGACGGGCTGAACCACCTTGTTTTTATCATCGTCCTTGCTGCACGATGTCAGCACCGTTGCGCCGCTGATTACGAGGATGGCGGCCATCATCCATAGTTTCATTCTTTGTATCATGTTGTTATATTAATTGTTAATCTCCCACAAAGGTAGTTAATAATTTCCAAAACACCATGATTTTTGGCTTCCATCAAGCAATTTTTGCATATTCTGAAACCTTTTTGCAGATTCTGAAAGTCGAAAAACGAATTCAAACTGCCGTCAGACCATTTTTTTATGGATTCTTTTGGAGTTAACTTAATATTTTGTAACTTTGCATGACCAATAACTCAAAAAGTCACACAGCAATGAAGACAACATCAATGAAAACCATCCAACTGTGGCTGATGGCCCTCGTCCTGACAATAATCAGTTCGACAGTCCTGACGTCGTGTAGCAAGGACGACGACAATCTGCTGCCGCCACCAACACCGCAGCCCGTCGTACTCACAGGCCAAGCAGCCGTAGAGTGGACCAAAAATCATCTCGATTCGCTGGTGGACGTCTATATGGCCGACTGCGGCAATCTGCTCGATCCCGACATGACGCGCGACCTGCTGAAGTGCATCGGCTACACGCGCCTGAATGTGATGGACTACCGCGAGGCCGGCTGGCTCATCGACAGCGTCGTATTCATCCGGCTGATGGACCGCGCCGAAGCGGCCAACAACAAGACCATCCTCTTCACCATGGGCATGTACGGATGCGGCAAGACCACCAGTCTCAACAACAATCCCGACCTGAAGCAGCTGGTCAGCGAGGTCGGTGTCGTCTCCGAAGGTGCCTACAACAATGTGAAATACTTCGACGAGACAGTGGAAAAGATCAAGAAGCGCGGCTTTGCTCCCCACCTTATTTATGTATATAACGATGCCGAGACGGGCTACACCAACTGCATGGAGCGACTCATTCACTCCAACCGTGCCGTCACTTGCGAGGCCTACATCTCCGTCTTCCCGCAGTACCAGGGCCGTGTCGAGTACATCGAGGAGCATCATCCCGACATGCAGTTCTACTGCCTCGACAACAACCACAACAACGGAGGCCGACGCGTCACCACCGAGGAGGCCAAGCAATGGGACTATACTATGACCGAAGACCTGCAGCAGAAGATCTATGCCATCAAGCAGTCCTACATCGACTCCGGCAAGCTCACCCCCGAGCAGATTGCGGCGTTGCACTGACGCCAGGGGGACACACCCCCTATGCACTAAAAAGTCGGACTGACCTCACCGCAACGCAGCTACACCGCTACATTTGCTGTTTTACAATTCGGCAATCTTGGCATTCTTATCAGTCATTTATATGGTCGCAACGATAGTGATAATCGATGGCCAGTTGCTTGTAATATGCTATAGTAGCTTCGCTGGATGTGTCGGCACGCATAATCTCATAATAATAATGCGACAGTCCTGGCTCGACGCCGGTCTTGTCGTGAATGACCGTATAGAGGCTGTCGCCGATGACGCTGCGCACCAAGCCTTCATCCTGTGAGGCGTAGAACATGCCGTAGGTCTTCACCTGAATCTCGGTCATCAGTTTCTCATATTTCAGGTTGACGAGGTCGCCCCAATAGCCATAGTCGCTGGTTTGGTGCTTGTAGCGTCCGAAGATGCCACGCTCCGTCGCCGTCGCTACCAGGTAGCTGATGACGGGTTTGATTTCTGTGCTGTCCCATCCAGCCACTATAGTGGTGCGTGCCAGGTCTTTCAGGTCATAGGGCCAGCAGTTGTCGGTTTTGCACTTTCGTGTAGCACTTTCGCGCGTCTTGTAGTTGATGTCGGTGACATAGCCGTTGAACCGAGTGGCTACTTCCTGGGCAACAGCCTCGGTCTGCGGCCCGTATGTCTGTGCGTCGGCCAGTGCCGCAGTCATTTCTTGCTCGAACCGTTCCTCAGTGGTAAGCTCATCGTCCTTACTACACGATGTCAGCACACTTACACAACAAACAACTGTGGTAAACACCAATAGTCTGGTGGCAGCGAGTGTCCAAATGAAATGTTTTTTTATCATAATTATTGTTGTTAGAAGCGGAAGTCCAGTTGGACGTCCATTAAGTTATAGTTGTGTTTGTCCCGCGTGCGGTCGTTGAGGCGGGCATACTCGAAGTTCAGCTGCAGGTTCTTGGTGATGAAATAGTTGACACCCACCTCATACAGGCTCTTCGACGTGCCCCACTCCTTCGACACGCGATAGGTCTGGTAGCGTGCCTTGACCTGCAGTTTATTTTTGATGACGGGCACCATGCCAAGCGCGTACCATCCGTCGGCCTTGTCGCCAAGTCTGTAGTCCACGGTGCGGCTGCCTATGACACCCGTGCCCCACCCCTGCGAGTGGATATATTCAGCGCGGAACGTATACTCGTTCCGGTCGTATTCGGCCGAGAGGCAGTAGCGGTTCAGCGGCACGCTGGCCTCGGTGGTCCCACCGGCGCCGTCGGCCACCATCATCTTGCCATGACTGCCCGTCCACCCGGAAACACCTATGCGCAGACCCTCGACGGGCATCACCCAGAGGCTTGCGGCCAGGTCTTTGCGGTTATCCTTGTCTTTGGTGTTGATGCCCTCACCATTGAACAGCCCTACCTGGTAGTGGACCAGTGCGCGGCCCTTGCTGTTGGGCAGGATGTCGCCCTGCACCTGCACGCCGATGTCGCGGCCTGCCGACGACCGCTCGCCCGCACGGTCACCAAAGCCCGTCAACTGCTTGACGACGTCGGCCAGGTCGAAGAACCCCTGCGAGATGGGGTGTATCGTGCTCTCGAAACTGAAGGGGCGCTGAAACTGTCCTGCGCGGATGCGCAGCTCCTTGTAGCGCGTCCACTCGGCATACAGGTCCAGCAGCTGCACCGTCGGTTCGCCGGCACCCCTGACGTTGGTCCCCTGAATCTGGGTGCGCCAGTCGAAGTCGCCAATCTTGCCGTCGAGTATCAGGCGCATAAAGCGCAGGTTGAACGTACTGCTCTCACTGTCGTCCTCATCATACTCGTCCTCGTATGTCGTCTGATACTGCACCATGCCATAGCCGCTCAGTCTGATGTTCCTGAGCCACTGGGGCACCTCGACGGCTGTTTTCTCCGCCGTGCCCGGCTCTCCATGCTCCTCGGCATAGGCTGCCAAGCTGCCGACAACGAGGAAAACGGCCATTGCCCATTGTTTCATTTTTTTACTTTGTATCATTGTAGTAGTAGTAGTAGCAAAAACGTGTTTTTAGTTTTATCTCCCACAAAGGTAGTAAATAATTTCCAAAACACCATGACTTTTGGTTCCCACTAAGCAAATTTTGCATATTCTGAGACTGTTTTGCATATTTTGATACTCGCGGGTATTTATCTCTTATCTTTTATCTACTAACATCCATCCTTCTACGACGTCGTTCAGCGGGTTGTTGTTTCGAATCCCTCTGGGTACATTAGAATGGTCTATAACTCATACATGCTGTTGTTCCCATGGCGGTCAGTGCCGCCGCTGCCGCTACCCGAATTTTCGGTGTTTTCGCCATTTCCGCTGTTTTCGGAATTACCCGAACCGCCTGCGCTTTCTGCGGGAGATGATCCGCCGACCATGCTGGGGAATCCACCGGCGTTGCGGTACTCGGCCAGCGTGCACTTCTGCGAAGCCCACTTCTTCTTGCTCTTGTCGGTGACCTCGGGCGTCAGGTCTACGGCCTTGGCGCGGCACACCAGGTTAATCACGGGCTGGCCCTGTGCCACGAGTTCGGGGATACACTCACCCAGCTTCTTGATGACGGCTGCGATAGCCTCGGTGCCGACGGCACAGTTGTGGTGGGTGATGTGGTTGACGAGACCTTCGGTCGACAGCACCTCCGAGGTGGCTGCCTCCAGATAGTAGCGTCCGAAGGACGACGACATAGCCTCATTCTGGTTCAACTTGATGTTGATGGGCATTTGAATACTGTTTACTGCCATAATAGTTACTAAAATTTTTAATGGTTAAATGGTTAAAGTTTATGTTCTCACTGCGTCTCTTTGGTACCTTAAGACGTTGTCAACTGCGGTGCAAGGCGAATGCAGAACCGAGCTCGCTCGAGCTATGCTGAGCCGCAGCCCGCAGTGTACTCGCACCTCAATTGCGAGTACAAAGTTACAAAAAAAATGGGCT